>JBKBPL010000029.1:0-49427 GCA_046293075.1 Hyphomicrobiaceae bacterium | reverse complement strand
CTCAATGCGCGCCCACTGCGCGTCCGTAAGTTCCCGCCGAATCAAGATCGCCCTCCCTCAGTTGCGATCTTGAATCACAATTGCGAGGCAGGGGGAATCCCCAAATGTCAACAGAACCTAGCCCTGCGGGCCCTTGAAGACCTGGATATCGAGGCTCTGGATCTTCTCACGCAACGTGTTGCGGTTGAGGCCGAGCAGCTCGGCCGCCCGAATCTGGTTACCGCGCGTCGCCGCCAGCGCCGCCGTAATCAGGGGCATCTCGACCTGACGCAGGATGCGCCGATAGAGACCTGGCGGCGGGAGATCCTTACCGAAACCGGCGAAATGACGCGCGAGGTAGCCCTCGACCAGCTCGGAGAGCCCGCGCGAGGTATCGGGCGTCGTGTCCGCCTCGTGCGCCGCCGGCGCCAGCTCGGCGAGCTCGCCGTCGATGATCTCCGCAGTGATGGTGTCCTGCGAGTAGAGGGCGGCGAGGCGGCGGACGAGGTTCTCGAGCTCGCGCACATTGCCGGGCCAGGAATGCTTGCGCAGACGGTCGAGCGCCCCGGGGGCCAGCGTCTTCTGACCGAGCCCTTCGCGCGCCGCAATGCGCAGGAAGTGGCGAGCGAGATCGCCGATGTCCTCGGCGCGCTCGCGCAGCGGCGGCAGGCGCACCGGCACAACATTGAGACGGTAGTAGAGATCTTCGCGGAAGGCGCCCTGCTGCATCTGCTGGCGCAGATCGCGGTGCGTCGCGGCGATGATGCGGACGTTGGTCTTGATCGGCGTGCGGCCGCCGACGGTGGTGTATTCGCCCTCCTGCAGCACGCGCAGGAGGCGCGTCTGCGCCTCGAGCGGCATGTCGCCGATCTCATCGAGGAAGAGCGTGCCGCCTTCGGCCTGCTCGAAGCGGCCCTGGGTGCGCACCTGCGCGCCGGTGAACGCGCCCTTCTCGTGCCCAAAGAGCTCGCTCTCGATCAGCTCGCGCGGGATTGCCGCCATATTGATCGCGACGAAGGGGCCCGTGCGGCGCTTCGAGAAGTCGTGGAGAACACGGGCGACAAGCTCCTTGCCGGTGCCGGACTCGCCGGTGATCATCACCGTGAGGTCGGTCTGTGTGAGGCGCGCGATGACCCGGTAGATCTCCTGCATGGCCGCCGAGCGGCCGATCAGCGGAAGCTCCTCGCTATCGCTTTCCGTCGTGCGCTCGCGCTTGCGACCAGGCTCGGCGAGTGCGCGACCGACCACGCCGACGAGTTCCGACAGGTCGAACGGCTTCGGGAGGTACTCATAGGCCCCCTTCTCGGCCGCGGTGATCGCCGTCATCAGCGTGTTCTGCGCGCTCATGACGATGACCGGCAGCTCGGGCCGCGCCTTCTTGATCCGCGGAATGAGATCGAAGGCGTTCTCGTCCGGCATGATCACGTCGGTGATGACGACGTCACCCTCACCCTGCGAGACCCAGCGCCAGAGCGTCGCGGCATTGCCGGTCGCGCGCGGCGAATAGCCCGCCCGCGCCAGCGCCTGGTTCAACACAGTGCGAATGGCCGCATCGTCGTCGGCAATGAGGATGGTTCCGCGTGCCATCATGGGCCTCTCTTGGTCAGGTCGGCCGCGCGCTCCTGCATGGGCAGGAGCACGCGGAAGACGGTCTTGCGGGGCTCGCTGTCGCACTCGATGATGCCGCCGTGATCGCCGACGATCTTGGCGACGAGCGCGAGGCCTAATCCGGTGCCGGTCCGCTTGGTGGTGACGAAAGGATCGAAGAGGTGTGAGCGCACGGCCTCGGCGATGCCGGGACCGTTGTCCTCGACCTCAATCATGAGCGGCAGCGCGACCCGCGTTTGCGAGCCGGGCACCGACAGGCGGACACCCGGCCGGAAAGCGGTGGTGAGCACGATGCGACCGCCGTCGCGCGTTTCGCCGAGCGCCTCAGCAGCGTTCTTCACGAGATTGAGGAAGGCTTGGACGAGCTTGTCCCGATTGCCGGGGATTGGCGGCAGCGAGGGATCGTACTGCTCCTGAATGCGTATACCGCGCGCGAACCCGCTCTCGGCGATGCGCTTCACATGGTCGAGGACATCATGAATGTTGACCGGCTCGGTGGCGAGCGGCCGCTCGTCGCCGAAGACCTCCATGCGATCGACTAGATTGCGGATGCGGTCGGTCTCGGCGCAGATGAGCCGCGCCAGCGCACGGTCCTCATCGGAGAGCGAGGGCTCCAAGAGCTGCGCCGCGCCGCGAATGCCCGAAAGCGGGTTCTTGATCTCGTGCGCGAGCACGGCGGCGAGCCCCGAGACCGAGCGCGCCGCCGCGCGATGCGTCAACTGCCGCTCGATCATCTGCGCCATCGAGCGCTGCTGCAGCATCAGCAGCACGAGGTCGGGCGCATCGGGCAGGGGGCCACCGTAGATATCGACGAGGCGCGGCGCTTGCACCTTCGGCGTCGAGATAAGCACACCGTACTCGTTGACCGTCGAGCCGGTGCGCGCAACCTGGCGGGCGAGCGCGATCAGGGGGCAGTCGTCACTCACGATCGAGCTGATCTGCTGGCGTTTCAGGACGGCCTGGCTCGACTGGAAGAATGTCTCGGCGGCGACATTCGCGTAGATGACGCGCTCATCGGCCGCGAGGACGAGGATCGGATGGGGAAGCGCGCCAACCAGGACATCGTGCTCGATGTGGCGCCGCGTCGTGACGGGCGGCAGTGTCGACAGCCGTTTGGGCGTGCTCTCCGTGCTCATGCCGCAGCCCCTTCGACATGCGGAGCCGACGCATAGAAGCGGGCCAAGCCCGCGAGTAGGCGTGCTGGATCGGTCTCCGTGCACAGGCGCTGGCGGTTCGCCTTCACGGCGGCGGGCGGGGCGCCACTTTTTTCAAGATACCAGCCAATATGCTTGCGCGCGTTGCGCAGGCCGAGGCATGCGCCGTAGTGGCTGAGCATCGCCTCGACGTGGGCAACGGCCATCTCGCATTGCGCGTCGAGCGGCGGCGGGCCCGGATCGGCCCCCGTCGCGAGGCATTCGGCGACCCGCGCCGGCAACCAGGGCGCGCCGTAGGCACCTCGTCCGATCATGACGCCGTCGGCCCCCGAGGCCGCAAGCGCAGCGCGCGCATCCTGCGGCGTGCGGATGTCGCCATTGACGATGACGGGTATCGACACCGCCTCCTTCACGCGGCGGATGAAGTGCCAATCCGCCTTGTCCTTGAAGAACTGGCAGCGCGTGCGCCCGTGCACGGTCACGAGCGCGATGCCTGCCGCCTCGGCACGCCGCGCGAGCTCGGGCGCGTTGAGCTCCATATGATCCCAACCCATGCGCATCTTCAACGTGACGGGAATCTGGACGGCCCCGATCGTTGCCTCGATCAAGCCCATGGCATGGTCGAGATCACGCATCAAAGCGCTGCCGGAGAGCTTGCCCGTCACCTCGCGCGCCGGACAGCCCATGTTGATGTCGATGATGTCGGCGCCAAGCCCTTCGGCAATACGCGCGCCTTCAGCCATCCAGCGCGCTTCACGCCCGGCGAGTTGCATGACGAAGGGACGCGCCCCCGCAAAGGCCGTTCGCCGCAGGACGTCCGGCCGCTCGCGCACAAGCTCCTCGCTGGCAACCATCTCGGAGACGACATACTCAGCCCCGCACCGTTGCGCCGCCTGTCGGAACGGCAGATCGGACACCCCGGACATCGGGGCGAGCAGAACCCGGCTCAAAAGCGCCGTCGGGCCGATCCGCAGACCCGGCACGCGCCGAGGCCGCATGAGCTCGCCACCCGCAATCTCCTTGCCCCACGCTGGGTCCGGCCGTCCGCGCATTGACTGCCCTATTTTTGAGCAACTCCACCACCTGCCCAATATTTATTCAAACTAGAGAAGGAACCCAGCCTTCGCAAGTGCGAAATTGCACTGCAATGCGCTGCCATTGCATAGGTCCGTGGCCGGGCCTATGACCGTTTGCACATGATTTCGACTTGGTTAACCTTTGCCGGCGAGCGCGCACGCGCTCGACGCCCACACGTCTTGAGGGCAGGGCCGTGTCAACCATAGCCATCATCGTTGCCGCCGGCCGCGGCAGCCGCGCCCAGGGCACCGCCGGCCCGAAGCAATATGCCGACCTCGGCGGCGTGCCGATGCTGACGCGGACACTCGAGGCCTTTGCCAGCCATGCCGGCATCGACCACGTGCTGACGGTGATCCATCCGAACGACATGCTGCGGTACCAGGCGGCGGCGCAGCGCGTCTCCGGCAAGCTGCTGCCACCCGTGGTGGGCGGCGCGAGCCGGCAGATCTCCGTGCACAATGGCCTTGAAGCCCTCCTGCAGCACTATCCTGCGCGCGTGCTAATCCACGACGCGGCGCGGCCATTCGTGACCCACGCCCTAATCGACCGGGTGATTGCGGCCCTGGCAACATCCGCCGGTGCGCTGCCGGGGCTTCCCGTTGCCGACACGCTCAAGCGCGCCGACGCCTCAGGTCATGTCACCGGCACCGTGGACCGCGCCGGTCTGTGGCGCGCGGAGACGCCGCAAGGCTTCCGATACCCTGAGATCCTGGCTGCGCACCGCGCAGCCGAGGCTTCCGGGCGCAACGAGTTCACTGATGATTCGAGCCTTGCCGAGTGGCATGGCGTCACCTGCACCCTTGTCGAGGGCGAGGCGCGCAATATCAAAATCACGACCGCGGAGGATCTTGCCTTGGCCCAGCAGTCGTTCGGCCGCACGATGTCGCAGGTCACCGACATCCGGCATGGCACGGGTTTCGATGTCCACCGTTTTGGCGACGGCGACCATGTCTGGCTCTGCGGGGTCTCGGTCCCGCATACGCACGCGCTCGAGGGACATTCTGACGCCGACGTCGGCCTGCACGCACTGACCGACGCCCTGCTCGGCGCCATCGCCGACGGCGACATCGGCCACCACTTCCCGCCGAGCGACGTGCGCTGGAAGGGGGCGCGGTCGGAGATCTTTCTCACGGAGGCGGCGCGGCGCGTCGAATCCGCGGGGTACGCGATCGGCAACGTGGACGTCACGATCCTGTGCGAGGCGCCGCGCATTGGACCGCACCGCAATGCCATGCGCGCCGAGATCGCGCGCATGCTCAGCATCGATTCCGGCCGCGTGGCGGTGAAGGCAACGACCACCGAGGGTCTCGGCTTCACGGGACGCCGCGAAGGCATTGCGGCGATGGCGAGCGCAACCGTCCTCCGGCGCAGCTGAACCTGGGGCGCACCAGCCGTCAGCAAAGCCGCGATGGCAGAAGTTACTTGAGCTTGTAGCCGATGCGCACGCCAGCGCTGGTCAGGCCGCTGTTGTTCGAGCAGAGGTCCGCATTCGACATGTGCGTGAGCGTGCCGTAGACCGTCCAAGCCTCGCTGAGGGCATACCCGAGCGATACGGACTCACGAAAGTTCAGGCGGCACCCGTAAAGGTCAGGGGCACCCCCATTGAGCGGTCCGTCGTGCCACGCCCCGCCAAACGAGGCCTCGAGCGAAAGCCTCTCGGTCAGCTTGAAATCCCAGGTGAGGCCAGCATAGATTTGGCTCGTATCACCGATCGTATTGATTGAGGCCCCGACATGCACGCGGGGCCGCAACACGAAATCCGCGAAGGCATTGCCGTAGGAAACGGCAGGGCGGCGGAACAACAGCTCAATGTTGACGTCCGCACCGCCCTCGGCATGGTCGGGCTCGATCGTGTGCGCCATGATCCCGAGCCGGAGTTCGTCGAACAGCGGCGTCTGCGCGCGAGCGGGCGGCGCGAGGGTGCACGCAACCAGCGGCGCTGCCGCCATCGCGACAACCGCAAGCATTCCGCGCCTATGCCGAATCCCCTCCATTGCGCGTCCTGCATAATCTAAGTTGCTATGTTCTCACAAGATATTCGCCAACGCGCAACGCCTCGGCATCGCACAATTTGCCGCGCCTGTGGCGTGGCGGGCACGGCCATAGACGGGCTCCGCGCAATTGTCTTCTCAGCTTGCGGCCGACAGCGTCACCTCGCCGGCTTGCTGGCGCATCGGCAGATCGATGATGAACGTCGCGCCAATGCCCGGACGGCCGTCGGCGTCAATGGTGCCCCCGTGGCGTTCGACGATCTTGCGCACGGTTGCGAGGCCAACGCCCGTCCCCTCGTACTCCAGGCGCCCGTGGAGGCGCTGGAAGATGGTGAAAATCTGTTCCTTGTACTTGTTGTCGAAGCCGATCCCGTTGTCGGTAATTTCGAGGCGCAAGCGAGCGCCCCGAGCTCCGAAAGACGCACCAACCTCACTGACCGAGCATGTGATACGGATCTCGGGCTTCACGTCAGCCTTGCGGAACTTGAGCGCATTGGCGAGCACATTCTGAAGAAGTTGGCGCATCTGCGTCGCGTCGGCATCGATGGCGGGCAGCGCATCAGACGTGATGACGGCGCCTGATTCCTCGATGCGGATCTGCAGATCGGAAAGCACGCCCGTCAGCACCTCGCCCAGTTCGACGCGCGTGAACGGCTTTGCCTTCGTCGTCACGCGCGAATAGTCGAGCAGGTCATTAATGAGCCGTCGCATCCGCCCGGCGGCATTCTGCATGCGGTCAAGGAACATGCGGCCGTCCTCGGGCAGGCTACTGCCGAAGCGGGTCGCCAGCCGGTCGCCAAACGCCTCGATCTTACGCAGGGGCTCCTGAAGGTCGTGGGAAGCGACGTAGGCAAAGTCCTGGAGCTCTCTGTTGGAGCGCTCGAGCTTCCGGGCGTGCTCCCGCATCTGCTCGGCGTGGCGCTCGATCTCCGTGATATCGAGACAGGTGGACATCGATCCGCCGTCCGGCATCGGCTCACGGACCACGGCGATGACGCGGCCGTCGCGCAGATGCTGTTTCAAAGTGCGGCGCGTCGTCAAATTGGAGGCCTCGCTTCGCTCGCTCAGCACGCGGCGCGCCTCCTCTTCGGTGTAGTTGCCGACGCTGGCGCTGTGAATCATGACATCGCGCAGCGAGACGCCCGGCTTCACGACATCCGGCGAAAGATTGTACATGTCGATGTAGCGACGATTGCAGATGACAAGGCGCTGATCGGCACCGTACATGGCGACGCCCTGCACCATGTTCTGCATGACCGCTTCGAGCTGCATGTTCTGTACGGCTAAGCGCTCGTTGAGTCTCTCGCGTTCCGTCACGTCTTCATGCGTCGTGATGAGGCTGCCATCGGGCATCGGCTGACGCACGAGCGATACGGAGCGTCCATCGGACAGCCTCATCACTTGCGAGACCCGCTCCCCGAAGGTGGCGCCACCATCCTTGACGAGTTGCCGACCATCCTCGCAGTCGTAGAGGCCCGTCGCTGCCCGTGCCGCCAGGATCTCCGCCAAGCTGGTGCCGGGCTTTACGAACTCCCGGCTCAAGCCGTAAATCTCCGCGTAGCGGGCATTGGCGAAGATGACGCGCTTGTCCGGTCCGAACAAACAAAGACCTTGAGACAGGTTGTCCAGGATGGCGTCGAACATCGCATTGCGCGTGTGCAGCTCGCGCGTCAGGCGGACAAGATCGGCTTCGCGCTCCTTCATCTCCGTGATGTCGGACCGGGTCTGAACGCTGCCCCCATCAGGCGTGCGCATCTCGTTGATGAGGTGCCAGCGGCCATCGGTTAGCCGGACCTCGATCACAGCTTCCGGATTGCGGTGCCGGTCGACGCTCTCGCAGAAGAAAACCTCGGCAGACGTCCCCGCGAGATCGAAGGCCCCCCGATTGATCTCCTCCGCAAGGAGTGTCTCGTAGGTGGCGCCCCGAACAATGAGATCGGAAATGACGGCCCGGCACTGCACATACTTGCGATTGAAGACCACGAGCTTGCCGGCGGCGTCAAAAAGGGCAAAGCCCTCTGCCATGGCGTCGAGCGCGTGGCTCATGCGCCGGCGGGCGTTGGCCGCGATCTGAGCAAACTGGACGTTGAGGTCCGTCACGCTTGCCGACGCATCGAGCTCGCGCACGGTCTCAACCAGCGTCCCGCTCGGGAGGCAGGCCCGGTGCACCTCGATGAGCTTCGCACTTGGCCCCACGTAGCGGAAGGTGTCCTCGCCACCGGGAACCACGTGGCTCATGGCCGCCTTCAAGCGTTCAGCGATTTGCTCGTCCGACAGATCCAATCGCTCGAGCACGCGTCGGATAAGATCTTCGAGGCGGGCCCCTGCGACCAGTTCCTCCGGGGTGTGGCCGCGCAGCACACGATAGGTCTCGTTGCAGGCGAGGAGGCGCAAATCCTTGTCGAACATCGCGAGGCCGACGCTCGCACCGGCGAGCAGGGCCCCGGTCCCGTCCATGGACCCTGCCTTTGCGGCGCGAGCGTCATGACTGAGCGCGCCCGCCTCCGACAGCGCCAAAAGGCCAGACTGTGCGATCGTCATCCCTCTCCCCTCTCAATGCATCCCGGGTCCCCAAACCCGACAGATGGCACAGGCCCATTTAAGAACTGCTAAGCGAAACCCGGCGGCTGCGACGCCGAAGCCATGCCGGGGAAGGATTCCGGGCTGGCGGAGGCATGACACGCGCCGGCGTAACGTGCAGAAATGACATGGATTTGCCGCATCCGCGGGACACCGGACCACGCTTCGGGCAGGTTGCCGCCAACGTGAAGCGGCCCCAGGCTGCCTGGAGCCCCTGGCACATCGGAGACGGGCAGGCGCAGAAGGCGCGCCGGCACGATGCCCGTGACCCGACGTCGACGGGAGCGACCGTCGCCAGCGAGTCGGGGCCAGCGAGTCGGGGCCAGCGTTCGGGTGCGGCACTTCGAGGGAGGCCGCCGCGGACCCGTTATCTCAAACCCAGGCTCCGCACGGCCCGCCTGGGCCAGCCTTCCGCTTGAAAACTCGCGGCCAGCGCGTCCGGATCATAGACGGTCTCGAGCCATTCCGCGAACGGGATGGGGCTGCGAGCATGGTCGTCAAGATACTGCTCGAAGAGATGATCGAGAATCCCGGTCTTGGTGACCCGCACATGGCCGTAGCGCAGAGAAAGCTGGCGCCGCGCGTCGACAACCGGCATGCCCTCGCGGAAAATGAGGTAGAGGGCGCAGAAAAGGCCGGTCCGGTCGGAGCCGGACTTGCAGTGAATGAGCGTCGGCCCATCGATCGCCGCTATCGCGGCACGCATCGCCGCAATGTCGCCATGTGACGGCGCGGCCCGCGACCTCAATCGCAGCGTGACGAGTTCGAGGCCCAATCGAGCACAGGTCGCCTCCTCAAGCCAGTACCCTCCATGCGCCTCCTCGCCGCGCAGATTGATGACACGGCGCACCCCACGCCGCGCCGCCGCGCGCAGATGACGCGGCGCCGGCTGCGCTGAACGCCAGATACCGTCGGTCACCTGGTGCAAATTGGCGTAGACCTCGCGAATGGCGCCGTAGTCCATGAGCCAGAGGTCCAGGTAGTGCACTGCGGGGGCGAACCGGCGTGCCAACCATGGCGGCAGCGCGGCCGCCGTGCTGAGCTGCCAGGCGCGCATGCCTTTGCGGAGACGTCGCCGCTGCTCTTTAGCCAGTTTCCCCATGAGGCAACCGCAGCAATCCTCTCATTGCGCCCGGCGGCGAGCCGCAGCGTGAAAGCTCGCTCCCCTGCAGGGGCTTTTCCGCACTCCGACACCCGGCACCCCTTGGCGAACGTCCTTATCGCCTGTATCGATGACAGGCAAATGCGGCCGCGCTTGCCCCGGCGCCTCGTCACACAATCGGGGTGACAGATGGGCGCCCTGGCGCGGCGATATGGCGCCGGACGGGCATACCGTTAAGGTCTAAAGGACCGGCCGCGTCGGCGTGCTGCGGGGATGCCGGAGAGGGCGGCCCGCCGCGGACCCGGCTCGTTCTGGGAGAATGTCGGTTGCAGGTCACTGTTCCATGGGGAACGCGGTGCGGATCTCGGAGCTGGCGCGCGCCCGCTCCGTCGGCTCCGGCCCGTGCGACACTTTGCGATGGCCCGAGGGGCATGGCGGCATGAGCAGCCAGGCTGCAGCCGGTGGAGGGGAGCCCTTGCCCCTCGCCCTGCGCACATACCGCGCGGTGATGTCGCTCGCCCGGCCGGCATTGTGGCTGCTCTTGCGCCGCCGGGCCGAGCGCGGCAAGGAAGACCGGACCCGGCAGGCCGAACGCTACGGGATCGCGGGCATCGCGCGACCCGAAGGCGATCTTCTGTGGTTGCACGCGGCGAGCGTCGGCGAGACCAACGCCGTGCTTCCTCTCATCGAGCGTCTGCTCGCCGCCCGCCCCAAACTCACGGTCCTGCTCACGACCGGCACTGTCACCTCCGCCGGCGTCGCAGCCAAACGCCTGCCGGCGCGGGCGCTGCACCAGTACCTGCCGCTCGACTCAGCCCCCTACGTGCGGCGCTTCCTCGATCACTGGCGACCGACCGTCGCGGTGCTCACCGAGCAGGAAATCTGGCCCAATCTCATTCTTGAGGCGCACGCACGGGGCATCCGCCTCGCCCTCATCAATGCGCGCATGTCGGGTAAGAGCCTCGCGCGATGGCAAGGCCAGCCGAACGTCGCCAGGGCCCTCTTTGGCCGCCTCGACGCCGTTCTCGCGCAGAATGAGCAGCTCGCCCGCGCACTCGCGTCGCTCGGCGCCATCAATTCCGCAGCCGTTGGCAATCTCAAGCTCGATGCACCGCTTCTGCCCGTCGACGAAGCCGCCGCGGCGTCACTCAACGCGGCGCTCGCGGGCCGACCGCGCTTTGTTGCAGCGAGCACGCACGCGGGTGAGGAGACGATCATTGCCGAGGCCCACCGCCTGATGCGGCCGACGCTGCCCGAACTTTGCACGATCATCGCACCGCGCCACCCGCATCGCGGCGCCCAGATCGCGGCCGAGCTCGCCGCGGCGGGTCATGCGGTCGCCGTACGCTCGCGGGACGAGCTGCCACGCGCCGACGTCGATATCTACATTGCGGATACGATCGGCGAACTCGGCACGCTCTATTCGGTTGCCCGGATCGCCTTCATCGGGGGATCCCTGGTCGACCGTGGCGGGCAGAACCCCATTGAAGCCGCCCGCCTCGGCGCCAGCGTGCTCGTTGGGCCATACAGGTCGAGCTTTCTCGACATCTACGAGCCGCTGCTCGCTGCCGGTGGCGCCATCGAGGTCCGCAGCGCCGATGACCTGGCGCACCACATTCTGCACTGGATCCAGGAGCCATCGAGCCGCGATGCGGTCGCTGCCACCGCGGCCGCGACGCTTGAGCGCCTCTCGGGCGGCCTCGAGCGCACGACGCAGGCCATCATCGCCATGCTGAGCCGGCCGCGTGCTGCGGGAACCGTGGGCACCTAAGCGTGCCCCGCCTCGCTATGCAGATGGGAGAGTTCGACGCCGATCTTGGAGAGCGCGCGAACGTACTTGAGCTCAAGGTCCGTGTCGAAGATGAGATCCCGGTCAGCCGGGCAGTGCAGCCAGCCGTTGGCACCGATCTCAGCCTCGAGTTGCCCCGGCGCCCAGCCTGCATAGCCAAGCGCCAGCAGCGAGCGGCGCGGGCCCTGGCCGGCCGCCATCGCCTTGAGGATCTCGATCGTGGCCGTCAGGCAGATGCCGTCGCCGATGGCGAGTGTCGCCTCCTCGGCGAAATAGTCATTCGTGTGCAGGACAAAACCACGCTCGGTCGAGACCGGACCGCCATTCAGCACACTCTGCTCAAGGAAGGCATCGGCCCCGCCGTCGCCGAGCCCGAGTTGCTGAACGAGGTCGCCCAGAGAGATATCGGGGGAGCGCTGGTTGACGATCAGCCCCATCGCTCCCTCCGCCGAGTGGGAGCACATGTAGATCACCGACCGGCGAAAGCGGCGATCGCCCATCGTCGGCATAGCGACGAGAAGCTGCCCGCTAAGGTAGCTCGGCCCCGATACGCGGCGTTTTCGTGCCTGGTTCATCTTTTAAGATTACCGCCTTCCACGGCCCTGTGGGAAGCCGTCATTTACATTGCGGCAGCACTGCGGCATCAGCCTTGCGTTGAAGGAGCGCTGCGCGATCCTGTGCACTGAAACTTGATCCGCCGAGAGCGGAACGTCACTTCACATGGCAAGGGCGTACGCTAGGATCCGCGCCCGAGAGCGTCCCCGAGGAAGCCGAAGTGCATTATTTCCTACCGATCGCCGTTGCCGGGCTGCTGCTGTTTCCGCTCCTGCAAAGTTCGGCTGCGGAAGCCCCATCCCTTGTCTCGCCGTGGCACAGCGAGGCGCGTACACGCGCGCGCCTCATCGCCGGCGGTCCCGCTGCCGACAGCCCCTCAGGCACGATCGCGGTCGGCATCGAGATCGAGATCGCCGAGGGATGGAAAACCTACTGGCGCAATCCCGGGTCGTCCGGGGTGCCCCCACTTTTTGACTGGTCGTCGTCGTCGAACCTTGCGTCTGTCGAGGTGCGCTATCCGGCCCCCTCCCGGTATTCCGATCGCGACGGCGAAGTCATCGGCTACAAGGGGCACCTGGTCCTCCCGGTCGTTGCTCGCCCCCAAGATCCGGGGCGCGAGGTCACGCTTTCGCTCGGGCTCGAGTACGGCGTCTGCAAAGACATCTGCATTCCGGTGCAGACACGCCTGGAGTTGGTGCTTCCACCTGGCAGCGAGAGGCACGCAGTGGCTGACGCGCTCACACGCGCGTTCGACCGCGTCCCGCGACCGCTCAACGCACGGCGCCCGTCCGATCCTGACCTGCGGCACGTGCAGATGACGCTCGATGGTGAAAAGCCCGCCATCAGGTTCATTGCGGCCTTCCCCGGCGGCGCTGAAGGTGCGGATCTTTTCCTGGACCCGCCCGCTGGCCTCTGGATGCCCCTGGCAAAACCCGAGGGGGCCCCGCAAGGGGAAACCGCAAGCTTTGTCGTCGATCTGTCGGAAGGGGCTGATCTCGCCGATCTCAAGGGCAAGACGGTGCGCATCACGCTGGTCTCAGCACGCGGCCAGTCCGAGACGACGCTGAAACTCGAGTGACCGGGCTCCCTTCCGGCGCAGGTCCGCTTGCGCTCGGGGTACACGCAAGATATGTTCCGCGCGCCGTTCGAACCGGGGCCTCGCGAAGGCTGCGGATGCGGCTGCGGAGAGGTGGCAGAGTGGTCGATCGCGCCGCACTCGAAATGCGGAGTACGGGTAACCGTACCGGGGGTTCGAATCCCTCCCTCTCCGCCAGAACAGCGGCCATAATGCGCTGATTCAAAAGGCACTTCTGGAGACGCCCAAAGCGCCCACCCCACATTTCACCCCACAAAAATTCAGCGCAGGAATGAACTCGCGTGAGTGCGCGAGAGCGCTTCGATGTCCACCGTGCTGGATGAGCATCACCCCTCAGGCTTCGGCTCCAGGGCTGCGTCACTGATAACCAGCCGGTCAGGAAAGCTCTCGTTGCGGCGGAGGGCGCGTGTATGGATCAACGACAGCTTGATGATTTCCATGCGCTTCCCCGATGTCATTGCTGCCTTCAAACATGCGTTCAAATCGATCCCGACATCCGGCGCGATCCTGGGCCGTCAACCGGGCTCAGGCGGTGCAGCACGTACGCTCGATCTCACTCCGCCCCGACAGCTTTATTGCCGTCAAACGCCACGTTGCCGCGGCAGAGCGGCTCGAGAGGGCTCCAATGCTTCGAACACCCCAGGACGATCATGAACGTGGCGCATAGTTGTCAGCCTCACGAAGAGCACGCGCGTCATCCTCGGGGCTCGACGGATTGATCGACATGCCGGTCGCAAGCTCGAAGCCGCCTGGGGTGGTAAGGCCGGGGGCTATACGCAGGCGCCAATGTAGATATGACCTGCCGGCCTCTGCCGGTCCGGCGGAATTCACGACGAAATTATACGGGGCATCACCAAGCACGCATTTGAGCCGGCATAGAGCGCTTCTCAGAAATAGTGCCATTTCCACCAGTTCGCCCCTCTCGATCTCCGTAAACGAAGCCCGATGCCGCTTTGGTACAAGCCATACTTCGAATGGCCTCGTCGCAGCAAATGGGACCATCGCCGTGAAGAATTTCCCTTCTTCAACCACGCGACGGCCATCGGCCCGCGCCAACTCCAATTCATCGCAAAGAACGCACCGCCCATGTCGTTCATGCCACAGACGCGCGACCGTCGCGGCGGATGCCAGAGCGGGCGGTGTCATGGCCACGGCAATGAGCTGAGCGTGCGGATGTACCAGCGACGCGCCCCCGGTCGGCCCGTAGTTGCGAAACAGAATGACGCGCTGGATGCGCGCTTGCGCCGAAAGCCACACGAAGCGGCGATGATAGGCAGCCAGCACCACCTCGATCTCGCCATCGGTCATGGCGGCGAGGTCAGCATCGTGCCGTGGGCTCTCAATGACGATCTCGTGATAGCCAAAGCCGGGCATGACCATGTCACCGTATCGATCCGATGGCCCAGCTACCGCATCCGGGTGTAGCGCCGGATACTTGTTGGGAACAACACGCACCTTCCAGCCCGGGGCACTTTCGGCCGGAACGTCTTCCAGGATGCCTGGAAGCATCGCCTCGTTCCCAGGGCAGAATGGACAGCCGGGATCGAAGCTGGATCTGGACTGAGGAACGTATGTCGTCTCGGTTCGTCGCTGCGGCCGATTGCGGCGCTCTGGGGCAATAATAACCCATGCTCCTGATATTCGATCATAGCGCAATTCGCTCATATTGGATCCTTGCCACGGGGCCGCGTCAGTTCGGGCGACGGCTGTCACTCAGATGACGACGTCTCCAACTTCCAATTGAGTCGAAAACTCGTTTCGAATGCGCCAATAAGGTCCATCCAATCCTCCATGAGGCGCGACATCAGAAAGCGCTTACGTACGCTTTCGTGAGCAGAGGCGCCCATCTCGTGCCGCAACTGATGGTCCTTGACCAGCTGAACAATTCTTTCTGCAGCTTGCTCGACGTTTTCGACCAGGAAGCCGCTGACGCCGTCTTCGATCTGATGACGGATGCCGCCAACTTTGCCGCCGATGACCGGTGTGCCCTTCCACATTGCCTCGGCGACGGTCAGTCCGAATCCCTCTCGGATCGATTTCTGCAAGATGACGGCTGCCCGACGCTGCAGAGCATTGACCAGCGCCGAGTCCTGCACCGAGAGAATGCGAAGCCTCTCCTCGGCGCAGTCGCACAATGACTCGAAGACCTCTTGCCCCTCCGGATCATCCGTCGCGACGTTACCAACGAGAACCAGCGTACAATCGACCTCCTTGCGCGCGATCCGGAAAGCCTCGATCACGCCTTGGGGGTCTTTCCAGCGGTCGAAACGTGAAACCTGAACGACGAGCGGCCAGTCGGTGGGAATATCGTAGTGCGCAAGGCGCTCGTCGATCTCAGTATCGCTCAGTTCCTTGTTTGTCGACGAGAACGGATTGATTGCGGGCATGATGAACTGCTGTGGCGTGCTCAGCTTCTGGGCGTACTCGGGGAGTGAGACCACGGCGGCATCATAACGTTCGATCATCGGTGCAAGATATTGCCAAAGCTCCGGATTTGGTTGCGAGAGATCGACATGACATCGCCAGACCCAGGGAGATCTCTTTCGATAGTGCTGAATGATGGGGAGTGGCTGAGGGTCATGGACAATCACGACGTCGTGGTCGAGGTGCATTCTGACCGCGTTCTCGTAAATGACCTCTTCGTAGATCTGCTTCTTCAGCGGCGTGAGATTTATCTGCGCGCCCTGCAGAGCGTTGTGCATCTTCTTGGTGACGCTGAAGAAGTCCGGCCGCCCCTCGATCACACGCCATCCGGTCTTGATGCCGGCGGCATTCATCAGCAGCGTGAGTGAAGAAAGGAGCTCCGCCACACCGCCGCCGTAGTAGGTCGAGTTGATGTTGACGACATGCATATCGCGAAGGCGATCGGCTTTGCGAAGAATGCGTTCGACGCTCTCGCCTCCAATGAATGGCTCGTAGTCCTCAATCGAACTCAATCGGAAAGTGCGAGCCGGATGCTCGGTTACGTCCATCGCCTCACCTCGCTCGTGTAACCGGTTCCTCCGACGGCTGGAACTGTGCCGGCCGACAGGTGCAAATCAAATGGCGTGAATCGCCACTTGACCATAGAGGGCGCTCACATCCTCAAGCCGGCACAGTTCGGTGCCCGGAGTCATGAGCGCAGCGGAGCCCGCCGCCACGCCGTAGCGGAATGCCTCATCAAGGTTATGTCCGGATGCAATAGCCCAAACCATGGCGCCCAAGAAGCTATCGCCAGCACCGACGCTGCTCACGGCTTCGATCGGGAGGGCATTCGCGCGCAACGCCACGTCGTGCGTGACGAGTAGCGCACCCTGGTCGCCAAGAGTCAACGCAACAGCCTCTGCGCGGCCAGCCTCGACGAGGCTGCGACACACCTCGACCCGGGACGTCTCGGTGTCGAGCGACTGTCCCGTTAGCTCGCGAAGCTCGCGCAGGTTGGGTTTGATGAGGTAAATGCCTTCAGCGAGTCCGGCTGCCAATGCCGGCCCTGATGAGTCGAGCACGACTTTGCCACCCCATTGCTTGGCCGCTCGGCCAACGCGGGCATAGAAGTCGTCAGGCACATTTGGGGACAAGCTGCCGCTCATGACCAAATAGTCCGGCGGCTCCGGCAGGCGCCCAAGCTCCTCGATGCACGCTCTCCATTCCTCGTCCATAAGCGAAGGCCCCGGCAAGACGAAGCGGTACTCGTCGCCGGTTGCCTTTTCGAGGACGGTAAAGCTGATGCGGGTGTCGTTGACCACCTGAATGGTCACACCCTGGATGCCCTCCTTGACGACGTGGCGACGAAGAAGCTCTCCAGTCGGCCCCCCGATCGGATAAATGGCTGTGACGTCCCCTCCCATCCGGCGGATGACACGGGCGACATTAATGCCGCCTCCACCCGGATCATACTGCGCAGCAGCGCAGCGCAGCTTGTGGACAGGCGTGACCGACGGTACCGACGTCGACAAATCGAGAGCCGGGTTGATCGTCAGCGTCACCACGGACTGCATGCGCCAGCTCTCATCTTGCGAATTACGACACCTTCATAGCCGGCGAAGATTGTTTCCGCCGCCAACCCGTGGTCCACGTATTGAGCTGCGGGCTGCCCATGATGAGTGTGGCAGAAGCCACTACGTACTTGCCGACGACGGATCAACAACGATCAGGCGGTCCTCAACCTGCTTAACGCCCGCTACGCCGCGCACCGCTGAAAGGAGGCGAGCGCGCACACCCTCGTCCATCAGCGCGCCGCGCAACTCGACCGATCCTCCACGCACCACAACATTCATCGTGCGCCAGCCAGCACGAACGTCATGCGACAGCGCACGGATCACACGTTGACGCAACTCACGGTCTTCTGCGTTCGCCGAAGGCATCTCTTCCGCATGTCGAGCAAGTCCGCGGAGGAGGTCGGCTCGGCTGATAATGCCTTTCACCTTTCCATCCTGGACAACAGGTATGCGCTTGATGCCATGACGCTCCATTGTGTCGGCGATGTCGATAATTGGTGTGTCCTCGCTGGCGGTGATGACGTCGGAAGTCATCACGTCGGCGACAGACAAGAGCTGCGCCGAGCCGGCTCGATCATCCCAACCCTTCGAGCCGAGCAGGAACTCGAGCCATTGCGGGCGCTCTTGACTGGATGCCCCGCTTCTCGGACGCAGGAGATCCCGCTCCGTGACTATGCCGATGAGATTTCCATCCTCATCGACCACCGGCAGTCCGCTGATGCGGCATCTAACCATCAGGCGGGCTGCCTCTTCGATTGGCGCCGTCGACTTGATACTGGCCGCGCCTACGGTCATCACGTCAGATGCACGCATTCTCGCCTCCCAGGGCACAACGCCCCAACATCATCATTCTTTCAGAAGCCATCTCACCGCTCCAGACAGCGTACTCAAAATGCCGAGCGGCACAAGTCGCTGGCCTAGCAGGATGTCCCTGACGGTCTCCTCCGCGCTCGACGGTGCGTCGTCGAAGAAGGGCAACCAGTGGCATTTCGGTATGAAGGCGCACGTTGGTGTCGATGCGAGGCGCGGGCTCGTGCACACGGCGGGCGCGAGCACGGGCAAGGTTCACGACGCCAAGGTGAGGCATTAGCTTTGCTTCCCCATAGACCTGGAGAGATAGCGCACGGCCAGCGCGGTCGTGGCGAGCTGGGGGTAGTCGGTTTCCGGGATGGGCAACGCGAAGCGCTTGTGGAGCGCTGTGACGAGATTAAGGAAGTCCATCGAGTCGAGCCCCAGGTCATTCTGCAAATGGTCGTCGTCGCCAATCGCAGCGGGGTCGATGTCGGGAGCGACTGCGGCAAGCTCCTCAAGGAACGCGGTACGCAGGTTCTGGGAATTCATAGCGTCTCGGGCTCCTGCAATCGGCGGTCGATTTCATTCAGCAGCGTCGCGCCATGGCGGCCGTCGCTAACGCGGTGATCGGCGGCAAGGGTGGCCGTGACGGCCATGCGCGGGGCAAGCGCACCATCGACGATCATCGACCGCAAGCGCGGTGTGCCGAAGCCGATCAGCGCTACCTGCGGCGGGTAGATCACGCCGAGCAGCGCGTCCACCCCGCCATCGCCCATGCTGGAAACGGTGATCGTCCCCAAGGTCAGCTCCGAGTTCCGGAGCCGTCCTGCTCGGGTCCGCGCAACGAGATCGCGCATGGCGTCCATGACCTTATCAAGGCTCAATTCATCGGCTTCCATGATGGCCGGCGCGATCAGGCCGCCGCCACGCATCGAGATCGCGAGTCCCGCGTTGACGTGCTCGGCCGCCGTAAACACGCCATTCTCATGCCGCCCATTGAGCTGTGGCACCTTGTCCAGCGCAAGAGCCGTGGCCTTGACGAACAGCGCCCCCATCAGCAGCCGCGCATCCGGCGGACGGACGGCATTTTGCGTGGAGACCCAATCCCAGGCGGTCTGAAGGTCGATCTCGTGGGACAGATAATAGTGCGGAATCTCTCGTTTGGCGCGCGTCATGGCCGCTGCGATTGCTTTGCGCATCTCCACCATGTCGATGCCGGCCTTGCCCTTCGACGGCAGCGGGGGGCGCGCCGGCGCAGCGCGCGATGGCGCAGCGGCAAGATGGCGCTCGACATCCGAAAGGAGAACCGCCCCGCCCGGCCCGCTGCCTTCAACTGTCGTCAGGTCGAGACCGGCTTCCGCCGCCCGCTGACGCGCCGCAGGCGAGGATGGCTTCGGCCTCCCCGCCGCTTGAGCGACCGCGAGAGCGGGGACCGGCCTCGATGGTGCAGCTTGCACAAGCCCTTGCGGGACAGCCTCCGGTAGCCGCGCTCTCGGCATCGCGGGTGCGACCGCGGGGCCGGCCTCCGCCTCGGCTTCGCCGGGCGCCCTAATGCGGGCCAGTGGCGCGCCCACGGGGAGCACCTGGTCCGGCGCTGCGAGCAGTTCGACCACGGTGCCCGGCTCGAAGATCTCGATCTCGATGGCGCCTTTTTGTGTTTCGACGACAGCGACGATATCGCCACGCTTCACCTTGCTGCCGGGCGCGACAAGCCACTCGACCAGCTTTCCTGCCTCCATGTCGGCTCCGAGCGAGGGCATCAGGAACAGACCCATCACGGCCTCCCCATGAGCGCCTTCGCGGCGGCGACAATCCCCGACACTTGCGGCAGGGCGGCGTCCTCGAGGTGCTTGGCGTACGGCACAGGCACCTCGGCCGAGCAGACCCGCCCTACCGGGGCATCGAGATTCCAGAAGGCAGTTTCCATGATCCGCGCTGAGATCTCGCCGGCCAGCGAGCCGGTGCGCCAGCCTTCATCGACGATGATCGCGCGACGCGTGCGGGCGACAGAGGCCGTGATCGTCTCATCATCGAGGGGTCTTAGCGTGCGCAGATCGATTACTTCAGCCTCGATGCCCGCCGACGCGAGCGTTTCAGCAGCCTCCAGCGCCTTCCAGAGCGAGCCGCCATAGGTGATCAATGTCAGATCGCGTCCCTGGCGCCGGATGGCAGCACGGTCGATGTCGACCGCTCCAGCGTTGTCCGCGAGCAGTCCAGTGCGATTGTAGAGCATCACGTGCTCGAAGATTATCACCGGATCGGGCTCCTGCAGGGCCGTCCAGAGCATTCCGCGCGCATCCTCGACAGTGGCGGGGGCGACGACGCGCAGGCCCGGAATATGAGCGTAGTAATTCTCAAGGCTGTGCGAGTGCTGCGCCGCGAGCTGCCGCCCCGCGCCGGTCGCCATGCGGATCACGAGCGGAACGCCGAACTGGCCACCCGACATGTGCCGCACTGTCGCCGCGGTGTTCAGGATCTGATCCAGTGCCAGCAGCGAGAAGTTGACGGTCATAATCTCGACAATCGGACGCATTCCGACCATAGCTGCGCCAATCCCGGCACCGGTGAAACCCGATTCCGATAGCGGCGTGTCGCGAACGCGCTCGGGCCCGAACTCAGCCAGAAGCCCCATGGACACGGCATAGCAGCCGCCGTAGGCACCAACGTCCTCTCCCATCAGGAAAACCCGCTCGTCGCGCAGCATGGCGTCGATGATCGCGGCGCGACAGGCTTCCCGGTACGTGGTTTCCACCAACCTGCCAGGCGGAATGGGCTCTGGCGGGGGAGGACGCTTATCGGCCACAACATGGCGGGTCAGCTGCTCGACCGGCTCCCAAGGCGCTTGCTCGGATGCCGCCTCCGCATTCCTCAGCTGCGTCTCGACCTCGGCCTCGATGTCGTCGATCTCCTGTTGCCGGATCAGTCCATTCTCCAGAAGCCAAGCCTGGAAGCGAACGATCGGCCCTTTCTTACGCCATTCCGCGACCTCGGCCTTGTCGCGGTATTTCTCGGCATCGAACATCGAATGCGGACGCGTGCGATAGGTTCGGCATTCCAGGAAGTGCGGGCGCGGATCGGCGCGCATGACCTCAACACAGCGGCGCGCGGCGGCCTCGACCGCGACCACATCGTTGCCGTCGACGGATTCCGCATGCATACCGTAGCTGGCCGCGCGGGTGACGAAATCCGTGTTGGCCTGCACCCGCGCCACCGCTGTGCCCATGGCGTAGAGGTTGTTCTCCAGCACGAACAATACCGGCAGGCTCCAGAGCGCTGCGAGGTTCATGGATTCGTGGAACTCGCCTTCCGCCAGCGCCCCGTCGCCGAAGTAGCAGACGGTGATGCGGTCCTGCGCCTGCATCTTGTCGCCGAGCGCCAGCCCCACCGCCAGCGGCAGGCCGCCGCCGACGATCGCGTTGCCGCCGTAGATATTCGCCTCTGCGCTGAAGAAATGCATCGAGCCGCCACGCCCGCCAGCACAGCCAGTGGCCTTGCCGTACAGTTCGGTCAACGCCGATTCCATGCTCATTCCGCGGGCCAGCGCATGACCGTGCTCGCGATAGGTGGACACCACTCGGTCACGCTCCTCCAAGGCCGACGCGACGCCAACGGCGACGGCCTCCTCTCCGTCATAGAGGTGCAGAAAACCGCGGATCTTCTCCTGGGTGTAGAGCTCGTAGCACTTCTCCTCGAAGCGTCGGATGCGGATCATGCCGCGAAGCAGGTCGCATACATGCGCATGGGTCAGCTTCGCTTTGGCGATCATTTCGCGTCTCCCTCCAACGTCGAAAGGTCACCCTCCGGCAGGCCGAGCTCACGCGCCCGCAAGAGCCGGCGCATGATCTTCCCAGACCGGGTACGCGGCAGGCTGTCGCGAAAGACGATCTCGCGCGGCGCGACTGCGGGGCCCAGTCGCTTGCGGGCATGGCCCCTGATTTCCCGTTCCAGCGTCGCGTCGGCGGCATAGCCGGAATTCAATGTCACGAAGGCCTTGACGACCTCGCCTGCAGTCTCATCCGGCACGCCGATGACGGCGGCCTCGGCGACGGCCGGGTGCTCGATGAGCGCACTTTCGACCTCGAAAGGCCCGATCAGATGGCCCGCGCTCTTGATCAGGTCATCGGCGCGGCCAACAAACCAGTAGTACCCGTCAGCATCCCGCATTGCGAGGTCGCCGGTCAGGTACCAGCCGTCCGCGAAGCATTTCTTGTATCGCTCCTCTTCATCTAGATAGGCGCGCATCATGGATGGCCAGCCGGGGCGAAGCGCGAGCTCGCCGATCTCGCCGTCGCCAAGCTCGCGCACGGTCTGGCCTTCTCGCTCGACGATCCCGGCAACGATGCCCGGCATGGGCTTGCCCATCGAGCCCGGCTTGATGTCCATGGCTGCCGTGTTGCCAATCATGATGCCGCCGGTTTCCGTCTGCCACCAGTTGTCGTGGAAGGGCTTCCCGAATGTCTCGTGACCCCAGATCACGCATTCGGCATTCAAGGGCTCCCCGACGCTTGCCAAAAAGCGCAGGGCGGAAAAGTCATGTCCCTTCGCTGCCTCCGCTCCGGCACGCATCAGCATGCGGATTGCGGTTGGCGCAGTGTACCAGACGTTGACGGCCTCGCGCTCGAGGATCGCGTACCAGCGATCGACATCGAACTCGGCCTCGTCAACCACCATGGTCACCCGACTGGCCAACGGCGCGATGATGCCATAGCTCATGCCCGTCACCCAGCCGGGATCGGCTGTGCACCAGTAGATGTCGCCAGGACGAAGGTCGAGCGCAAGTCGCCCCGTCTCGACATGCGCCACCACTGCGCCATGCACATGCACGACGCCCTTCGGTTTTCCCGTCGTACCGGAGGTGAAGTGGATCAGGGCCATATCCTCGGGATCGGTCGCCACGGTCTCGAAGCGATCTGCCGCGTTTCTCATCGCCGGCCCCAGAGCGATGCAATCGCTCGGCGCACCGTCTCCGATGATCAATACCAGTTTCAGTGACGGCAGCTCCGAGCGCCACTCCGCGACCTTGCGCAGGTAATGCTGCTCGGTTGTCACCAACACACTGGCGCGGCCGATCTCCATGCGTGACCGGACGGGCTCGGGACCGAAGGCAGCAAAGAGCGGGCTCACGACGAGCCCCGCCTTGAACGCTCCGAGGGCGGCGACGTAAAGCTCGGGCACTCGACCTGCAAGCAAGAAGAGGCGATCACCGCGCCCCATGCCGTGACCAGCCAGCAGATTGGCGAAGCGAGCCGCGTCAGCCGCTAGCTCCGCGTAGCTGATCTCGCGGCGCGCGCCATCCCGCCCCAGCCAGACGATTGCCAAGTCTGTCCCGCGTCCGGCCAGGACATGACGGTCGACTGCCTCATGGGCGATATTCAGCCCACCATTAGGCAGCCCGTCGAGGCGCGCCCTGGCGGCATCCCATCCGGTCGCGAGGGGGGATGACGCGACGTCGGTTCCTTGCTTGCGGATGATCTCAGGTCCCATCTCGGCGTCCCTCATCGTAGCTTGGCGCGCTTATGCGCAGCCCCTCGCCCGGCATGATGGCCGTGGTTTGGCTCAGGTTGGGCGCATCAAGAAATACGGGCGCGGCCCCGGTTCCCCGGTCCGCGCCGTGCGATGGAGCCCAGGACAATTGATCCTCCTGCACGCGGGCGACGCGTTGATGCCGGTCAAGCCAGAGGAGGGTGGCCGCGATTATCGATCGAGAAAATCAGCAGCGGAGCCAGGATGCCTGCGCATCACGCGGAGTGGAGCAGCCATGCTTTCGCGCGCGCCGTCCAACTTGGTGACGCAGGCACGTCCGATTCGAAGGGATCGGAGTAGAACATTGCGCCGACCTTGCGAGCTGCAGCGCCGACAGCCTGGACGAGCGATGGGGCGCCGGCAGCATAGACGATGTCTTCGGGCGTCAACCTCGGCAGGTGATCGAGCGGCTTTCCGGCGCGGAGCAAGCCTTGCGAAGCCGTGAGATCGTCGATGCACCCGAGAGCAGACACTTTGGCGTAGCGCGCCGCCGCGCTCAGAGACGGCCCCATGTAGAACGCTCTTGCCTCTCGGCTGGCGGCGATGAGAACCATCGGACGCATCTCGTTCTCCCGCAGCGCTGCCGACGCCACGGCCCAGATCGGTGCGAACCCCGTCCCACTCCCGACGAGCACCAGCCGATTGCCGAGACCCGGCCTCAGGTAGGCGCTCCCGAAGGGGCCCTCGATCGATACTTTGTGCCCAACGTTGATCGATCCCCCGATGTTCGGGGTGACGCGCCCGCCGCTGACCCGCTTGATGTTGAGACGTATCAGCCCATCGCTGCGAATCGCACTCAGCGGAAGCGTCGGACTGAAGCAGCGCGCCGGATAGCCGCGGAACTTGAACTTGCAGTACTGACCGGGCAGCGCATCGAGCGGCTGCTCCGAGGCGATCGTGACCTCAGCGATGTCATCCGCCACTTCGACGATGCGGACGACCTCGCCGCGCATCAAGAGGACGGGCGGGCGATGCTCCACCTCGAGCGCCAGTTCTGAGAACACCATGGCCTGGCAGGCATGGATGAGACCCGGCTGATCCGTTTGGCCGCCAAGCGTGATCCCGGCCCGCACCCGTGTCAGGCAGGTACCGCAGCGGCCCGCACGGCAGTCGTAGGGAAACTCGACGCCGTTCGCGATCGCCGCTTCGAAAAGGTTCTGCCCGGATCGGGCGTGGAAGATCTGCTTGCCAAGTGTCACCTTGTGCAGTTTCGCCATCAATCGACCTCCAGAATGAATGGGCGCAGATGCCGGGTGTGGCGTTTCTCGGCGTGGTCGAATGCTGCGACCCAAAGCATGGTCCCGCTCTTGATCGGCACATCATAGGCGCTGCCGGTGTAGAGCCGCCGCATCACCTCGAGGCTCCAGCGCCCCGCAGCCCAGCGCGCCACGCCGCGTATGCTTGCCGTGGTCATCTCAAGGTCATCGGGCACGATGATGCTTGGAATGATCGTGCCGTCGGGAATGTCCGCATCACGCTCGGGCGTATAGGGGACCGTCTCGGCCTCCGTCATCCACCAGCGGGCGTCTTTGCTGTCGCTCTCACCCGGATCGTTGCTGATGCGGCCGAGCGCCGCGGCCATCTGCGCGAGGTCCCGGGGAAGACGGCGCGGCAGCACGCCCGCCGCATCCGACAGGTTCACGTTCCATTGATAGGCCGGCGGTCCCGGATCGACCGCGAACCCGCCCGCATAGGATTGCATCCCATCGTCCGGGACCTCGTCGACGGGTGCCGGACCACCAAAATGGCAATTGTCGATATGACCGACCACACCACCGTGCGACGCTCTCCATAGCCATATGTCGGCGATGCTCCCGTCAGGCGTGTAGTGCAATCCGCGCCCCGTAGCACTGGGCGGCCGGTTCGACAACGGCTTGTGCGCGAGATGAATGGCTCCGCCAATGAGTGGCCGGCCTGGGCGCGTCAGCAGGACCGAGAACTTGTCCTCATTGTAGTGCTCTTCGTTCGCAAGCTGTCCGCTGCTCGCTGCTATGTGCCAGCGGCCGGCACGCTTCACGAGCGGTTGATGTCTGAGCGAGCGGGTTGGGTCCTCCCAGACGAATGCAAAATAGGCATATGTGCCGTCATGAACGGCTCTGATCTCGACGCGCGATTGATGCGTGCCGCCAAAGTCCCCACCATGTGTGGTCAGAACAGACACGGGCGTTGCGCGGGCCCAGGCGGGATCTGACAAATCCCCGTCGAGCGTAGGGCGCATGGCAACGTCGATTTCGCGGATGCTCAGCATCTCGCGGCTACGATGCTCGGCCCCCAGCCCGAGAAATGCCACGATCATTGCGACCGTCAACGCCGTGGCCAAAGGATGGGCGCGCAGCTTCACGACGCGCGAGGCGTCGACCGCCGAACCCAGCGCCTCTCCATCTGCCCCGTCGGCTGTTCCCGCGAGTTCGGGCTCGGCCGCTGTTGCCGTGACGAACGGCGCCGCCGCCGTCATCTCCTGCTGCGGCGGGGCCTGCTTTGCCAGCTGCTCGGCCAAGAGTTCGGCGAGATCGGGAGGCGGCGGTGCGATCTCCAGCCGCGCCGGACGCACGATGCGCAGAAGCTGAGCCAGACCGCCGTGGGCTGCATGCAGGGCGACATGACCGACCACCGCCGTGATGACCACAAAGGTGGTGGCGAGGTGTATCGCGAGTAGCGCCCCGTTCGGCGCAAGAAACATGATGCAACCAGTCATGATCTCCACGACGGACGACCAAAGGAGAACCTTGAACATAAGGGTGTTGATCGCGGCCCATCGCTGTGGCCCCCGCCTCAGCATCGTCAAGATGCGCGCGCGATCCAGTCTCGTGCGGGACCGAAGACGCGCTTGACGCACATAGATGGCATGGGCCGCGAAGGCGCACATGAAGACCAAACCTGACAAGAGGTGACGGTACCAAAGATTCTCTGTGGGCAGGATCGGATCGAGAGCGATCAGCCATTCCGTTGTGGGGTTGTCCGTCGCGATCCTCAATCCAGTACCGACGACGATCAGAAACGACAAGACGAGTGCGGCGTGGATGATGACGGTGCCGACGTCTGTCGTACGGCGAGGTACGGCCATGGGTGCGACGGGTCCTCCTACAAGCGATCACGAAGCTGGCGTTCGTCTCCATCGCTTGAGCATCGCACTCGTTGGAATGGAGCCGTCATCCATTCCTCCCTACTTATCTGGTGCCACCCCGTGTGTTGGGTTGCTTGTTGCACCGCAAGACGGCGTGAGTATGGCGCAGCGATCGCGATTGGCTCGCGGGCACGCAGTGACACGACCCGTCATGATGGCGAGTTCATCGCGCCGCAAGTGATAGAGACGAATGAGACCAAACAACCAGCAGGCACGTCATTCGTGGCGTAGCGCCTCAATGGGATCGAGTCGGGCGGCACGACGCGCCGGGAAGAAGCCGAACACGACGCCGACCATCGCGGAAAATGCGAAGGCGATGACCACGATCGTCGGATCGAACACGAACGGGACATCAAGCGCCCGGGTCGCGAGGCCAGCCATGAGCAGGCCGAGGCCGATGCCGACAACGCCCCCGAGGCCCGAGAGCACAATCGCCTCGACGAGAAACTGCATCAGGACCTGGCCCTCCAGAGCGCCGATCGCCAGGCGGATGCCGATCTCGCGCGTACGTTCGGTCACCGAGACGAGCATGATATTCATGATGCCTATGCCGCCAACCAGCAGGCTGACACCGGCGACCGCACCTAAGAGACCCGTCAGGACGGTGGTCGTGGCCGTCAGGGTCTCGGCAATCTGCTTCATGTCGTGGACCGAGAAATCATCGACCTTGCCGGCCGTGATGTTGCGACGCTCCCGCAGGAGGCGCTCGATATCGACCTGAATCTTGGCGGTATCTGTCTGGTCCTCGGCCGACACCCAGATGGTTGAGACATCGGTCGTGCCGGCGATGCGGCGCTGGAACATGCGCAGCGGCACGATGACAACGTCGTCCTGGTCGGCGCCGAAGCTCGACTGACCCTTGGACGCCAGCAGGCCGATGACCTCGCAGGTGATCCTGTTGACCCGGATGCTGCGGCCGATGGGATCGTTGCCGCCGAACAACTTATCCCGCACGGTGGTGCCAATGATACAGGCCGCGCGGCCACTGCGGAGCTCGCCCTCGAGGAAGCGCCGTCCGGCGGACAGCTGCCAGTTCTGCGCGATGAAGTAGCCGTTCTCGGTCCCCGTCACCAGCGAGTTGCGGTTCTCCGTCCCGTAGATGATGGTCGCGGACTTCTGGCTGGCTGGCGCCACAGCGCGTATCCCGGGCAACTGCGCTTTCAGGGCTTCGACATCACGTATATTGAAGGGCTTGGCCTCTGTGCTGGCCCTTCCGGGTCCGAACTGTCCAGGTCGGATCACCAGCAGGTTGCTGCCGAGCTTCGAAAGGTCCGCTGCCACCTTGACGGTCGTACCGGTGCCGATCGTCACCATGGCGATCACGGCGCCAACGCCAATCACGATGCCGAGCATGGTCAGGAACGACCGCAGCGCATTGCGAAGAATGGCCAGCAGCGCCAGCTTGATCGTCTCATAGATCACGAGGCAGCCTCCTTGCTCGCCACGTCGGAAGCAATGCGACCATCAAGGAAGCTGATGACACGACGCGCATAAGCCGCGATTTCCTGCTCGTGCGTGACCATAACCACGGTGATCCCTTGATCACAGTTGAGGCTGGTCAGGAGTTCCATGATGCCTCGGCTGGTCTTGGTGTCGAGGTTGCCCGTTGGCTCATCGGCGAGCAGAACGGAGGGGCTTGTGACGATCGCGCGCGCAATCGCGACGCGCTGCTGCTGGCCGCCCGAGAGCTGGCTTGCCGTATGTCCCTCCCTTCCCTTGAGGCCGACACGTTCGAGGGCTGCGGCAGCGCGTTGACGCCGCTCTTCGAATGGCAGGCCCCGATAGATGAGAGGCAACTCGACGTTTTCAATAGCCGAGGTGCGGCTCAGGAGATTGAAGCCCTGGAATACAAAGCCGAGAAAATGCCGGCGCAGGAGCGCACGCTGATCGCGCCGCAGCGCGCCGACATCGATCCCTTCGAAGAGGTATGTTCCCGAACTCGGCTGGTCGAGACAGCCAATGATGTTCATGGCCGTCGACTTGCCGGAGCCGGACGGGCCCATGATGGCGACGAACTCTCCCCGGTAGATCTTCAGGTCCGCACCGGCCAGAGCATGAACAGCCGCGTCGCCCGTCCCGTAGACTTTGGTGACGGCCGAAAACTCGATCAGCGGCCTGGGTGTGTCGATCGACATCTTCGGGAAGCACCTCACCCCTATGGGCTTGCTGTCCTGCTGTCTACGATGACACCATCTCCCTCACGAATATCCCCTTTGAGGATCTCTGTGCGCGTGCCGTCGGACACGCCCACCGCAACGGCAACCGAAATCGGCACGCCATCTTTCAGCATCCACACGCGGCGGTCGGTCCCGCTGTCCTCGTGCTGGCTCGCTGGACGGAAGCGCGGCGGCCCGGGCACCAGGCGCAGGCGATAGAGGAGTCCACCGCTCTGGCCCGTCGCCGACGGCGCGGGAGGGGCATAGCGGAGTGCCGCGTTTGGCACCGTCAAAGCTCCGGTCACCTGCTGTACGACGATCTCGGCTGTTGCCGTCATGCCTGGCCGCAACAGCAGGTCCGAATTGTCTGTCGTCAGAACGGCCTTGTATGTAACGACGCCCTGCACAACCTCAGAGCCATAGCGCAGCTCACGGATGCGGGCCTGGAACTTGCGGTCAGGATGGGCATCGACCAGAAAGGTGCCCACCTGCCCCTCCCGGACCTTGCCGACGTCGGCTTCGTCGACGTCGACCTGGACCTCCATCTGTGTGAGATCCTCGGCGATCGTGAACAGCACCGGCGCCTGGAATGTCGACGCGACGGTCTGACCGGGATCGACATTGCGCTTTAACACGATGCCGTTGATCGGTGAGACGATCCGCGACTTGATGAGGTTCGTTTCATTGAGCTCGATATCGGCCTCGGCCATGCCGACATCCGCCTTGGCAATGTCCACGCCTGCGACAGCGCGGTCGTAGGCCGCCTTGGCTGAGTCAAGATCCTGCTGGGAAGAGACGCTGCTCGTCACCAGCGCCGCTTTCCGCTCATAGATGAGCTTCCTCTCCGTCAGCGTGGCCTCGGCATCGAGGACCTTGGCCTTTGCCGAGGCAAGCTTGGCGCGCGCGCTGTTCAGCGTCGCCTTGAGTTTGTCGGTGTCCAGCTCCGCCAGAACCTGACCGACCTTCACCGGCGAGTTGAAATCGACGAAAACGCTGCGCACGGTCCCTGACAGCTCGCTCGAGACGTCAATCTTGTTGGTTGGCTGCACGGAGCCCGTGGCGGTGACAATGACGGTCAGATTGCTTCGGGCCACTGGCTCCAGGACATATGTCTGCTTGGCTCCCTGCCCGGTGCGCAGGACCACGACCACGACGGCGAGCAGAACAAGCGCAACCACTCCGCCCCAGACAACATGCTTGCGGTCAAAGAAGCGGCCGCCACGCGGCCCGTCGAGGCCGAGCAGGGCGCGGATCTGCGAATGTTCATCATGAGTCGGCTGCTTGTTCATCTCGGCCGCGGCCCCTTGTCCAGACGGATATTCCTACGTCGTAGCCGAGCAGGAGGGATTGATGT
This sequence comes from Hyphomicrobiaceae bacterium, assembly GCA_046293075.1. Classification (GTDB taxonomy): domain Bacteria; phylum Pseudomonadota; class Alphaproteobacteria; order Rhizobiales; family Hyphomicrobiaceae. The sequence continues at coordinate 19,570 of JBKBPL010000029.1, read as the reverse complement.
GGCGCAAGCGGCCCTAAGGCAGGACACAGCCTCGCACCTTTTGGCCATGTCGAGCAAGACAAGCCGAGCAAGATTGGCACCCCATATGACGCCAGAAAGAAAAGACCCCCATGCGGGGGTCTGACAGTGAGCGCCGGTCGGGGGAGGGATCCAGGGAGGAACCGGAACTCGCGAGTAGAATTAGCGGCGCTGATCGAGGCGAACATTGACGCACGTCAAACCGTGCAGCCCCGTCGAATGATTTGCGCGTTCATCACGTGAAGTGGCTTGATCGAGATCTGAACCTCGACAGGCGGCCCGTCACGCCTGATGTGTCGTTGGCGAGCCAGGGGCCTGCCTCGCCGTCGGAGACCGTGGTGGCCTCAGTTGCGGTGCCAATGAACGCGGGACAGCGGCGTCACATCGCCATTTCCGGCTCGGGCGCGGCTTCCTTCTTGCGCTCCGGAATTTCCGTCATCGTCGCTTCGGTCAGAAGCAGGATGCCCGCGACCGATACGGCATTCTCCAGCGCAATGCGCACGACCTTGGTGGGGTCGATGATGCCAGCTTCGACAAGGTCCACGTAGGTGTTGTTGGCCGCATCAAAACCGATGTTACCTTTGCTCTCGAGCATCTTCGCAACCACGACGCCGCCGTCGACAGACGAGTTGTCGGCGATCTGGCGGGCGGGGGCCCCCAAAGCACGCTTGAGAATCTGAACGCCGGTTCTCTCGTCGCCTTCGCACAGCGCCTCCTGCACCGCCACGGCTTCCACGCAGCGCAACAGCGCGAGCCCTCCGCCCGGCACGATGCCCTCGCTGACCGCCGCCTTGGTCGCGCTGATGGCGTCGTCCAGCGCCTCCTTCTTAGCCTTCATTTCAGACTCCGATGGCGCCCCGACGCGAATGACCGCCACGCCGCCGGCCAGCTTCGCCAGACGTTCGCGCAACTTCTCCAGATCGTACTCGCTGGTCGTTCTTTCGATCTCGTGGCGAATCTGCTGCACGCGATCATCGATGGCGCTGCGGTCGCCGCGGCCACCGATGATGGTGGTACTGTCCTTATCCACGATAACGCGCTGCGCGCGCCCAAGCTGATCGATCGTTGCGCTTTCGAGCCTCAGGCCGAGCTCTTCGGAGATGACCTGCCCGCCCGTCAGCACCGCGATGTCCTGGAGCATCGCCTTGCGGCGCTCGCCGAAGCCCGGTGACTTCACAGCGCAACTCCGCAGCGTGCCGCGAAGCTGGTTCACGATGAGTGTCGCGAGCGCTTCGCCTTCCATGTCCTCGGAGACGATGAGAAGTGGGCGTGCGGCCTTCGCGACGTTCTCGAGCAAAGGAATAATGTCCTTGAGCGCGCTGATCTTCCTATCGCAAATGAGAATGTGGGCGTCCTCCAGGACCGCTTCCATCTTCTCGGCGTTGGTGATGAAGTAGGGCGAGATGAAGCCCCGGTCGAACTGCATGCCTTCCACGACATCAAGCGTCGTCTCCGTGGTCTTTGACTCCTCGACCGTGATCACACCCTCATTGCCGACCTTCTCCATGGCTTCCGCGACGAGATCGCCGATCACCGGATCATTGTGCGCGGATATGGTCGCGACCTGCGCCTTTTCCTTGCGCTCCTTCACGGGCCGCGACAGCTCCCGCAGCCGCGCGACAGCTGCCTTGGCGCCACGCTCGAGACCGCGTTTCAGATCGATGGCGCTGGCGCCCGCGACGACGTTGCGTACGCCATCCGCAAACATGGCGTGCGCGAGAACGACGGACGTGCTGGTGCCGTCGCCAACGGCCTCGCCTGTCTTTTCCGCAGCCTGCCTCAGCATGCGCGCGCCGAGGTTCTCCTCTGCATCCTTGAGATCGAATTCTTTGGCAATTGTGACCCCGTCATTGCAAACGAGGGGTGCACCCCATGGTTTCTGGATCAGCACGGACTTGGATTTTGGTCCAAGGGTGATCCGAACGGCGTCGGCAAGCTGCGTGGCACCGTGCAGCAACTTCTCACGGGCAGCGGATCTGAATGTCACAAGTTTGTGAGGCATGGCGGCACTGCGTCCTCATCTGAACGACAACATGCTTCAATTCATTATCTGCATCCTGCGGTGCGTCCATGCTTTGACCCTGGTCAATGTTGCCCGGCCTCAGGGGCGTCACAAGTATGGCTCTAACCGAGAGGTCTCACCGTGCCCGAACGCGACCCAGGCGCCCCCAAAGCCCATCCCATGACATCGGCAGAGATACGGCGTCTCGCCGGGCCAGTGACCGACAATACGGTGCTGGCAATTCTGGAGTGCGGGGCCTCCGCCGAGGAACTGGAGATCGCGCTCACCTATCTGCGGGGCAACGGCAGCGTGGTCGATCGCCTCGGCCACGCCATGACCGGCACAGTGTCACAACTCTGCGACATACTGAGTTCTGACGAGCTCTACGCCGAACCCGACGAATAGCGAGCACCGCGAGATCACGGGCAATTCGCAGGAGCATCGTTCTTCAAGCTGGGCAGGATGCGCGTCGTTGGCTCGTTAAGGCGGTGAGCAGAACGCAGTCGAGCGCGACCGCATGGAAGACCCGCTTGCCATTGTGGCGCCGCGTCTCTTGACGGCGCCCCGCGTTTCGGGAGGCCATCATGCGACTTATGGAGAGGCTGAAGCAGATTGTGGTGGCGTGCTGCCTCGCGGCATGGCTCGCCCTCATCGGCACCGCCTCACTCCCCCTTGCCGCCACACCATTCCAGGGTCTCACCGGCGCGTGGTCTGGCTCCGGCCAGATAAGATATGAGGACGGCCAGTCCGAAAGCATCCGATGCACGGCATACTATTCCGAGGCGGACCGGAGCCTACGCCTCGCCATACGGTGTCGCGGTGCAACCAACGACGTCGAGGTTCGCGGCCTGCTGGCGCTCCGCGGGGATCAGCTTTCCGGAACGTGGGAGGAGCGCACGTTCAATGTTTCGGGCGAGGCGCGCGGGCGCATGAGCAGAGGCCGGATCAGCCTGTCGATTACCGGCGGCGTCGTTTCAGGGTCCATGACCGTAACCTATGGCGGCTCACGCCAAACCGTCGTGATCTCTGTTCAGGGTGTGGCCCTGAGAAGCGTCAACGTGACCATGACGAGAAGCTAGGCGCGGGACGGCTTGGGGGCACCTTGCTGTTTGCGGAGGATCAAGGTGCTGGCGCCTTGAGCGATCTAGGAAGTCTTGTGTCTGAGGGGCGCTTTTGCCCCGCATCTGGTTCAAGAGTAGGAGCATTCAGATGGCAAAAACTGAGCTTGCGAAATCCATGGAAGATTTACCGTCACGTACCGGTGACGTTTTCGCGGCGATGCGCAACGAGCTCGACCGGGTATTCGAGCGCTTCGAGCATGGCTTCCCACGTTGGCCGTCTCTCTTTCGGGAGAGCAAGGGCGCGATCGTCATCCCGGAGCTCGACGTCAAGGAAAATACCGATGCGGTCATTGTCGAAGCCGAACTGCCGGGCGTCGATGAAAAGGATGTCTCCGTAACCTTCGCCAATGGCATGCTTACGATCAAGGGCGAGAAGAAGCAGAGCAAGGAGGAGAAAAAGGAAAACTATTACCTCGCCGAGCGCTGCTATGGGGCCTTCGAGCGCGCGCTCCGGCTCCCGGAGAGCGTCGATGACTCAAAGATCGAAGCCAAGTTCGACAAGGGCGTGCTGACGGTGACGGCCGCCAAGAAGCCGGAAGCCATCAAGGCCGAGCGCAAGATCGAGATCAAGAAGGCGTAAGGCGCTCGCCGTGGGGGTGCGGTCGACTAGCAGCGCTGCGCCCCTGCGAAGTTTCGCGCGCGTTACGCCGCGCGCGGCCGGCTGAGGCTGCGGGGGGCCCTGAGATGGCGTCTCACCGCGCCCGGCGCCGGGATCGGTCGGTTGCGTGATCATTTCGCGCAGGAAGTGCATGAAGCCAGATGGGTTGCGTGCATGGAGGTTCCTGTTCCAGCTCCAGCTCCAGCACAGAAATGGGAGCACTTCCCGCACGATGCCGACGTCGGTGTGCGCGGGCGCGGCGCGACGCCTGCCGAGGCCTTCGAGCAGGCCGCATTGGCCATGACGGCCGTGGTCACCGATGCGGAGATAAAGCCGCTGCAATGCGTTGAGGTCGCGTGCGAGGCCCCCGACCTGGAGCTGCTGTTCGTCGAATGGCTCAACGCGATCATCTATGAGATGGCTGTTCGGAGCCTTGTGTTTGGGCGTTTTGAGGTGCGCATCGAAGGTACAAGGCTGAACGGAAGGCTTTGGGGCGAGCCGGTCGACGTGCAACGGCACGCTCCCGCTTGTGAGCTGAAAGGCGCGACATATACCCAGTTGAAGGTCGCCAGGGAGCCGGATGGAACGTGGTCGGCCGCTTGCATTGTTGATGTTTGAAAGGATCGGGCAATGGATCCGGCGCGCTTTACCCAGGTAGACCCGACCACATGGCGCATCGAGCCCTTCGGGGCGATGCGCGTGCCGGCCATCATCTATGCGGATGAAAACCTCATCCGCGATATGGATGACAAGGTCTACGAGCAGGCATCGAACGTGGCGATGCTACCGGGCATCGTGAAGGCGTCCTACGCCATGCCGGATGCGCACTGGGGCTACGGTTTCCCGATCGGCGGCGTTGCGGCTTTTGATCCCGACGAAGGCGGCGTCATATCTGCTGGCGGCGTCGGGTTCGACATCTCCTGCGGCGTCCGCACGATGCTGACGGGCCTTTCCGTCGCCGACATTCTGCCGGTGCAGAGATCGCTTGCGGATTCGCTGTTCGAGCAGATCCCGGCCGGGCTCGGCAGTAGGGGGTCCATCACGCTCAGTCCCGTCGAGATGGACGCCATGCTGGCGGGCGGTGCGCAGTGGGCCATTGAGCGGGGCTGGGGTGAAACGCGGGACTTGGAGCGGATTGAGGAGGCGGGCCGGATGTCAGGGGCACGGCCCGAGTACATCTCGGAGCGTGCCAAGGATCGCCAGCGCCGCGAGATGGGAACGCTCGGCTCGGGGAACCATTACCTTGAGGTTCAGGTGGTCGCTCACATTTATGATGCCGCCGTTGCGGAAGTTTATGGGCTCGCACAAGACGATGTCGTGGTGACGATTCACTGCGGCTCGCGCGGGCTCGGGCATCAGATCGGGACGGAGTACCTCAAGGAGATGGTCGTCAGCGCGGCGGAGAGCGGCATCGACCTGCCCGACCGCGAGCTTGCCTGCGCGCCGATCAACTCGGACGTGGGTCAACGCTATCTTGGCGCCATGCGCGGCGCCACAAACTGTGCGCTTGCCAATCGGGAGATCCTAGGCCATTACGCCCGCCGCGTCTTTGGACACTTCTTTCCCGATTGCGATCTTCGGCTGCTCTTCGATGTCTCCCACAATACCTGCAAGGTCGAGCGTCACACCGTGGACGGTAAGACCCGCGACCTGTTCGTGCATCGCAAGGGGGCCACGCGCGCTTTCGGCCCCGGCCACGAGAGCTTGCCGGACGCTTTGCGCGCTGTGGGCCAGCCGGTGCTTATCGGCGGCAGCATGGGAACGGGCTCGTATATTCTGGTGGGCGCCGCGACGAGCGAGGAGAAGGCGTTCTCTTCCGCATGCCATGGTGCCGGCCGTGCGCTGTCGCGCCATGCCGCACTCAAACAATGGAGCGGGCGCGCCATCGTCGATCAGCTTGCTGCCCAGGGCATCATCATTCGCAGCCCGTCCATGCGCGGCGTAGCCGAGGAGGCTCCCTCGGCCTACAAGGATGTGGGTGCCGTAGCAGTCGCAGCCGAGCATGCCGGGCTCGCCCGGCGCGTTGCGCGCGTGCGTCCGCTCATCTGCATCAAGGGCTGACAGGGCATCGCACCCGTCGATGCGCCGCTGTAGGGCTACCGCAGCCTCGCCTCATCGCTGTTCATGCGCGCCGGCGGTCTGCCAAGACCGCAGATCCGGAACCGAATGCGCCGGCCCGACGACCGCGCTTGACGCATCCCGCAGGCTGATCAGTCCTTCTTGCCATGGCCTTGGCGGGGAGCGCACGCCGCCCATCCCGGCCACCGCTCATCGCGGCAGGCTCTGAGGCCTCATCAGAGCTTGTGCCGCATCCGGATCAGGCCGGCTTCCACTCTGGCGAAGACGAGGCTCTTGCGGGGATAGGATGCCAGATCGATTTTCAGCTTCCTGGCCAATTTCTTCACGACCGGCAGCGGCTCGGGGTCGGCATTTTTCCAGTACGGGCGCAACTCACGCAGGAAGATGTTCACGGTCACGGGCCCTACGCCATAGAACGAGAGCAGCGTGGCCTCGAGCTCACGCGCATCACCGGCCGCATCGCGCAATCGACGCAAACTGCCCCGATAGTCGGCCATGAGACGTTCGCAGTCCCGCAGGACCTGCGTCGACTTGCGGCCATCGTAGCGGACGTAACCGCCTTCGCGCATGACGGGATTGACGAGGAAATCCCAGCCGGCGCCGAGAATCCGGCGTGGCGTTGTCAATCCGTGGCGGACAAAGGCCCGATACGTGTGTTTCGCTATCGTCTCGTTGATGCGAGCCCCGAACAGCAGGCTCGCGAGAAACCATCGGAAGTAGGCCTCATCGGTCCCCCGGCCAAGGTCGATACCGAGCTCTTCCGTATACAGGAGGCTCTTCTCAAGCGCGTCTGCGCCGATCCTGGCGGATGACAATGGCGCCGAAGAAAAGCTTTCGGCCCTGTGCACAGGCAGCATGACATCCTCGTGTGGCAGACATCATGTGTCGGCCGCTTCAAAATGAGCATTGAACCACTGCGCGGTGAGATCGACGACCTTGTCGAGGGTGCCCGGCTCCTCAAAAAGGTGCGTCGCGCCCGGAACGATCTCCAGCTTCTTCTCGCAGGTCAGCACGGCGAAAGCCTCCCGGTTCAGCTCGATCACGCCGTAATCGGCACCGCCGACGATCAAGAGCGTTGGGGCGCGCACCTCCATGAGTGCGGCGCCGGCGAGATCCGGCCGTCCGCCGCGTGAGACGACAGCGGTGACGTCCTGAGGCAGCTGTGCAGCCGCGACGAGCGCCGCGGCCGCCCCCGTGCTTGCGCCGAACAGGCCGATGCGCAGCGCGGAGAGTTCGGCGTCGGTCCGCGCAAAGCGCACGGCCTCAACCATGCGCGCCGCCAGCAGGGGGATGTTGAACACGTTCTGCCGATCATCGGCCTCGCGCTCGGTAAGCAGATCAAGAAGCAGCGTGCCGAGCGCCTGCACATGCAGCTGGCGCGCCACATGAGTATTGCGGGGGCTGAAGCGGCTCGAGCCGCTGCCGTGCGCGAAGATGACAAGTCCCTTCGCATGCCGCGGCAGGACAACATCCCCCTCAAGGCGTTTTTGGCCGATGGCCACACGGCGCGACTTCGGTTCAGCGCTGAGCGTGCCCATGTGACGCCCTCCACAATGGCTGGCCATGAGGGTTAGCAGTTCCACCGACGGACACTGCCCTCCCGCGAGCGGTCGCGCTGGCCACAGTTCAAAAGTTTCCGCAGGCATTGCGATGGCGGACCTGATCGTCAGGCCTGCGCGCCCAAATGAGATCCAATCTGCGACCTGCACAGTCCCCAGCGCATTGATGCGTATCAAGAGCGCCGGTGCGCTATCACGCTATCAACAATTTTTGTTTGCCGCTGCCGAGGGCTATGCTCACGGAGGACACGTACCATGCCAGCGCTCGTCGACTCACTGCGCCAGGATCACGCGAACATGGAGCTCCTGCTTAGGGTCCTCGAGCAAGAGATTGCCGTTTTCGATCATAGCGACCGGCCGGACTTCGACGTCATCGAAGGTATCGTGGACTACTTCCGCTCGTACCCCCCCGAGTGCCACCATCCCAAAGAGGACCTTCTCCTCGCCAAGCTCAAGGCACGCGCACCCGAGCGCGCTGCAGCCTTCCTCGACATCGCGGCTGAGCGCAGCCAAGCCGCCCGGCGGCTCGAGCATTTCGCTCAGATCGTCGCGGCTGTAATCGGCGACAAGGAGATCGCTCGCGGTAGTCTCGACACGGTCGCCCGCGAGTTCATCGAGCACGAACGGCGACAAATGGAGCAGGAGGAGCGCGAACTTCTGCCGAGCGCACTTGCGAGCCTCAGTGCGCAGGACTGGTCCGACCTCGACACGAGACTGGTCGATAGCAGGAACCCTCTGATCAGTCGCGAGACCGCGCTCAGGTCCGAGCAGCTCAAAGAGCGCATCGCGCTATGGGAGCGCGAGAACGAGGCCGATCGGGCGCGGCTCAGCCAAGGAAGGTGACGCACGGCCCGCATAGGAGCCAGCCACCAGGAGAGGCCTCATTTGTCCACGCCCGCCCATGTGACACACCTGTTCCTCGCCGGCGACGTCATGACTGGCCGGGGCGTTGACCAGGTGCTCCCCTACCCGGGCGATGCACAGCTCTACGAGGCCGGCGCAACGTCTGCACACGACTACGTCAGGCTTGCGGAGCGCGCCAATGGCCCGATCGCGAGACCATTGGCGTTTGACGCCATCTGGGGCGACGCGCTCACCGAGCTCGAGCGCAGAAGGCCCGATGCGCGCATCATCAATCTTGAGACATCCGTGACGCGCAGCACAGATCCGGAGCCCAAAGGCATCAACTACAAGATGAGCCCGGAGAACGTGCACGTCATCACCGCGGGCGGGATCGACTGCTGCATTCTGGCCAACAACCACGTGCTTGACTGGGGGCGTCACGGCCTCATTGAAACCCTGGCCACACTGGAGCGGGCAGGTGTGCACTATGCCGGCGCTGGCCGCGATCGGGCGTCCGCTGCAGCCCCCGCCGTTCTTCCGCTGGCCGGGAAGGGGCGTCTTCTCATCTACGCCTTTGCCTCGCCGACGAGTGGCGTGCCGCGCCACTGGGCCGCCGGGACGCACGAACCCGGCATCAACCTGCTTTCAAGCCTCTCTGAGAACTCTGCGGACGCAGTGGGCGAGGGAATCCTCGCCAGCCGGCAGCCGGGCGACATTGTCGTGCTCTCGATCCATTGGGGGCCCAACTGGGGCTACGATGTCCCCAACGAGCAGGCCACCTTCGCGCACCGTCTCATCGACATGGGCGCCGTCGATCTTGTCTACGGGCATTCCTCACATCACGCCAAGGCCGTCGAGGTCTATCGAGGAAAGCTCATCCTCTATGGCTGTGGCGACTTCATCGACGACTATGAGGGCATCAGCGGGTACGAGGAATTCCGTGACGATCTGGTGCTCATGTACTGCCCCACGCTCCGCATCGAGAACGGCACTCTTGCGGATCTGGAGATGGTGCCCCTCCAGATCCGCAATATGCGCCTTCATCGCGCGTCGTCAGCGGACGCGAGATGGCTTGCCCATGTACTGAACCGGGAGAGCGAGAAGTTCGGGAGCCACGTTCGGCTGGGCGATGACCAAGTGCTGAGGCTCGAGCGGCATTGATCGGCAAGTGCGGCTCTCGCCTGAGCCGACACGCTGAGTGTCGCTGATGGCGCGATCAATGCCAAACGCGCGCGAGACCTCCTGCTCCGCCGCCACCTCTGGCCTGTCAGACCCATCCTGAGGCCGTGTCTGGCGTACCAATCGTGAGATGATCCTCGACCTTTGCGGTGCCAGCAGCCTCTTCGATCAGGACGAGAAGCGCGTTCCGCTGCTCCTGCGAGGGGATCATGCCCCATGCCTCGACGACGCCGTCCTTGACGATGACGTTCACGTAGCCGCTGTCGAGCCATTTCTGCTTGCGGATTTCCTGCCAGATAGCGTGCTGCAGTGCCGCGTCATCAGAACTTGCAACGGGCTGGCCGATGCTCGTCTGACTTAGGACCCGCACCAGATCGCTGCGGGACAGGATGCCGACGAGGACACCGTCCCGCACCACCGGAACGCGCTTCAGCCTGTTCCTGTCAAGTACCTCAGCAACCTCGCTCAGGCTCGCGTCGTCACGGACGGTTATCACATGACGGGACATGACCTCATGGGCCTTCAATCCATGCGCCTTGGCATACTGGCGCGCCATCTCGTCCGGATTGGTGAAGAAGCCGGAGAACCATGACTGTCGTCTCTCAGTTCCGGTTTCCACCCGGTGCAGCAGATCGCTCGCCGTCAGCATGCCCACAGGCCGGCCATCCGACGTTACGACAGGCAGTCCGCTCAAGCGCCTCTCTGTCATGAGCTTAGCGGCCTCGCGCACGCTTGCCGACGGCGGCACGGTAACAACATCTCGGGTCATGATGTCCTTGGCTTGCATGGCTCACCCCTTTCGGTCTGCACTGCTCGAGCACATGAGGCCCCCCGGCCGGCTTTGGCATTGATGCCGGTCAAGAAGAGGAGGCGCAGGCCCCTCCGGCCGTGGCAGGACAATTGAACGCTGTCGCAATGTCGCTTGCCAGGGCCTCGATTGATCTATGTCATGGATGGTTTGAGTGGGCTGCTCAGATTATCTGACCATGACCAACCGCCCGATCGAATACATTGTGAAAAATCAGAAGCCGCTTATTGTTTCGGCGGATGACACCGTCCGGAGCGCGTGCCGGCTCATGCGCGAGCGGGGCGCGGGATCGGTCCTCGTCATCGATGGGAAAGGGCGCCTCGCCGGCATCTTCACCGGCCGGGATGCCGTGCGGCTGCTGGCAAAGGGCGCGGACGCCGACCGTACGCCGCTCGCGCAGGCGATGACCCGACATCCCGCAGTGGTCGGCCCCAAGTCCAGTGCCATTGATGCGCTGCGCGTCATGGCTGAACGGGACTGTCGGCATGTTCCCGTCGTCGAGCATGGAACGATTCATGGGGTCGTCTCGCGCCGTGATCTCAAGGGCATGGAGCTCGAGGAGTTCGCGAGGCGGCAGACCGGCAGGCCCACGGGCGCAACGCTCGATCGAAAGCTCACGGACGTGATCGGCAAGGCGAAGCCATTCATGCTCTCCCCCGAAAAAACCGTCCAGGAAGCTTGCCGCTCGATGCGGCGGCGAAGGTGCGGCTACGTACTCGTCCTCGATAGTGGGAGCCACTTGAAGGGCATATTCACCGGGCGCGACGCCGTGCGGGTGATTGCCGAGGGTAAGGATGCCGCGCACGTTCGCCTTTCGAACGCGATGACGAAAGATCCGGTAACGATCTCACCAACGTGCCATGCCATTGAAGCCTTGCGCATGATGAACGATGGCGGCTGGCGGCACCTTCCTGTGGTCGACAACGGAAAGGTTCTCGGCGTCGTCACCCGGGGTGATTTCACGGGTATCGAGGTGGACAGATTGGATGAGGAAGAGCACTTGAAGGAGTGCATTTGGTAGGAATGCACCTCTACAAATGCCTCGTGGGTCCGCGAGAGTGCCGTCTTGGGTGAAGCAGGCCGCGACCTCCTCAGCCCGAGTACCGCGGATCTTCAGCTAGCTGGTGGCGATACCTCGTGGACGCGCCGATAGCGATCTTCTGACGCTCAGGCTCATCAACTGCCGGATTGATCAACATCAACGCGCAACCGAGCCGCAGCTTCCTAGTTTTGATATAGACGAATCTCGGCCGGCTCCCATCTGTTGGTGCTCACCGTCCATGCACGCCGCAAAGCAGCCCGAGTCCAATGGAGAGCGGATCACCCGCTACCTCGAGCCCACCGGGGCAGCGGTGAGTAGCCTGCCCGCCATTGCGGGGAAGGCTGAAACGCTCGTGGCCCTCTATCGGGCGATGGTGCTGACGCGCCTCTTCGATGAAAAGGCGGTTGCGCTGCAGCGAACGGGGAGGCTCGGCACGTTCGCCTCCTCCCTCGGCCAGGAAGCTGTCGGCGTCGGGCTCGCCAGCGCGATGCGGCCGAGCGATGTGCTGCTCCCCTCGTTCCGCGAGCAAAGCGCCATGTTGTGGCGCGGCACGACGATGACGGAGCTGCTCACGTACTGGGGCGGCGACGAGCGTGGCTCGAACTTCTCCGTCCCCCGCGAGGACTTCCCGATCTGCATTCCGGTTGCGAGCCAGTTTCCCCATGCGGCGGGTGTGGCCTTGGCCATGAAGTTGCGGCGCGAGGATCGCGTCGCAGTGGCCGTGGGAGGTGACGGGGCGACGTCCAAAGGCGACTTCTACGAAGCACTCAATATCGCCGGGGTGTGGCGATTGCCCGTCGTTTTTGTCATCAACAACAATCAGTGGGCCATCTCGGTGCCGCGCACCGCACAAACAGCGGCAGAGACGCTCGCCCAGAAGGCCGTCGCGGCGGGCATCCCCGGCGAGCAGGTGGACGGAAATGATGTGCTTGCCGTCCACGATGCCACGGCCCGTGCGCTTGAGCGGGCCCGTCGCGGAGAGGGCGCGACGCTCATCGAGGCCGTCACCTACCGCCTCTCCGACCACACGACCGCCGACGACGCGCGCCGCTATCGTCCGGATGCCGAGGTCTCGGCGCACTGGCACGGCGAGCCCGTGGCGCGACTGAGGGCCCATCTTGTGGCACGACAGATCTGGGGCAAGGAAGAGGAGTTGGGCCTGCTGTCCACGTGCAGCGGAGAGGTTCAGGCGGCCGTCGATGCCTATCTCGCGGCGGCGCCCGCACGCGCGACCGACATGATGGACTACCTTTATGCGGCGCTCCCCCCCGCACTCGCCGACCAGCGGGCGGAGATGGCCGTCGATAGGAGCGATCGCCATGGCTGAGATCACCATGGTGGAAGCGATCGACCTGGCACTCGGCCGAGCCATGCGCGACGATCCGCGCGTCCTAGTGCTTGGCGAGGACGTGGGGGCGGACGGTGGCGTCTTCAGGGCGACGCAGGGCCTGCTTCAGCAGTTTGGGCCCGAGCGCGTGCGGGACACACCACTCGCCGAGGCGGCCATCGCCGGCATTTCGGTCGGCCTTGCCGTTCAGGGATTTCGACCGGTTGCGGAGATCCAATTCGACGGGTTCATGTATCCGACCTTGGATCAGATCGCCAATCACGCCAGCCGGATGCGCACGCGCACGCGCGGACGGCTGGCGTGCCCCATGGTTCTGCGCGCGCCGGTCGGCGGCGGCATCCGCGCCCCAGAGCACCATTCTGACAGCATCGAGGCGTTCTTCGCGCACATTCCCGGCCTGCGGGTGGTCATGCCATCCTCGCCGAAACGCGCCTATGGCCTGCTCCTGGCGGCGATCCGCGATCCCGATCCGGTCATTTTCCTCGAACCCAAGCGTCTCTATCGATCCGTGAAGGAGGAGGTCCCCGATGACGGGGAATCGGCGCCGCTCGATACGTGCTTTGAGCTGCGCACCGGCAAGGATCTGACACTCGTCTCGTGGGGCGCCATGATCACGGAGACGCTCGCAGCCGCCGATGCGCTCGAGCAGGAAGGGATCGGCGCCACCGTGATCGATGTCACGACGCTCAAGCCCCTCGACGCCGCGACGATTCTCCGATCGGTCGAAAGAACGGGCCGTTGCGTGATCGTACACGAGGCGCCACTGACCGGCGGCTTCGGCGGCGAGATCGCGGCACGCATTGCCGAGCACGCCCTGTTGAGCCTACTGGCCCCCGTGCGCCGGATCGCGGGATATGATTGCGTGATGCCCCTGCCCCAGCTCGAGCGCGCCTATCTGCCCTCGGTGGAGCGCGTCCTCGCTGCGGCTCACGACGTGATGAGCTACCGATGACAACCTTCACGCTGCCTGATCTTGGAGAAGGACTGCAGGACGCGGAGATCGTCGCCTGGCATGTCGGCGTCGGCGACACCGTGGTGGCCGATCAGCCCCTCGTGTCCGTCGAAACCGCAAAAGCCGTCGTCGAGATTCCGTCTCCCTGGTCCGGCCGGGTCGTAAGCCTTCACGCCAAGCCCGGCGATGTCGTGCCGGTCGGCGCCAACCTCATTGATATAGAGCCTGAAAGCACAACGCAGGACCGCGGAACCGTGGTCGGCGCGCTGCCGCACGCGGCACCGGCCGTCCAGGCGCCCGCGCCTGCGACCGCTCAGGACACCGGCGTCCGTGCAAAGATGAGCCCGGCAGTTCGCAATCGCGCGACACAACTGGGCATCGATGTGGCCACCGTGGCCGGCACCGGCCCCGACGGCGCTATCACTCTTGAGGATATCGAGGCGGCTGCGAGGGCCATAGCCTCCGGCTCGGGATATCAGCCGCTGCGCGGCGTCAGACGCGCGATGGCGGAAACACTTGCGAAATCCGCCGCAGGCGTCGTGCCGGCAACCGTCTCCGATGAGGCTGTGATCGCGGCGTGGACCGCCAATGCCGATCCCACCGTACGGCTCGTGCGCGCGGTGGTGGCCGGCTGCCGCGCGGCACCATCGCTCAATGCCTGGTTCGACGCGCGTGCGCACGCGCTCCGCCTTCATGAGGTGATCGACCTCGGCATAGCCGTGGAAACCAGTGACGGCCTGTTTGCCCCCGTCGTGCGGAACGTTGGAAACCGGTCGGACGCGGATATCCGCTCGGCATTGGAGGCCATCAAGCGTGATGTGGCGGCACGCAGCGTGCCGTTAAGCGAGCTTCGCGGGCAGACGATCAGTCTGTCCAACTTCGGCATGCTTGGCGGCCTTACGGCACATCTCACGATCGTGGAGCCGCAGGTGGCGATACTTGGGGCCGGACGCATCCACAACGCCGTGCGCGAGGTTGATGGCGAGATTCGGGGCGTTCCCGTCATGCCGCTATCATTGACATTCGATCATCGCGTGGTCACAGGCGCGGAAGCCATCACCTTCCTCAATGCGGCCATCAGCGAACTTTCCAAACCCTGATCGCTTGGAGGTCTGCGTGACAGTGGATCAACGGAAGACGCCTGACATGTTCGGATTCCTGGACGATCTCGGTCCCGAGAAGGTTCTGCACGTCGCACGCCCCGCGCTCGGGCTGAAGGCCATCGTTGTCGTCGATAACACGGCAGCGGGTCCTGCAATTGGCGGCACTCGGATGGCCAAGGACGTGACGGTTGAGGAGTGCTTCCGACTGGCTCGCGCCATGACCCTTAAGAACGCCGCAGCGGGACTTGCCCACGGTGGCGCCAAGTCGGTGATCGTCGGGGATCCCTCCATGCCTGCGGCGGAGAAGGAGCAGACGATACGTGCCTTCGCCCGATCGCTTCGTGACCTCAGCGACTACATTCCCGGCCCGGATATGGGCACGAACGAGCAGGCCATGGCGTGGATCAAAGATGAGATCGGCAGGTCTGTCGGCCTGCCGCGCGTGATTGGCGGCATTCCCCTCGATGAAATCGGGGCGACCGGGTTCGGTCTCGCCGTCGCTGCGGAGGCCGCCGAGGCGCATGGAGGCCCCAGGATCGCCGGCGCCCGCGTCGTGGTGCAGGGCTTCGGCGCGGTCGGCCAGCACGCGGCGAGGTTCCTGGCCGCGAAAGGCGCGGTGCTCGTCGCTGCATCCGATTCGCACGCCGCCGTTGCCGATCCGGCCGGCCTCGACATTGAAGCCCTGATCGCGCTCAAGCGGAGCGGCGGCAGCTTCGCGGAGTGCTCGAATGGCCAGAAGATGGGACGCGATGAAGTCGTGGGCGTGGCTTGCGATATCTGGATACCGGCGGCGCGCCCCGATGTGCTGAACGCTCAGAACATCGGCAAGCTGCAAGCCAAGCTTCTGCTGCAGGGCGCAAACATTCCGGCGACATTGGAGGCCGAGCAGATACTGCACTCCCGCGGCGTACTATCCATTCCCGACTTCATCGCCAATGCAGGCGGTGTGATCTGCGCTTCGGTCGAGTACCATGGCGGAACAGAGAAGGCCGCATTCGACACCATTGCGGAGAAGATTGCCGCCAACACGCACGAAGTGCTGACGTCGGCGAAGGCTGACAGACTTCTGCCGCGCGATGCTGCCGTCCGGCTTGCCGAGCGGCGCATCAGGTCAGCCATGGCCCTTCGTCGTTGGCGGTGAGCGCGAGAGCATGCCCGTCGCCACCGACTGCGAGCGGCCCGGAGGAGGCTACGGCATGGACCTGACCCGAAGCGCATTGCTCACCGATCTCTATCAGCTCAATATGATGCAGGCGTACCTCGAGCACGGCCAGACCAAGACGGCCGTGTTCGAATTCTTCGTTCGCAAGCTTCCTCGTGGCCGCCAGTTTCTGATGGCGGCCGGCCTCGAGCAGGCGCTCGATTACCTGGAGCATCTGCAGTTCTCGCCGAGCGATCTCGAGTGGCTCGCCGACAGCGGCCGCTTCAGCAAAGGCCTGATCGACCACCTCGCGACGCTCCGCTTCACGGGTGATGTCGATGCAATGCCTGAAGGCACGGTCTTCTTTCCCAACGAGCCCGTTTTGCGCGTGACGGCACCGTTGCCTGAGGCCCAGCTCGTCGAGACGCGCCTGATCAACATCCTGCACTACCAAACGCTGATCGCCTCCAAGGCCGCGCGCCACGTGCTGCTTGCACCCGGCAAGCTGCTCGTGGATTTCGGGTTCAGGCGCGCCCACGGTGCGGAAGCGGGCGTGATGGCGGCACGCGCGAGTTATGTCGCGGGCTATTCGGGCACGGCGACGCTGCTTGCGGGCAAGCTTTACGGCGTGCCCGTCTACGGCACCATGGCGCATTCGTTTATCCAGGCATTTGATAGTGAAATTGCCGCATTCGAGGCCTTTGCCCAATCCCGGCCGCAGGGGCTCATTCTCCTGATCGACACCTACGACACCGAAGCTGCGGCACGCGAGGTTGTGGCGCTGGCGCCGCGGCTCAAATCCAAGGGCATCAGCATCCGCGGCGTACGCATCGACAGCGGCAGTCTCGCATCGCTTGCGAAGAGCGTGCGGCAGATCCTGGATGAGGGTGGCTGCAGGGATGTAATCGTCTTTGCGAGTGGCGGCATCGATGAAGCGGAGATGGCAGAGTTCTCCAGGACGGGGGCGCCCATTGATGGGCTTGGCATCGGAACAAGCCTGACCACATCATTTGATGTTCCGGCACTCGACTGCGCCTACAAGCTGCAGGAATACGCCGGCACCGGGCGGCGCAAGCTCTCACTGGGAAAGGCCACGTGGCCGGGACGCAAGCAAGTTTGGCGGCAGATCGGCGCGGATGGGCTCATGGTGAGAGACGTGCTCTCACTGGCAGGTGATCGACAGGAGGGCGCGCCGCTCCTGCAGTGCGTGATGCGCGGCGGGCGCAGGGTCGTGCCGCCCGTTCCGCTCGCCGAGGTGAGAACGCACGCGGCACGCAACCTCGCCCAGCTTCCCGGTTCGCTCCGCCGCCTGGAAGCCGACGCGCTCTTTCCCGTCGAGATCTCGGATGCACTGCGGCGCTACACTGAAAATGTGGATGCCATGCTGGCCCGCCGGAGCAGCACGCCGAAGTGACCGCGCACCGCAGCGTGCGCTGCCGCGCGTTCGCGTGCTGATGTCACTCCCGCAGCGACAAAATGTACTCCGCCACTTGTCGAAGCTCTCGATCGGTAAGCGGAGGGCTTGTCATCGGATGGCGCGGGATCGTCAGAAACGACTGCAATCTCTCCCGAGACTGATTCGGACGATTGGCGATCTCGCTGAGGCTCGGCACGTACGCGCCCTGGATCGTGACGCCTTTGGTCCGCCCGACCCCATGGCAACCCGCGCATTCGCGGGCCGCAATCTGCTCGCCAAGCGCGCGCTCCGCGCTCCCCGCAAGCGCGGCTCCTGAGAACGAGCCCGCAACGGCAAGTGCGACGCTGGCAAGTCCGGCCTTTCTGAACGGCTTCATCTGGCCAATCCTTTCTTCTAGCGGCTCATCCGCAGCCAACCTTGGAGCCCATCCCGGATGATCTCCAGTCGATACTGCAGGCCGGCTTGCTCAAGCCGGCGCACCAGATCGTCGGCGGTCGGGGTCGGGTCACCGTCAATGCCGATGATCACATCGCCGGGCTCGAGACCTGCCGCGTAGGCACCAGATGCCCGCGGCACCTCCGCCACCTCTACGCCCCTGGCAATCCCGTACAGCGGATTGCCCGGCAGAATGTCGCCGACGACCAGTCCGCCGATGCCCCCCAACTGTTCACGCAAGACCTTTTTTTCCGCTTCCATAGGCAGCGCCAAGACATCAAGCGCTAAGCGCCGCTTTCTGCCATCCGAGTGCAGAAGCACAGGCACCTTCGAGCCCACCGGAACCATCGATACGCGCGTCATGAACTCGGCGGCGCTACGAACCGGCTTATTCCCGACCTGGACGATGATGTCGCCCGCTTTCATACCCTGCGCTGCCGCGGATGTGCCGGCAATCACACGTTCAACAACGGCGCCGAAACTTAAGCCTGCGATATCGTTCGTATCCCTTGGCCGCAGATCCTTCACGATCAACCCTGTAAAGCCTCTGCGCATGCGGCCGTGTATTCTGATCTGCTCCTGAACAACCATCGCCATGTTAATTGGAATTGCGAAGCCGATGGTGAAACCTTGACCCCGCCCGCCCGCAATTACCGTATTGATTCCGATTAGCTCGCCTCTCGCGTTTACCAATGCACCGCCCGAATTACCCTTATTGATTTGCGCGTCGATCTGGAGGTAATCCTCGAAGGCCTCATGCCCGATCTCGGTGCGCATCACCGCGCTGACAATTCCCATCGTCGCAGTACCTTCGAGCCCGAATGGGCTTCCTACCGCGACAACCACGTCCCCGACGCGAGCGCGATCTGAATTGCCGACGGCGATTGCTGGCAAATCGTGGGGATCGATCTTCAGCAATGCCAGATCAGTCCCAATATCTCGCCCAACGAGCTGAGCTCGGAAGTGTCGGCCGTCGGAGATGCCGACGTCAATGGCAACAGCATTCTCGACGACATGATTGTTCGTGAGAATGTAGCCCCGGGCGGCGTCGACGATGACCCCTGATCCGCCCGTCTTGAAGCTCTCCTTTCTCACCGGCAGCGGCAGTGGCGCCTCTATTCCGCGCGCGGGAAACTCAATCGGAGCGGCCTTTTCACCCACCACCCGCAAGGTGACAACTGCGGGGCGAACTTTCTGCAGCACTGACGCCAACGACCCGAACGGCCGCCCGATGCCAGGTGCGACGAGCCATATCAGCACCGCCATCTGCAGACAGATCAGGACGTTCAGGGCGATCAATACACCGAGGGCTCGCCGCAAGGTGATCACGAAACCAAGCCTTTTGCGTCCGCCGCCTGAAGCTAACAACGCGCAGGGCCCTTCCGCCCCGACAGACGGGCGCGGCAGGACCCTGCCAATGCACTAGACCACCGATCACTTCATTTTGATGATGGGCGGCACCTTCGCGCCCTGCTGCTGCAGGTCATCGAAGAACTTCTGAGGGTTGAACCCCGCCGGCAGTTTGGCGCCGGTCTTCTGAAGCTCCTCGAAGAATTTGCTGGGCTCAAACGAGCCAGCCTGCGCGCCTTGCTTCTGCAGATCATCGAAGAACCTCTGCGGATCAAACGATGGCGGCAACTGAGCGCCGGTCCTCTCCAGCTGTTCAAAGAATTGCTTAGGATCAAAGGTCGACTGGGCGTACGCGGTGCTCGTGACTGCCGCCAGGCCAATGCCGGCCGCCACGACGATTCTGCTGAGTGCCTTACGCATGTTTGTTACTCCTGAGAGAATGGACATTGATGGTCCTGCTTACGCACCATAGTCCGCCATCTTGAGCCACCAGTAGGGTTGCGGTTTCGTGGCTACGGCGGCGCGGGCGAGGGCGGGGATCATTGCGGCGAGATCGAAGCGATGATTGAAGCGCC
>JBKBPL010000028.1:0-49623 GCA_046293075.1 Hyphomicrobiaceae bacterium | reverse complement strand
TGCGCACCATGGGCGCGACCAAAGGGGCGATGATGCGCGTCTTCCTGATCACCGGCGCCTCGATCGGCGTTGTCGGCACCATTGCCGGGCTCATCCTCGGCGTCGTGTTCTGCTGGAATATTGAGAGCGTGCGCCAGTTCGTGCAGCACATTACCGGCACCACCCTGATGGACCCGACGGTGTACTATCTTTCCCGCATGCCTGCCCAGATCGATGTCCGGGAGACCGGCGCGATCGTGCTCATGGCGCTGGTGCTTTCCGTGCTGGCGACGCTCTATCCGTCCTGGCGCGCCTCGCGTCTCGATCCGGTCGAAGCCCTGCGCTACGAGTGAGGCTCACTGTGCAAGACTTCTCAGCCGAGCGTGGCGAACCCTATGAGATGGCTGTGTTGCAGCTCGTCGATTTGCGGCGCACCTTCCGACAGGGCTCGCGCCGGATCGACGTTCTGAACGGCGCCTCCGCCGTGCTCAGGGCCGGTGAAGCGGTAGCGCTTGTTGGTCCCTCAGGCGCCGGCAAATCGACCCTCCTCCACATTGCGGGTCTCCTCGAGACACCGGACAGTGGCCAGGTGATCATCTGCGGGCGCGACTGCGCGCGCATGAAGGACGACGAGCGCACGCGGGTGCGGCGCGCGGAGATGGGCTTCATCTACCAGTTCCACCAGCTCCTTCCCGAATTTTCCGCCCTTGAGAACGTGGCCATGCCGCAGCTCATCCAGGGCCGCTCCAAGCGCGATGCACATGCCCGGGCGAGCGAGCTTCTGACCGCACTCGGCCTCGCCGAACGGCTTGACCATAGACCCGCCGAGCTCTCGGGCGGCGAACAGCAGCGCACCGCGATCGCCCGTGCGCTCGCCAATACACCGCGCCTGCTGCTTGCTGACGAGCCCACGGGCAACCTCGATCCGCGGACGGCCGATGTGGTCTTCGAGGAGCTGATCGAACTGATCCGGGTGCGACGGGTCGCGGCCCTGATTGCGACTCACAATCTCGAGCTTGCCGCGCGCATGGACCGTGTGTTGCGCATGGAGGGCGGGCGGCTGGTCGAGCTCGAGCCGCAAAGCCTCACTTGAATTTGCCGCCGTCGATTTCACACGGCTGGTCCCGCCAGCCCATCGACGGCGCGCGGCCTGCCCCCTGCTGAGCGCGGCATATGGGACGGGCCCCGTTGACCATCGCCCTCCCGGTCTTCTATACGGAGGCCGATCGAACCGCCCTGGCGCATGTGCCATGGGCGGTGCATCTGTTTGAAGCGCGGCACGGGCACCGATCCTGGTGCCTCAGGTCCGCGCCAACCCCGCATGGCAACGAGGAAGGACGACAGAATGGCTAATACCAGCTCGGCACAGAAGGCAGCGCGTCAGACGGCGCGGCGGACGGCGATCAACAAGGCCCGGCGCTCGCGCCTGCGGTCCACCGTACGCAGCGTCGAGGCGGCCATTGCTGCCGGCGACAAGGCCGCTGCCGAGCAGGCGCTGAAGGCCGCCGAGCCGATCATGATGCGCTCGGCGCAGAAGGGCGTCGTCCACAAGAAGACCATGTCACGCAAGGTGTCGCGGCTTGCTGCGCGCATCAAGTCGATTGGCGCCGCCGCCTCCTGATCACCGATCAGCACGCGGCGCGCGGACACAGGCGGAATGTGGCGGAAAGAGCACAATCGCGACTCAGAGCGGATGCGAGTGTCTCCCCTCAATCGCTTGATACTTGACGCTTTTGTGTCATCGCTGCGCCTTTGAAATTCTGCGCTTACGCCTGAATATTGCACTCAATCAAGCCAAAACAAGATTCAGGTGACAGGCGCCCGGCGCTGTCATCTTGGCCTCCAGCAGGGATCCTCGCGGTCGCGATTCAGCTCGGATTCTCAACGGCCTTGTCCACAGCCCTGCGACGTCATCAACAGGGGCAGACGTCGACACCGAACGAGGACTCGAGTGCGTCCCAAGGCATCCTTGCGCGAGGCTGATCAAAGTCCGCTCTTGCGCCATCGGCGGCCGTCATGGTTAGTATCTGGTTAAGGAGAACGCGGCGGGGCCATCCGGTGCAGTTTTCCTCAAACAAATGCAGGCATCCCGAGCAGAGTTCGAAGCACTTTGCTCGGAGGCGGGGTTCAGGGGCGTTTTGTATTGCGTAATCCTTCAGGCATTCTGCCTGAGGGCGCTTATTGTACTTGTCCATTGCTTGCGTAGTGACAGCGCGGGCCCGTCGGTAGCGCGCTGTTGCTGATGTCGCTGATGCGGAGACTGTTAAGTGGCGTTCGATTCTGGTGCGGTAGACGACGTACCGGTTCGGGATGTGTGGGGCGCCCTGAAGGCCAACCCCAAGGCTTTTCTGATCGACGTGCGGACAAGATCGGAATGGGCCTTTGTCGGAATGCCCGACCTTTCAGAGATCGGCCGCAAGCCGATCCTGGTGGAATGGCAGACCTTTCCCGACAACCGTCTCAATCCAGCGTTCGTCGAACAGGTGACCGAGCAGCTGGCCGCCCTCGGTGCGGACAAGGACAGTGAGCTGTTCTTCATCTGTCGCTCCGGAGGGCGCAGCCTGATGGCGGCGCGCGCCATGGCAGCGCAAGGTTTTGCGCATTGCCACAACGTAGCGGACGGCTTCGAGGGTCCGCTCGATCAGCACCGCCGGCGCGGCACGGTGGCGGGCTGGAAGGCGGCAGGACTGCCCTGGATCCAGGGCTGAGCCTGCCAAGAGGGCAGGACACGATCAACGCTCGGGAGGTTCGGCAGCCGAAAAGGTGCGTGCGCGCATCTATTCGGGCCGAGGCGCGGGATCTGGTCCTGAGGGCTAGTCGATTTTACAGGTGGGGTACGAGCATGACGCATGACGGCGATCGGCGGGAGGGGCCATCCAAGAAATCGGGACCGGAGGCTGAGGAGGGCGGCGCAGTCAGCCCGCCACGTGGCCCGACGGGTCTGGGGGGAAGCGGCGCTCAGAAGCTCAACTCTGATGATGGCACCATCAACGGGCGCGGCCAGCGCGTCCGGCAAGCCCTCAAGGCCAATCTTGGCGATGATGTGTATTCGAGCTGGTTTGGCTCTCTCGAGTTTGCCGCCTTCGAGGGCGGCACGCTGACCGTGACCGTCCCGGTCAAGTTCCTCAAGAACTGGCTCGAGCAGCACTATCTGGACGCCATCCAGCGTTGTGCAGCCATCGAGTTCGAGGGCATCGAGCGCGTCGAGGTCAAGGTGCGCAGCCCGGCGCCCAATGCGCCGGCTGCCCAAGCCGGGTCTCCTGCCGCCCGCACCGACAAGGGCTATGCCGCCACGCCCGCCAGGAGTGGCGAGGCGAGCCCGCTCTTGGCGACCGTGCCGGCCTACACGGCCAGCGTCGGGTCGCGGACCGGCGTGGACGGGCTCGAGGGCTCACCCCTCGACCCGCGCTACACATTCGACAGCTTCGTCGTCGGTACGGCCAACCGCATCGCACATGCGGGCGCCATGCAGGTGGCGGAGACGGTGCCGGATGAGGCGCGCGGCAACAACCCTCTCTACATCCACGCGGCGGTCGGCCATGGCAAGTCGCACCTCCTGCACGCAATTGCCTGGGAAGTCCGCCGTCGCCAGCCCTCTGCGAACGTCGTCTACATGACCGCCGAGCGCTTCCGCTTCCAGTTCGTCGAGGCGCTGAAAGCCCAGGACGCGATGGCTTTCAAGGAGAGCTTCCGGCTCATCGACCTGCTGCTCATCGACGATCTCGAGTTTATGCACGGCGAGCAGACCGAACTCGAGTTCGATCACATCATCAATGCGCTGCTCGACGGCGGCCGCCAGCTCGTCGTGGCGTCGGCGCGCGCACCGAGCCAGCTCACGCGCCTCAATGACCGCATGCGTTCGCGGATGCAGCGCGGCCTCGTCACCGAGATCAACAGCCACGACCGCGACCTGCGACTGAAGATCCTCGAGCGGCGCGTGCAGGAGAAGCGGGCGGTCGACCCATCGTTCGAGATCCCTCGCGATGTCATCGAGCTTCTCGCCGACAAGTTGACGGAGAGCGGGCGCGAGCTCGAGGGCGCGGTCACCCGTCTCTATGCCACGTGGCAGTTCACGCAGACGCGGATCACGCTCGACATGGTCGAGTCGACCATCCGCGATCTCGTCAACGGCATCGAGCCGCGCCGGATCAAGATCGAGGACATCCTGCGCCTCGTCTCGCGCCACTACGGGGTGTCGAAGTCGGACATCCTCTCGCCGCGGCGGCACCGGTCGGTTGTGTGGCCGCGCCAGATCGGCATGTATCTGGCGAAGCAGCTCACGACGCGCTCGCTTCCCGAGATCGGGCGGCGCTTCGGTGATCGCGATCACACAACGGTCCTGCACGCCATCCGGAAGATCGAAGGCGAAATCGGCAATGACGCCCGCCTCAAGGACGAGATCGAGGAGCTGAAGCGCCAGCTCAATCTCGAACGCTAAGGCGCACGGCACATCGGTAGATGAGAAAGAGCCGAGGTCGCGACAGGCGGCCTCGGCTCTTTCTTTGTTTCCGCCTCTGACTGAAGCTGAACCTGTCCGAGTGGGCTACAGCCCGGCTGCCCGTTGCCTGATCGACAACAGCCGCGCCAGGACCAGCGCCGCGACGCAAACCGAGAAGCCGACAAGATCCGTCGTCCCCTCGGGCACGAGCATGAGCAGGCCGCCCGCGCCGACGATGGCGCGTGACCACAGAGGCAGACGGCCGACCCAGTAGAAATACCCCTCGAAGGCTGCGGCGAGCAGCACCACCGCTGCGACTGCGGTCGTCGACACCTGCACGACCTGTGTAAGATCCCCCTTGAGGATCAGCGCCGGCTGCAGAACGAAGAGCACAGGCAGCAGGAAGAGCAGGCATCCGATGCGGATCGCCCTGAGCCCAACCTGGATCGCGTCGGCCTTGGCAATGGACGCGGCGGCAATCGCGGCCAGCGCCACCGGGGGCGTAATGAAGGACACGAGGCCCCAGTAGAAGACATAAAGATGCACGGCCATGGGATCGAGGCCGGTGGTGATCAGCGCTGGCGCGAGGACGATCGCAAGGAAGATGTAGCAGGCCGATGCCGTCATGCCCATGCCGAGGATGAAGCTCGTGAGGGCGCCGGTTGCGAGCAGCAACGCGACGTTGTTGCCGGCGTACTGGACGAGCTCGCGGGAGAAGGAGTTCGCAACACCGGTGATCGAAAGCGCGCCAATGATCAGGCCGATGCCGGCGATCAGGCCGACAATCTGCGCCACCGTCTGGCCGATATCGACCACGAGGCCGGCAAAGTACCTGGGCGTGAAACCCAGGCTGCGCGCGCGAAGAACGGCGATGATCACCAGGAAGAGGGAGACCCAGAAAGGCGCTTCGCCCTCGAGCCGCCAGACCAGCAGCAGCAAAGTCAGTGCCACGAGCGCGCCGATGTAATACCAGCCGCCCATAAGAGTCTTCAGCAGCGGGGGCACGTCGTCTGCGCCGACGCCGCGAAGGCCATTGCGCGCCGCATAAAGATCCGTCTGCATGAAGAGCGCGAAGAAGTAGAGCACGGCCGGCAGGAATGCGGCGACCACCACCTCGGCATAGGGCACGTTCAGGAAGTTCGCCATGATGAAGGCGGCAGCCCCCATGACCGGCGGCATCAGCGCGCCACCCGTCGAGGCGCACGCCTCGACGGCACCGGCATAGGCGGGTGGGTAGCCGCAGCGCTTCATGGTTGGAATGGTGAGCGTGCCCGTCGTGAGCACGTTTGATGTCGGGCTGCCGGACAGCATCCCGAAGAAGCCGGACGAGATGATCGCGACCTTGGCCGGGCCGCCCCGCGTCGTCCCGAGCAGCGCCGAGGCAAAGTCCATGAAGAAGGCGCCGCCGCCGGTCGAGGCGAGCACCACGCCAAAAACGAGGAAGCCGATCAGCGTATCGCTGACGACCTGCATCGGGATGCCGATTAGGCTCTCAAGGCCATAGACGTGCTCGTTGAGCGCCTGGCCAAGATCGAGCTGGACGCCCCACAGAAAGCCCGGCATGTGGCCCGCATAGAGAGGGAACGATGCGAAGACGAGGCAGAAGATGAAGAGGATGATCTCGCCCGTGCGGCGAAGCCCTTCCAGGACGAGAAGCACGACAATGCCCGCGACGATGGTCGCGTAGAGCGGGCCGGTCGTGTTCCAGCCGGCATCGATGATGGCCTGGGCCCGCGTGGCGATCCAGATGGTGAGACCGAGGAGTGTCGCGGCGCAGATCCAGTCATACCAGGGCACCGGACCGCGCCAAGGCTTGCGCGCCGGAAACGCGAGGAAGCCAACTGCGCCGAAAATGCCGACAATGAGATAGTAATAGGCGGTGCTGATCGGCCTGAAACCGCCGAGCCCGAGGTTGAAAACCTGATTGACGGAGAGCAGGAGGCCAAGCGTCGTCAGGCCAAACGCGGCCCAGAAAGCAGCCCCTTCGAGACGTGCCGAGCGCGCTTCGGGATCTTCCATAACCTGGGAGGCCGCCTGCTCGTCTGTCGCCATAGGATGCACCCGTGCGGCCACGCAGGCATTTTGCACCCGGGCCAAGAGAAGATTGACCTGTCCGGAAAAGCAAATGAGCGCGCCAGCTTGCTTGACGCGCTCGCATTTGAGGATCCCGCTAGAGGGACTTCAGCACTTCAGCGCGCCGCGGCATCCACAGTGCAAGAAGCTTGGCGGCATCGGCCCCCTGCGCGGCCGGCTCCTTCATCATGGCCGCCCATGCCTCGCGCAGAAGCTTGTGGCGCTTGACGATGCCATCCTGCCATTTCTGATGATCGGGCGTCCACACGTTCTTCTCCTTCAGAAGCTTGATCGCGCCGTCATGGAAGGGTGCATCCATCGGATAGGCGCCGGAGTTCTTCACCGCCCAGCGCTCCATGATGGGGGATGCAGCTTTGTACGTGTCATAGGCGTCGACAATGGCCTTGGTCACGGCGTAGACCTCGTCGACCTTCGCGTCCCCATAGACGGTGATCATCGGATAGCGGTAGCCCATGACCGCCTTCGGGTTTTCCTTGGTGATTCCGGCGCCGAGCGTTTCATTGTAGGGCGCCGCGAGCGGGATGGCCTTCTGGATCTTGGCCCACAGCTCCTTGTCGCTCGCCGGCAGCTCGATCCAATTGATACCGTAGGAACTCGCCTCAAGCTCGCGCAGGGAAACCGTCGTCGGTGCCGCACCGGCGGCATCGGCACGCCCCTCCACGAGCGCTTTGAGCGACGCGCCGTAGCTTGGGAACTCGACAATCTGCATATCGCTGTAGGAGATGCCGGCAGCGTCGAGAATGGGCTCAACCTTCGCATTGACCGAGGTGTTGGCCTTGGCGATTGCGTACCGCTTGCCCTTCAAGTCTTGCAGCGTTTTGATGCCGCTCGTCTTCGTCGTGACGATCGACAGCGAGTTGACGCGCCCGAGCAGGCAGCGCAGATCCTGAGGGCCCCACCCCGGGGCGGCATACTCATAAAGCCCCTCCGCCGCGAAGAAGACTTCCGTCGCCAGCCAGCCATGCGTGACGCGACGCTCCTTCACGGGCTGGATGCGCCCGATCGACGTGCCCGAGGGCTGCAGCCGAACGCGCGTCCCGTACAGCTTGCCGAGCGCGTCCGCGATCGCCGAGGCCTCGACGTAGCCCGAGGCCCCGACGTCGTAGACGCTCCAGATCATGGTCGAAGGCAGCCCGGGAAGCGACTGGGTCTGTGCTGCCGCCATATCGGGCAACAGGCCCGCGCCCAAGGCCGCGCCCATGCCGCTGAGATACGCTCTTCGATCGATCACCATCCGCGTCTCCTCCTTGATGAGAAAGGTTGTCCGGACCACTGCCGTTTTGGCGCCCTTTGAAGCACCTTGAGCACCCCGCTTCAAGGCGGCACTTCGCCCTGCATAGGAGCTAGGATTTTCCTTGCATGACAGACCATTGAACTCGCCGGAAGGATTCGGACCTGAAATTGCCGAACGCCGTCCGGGTCGGCGCCCTGAGGTGCAGGCCATCGCTCTTCCTGCGGCTCGGTGTATCGGTGCGGAAATGGTCGGAAGCATAAGATACTTTTTGAGTATAAGTGCCGTTTCGGAATGACTCATCTCGAATCACCGCGCAGGCAAAGCGCAGGAGCAGCATCAATGCTGCCAGAATACAGCTCTTTCTTCTTCGAATATCGCGCGTTTGGACTCTTCAGACGTAATCGAACACCTCTTACCGTGCTTTGGCCCCAATCCGGTCCATCCCACGCCGCAAAGTGCGGGGATAAAAATCACGTTGCCTCTCGACCCGGTCTTGCAACGGGGTCTCGTATATCTCAGCCCCCCAGCCCCACGGGGCCACGCGGCGAGATCGGGTCATGAAGGCAAACAGCATCGAGTTCAGTCGTGCATGTCGGGTCGGCACCGCGCCGGCCCGATCATGTTTTTGCACCGCGCGGGCGCAGCCCTTTCCCCTGCTCATCTGAACGCCTCGCCGAACCTCTCTGGGAAATGGCCGCACAATCGGCTTTAATGCTCCCCGGCCAGCCACGCCGCCTGGACGGCAGACGGATCGGGAAGCGGTCAACGTGAACGACAGACGGGAAAGTGCGGAGACGGCGAATGGCAGCATTCCGCGCATCATCGCCGCGCTCGAAGCCGCCGACAGAAAGCTTGCCGAGCACCTCTCCGGCGACAGCAAGACCAATGCTGCCGCGTTGATCGCGGACGTGCGATTGCTGCTGCGCAGCGCGATGACGGCCCTGACGGCGTCTTCTTCGATGGAGGCTGGCGAAGATCCCAGCCCGGCGAAGCGGCGCGTCAAGATCAAGGCAGAAGGCGCGGTTGCGCCGTCGAACGAGACAGCGCGCGCTGTTGGCGCCTCTGCCAAGTCCGGTGCAGTTCCCGCCAAGTCCGCAGCCCGCAGCGCGCGGGGCCAGGACGGCCCGCGTGCGGCGCGGCGCGCGGCTGCCGCCGAGAAGGCAGCAGCCGGCTCGCTGCTTGCGCGGCTCGGTGCAGCGACCGAGATCGCCGGCGTGCCGCCGGCACAAGCTGAGCCGCCCCCCGCGAGCGGGGCCGCACCTGTTGTCAAGACCGACCTGCCCGTCAACGACGCCGTTGCGCGCCTCGCACGGCTCGAAGCCGAAATCGCCGACCTGACCGAAGCCGTCACGGCAGTGCCAGCCGTGCCCGCAAGCGCGTCACCCTCAAGCGCAGGCTCAGCTCAGCCGGCGCTGGACGAAACTCGAACTGCAGGATCTCCTCCGGCATCTGCCGCGCCCGACACACCCGATGTAGGCACCGAGGACGACGAGGACGCAGAGATTACCATCATCGGGGCCGACGGCGCACCCAAAGAGCCGGCACCTTATTCCGCTCGCCAGACATCGCGGACCTTTCGCGAGGGACCACCGCGCCTCGAGGAGGAGGAGGCCGAAGTCGAAATCCGTGGACAAATCCCGGCGCCAGCGGCTGGACGCGGCGCGGCACGGTCGGGCCCGGTGCGCATCAGCGCACGTACGGGACCGGGAGCGCGCCCGGGCGGCGCGCTCGGCAAGTGGCGCCTTTTCCGCGGCTCGAACTGAGCCAGCGCGCGCATCTTCATGCCAATGGCTCTCGCGATGCAGCGGGATCCTTAGCCATTGTCCCCAATCCGGCCGCAACGTAAGGTGAAATTCTTACTGTCTGGCTCCGCGGATCGAACAGGATGGGAGGCCGCCGTGCAGCCCAAACCAGAAGACTACGACTACGATCTCGATCGCACGCTCGGCGCCATCGTCGGCCTGCGGACGACGATCCCGGCAGATGCTTTCACGGCGGAAACGCTCGGCACGGAGCGCGCAGGCCATGGCGTGATCATCCGCAATGACGGGCTCGTGCTGACCATCGGCTATCTCGTGACCGAGGCGGAAACGGTGTGGCTGACGCTCGCGGGCGGACGCGTCGTCCCGGGCCATGTGCTTGGCTACGACCAGGAGACCGGCTTCGGGCTCGTGCAGGCGCTCGCGCGGATCGACGTGCCGGCCCTCGCGCTCGGGAACTCGAGCAAGGCCAAGGTCGGTGACCATGTCATCGTCGCCGGGGCCGGCGGTCGCCAGAACGCGGTTGCCGCCCGGATCGCCGCCAAGCAGGAGTTCGCAGGTTACTGGGAATACCTGCTCGACGAGGCGATCTTCACGGCGCCCTCGCACCCACATTGGGGTGGCACCGGTCTGATCGGTTCGGCGGGAGAACTGCTCGGCATTGGCTCGCTTCAGGTGCAGCAAGGCGGCGGCGAAGGCAGCAGGCAGTCCCCGATTGACATCAACATGATCGTGCCGATCGACCTCCTGAAGCCCATCCTCGACGATCTCACGACCATCGGGCGGCCGAGCAAATCACCGCGCCCGTGGCTTGGCATCTTCGCCGCCGAGGTGGGCGATCGCATCGTGATTGCGGGCATGACGCGGCGCGGTCCCGCGAGCAAGTCGAGCTTGCGCGTCGGTGATATCGTCATGTCCGTCGCGGGCCGGGACGTGCGCGGTCTGCCCACATTCTTCCGCAATGTCTGGTCCCTCGGCCCGGCGGGCGCACCGGTTCCCCTCACGATCAATCGCAACGGGCGCACGATGGACGTCACCGTCATCTCGGGCGACCGGCGCACGTTCCTGCGCGGGCCCGTGCTGCATTAGCCCCACAGCCGCAACGTCACGTCTTGCGATCGGGCGGCGTCGTATCACCGGGGCCAAGCGCGCGCTGCATGATCACGCTGTCGAGCCAGCGGCCGTGCTTGTAGCCGACCGAATGGATCGTGCCGCAGAACGTGAAGCCGAGCGTGCGGTGGAGGCTGATCGAGGCCGCATTGGCGGAGTCCCCAATCACCGCAATCATCTGGCGGAAGCCGAGGCGCGTCGTGGCGTCAATCAGCTCCTTCAGCAGTGCACGCCCAACGCCGAGCCGGTGCGCATCCGGCGCGACATAAACCGAGTTCTCGACGCTGTTGCGGTAGGCGGGGCGCGCCCGATAGGCGCTCGCGTAGGCATAGCCGAGCACCCGATTATCCTTCTCCGCGACCAGATAAGGATAGCCGCCGTCCACCACGGCGCGAAGCCGCCGCACCATCTCGGCGGCATCAGGCGGCTCGATCTCGAAGCTCGCCACGCCGTGTAGGACGGCATGAGCGTAGATGTCCACGATTGCGGGGATGTCAGTCTCACGGACAGGGCGCACGTTCAGCGAGGTCATGGCACATCTGCGGAAAGCCGAAGGCCGCGTGCATCACCCGCTGCCTTGGTTGATCGGCGTAGCCTGCCTCTCGAGTAGACGCAAGAGCGCGCGGTGCCCGTTTCTCCGGCAAGATCAACAGCGATCGCGGAAACAACAAGGGCCCCGTCTTGCGACGAGGCCCTTGCTCAACCCACTCAGTCAGCCAGCGGGCGCCGGCCAACCGAATTCCATCATTCGCGGTTGCCGAACAGCGCGAGAAGGCCCTGGAACATGTTGATGAAGTCCAGATACAGGTGCAGCGCCCCCATAACCGCGCCCTTGGCGAGCATCTCGCCATCGCCAGCGATCATGTAATAGTTGTCCTTGATCTGCTGGGTGTCATAGGCGGTGAGGCCCGCAAACACCAGGACGCAGATCGCAGAAAGCGCGAAGTACAGCGCCGGCGACTGCAGCCAGATATTGACCAGCATCGCAAGGATGAGCCCGATCACGCCCATGAAGAGGAACGTGCCCCAGCCCGAGAGGTCCTTCTTCGTCGTGTAGCCGTAGAGGCTCAGCGCCGCGAAGGCCGCCGCCGTCACGAAGAAGATCTGCGTGATCGACTGGCCGGTGTAGCGCAGGAAGATCGTCGACAGCGACGCCCCCATCACGGCCGCGAAGGCCCAGAAGGCGATCTGGGTCGCTGAAGAACTCATGCTATAGATCCGGAAGGACAGCAGGAGCACGAAGGCGAGCGGCGCGAGCACGATCACCCACATGAGCGGCGAGGCATAGACCGCGCGGCCCGTCTCAGTCAGAAGCACGCCGTTGCGCAGCTGCGCTGCAGCAAGCGCCGGGTCGGTCGTCGTCAGCATCGAGAACATAAAGTAAGCGACGATGCCCGTCAGAACGATGCCGGCGGCCATGTAGTTGTACACGCCGAGCATGTAGCTCCGAAGGCCCTCATCCATTACGCCAGGCTCGGCGCGCGTCGCGACGCCAAATCGTCCGTAACGCTTGTCGAGTTCAGCCATGAGTTATGTTTCCCTTTGATCCCAAGCGGCCCGTTGGGTGTGCGACCGCACTACAGAGCAAATATGTGCCCTGGCGGTGACACTTTCAAGCTCGAACGGGAACCCAAACGTTAATTCCAATTCATGTTGGCCGCCTTCTGGACACGCCAATCGCACGCCGTCATTCAATGGCTCATTCCGAGCGCAAATAGGGCACTGGCGGTGCCTTGAGCACCCGCCACGTCCCAAGCCCGCCCATGACCGCGATCAGAGCGAGCGACAGCCCCAGCGCCTGCAGAACCGCAGCGCCTGAGAAAACAAAGGGCAAATCCATGATCCGCGTCGTGATGAGCCAGGCGGCGAGCCCGCCGAGAAGCAACGCAAGCAAGGTCGCGATCAGGGCCAGCAGGGCGTACTCGGTGGCATGCACGCCGAGAATGCGGGCTCGGGTGGCGCCAAGTGCCTTGAGGATCACAGCCGTCTGAAGCCGGCGGCGTTGAGCGGCCGCCAGTGCGCCAGCCAGGACGAGGGCACCCGCCAGCAGCGTCACGCCACCGGCTGCCCGCACGGCCGTCACCACGCGGCGGAAGAGGGCATTGAAGTTGTTGATGGCATCCTTGACGCGAATGGCCGTCGTCGCCGGGTACGCCTTGCCGATGGCCCTGGCGAGATCGGCCTCGCGGGCAAGCGGCGTTGCCGGGTCGAGGCTGATGGTCGCGAGGATGTTGTGCGGCGCCGCCCGAAGCGTGTTCGGCGAGAACACCATGACGAAATTGATGGCCAGACTCTCCCAGCGCACGTCGCGCAGGTTCGCGATGCGGGCGGTGATGTTGCGGCCGAGGACGTTGACCGTCACCGCATCTCCGACAGCAAGGCCGAGCGCCCGGGCAATGTCCGCCTCAAACGAGACCAGCGGCGCACCGGCATAGTCCTTCGGCCACCACGCCCCGGCCACGACCGTCGAGCCCTCGGGCACCTCCTCGGAATAGCTCAAGCCGCGATCGCCATTGAGCACCCAGGCGGCTTCCGGTGGCGGGCGCAGCTCCTCGACAGGCCGGTTGCCAAGGGCAACGATGCGACCGCGCAGCATGGGCGCCTGGTTGATGACCGCACCGGGCACCTCCTTCTCGACGAGGCCGCGGAACCCGGCGACGTCATCCCGCTGCAGATCGAGCACGAAAAAGTTTGGCGAGTTCTTTGGCAAGCGTCCGTCGAGCTCACGCACGATCGAGGCATCGACCAGCGCCACGGCCACCAGCAGCGAAAGACCCGATCCGAGCGAGAGCACCACCGCACGGGTCAGCCCGCCGGGCGCGCCGAGGCTGCCGAGCGCCAGCGCGAACAAAGGGAGGCGGGGGCGCGGCGTACGCCGGGCGAGATGCGTCACAGCACTGCCGAGGCCAGCAAAGAGAATCAGGATCCCCGCAGCGCCAGCACAGAAGTACAGGGCGAGGCGCTTTGAATCCGAGCTCAGAATAGCGAGCGCCAGCAGCACGAGGCCAACGGCGACGGTCGCCGCGATGAACGGCCAGGCGGGCCAACGCTGCTCCTCGCTCACCTCATCGCGAAAGAGAACGCTCGGCCGGATCTGCTCGATGCGGCCGAGCGGCCAGAGCGTGAAGAGCAGCGCCACGAGCAGACCATAGGCAATGGCCATGCCGACGGCGACAGAGCTGAACGTCGCCTCCGCGCGGAACGGCAAGGCGTCCCCGGCGAGCCAGTCAACGGCTGAGGGTACCATGAGCCCGACCGCGAGACCTATCGCGATGCCGATGGCCGTAATCGCGAGCACCTGCACGAGGTGCAGCGCGAAGACCGTGCGGCCCGTCGCGCCAAGACTGCGGAACGTGGCAATGACCCTGCGCCGGCGATCGATGTACGTCGCGACCGCATTGGCGACGCCGACGCCGCCGACCAGCAGCGCGGTAAGCCCGATCAAGGTCAGAAACTGGCGGACGCGCTCGAGTGTCTGGCTGACCCTTGGCGAGGGGTCGCGCCGATCGAGGATCGTGAACCCACCTTCGGGCAAGGCTTGGCGCACCTCGCGCGCGACAGCCGCAAGATTACCTTCGGATGTGCGCTCCCCCTCGGGCAGACGCACCGCATAGCGCCACTTGGCAAGACTGCCAACGTCCGCAAGCCCGCTCGCCAGCAACGTATCGACCGAGACCATCACGCGCGGCCCGAAGGAGAGGCGCTCGGTGATCTTGTCCGGCTCGCTGCGGATCACCGCCCTAAGCTCGACCTCGATGGTGCCAAGCTGAAAGCGATCCCCGCGCTTGAGGCCGAGGCGCTTGAGCAGGATCGGGTCGACGGCAGCGCCGCGCCCAGCAAGGGCCTCGGTCGGCACTACATCGTCCTCGAGAACCAGCGTCCCGATCAGCGGGTAGGCCGCATCGACGCCTTTGGCCTCGACGAGCATCTGGTCGCTGCCATCGAGGCGGCGCGCCATGGCACGAAGCGAGCCCGTTTCGCTCACCGTGCCAAAACGGGCGATCTGAGCCTGCTCGGCGGGCTCCGCGCGCCGGTTCGGTCGCGTAAACGTCAGATCGCCGCCGAGCAGCGTCGCGCCCTGGCGCACGAAGCTCGACTGAACGGCATCGGCAAGCGCCCCCACGCCGGCAATGACCGCGACGCCGAGCGCGATGCAGCCAACGAAGACGTAAAAGCCCGCCAGCCCCCCGCGCAGCTCGCGCAGCGCAAGCCCCAGGAGCGTGAACTGTGGGCGGGGCGCGCCGTATCCGGCGCGGGTCGCAACGGTCTCGGCACTCATGCGGGCACAGCCCCGCTGGCGGTCTCGACAATGCGGCCATCGGCCATGCGGATGACCCGGCGGCAGCGCTCGGCAAGGCGCTCGTCGTGCGTGACGAGGACCAGTGTCGCACCGCGCCGCGCCTGCAGGGAGAAGAGGAGATCGATGATCTGCCGGCCGGTCTTGCCGTCGAGATTGCCGGTCGGCTCGTCGGCGAGGAGCAAGCGCGGCCGCGTGACGAGCGCCCGCGCGAGCGCGACGCGCTGCTGCTCGCCGCCCGAGAGCTGGGCCGGGAAGTGGGTGAGACGATGCGCGAGGCCGACCTCGCCGAGCAACTCGGCGGCGCGCTCGAAGGCATCGGCCTCGCCGCGGAACTGGAGCGGCAGGGCAACGTTCTCCAGGGCCGTCATGGTCGGCACGAGATGGAAGGACTGGAAGACGATGCCGATGCTGGCACCGCGGGCAAGGGCAAGCGCATCCTCGCTCATGGCAGAGAAATCGTGACCGGCAATCCTGACGCGGCCCGCTGATGCCCGTTCAAGGCCCGCGATGACCATGAGCAGGGAGGTCTTGCCCGATCCACTGGGGCCGACCACGGCGACCGATTCGCCGGCGGCAATCGAAAGGCTCAGATCACGCAGGATGGCGACCTGGCCGGCGCGGCTCGCGAGGGTGAGGTCGACATTCGCCAGCTCGATGACAGGTTCGGAGACGATGGCAGACACTCCATGGGGCTGAACCGGCATGAGAAACGGCGTGCCGGCCGGTAAATTTTCCAATCCAAGGTAGCAGCTTGCGTTCAAATGCCTATCTGACAGATTCCGGTCCGGCTCCAAACGCAGGATGTCATGATGGTCCCTCGCACGTGCTCAAGGCTGGAGTTTGATCCGTACCGGGGACAGATGGTCGCTCTGCTGGCCGTCGTCAATCTGTGCCTTCTTGGCTTGGCGCTCTTGGCCCCCATGAACGCCGCCTTCGCCGAAGAGCGCCCCATCCGCATCATCGCTTTCGGGGACAGTCTGACGGCGGGCTATGGTCTGCCGCCGAAGAACGCCTTCCCGGTGCGTCTTGAAGGGGCACTCAAGGCGCGCGGGCACAATATCGTGGTGGTGAATGCCGGCGTCTCAGGCGATACGACGGCCGGGGGGCTCGCGCGCCTGGACTGGGCCATCCCCGAAGATGCCGACGCCGTCATTGTCGAGCTTGGCGCGAACGATGCGCTGCGCGGCGTCGATCCTGCCGTAACGCGCAGGAACCTCGATGCCATCATCACGCGCATCAAGGCCAAGGGAGCGGATGTGCTGCTCACGGGTATGCGCGCCCCGCGCAATCTCGGCCCCGAATACACGAGTGCCTTCGACCGCATCTTTCCGCAACTCGCCAAGCAGCACGGTACCCTCTACTATCCCTTTTTCCTTGAGGGGGTGGTGCTCGATGCGGCGTTGAACCTCAACGACGGGATGCACCCCAATGCCAAAGGGATCGACGTCATCGTCGAGCGGATCCTGCCGCACGTGGAAGAGCTCATCGCACGCGTGAAAAAGAGGCATGCGACATCGGCCGGCAAGTGATACGTCAGGCCAAGCGACGGAATGCGACGCAGATGCCCCGCCTTTTCACCGCCATCGAAATCCCCGAGATCGTGCGCGCCCAGCTCGCACTGGTGCGCGGCAACCTGCCAGGCGCCAAGTGGATCGAGATGGAGGACTTACACCTCACGATCCGCTTCTTCGGCGACGTCGGAAATCTCGAGGCCGATGAGATCGTGAGCGCGCTGGCCCGCGTCGCGTTCGATCCATTCGAGCTGAAGATCACCGGGCTCGGCGTCTTCGGCGGGCGCGAGCCGCGTTCACTGTTTGCCGGCATCGCCGATTCAGAGCCACTCAACGCGCTGCAGCGTGCCTGCGAGCGCGCCGCCCGTGCTGCCAACCTGCCACCCGAAACGCGGGCCTTCAGGCCGCACATCACACTCGCGCGCCTGAAGAACGCCAAGCCGGAGATGGTCGCCCGCTTCCTCAGCACCCGCCCGCCGCTCCAGGCCTGGCCCTTCAGCGTCGACCAGTTTGTCCTGATGTCGTCGCGTCCTGGCGTCGGCGGCGGCCCCTATGTGTGCGAGGAGCGCTTTCATGCGCGCCCGGCCTGGGATGCGGCACAATAGGGCCCCGTCCTGCCCTCAGTATACAGACGCGACTGGTGCGGTGCAGGATTGACCGGCGCCCGGCAACCTGTCTTTTTATGAACATAACATTAGTCCGTGCAGCGGAGGAAACAGCATGACCGATATTGACCGTCGCCACCTCATTGGTGCTCTCGCCGCAGGCTCGGCGGCGCTCGCCGCGCTTCCTGCAGCGGCAGCCGGCCGCGAGCTGAAGCTCAGCGACATCAAGAAAGAGACCGACGTCGCCTGCCTCTATCATTGCGATTTCGGCGATGACCGCCGCTATGACACCATGCTGCGGAACATCAACAATCACCTCTCCGCGCACAATTTCGATCCCATCGGCGTGAAGATCGTGATCGTCGCGCACGGCCCCGGCATCAAGTACCATCTCGCGGATCTCGCCGGCACGCCCTGGGAGAAGGCGCCCGCGATCGACCCGGAGTTCGACAAGCGCATGGCTGGGCTCGCGCAGTATGGCGTCGAGGTCTACCTCTGCCGGATCACCTTCCAGCGCATGGGGCTCGATCTCGCCCGCGCCAAGACGGCTCCGTATATCAAGATCGTCCCTTCGGGCGTGGCGACGGTCGCCCATCTGCAGTCGAAGGGGTATGGATATCTGAAGGTGGGGTGATGGGCGCAGTGTAGGGTCGGCTCCTTCGCCTCTGCGCATCGCGGCGACTGAAGGAGGGGGAGATGCCCGAACTGAAATCCGCCTATCTGGGCGAGCTCAAGATCGCCGTCACCGGCACCTACATGCTGGGCGACGGACCGCTTGGCCGCCGGCGCATCGACCTGCTCGGCGCGGGAACATTCGAGGGCCCGCGCATCAGCGCCCAGATCCTGCCCGGCGGGATGGATCTGTTGCTCGGCGGCAGCGATGGCGCCGTGCGCCCGGACGTGCGCCTGCCGCTCGAACTCGATGACGGCCAGCCCCTGCTCGTCGTCTATCGCGGCGTTCGGCACGCGCCGCCTGACATCATGGCCCGCATTGCTGCCGGCGAGCGGGTGCCGCCGGAGAGCCATTATCTGCGCACGGCCCTTGTCTTCGAAACGGCCTCATCCAAGTACGACTGGCTGAACAGGATCGTGGCCGTCGGTGTCGGCCGTCGCGAGCCCGAGTTCGCCATCTACGACGTCTTCGAGGTTCTCTGAGCTGACCGGGCCGTCATGCGCCGCGCACGGGTGACAAGCGGCGCTCCCACGGCTAACGTCCGGACAATCGCATGTCGCGGAGATGAAGCAAGGCCGTCATGTCGGAACGCAAGTCGATCGGAATAGTCGGTGCGGGCGCCTCGGGCCTCACGTGTGCCAAGCACATGATGGAGGAGGGTTGGACCGTCACCCTTTACGAGATCGGCAGCCACGTCGGCGGCATGTGGGTCTACCAGAATGACAACGACCGCTCCTCGGCCTACCGCACGCTGCACATCAATACCGCGCGCGACCTCACGAGCTTCTCCGACTTCCCCTTTGATCCCAGCGTGCCGCCGTTCCCCTCTCACTGGGACATGGCGAAGTACCTCAAGGATTACGCGGAGCACTTCGACATCACGAAGCACGTCCGTTTCAGGACCAAGATCGTCGATCTGAGGCCGGCCCCCGCCTATCGCCCGGATAAGCCCCGTTGGCAGCTCAAGAGCGCGGCGGGCGAGATCTTCGAGCACGACATGGTCGTCGTCGCGAGCGGGCACCTGACGAAGCCGCTGGAAGTCGCCATGTTCCGTGACGACTTCAAGGGCGAGTACCTGCACTCGCACGACTACAAGGAACCCGCGCCCTTCGCGAAGAAGCGCGTCTGCATCGTCGGTGTCGGCAATAGCGCCCTCGATATCGCCAGCGATCTCGCACTCCTGGCCGAGCGCACCGTCCTCGTCGCGCGCTCGAGTGCCCTGATCATCCCGAAGCTCGCCTTCGGGCGGCCCTTCTGGGACACCATCCAACCCTTCTACAAGCCATGGATTCCTGCGGCTGTCCGCAATCGCGTCCTGAAAGCGCTGGTCTACGTGATCCAGGGCGACATGAAGCGGCTCGGCTTCCCGGAAACGTCCAAGCGCGTCCACGCGACGTCGAACGCCAACATCGTCAATCACATTCACTACCGGCGCGTGATCGTGAAGCAGGGTATCGGGCGCATCGATGGCCAGACGCTCCACTTCGTCGACGGCACGCACGAGACGTTCGATACGCTGATCGCCGCCACGGGCTACGAGATCGACCTGGATTTCGTTCCCCCGGAGATCGTCGAGATCAAAGACAATGGCCTCGATCTCTACATGCGCCTCGTGCCGCCGGACTGGCGCGGGCTCTACTTCCTCGCCTTCTTCAACTCCGATACCGCGCTCAACTGGATCTGCGAGGGGCAGACGCGCTGGATCCGCGAGTTTGAGGCCGGGCGCGCGGCCTTCCCGAGCAAGGCCGAGATGCTGGCCGAGATCGAGGCGCGCAAGGCATGGGTGCGGGCGAACTTCAAGGACACGCCGCGCCACACCATCGAGGTCGAGCACCTTCCCTACTTCGCCGACCTCAAGCGCACGATGGCGCAGGCACAGAAGCGCGCCGGCGCGCCCGTGCGTGACATCGGGATCGGCTTCAAGCCGAAGAAGGGCGCTCTGTTGCCGCCGCGCCCCGAGGCCGCGGAGTAGACGGCGGCATTCGACGGACAAACAGAAAGCCCGGTCAGCTCGCGCTGCCGGGCTTTCTTCGTCTCAGAGTGCGTTTGCCAGCGGTCACGCGGCCTGCGTGTCGCCAGCGGCCTCCTCCGTCGCACGCCGACCGCGGGCGCTGCGCGAGAGCACCTCGGTGATGCGCTGCATGGCCGTGCGCTCATCGAGTTTGTCGACCACCGCGATCTCGCGCGCCATGCGGTCGAGCGCCGACTCATAGAGCTGGCGCTCGGAGTAGGACTGCTCGGGCTGGTTCTCGGAGCGGTAGAGGTCGCGGACCACCTCGGCGATCGCGATCAGATCGCCCGAGTTGATCTTGGCCTCGTACTCCTGGGCCCGGCGGCTCCACATGGTGCGCTTGATACGCGCGCGGCCCTTGAGCGTCTCCATGGCGCGCGCGACGATGTTGTCCTCGGCGAGTTTGCGGATGCCGGCCGATTCGAGCTTTGCCGTCGGCACGCGCAGCGTCAGCTTGTCCTTCTCGATCTGGATCACGAAGAGCTCGAGGGACATGCCCGCGATCTCCTGCTCCTCGATGCCGACGATCTGGCCAACACCGTGTGCCGGATAGACGATCGATTCGCCGATCTTGAAGCCGTGGCGCTGGCTGACTGGCTTTTTCGGCGCCGTGAGCATCTGCTGACGGCGGGCCTCCGCCGCCTTGAGCGCCAGCTCCTTCGGGTTTGCCGCTGCGCGCGGCGGCTGCGGCTGCGCGGGCAGCACGGGCATCGAGGGCGCCGTCATCATGCGGGCAGCCGGCTTGTGGACAGCCGCCGGGATGGCACGGGCCGCCGGGGCCGGCGCCTTGGCACGGCCGGCGACCACCGCCTGGGCCGCGGCTTTCGGCGTGCTGACGGGTGCGCCAGCGGCAGCCACGGGCTTCACGGATGCCGGCTTGGCTGGGGTAGCCTTATGAGCGGGCTTTGCGGCAACGGTCTTGGTCTCAGGCCGCTTATCGGCGACCTTCTTCTTGTGGGGAGCGGTCACGTCGGTTTTTGCTTTCGTCTTGGGCGGGGTCGCGGCAGCGGCCTTCGCCTGGGTTTTGGATTTCGCTTTCACGGGCGCCTTGGCCGGCGACTGCGGTTTCGCGGCCACGGTCTTCACTTTCGCGGTCTTGACAGCCACGGGCTTGCCGGCGGCAGACTTCGCAGCAGCCTTCTTGCCCTGCACAGCCTTGTCCAGCTTACGCGGCACGGCCGCCTTCGATGCAGGCTTCGCCGGGGATTTCTTGCTCTGCGCCATCGCTACGTCTCACTCCGCGACCAATCACGACCAATCAAATGCTGCCTCAGCACCCACTTCAGGTTGCGCCCCCACGATACGCCCGCAAACGTCCTTCGACAGGCCATGCCCGCCGCGGCAGCCTATGTCTCATCCCAAATCAGAGGTTGCTACGTTTGCAACCCCACCCGTTCGCAGTGGAAGAAGAGTTCTTCGTCGCGCCCATGCACCAACGCCAATGGCGTGGCGCAAACAGCTTCGCGATCCATGGAGGCGGTTGTGATCAGGCGACTGTTCACGTGCACCGCTCCCGCTCAGCCTGAATGCCGGCCACTGATCCGAACTCCGGAAGTTGGACTTCTGCCTCCGGCGGATCTTGTAACACATTTTTCATGCAAAATGAAGCCGTCCGGCGCACGGTTCCCAAACTTAGCCTATCCGAATGCTTAAGCTGGGGGCGCGGCAGTATTCGAAATTCTTTCGATCGCCGCTTGGCCTGCGACCGTGACTATTCAGTGTTCAGTCCCCTTCTCCAGGCTCGGGACTGAAGTATTTTTCATACTTGTTCTGCTCATCGCGGAAGTTGTCCGCATCCGGCGGGGCGGGCTTCTTGGCCGTGATGTTCGGCCACTTTTCGGCATACTCCCGGTTGAGTTCCAGCCAGCGCTCTAAACCTGGTTCAGTGTCCGGCTTGATTGCCTCGACCGGGCATTCCGGCTCGCACACCCCGCAATCGATGCACTCGTCAGGATGAATGACGAGCATGTTCTCGCCCTCGT
Source organism: Hyphomicrobiaceae bacterium (assembly GCA_046293075.1). Taxonomy (GTDB): domain Bacteria; phylum Pseudomonadota; class Alphaproteobacteria; order Rhizobiales; family Hyphomicrobiaceae. Next base: position 27,926 of record JBKBPL010000028.1, on the reverse strand, counting down.
AGAAGCAATCGACGGGGCAGACCTCGACACAGTCGGTGAACTTGCACTTGATGCAGTTCTCGTTGACGACATACGTCATGATGACTTCCTGGCGCCTGCAGAGCTCCAAGGCCGGCAGGCACATGGTTAGTTGGGCCAAGGCAGGCCCGCCCCGCCTGGCCGGAAGCAACGTACCGCGTCCTCGGGGACGGCGTCTGACCGTCGCAGGGCCGCCCGGCGATCGAGCCGATACGACCTCGGCGGCGCCCGTCCACCCCCATCGGCATACCGGCGCAACGTCCTAGAGCAAGCCGCCTGGCCTGACAAGGGTTGGCCCGTCGCACCTCCAGCGGCGAGCGGGCACGCGCGGTGGCCGAGGGTGCATCCGACGAGGCGTCCCAGAGCGCACGCCGCAAGCGACGGCCGTGGACGGCGTTCAACGCTTCTCCCCGCCCGGGCCTGCCGCCAATGCAGACCAGCCACGACGAAATCGAAAGCCGGGCTTGACGACGTTCGGACCGCGCCCCCGCAGATGGGCCTCTACTTGACGGCCGCGGCGACGATGTCTTTGAGCAGCGCCGCGACGGCCGCGAGCGCCTTCTGCGAAGCGGCGCTTCCATGAGCCGGCGGCTGGCGGAAGCCGACGACGATCTCACCGGGCTTCTCAGCGCGCTCATAAATGAAGATCACGTAGGGGCAGAAGCCGATGTTGGCCAAGTCGGCCTCCATCATCTCCCGCGATAGCTTGGCCGAGCAGAAGACCATGTACTCAGCATTGCGGTAGAGCGGTTTGGTCGAACCGACATCGGCCCCGGTGCGTTCGAGCATCCGCCCGATGTAGCCGGTATGGTCGATGACGAGGCCGCGCTCGACGATCGCGTTCGTCAGGTCGAACTTCACGTCCTCGAAGGTGCCGGCCTTGGAGCGTGTGAAGAGATCTTCTGCCGAGACGGCCGCCGCACCGGCGACGGCCAAGCCGAGCAGGAGGCAAACCGCGACGGCCAGCCTCTTAAGACGCATGTGCATGGGACACCTCACAGACGGGCTCTGCCGATACTTGGCAAGATGGTACACCCGATCGCACGCCCGGCGCCATGGTCAGCCCTGCCGCGCACAATTGGCCGATCGCCGCACCTCGACAAGGAGCGGCTCCGCACGGTAGCCATGAGTCCGGCCCGGCGTTATCGCCCGCAGGCCATACGCCCGGGGGATCCATGGCCGTCCAGACGACCGAGCGCGCCATACGCCTGCCCGTCGAGCTTCTCCTGCTCGCGATCGTCGGCCTTTTCTGGGGCGCCCAGTTCGGCTTCACCAAGATCCAGCTCGAGACGATGCCCCCGGTGACGTCCGTCGCCATCCGCCTCGCGATCGCCGCCGCCTTCATGTGGGTCATCGTCTTTGCCCAGGGCGCACGCGTTCCAGCGGGCCTCCGCTCGTGGCGTGACTTCACCGTCCAGGGAGTCCTGACGAGCGCGGGCCCCGGTGTGTTGATCGCCTGGGGGCAGCAGTACGTCGATAGCGCGCTCGCCGCGATCCTGAACTCCACCTCACCGATCGTCGTGACGGTCATCACCCTCCTCTACACGCGCCAGGAGAGTATCGGCCCAAAGCGTGTTCTCGGACTGGCGCTCGGGCTCGGCGGCGTCATCACCGTCATCGGCTTCGGCGCACTCGAAGGTCTCGATCGTGGCCTCGCCGGTCAGGTCGTGATCATGCTGGCGACCCTCGGCTACGCCAGCGCAACGCTCTTCGGGCGCCGCTTCACGACCATATCGCCGTTCTCGGCCGCCGCCGCGACCATCACCTGCTCGGCCGCGCTGATGACGATCCTTGCCTTCATGGTCGAGCGGCCGCTCGCGACCGACCCTTCAGCACGGTCCATGATGGCCGCGGCGGCCAGCGGCATTCTCTGCAATGGCCTTGGGGTCACCATCTACTTCCGCCTGATCCGCACGCTCGGCTCGCTTGGCACCTCAACGGTGAGTTTTCTCAAGGCGGCTTTCGGCGTGGTCATCGGCTGCTTCCTGCTCGGCGAGCCCTTCACCGCCTCGATCGCCATCGGCCTGACGGCCGTCCTGATCGGCGTTGCCGCCATCAACGAGCCTGGCGCCGGCAAGGGTGCTCCCAGGGCATGAGGGCACCCGAAGAAGTGCGCGGCGAGCCACCGCTGCGGACGATCGCGCTGCTCGCGCTCGCAGCTTTCGCGGGCTCGATCAACATCCGCATCAGTGATCCCCTGCTCGCCCAGGTCGCCGCCGGATTCTCGACGACCGTCGGCACCGCCGCCGCCATCGTGACCGCGTACACCATTGGATACGGCCTCTTTCAGCTCCCGTTTGGTCCCGTCGGCGACCGCTTCGGCAAGTATCGCGTGGCCGGCGTGCTCTCGCTGGCGGCCGGGCTCGCGACGGCATCGGCGGCGCTCGCAGGCTCCCTCAGCGGCCTCACCGCGGCGCGATTTGCGGCCGGCGCGGCATCCTCGGCCATCATCCCACTGGCCTTTGCCTGGATTGGCGATGCCATCCCCTTTGCACGACGCCAGGCCGTGCTTGCGCGGTTCCTGTCGGCGCAGTTCGCGGGGATCGTCCTCGGGCAAGCAGCCGGCGGCTATCTCGGTGCCGAGTTCGGCTGGCGATCGGTCTTCGTGATCGTGGGGGTCGTCCACATCATTGCCGGCATCGCCATGCTGAGCGAGCTCAAGCTCAACCCATCCGCACAGCCCGTCGGCGCGCCCGCAGCGAACGGCTTCAGGGCAACGCTCGACGGCACGCGCGTGATCCTCAGGCGGCCGTTCGTGCAGATCATGCTCATTGCGGTGTTCATGGAGGCGTTCGCCATGTACGGCGCTTTCGCCTATATCGGCGCCGATCTCGTGCACCGGCTGGGGGCAAGCTTCGCCGTCGCCGGGCTGACCCTCGCCGTATTCGGCGCCGGCGCCCTCGCCTACTCGCTGAGCGCCCGGTGGCTGCTCGCGCTTCTCGGCGAGCGCGGTCTCGTCATTCTCGGCGGCGCGACGCTCGCGACGGCCTTTGTCCTGCTCGCGACCGCCCGTTCGCTCAGTTTCGCCATCCCCGCCATGGTCCTGCTCGGACTTGGGTTCTACATGCTCCACAACACCCTGCAGACGAACGCGACGCAGATGGCACCCGAGGCCCGCGGGCTTGCGGTCTCGCTCTTCGCCTTTTTCCTGTTCATGGGCCAGTCGATCGGCGTGGCGCTCGCCGCCCCGCTCGTCGACCGCTTCGGGGCGCCGCCGGTCTACCTCGCCGCGGCCGTCCTGCTGCCGCTGACCGCCCTCTGGTTCCGGCACCGCCTTGCCGTGCGCGACCTGGTCTGAGGTCTGACGAAAGTGCCCGCCTGCTTGCCAAGCCTCGCTGGAAACCCCATTTTCGTGTTATCAGGCGAACTGCCAAATCAGCCACATGCGCGGGCCTTGAACCCGCACCATGGAGAGCCCCATGAGCACACCCCGCCCTCGACCGAGGATCCTGACCCTGACGGATGCCGCTGCAGCGCGCGTCAAGGAAATCATGGCCAGCAGGGGCCCCTCCGTCGCCGGCCTCAAGATCGGCGTGAAGAAGGGCGGCTGCGCGGGCATGGAGTACACCCTGGAATGGGCCGAGACCGTCGGGAAGTTCGACGAGGTCGTCGAGCAGGACGGCGCACGCGTGATCGTTGACCCGCAGGCCGTGCTGTACCTGCTCGGGACGGAAATGGATTACAAGGTCGACAAGCTCTCGGCCCAGTTCGTGTTCAACAACCCCAACCAGGCGAGCGCCTGCGGTTGTGGCGAGAGCGTCAACCTGACCCCCGCCCCCAAAGAGCGGCTCGAGGCGCTGAAAGCCTGATGTCGGTCCTCGCTCTGCCGCCCCCGGCCGGCGAACCTGCTTGGGTTGGTGATGTGCTCCACTACTGGTTCGAGGAGCTCACACTCGAGCAATGCTTCGCGAAGGATGACGCGATCGACAGTACGATCCGCGAGCGGTTTGGTGCGCTACATGCGCAGCTTACCGCGGCGGGTGGGTCGATCCCTACCGAGACACCCCGCGAGCTGCTCGCCGCGATCGTCGTGTTCGACCAGTTTTCGCGCAATCTATTCCGTGGCAGCCCGCGCGCCTTTGCCGCCGATGCGGTCGCGCGGCGTCTCGCCCGCGCGGCCATTGCCGACGGCCTCGATCAGGCCATGAGCAAGCGTGAGCGCATCTTTCTCTATCTGCCCTTCGAGCACAGCGAGAACGCCGCCGACCAGGCGCAATCCGTGGCGTTGTTCGCACAGCTCAACGATCCCGAGCTCGACAAGTACGCGCGCGCACACAAGGTCATCATCGATCGCTTCGGCCGCTTCCCCCATCGCAATGCGGCTCTCGGACGCGTGTCGACGCCTGAAGAAATCGAGTTCCTCAAGGAGCCGATGAGCTCATTTTGAGCCGGGCCGGCGCGCGCCCGCTCTGCGGGCACCCGTGCGGAGCGCGTGCAGCAGCGCGGCGAAGTCCGCCGGCAGAGGGCTCTCGAAGCTGAGGCGCTTGCCCTTCACGGGATGCTCGAAGCTAAGGCCCGCTGCGTGCAGCGCCTGCCGGCCGAGCTTGGCGAGCGCCGCCTGCGCCTTCTCGCTTAGTCGCCGGGCACTCGCTTTGAAGCCACTACCGTAGACCGGATCGCCCATGACCGGATGACCACTGTGGGCGAGATGCACGCGGATCTGGTGCGTGCGGCCGGTCTCGAGCGCGAGCTCGATAAGGCTCGCAATCGGTGCGCCGGCCTCGTCGCGGAAGATCTCAAGCACCGCGTAATGCGTCACGGCATGGCGCGCTTGCGTCGCTCGTGAGACCGCCATCCGCGTGCGGTTATGAGGGCTCCGCGCGATCGGCGCGTCGATGATGCCGCGCGGTCGATCGGGCGCGCCCCAGATCAGCGCCACGTAGCGGCGCGACAGACGCCCGTCACTGCCATGCGCCGCGAACTGCTCCGAGAGCCCGCGGTGCGCCACGTCGGACTTCGCGACCACGAGAAGGCCGCTCGTGTCCTTGTCGAGGCGATGGACAATTCCCGGCCGGCGCACGCCGCCGATCCCTGAAAGGCTCGCGCCGCAGTGCGCGATGAGCGCGTTGACGAGGGTTCCGCCGGCATGACCGGGAGCAGGGTGGACGACCATGCCGGCGGGCTTGTCAATGACGATGAGGTCGTCATCCTCATAAACGACCTCGAGGCGCACATGTTCCGCCTGCGGCTCGGCCGCCTCGGGCGGGGGAACGAGCACGACATAGCGCTCGCCCGGTTTGACCCTCAGGCCGGGCTCTTCTATCGTCCCGCGCGCGCCTGTCACATGGCCTTGCTTGATGAGCGCCTGCAGGCGGGCCCGCGAGAGCTCAGCAATATGTGCGCCGAGCACGCGGTCCAGCCTGAGACCCGCTTCGGCCTCGGCAATTTCGATCGTGCGGATATCCTGCGGGGCCGTCATATCAATTGCGCGAGGTCGAGAGCCGTGAGCCCGAAGGCCAGGAGAGCATGAATGCGTGACGATGGCGCCGCACCTGCTGAACCATCCGCCGGACCATCCGGCGGCCCGCCGGCCGGGTTCATGCTCGGCGAGCGCCACGTGCGGATGCTCAGGATCGCCGTGATTGCCATGGGCGTGGTGCTCGTGCTCGGGTTCGTCACGGTCATTGCGCGCATTGTCTATCTCGTCAATCGAGGCGGGGAAACAACCTCGGTTGCCTCGCAGCCGGCCCAGGAGACCGCTCGCCTCGCGCTGCCGGCCGGCGCCAGCGTGCGGCACATCGCGCTCGCCGGCCAGAGGCTCGCCGTCCACTACGACGGTCCGGCCGGCAGCGGCATCCTGATCCTCGATCTGCAGACGGGAAAGCCGGTCTCGCGCATCGAGATCGTTCCGGAAACGCCCCGATAAGCTGAAGCGCCTCGAGGGAGGAGCAGCATGAAAGCCTGGCAGATCGTTTCGGATGGCGGCATCGATGCCCTGACGCTCGCGGATATCCCGCCAAGTGCGCCGGGCCCCGGTGAAGTTCGGGTGCGCCTGCGCGCCAACGCAATCAATTTCCGCGATCTTGGCACGATCCGCGATCCGGTGCCGCGGCGGATCCCCTATCCGCGCATCCCGAACTCGGATGGTGCTGGCGAGGTTCTTGCCGTCGGCGCAGGCGTCACATCCGTGAAACCCGGTGACCGCGTGGCCTCATGCTTCTTCCAGCGCTGGATCGACGGCGCCTGCTCGATCGACGCCATGAACAGTGCGCTCGGCGGCGCAATGGATGGCGTGCTCGCGGAAGAGGTGAACCTCAGCGCCGACGGCGTGGTGCCCATCCCGGCACATCTCTCGTACGCCGAGGGCGCAACGCTCCCCTGTGCGGCGCTCACGGCCTGGAACGCCATCGTCGAAGTCGGCCGCGTCAAGGCCGGCGATACGGTGCTCCTGCTCGGGACGGGTGGCGTCTCGATCTTCGCGCTGCAGTTCGCCCGCTTGATGGGCGCGCGCACCATCATCACCTCCTCGAGCGAGGAGAAGCTCGCGCGCGCCCGCGACCTCGGTGCATCGCTCACCATCAACTATCGCGAGAAACCTGACTGGGAGAATGCCGTTCTCGAAGCGACGGACGGCAAGGGCGTCGATCTCACCGTCGAGGTCGGCGGTGCGGGCACGCTGCCGCGCACGATCGCCGCGACACGCGTCGCCGGCACCATCGCGCTCATCGGTGTGCTTACCGGCGGTCAAATTGATCCCGCTACGGTCATGCGCAAGTCCATCCGCCTGCAGGGGATCTACGTCGGCTCCCGGCGGATGTTCCTCGACATGAACCGCGCCATCGCGCTGCACGGCCTGAGGCCCGTCATCGACCGCACGTTCGCGTTCGCGGATGCGCGCGCGGCCTATCACGCCATGGCTGCCGCGGGTCACTTCGGCAAGCTGGTCATCGAGATCTGAGAGATGCCTCAGGCCGAGCCCAAGCGACGGCCGACCATGCGGCCGGTCGTCGTCGCAAGGAACAGGATGACGTACATCGGGATCCCGATGAAGACGACGGCAAAGGGCAGCAGGCCGAGGCCCGTTCCGGTCGGGTGAATCAGCATCATCCCCGCGATGTGGCCGCCGATGGCCCAGAACGGCAGGCGCCAGGCGCCCTCGTCTGTGAGCGCGCCGGCGAGACCGTGCAGGGCGAGCAGCAGCGGCACGCCGATGATCCAATAGGGGGCGATGTCCCAGCCTTCCCGCAGGCCGTAGCCGGCGAGCACCGGCAGGAGCGAGAAGACAGCCCACACGCCGAACCCGGCGCCCGCCAGGATGCTGCCGTAGAAGGTCTCAAGTTGCCGTTGCATGGTGCGCTCCGCACGATCCCAAGCCCGCGAGCCTAGTCGGAGAAGATTACGGAAGCGCGCAGCAGAATGGTGAATGAATGCCTTCAGCGAGGCTCTCCCCGCGCGCGGCGGAGCCGGTCAGACTTTTTCGACGGACGGCCAGCGTGCGGCCGCTGCCCCTTAAGCCGCAAAGAATACGGCCGCCGCATCCCCGACGATGCGGCGGCCAGCTTGATCGGCGCTCCGTCAGTGCACCAGATAGGGGCACAGGCGGCGCGGCCCCTCGTAGGGCTGGAAGGTGCCGTCCTCCCAACTGAAGGAGACGTAGCGCTCGGCGCACATCTCCCAGCGGTCGCGGTAGCGGGCCCGGGACTCAGCGATGCTGCCGCCAATAATAATGGCGGCGGTCCCGAGGACGATGGCTGGGCCGATCCAGTGACCGCGATAGCCGCGGCGGTAGGAGTGGCCACGATAGTAGCGCCCCCCATACCGCCGTACCTGCTCAACGGGGCTCACCGCAAGGCTCTGACCTCCCGCGCCAAGCGTGCCGAGCGCCGACGTGCTGATCACCACGCTCGATTTGGAAATGCTCGCCGGAGCAGGGACCACCGCTGCCGAAGCCGGCAGGCTGCCGAACGCGCCGAGACCAATGGCCAGAGCGGCGACCTTGAGACTCACACGATGCAATGATCTTCTCCTTTCGTGCTTCTGGTGGGGAGCGTCTGAGGCGCCCCGAGGCGGGGACCTGACGAGGGAGCGTCCTGCGACAGCGCGCGCTCCAAGCCCGGAACGTCACGCCTGAGCGACAGCGCCTTGCCCCCTCGTCACAGCCCGGAGACGATGAGGGAAGCCCCGGCACCTTGGCACCGCCGGGGCCTGCCCCTCAGCGCCACAAAAGCACGCCTCCTTTGCCAAATTAAGGTCGACACAACGGATATTGAGAGCGAAGGCGTGCAATCTGTTAACGGCGCACATTGTTACGATGCACCCGGCTGCCCCGAGCACCGATCGCCTGGCCCGGCCCTAGACGCCACGGGCCTCCTTCTCGATATGGCGGACAAAGCGCTGGAAGGCCTCGATGTAGCGCGCATCGCGGCGCTCCACCACGCGCACGATCAGGCCGTTCTCGACCCAGTAGCGCAGGCGCACCCGCGCACAGAGGCGCTCTCCGGTCCGCTTGTGCTTGTACTGAACGAGGAGCACGACGCGCGTGTGATCTGCCTCGTGCACGATCGATTCGCACTCCAGTCTCTCCTTCCGGAACGTATGGAGGACGAGTTGCAGGCGATGGCGCAAGTCCTCCTTGCCAAGCGTGCTCGAGGCGAAGGGCACCGCGATGCCATCGACGTTGATCAGATACAGCACGTCCTCGGAGAACTGCGCCAGCGTGCCCTCAAGATCACCGGCGGCCCAGCGCTCGAGGGCCAGGCGGACTGTGGCGCGCTCTTTGTCGAGGGTCATGGGGTGGCAGATGGCCCTGTTGCAGTGCAGTGAGAGTGTAGCGGGCCGGACAAGGAGGGGGAAGGGGAGCGTATCGCGCAGCCCACCTTGACCCCGCCCCCACGCTCCTGTACACAGCGCCCACATCGCGGGGCCCTTCGGGGCCGCGCGCGCTTTGGCTTTCGCGATGTGCACCTGAAGCGCATCTGTCGGCGGGTCCGCCCGCAGAGGAGAAAGCCCGAGATCCCGTGAATAGCAAAAGACGGAACAGACCCAATGACTAAGCGCGTCCGCGCCAAGCACAAGATCGACCGCCGCCTCCAGGAGAACATCTGGGGCCGGTCCAAGAGCCCCCTCAACAAGCGCAACTCGCGCCCCGGCCAGCACGGCGAGCGCCGCGCCGGCAAGCTCTCCGACTTCGGCCAGCAGCTCAAGGCCAAGCAGAAGCTCAAGGGCTACTACGGCTCGATCACCGAGCGGCAGTTCCACCGCCTCTACGTCGAGGCCACGCGCCTCAAGGGCTCGACCTCAGAGCACCTGATCGGCCTCCTGGAGCGCCGCCTCGACGCGGTCGTGTACCGCGCCAAGTTCGTGCCGACCGTGTTCGCCGCCCGCCAGTTCGTGAGCCACGGCCACGTGACGGTGAACGGCCGCCGCGTGACCATCCCGAGCTACCGCGTGAAGATCGGCGACACGATCGAGGTGCGCGAGAAGTCGCGCCAGCTCCCGCTCGTCCTTGAGGGCATCAAGAGCGCCGAGCGCGACGTGCCCGACTACATCGAGGCCGACCACAACAAGCTCACCGCCCGCCTTGCGCGCGTGCCGGCGCTCGCCGATGTGCCCTACCCGGTGCACATGGAGCCGAACCTGGTGGTCGAGTTCTACTCGCGTTAGTAGGCCCGGCCCGACGGCCGGCGCGCTGTCGCGCGCTCATGACGTGCGCCGCTGTCGCCATGGCCGCTTTTCCCCTTCTCCCCGTGCTTACGGGGAGAAGGTCGGGATGAGGGACGGCGCCACACGCCGACGTCAGCGCAAGTTTCCGCCCCTCACCCTGACCCTCTCCCCGCAAGAGCGGGGAGAGGGGATGAGGGTTGCGCGCCGGCCGCTAGGCCGCACTACGAAACAGAAAGGCGCGGCTTCGGCGCCGCGCCTGCACTGTCCCGCCGCGACGTATGGCGACAGCTCATTTGCATGGACGTCCCGGCCGAATTCCCTTAAGGTTATCCATCGCGCACAACTTCAAGGTGCCATTCGCCTGGAGGCGAAATGACGCTCAGGGTCGCTTACGTGGCCGCCCAGTCAGGGTGACCCCGCCCTTTGAGCCCGCGATAGATGCCGCTTGATCCGAACTGCTCGTGTGGGCCTCGCGCCCTGAAACCGTTTGTCGCGCTCCGCGCGCGCGGTTCGGCTTTGGATACCGGCCGTCGCGCCGGGCGCATCGCACCGGTAGTGCGTCTGATCACTCGATCCAGGGAAGGGAGCGCCGTGACGAGCGAGGCTATCCACCAGCTTGAAAGTCTCCTCCACGATGTGGTCGAGCACTTGAAGATCCCGGGCAGGGCCAACCAGCGGGCCGCAGCGCGCAAGCTGGAGCGAATCTCGATCCTGGCCTCGACGCTGGCGGCGACCGTCCACTCGGTACGCTCGTGAGTTCGGGCGGGCGGGCTCAAGAGCACGTCCCGGCAACGGCCCACCGGCAGACCGTCAATCAAACGTGTGAAGCGAGTACAAAATGTCGAAAATGAATGCACGCGGCGTTAAGCGCGTCTGCCAGAACGAGGCCTGCGGCTTGCCGTTCTACGATCTCAATCGCACGGACATTGCGTGCCCGAACTGCGGCGCCGCGTTCGATGCGAAAATCGTGATCCTTCCCCGCGGTGCCGTAGAGCCGACGTCTTCATGGAGGCGCGGGCCTCGCACTCTGCCGCCTGTGATGGCCGCGCCCGTGGTGGCGGACGATGATTCGTCGGAAGTCGAGGTCGAGGCTACCGGCGATGACGAAGCCCTGGAGACCGATGCCGGCGAGCTGATCCTCGAGGGTGAGGGAGACGAAGAGGTCGCGGACGTGCTCAAGCCGCCGCTGGACGATCGACCCGACTAGCTAGCTCATCTGGCTTGCGCCGACGGCAGTCGCCGTCAGGGCATCGAAAGATCGCTCTCCTTGGCGACGCGCTCGAAGGCCTCGGAGCTTGCCTTGATGCGATAGAGAAACTGGCCGTCCTCGGGCGGCATGAGCCTGATGATCTTGTACAGCCTGGAACTCGCATACATCGTGCCGCGCCCCGGCGAGAAATCGACCGTCTGGCCGACCTTGAATTTGTGAGCTGCCAAGGAACACTCCTGTTGTCTGCGTATTGGAGAATGCCGCGCGAGCACCCAGGCTCGACGCGGACGCGGCATTGCCCCGGCCAGCAGCCCCGCTCAACGCCTTCCGAACGTGCGCCGGACAATCGGAAGCTTCTGCCGATCGGCGCCGACGCCTGTGGGATCGAATCGTTCTGCGCGTGGTCTGGAGAGCGGTGTATTGCGCCGTTTTGCTGGAGACCGGGCCGACCAAACCAGCACGACCACGAAGGCGAGCACGGCAGCTGCCAGAAGCGCTGCGGCTAAGATGATATAGGACACTGTCCTCTCCACCAAGCCAAATAGGTGCGCCATGGCATGACGCGCATTCGGCTGCGGCGGGTCACGATCGCATAGACGTACGCGCAAGAGGTTAAGAAAGCTGCCGGAAGCCCGCGGCTGGACCGCAGGTAAAACCGAAACTACGATCTCGCGTACCGGGGAACTTGCAATTTGCCGCCGATGGGCCTATTTATGAGCATCGACTTTGGCCGGACGACAGGGCCGTTGCGTCGCGAGGATATCGGGCGCGCGTTCAGAACCCCTCCAAAATTCGACGAGTGTGCCCACGTGCGCAGAGGCGCGCGTTCGGCATTTGATTGGTCATGGCTCTGGATAAAGGGAAAACGCCATGCAAGCTGGTACAGTGAAGTTCTTCAACGAGCAGAAGGGCTACGGGTTCATCGCGCCGGACAATGGCGGCACCGATGTGTTCGTGCACATCTCCGCGCTCGAGCGCGCGGGGCTCCACACCCTCTCGCAGGGGCAGAAGGTCTCGTTCGACACCGAGCAGGATCGCCGTTCGGGCAAGACGGCCGTCGCGAACATCCGCGCGGAGTAAAGCTCGACACTGAGCCGCGGACGCCCTTCGCGTGCGCAGCGGCGGAACGATCGGCAAGTCGGTGGCGCTCCGCGTCTGTCGACCAATGCCAAATCAGGGCCGCCCCCGGTTCAGTCCGGGGGCGGCCTGTTAGTTTCGAAATGCGATAGTGGGTCAGCCGCCCCAGGTACAGACGAGCTCGGTGCAGCGCGTGCGGCCGCTCGCGAGGTCCGATGCCGTACAGCGCACGCGCTGCGGGCGGCACACCCGGCACGTGTACGACGAGAGGCAGCCGCGATATTGGCCGCCGCGCGTGTAGTTGCAGGTCAGCAGCGTCTGGCAGTGCCTGTTGCGCGGATCGGTGCCGATGACTTGGGCGTCCGCCGAAGTCGGGACAGCGCTCGTCAGCATCAGCAGGACGAAGGGCGCGCCGAGGACGGCGGCAAGCCGGCCGCTGAGACGTGCAGGACCGCGAACTGCCATGATGACCTCCCGGAGACCTGGCGGGCTGCCCGATTTTGGCGCGTAACGCCACATCAGCGCCATTGTTTCCCCGAAAGGCAACCACCGCAACCGGCCGTGGTAAACCGGTCGCAAATCCCGCCGTCGCGTGCCCCTTCGGCCACGCCCTGCGCCATGCGCCGTTTGGCTCTGTCTACCTGAGCAGCTCGACGATCGCGTTGCCGAGCTCGGTGCACATGGCCTTGCCGCCCATGTCGCGGGTGCGCACGTCCGTGTCCTTGAAGAGCTTTTCGATGGCCCCGACGATGGCGTCGGCGGCGTCCTTGTGGCCGAGATGCTCGAGCATCATGGCCCCCGACCAGATCTGCCCGATCGGGTTGGCGATGCCCTGGCCGGCGATGTCCGGGGCCGAGCCATGCACGGGCTCGAACATGGAGGGGTATTCCTTCTCGGGATTGATGTTCCCGCCGGGCGCGATGGCGATGGTGCCGGTCGTCGCGGGGCCGAGGTCCGAGAGGATGTCGCCGAAGAGATTGGAGCCGACGATGACGTCGAACCAGTGCGGATTGCGCACGAGGTGCGCCGTCAGGATGTCGATGTGGTACTGGTCGGTCTTGGCCTTGGGATATTCCTTCGAGATCGCGGCAAAGCGCTCATCCCAGTACGGCATGGAGATGGAAATGCCGTTGGACTTGGTGGCGCTGGTGACGTGGTTGCGCGGCCGCGTCGCGGCGAGCTCGAAGGCATAGCGCATGACGCGGTCGCAGCCGCGGCGCGTGAAGATCGCCTGCTGCACCGCCATCTCGTAGTCGCTCCCCTCGTACATGCGCCCGCCAACCGAGGAATACTCGCCCTCGTTGTTCTCGCGCACGATGAAATAGTCGATGTCGCCGGGCTTACGGTCCGCAAGCGGGCACTTGAGGCCCTCGAAGAGGCGCACGGGACGCAGGTTGATGTACTGCTGGAAATTGCGCCGGATGGGGATCAGCAGGCCCCAGAGGGAGACGTGGTCGGGCACGCCAGGAAAGCCGACGGCGCCGAGGTAGATGGCATCATGGTTGCGGATGCGATCGAGGCCGTCCTCCGGCATCATGCGGCCGGTCTTCTTGTAGACCTCGCACGACCAGTCGAAATGATCCCACTCGAAGGCGATGTCGAACTTGCGCGCCACGGCCTCCAGGACCTTGATGCCCTCCGGCACCACCTCGTTGCCGATGCCGTCGCCGGGAATGACGGCGATCTTGTAGGCGTTCGGCTTCTTGCCTGTCTCTTTGGCGGCCATGGCGCTTCTTCTCCCTGGAGCATGTTCAGTGCCTGTCATTGCCATGTGAGCGGCGCAAGGTCCAGTTGCAGGAGCGTCGCGCAGCGGCTACCAGAAGGCCAGCATTCCGAAAGCGCAGCCCATGAAGTTCCTCGACCAGGCCAAGATCTACGTCAGCTCCGGCAACGGCGGGGCGGGCTGCGTCAGCTTTCGCCGCGAGAAATTCATCGAGTTCGGCGGGCCTGACGGCGGCGACGGCGGCAAGGGCGGGGACGTATGGGTCGAGTGCGTCGAGAACCTCAACACGCTCATCGATTTCCGCTACCAGCAGCATTTCAAGGCCAAGAACGGGCTCCCCGGCATGGGCCGCAACCGGACGGGCGCGAACGGGGCCGACTGCATCATCAAGGTGCCCCCGGGCACCGAGATCTTGGCCGAGGACGGCGAGACCCTGATCGCCGACCTGACCGAGCCGGGCCAGCGAGCGCTGATCGCGCGCGGCGGCAATGGCGGCTTTGGCAATGCCCATTTCAAGTCCGCGACCAACCAGGCCCCGCGCCACGCCAATCCCGGTCAGCCGGGCGAGCAGTTGACGCTCTGGCTGCGGCTCAAGCTGATTGCCGACGCTGGCCTCGTCGGCTTGCCGAACGCCGGGAAGTCGACATTTCTCGCCGCCGTCTCTCGGGCCAAGCCGAAGATCGCCGACTATCCCTTCACGACGTTGCATCCAAACCTTGGCGTCGTGCGCGCCGGCGAAGTCGATTTCGTGCTCGCCGACATTCCGGGGCTCATCGAGGGGGCGCATGAGGGTGCAGGGCTCGGTACGCGCTTCCTCGGGCACGTCGAGCGCTGCCGCGTGCTGCTCCACCTCGTCGATGCGACGGGCGAGGATGTCGCCCATGCCTACAAGACCGTGCGCGCCGAGCTGAAGGCCTACGGCAGTGGACTTGCGCGCAAGAAAGAGCTGGTCGCGCTGACGAAGTGCGACGCGCTCAGCGAAGATGCCATCGCCGAGAAGGCCGCTCAGCTCCAACGCGCCGCGCGCAAGAAGCCGCTGCTGATCTCGGCCGTCTCCGGACAGGGCATGAAGGAAGCCCTGTTCGCGCTCGCCCGCGAGGTCGCGCGCGGTCGCGCCGAGGAGAAGGCAGCGGCGCGCGAGGTCGCGAGCTGATCGCGCTCAACGGTCGGCTGACTGCTCCGGCTCGAAAAGCCGCATGACCGCGCGCTGGATGAACGGCGCTGCGACGAGGACGACCGGCAGCATGGTCAGCCAGGCGACGCCCCATGCGACCATCCATCGTTCCACAAACTCAAGGGCCGAATGGGCCAGCGGATAGATCGCGATGGCGGTCGCGACGGCCGTCGTGATCGCCGCCTGCAGGATGCCGTAGGCGTAGGGCGCATATCGATGCGGAAGCTGCGGTGCCATCATCTCAAGCCGACCACGGCCGGGTTTCCCACTATATTCAGAGACCCGGCGCGTGGCCGTCGAGGACGAATATTCGGCAGATCGCCCTATTCTCGGGCGCCCGGGCACGCATACGAGCCACCCATCACCCGCGCTTGGCCTGAGGGGCGAACGGGCTATGCTGCGCCCTGTCCCTCTCCCGTCCCGCCGAAAGTCCCGCCGCCATGCGCGATCTCACGCCCGAAGCCCTACTCGCCGCTGTCAATGCCTGGGTCGCGATCGAGAGCCCGACCCAGGACGCCGGCGCGGTCAACCGCGTCTGCGACCACGCCGAGCGCCTGCTGCGGGCGATCGGCGCGAGCATCGAGCGCATTCCGGGTGAAAAGGGCCTCGGCGACATCCTGATCGGCCGCGTGCCCGGCACCGCCAACGGCCCCGGCATCCTCCTGCTCGGGCACATGGATACGGTGCATCCCGTCGGCACGCTCGCGGGGCCGCTGCCCATGCGCGTCGAGGGCGACCGTGCCTATGGCCCCGGCATCTACGACATGAAGGGGGGCAATGCGATGGCCTTCTGCGCGCTCGCACATCTCCATGCAAGGGGCCGGCGGCCTCACCTCCCCGTCAGCGTCATGATGATCCCCGACGAGGAGATCGGCAGCCCCTTCTCGCGGCCATATATCGAAGCGGAGGCGAAGAAGCACGCGATCGTGCTCGTTGTGGAGCCTTCGGGCGACTTCGGCCGCATCACCATCGCGCGGCACGGCATCGCACGCTATCACCTGAGGACGACAGGTGTGCCCGCGCACGCCGGCGCCTATCACGCGAAAGGGCGCAGCGCGATCCGCGAGATGGCACGCCAAGTGCTCGCCATCGAGGCGATGACGGACTACGACCGCAACGTCACGCTCAACGTCGGCATCATCCATGGCGGCACCCATGAGAACATGGTGCCGCTCGCCTGCGAGGCGATCGTCTACTGCCTCGTACCGCTGCCGGAGGATGAAGCCGAGGCGCGTGCGAGGCTGCTGGCGTTGAAGAGCTACGATCCCGACGTAAAGCTCGACGTGACGCCGGGCCTCTACCGGCCCTCGTACGTGAAGTCGCCCGCCATCCAGCGGCTCTATGACCACACCGCGGCGCTGGCGCGCGAGATCGGCTTCGAGGTGAAGGGCGAGCGCGTCGCTGGTGGCGGCAGCGACGGCAATTTCACGGGCGCGCTCGGCATCCCGACGCTCGACGGTCTCGGCGTGCTCGGCGACGGCCCGCACACGCATCAGGAATATCTGCTCGTGTCCTGCCTCGTGCCGCGCACGAAGCTGCTCGCTCGGCTCTTCGAAACGCTGGATGCCTCGTTCGCGGCCGCCCGATAGCTACCGCCGCGGCTCTGGCGGCTCGTCGTCGAGGGCGCGCCAGGCAGCGCCATCGAGATCGTCGTACTGGCCGGTCTTGAGCGACCACAGAAAGCCCGCAAGACCGAGGCCGCCGAGAAAAAGCGCGATCGGGATCGTCCAGGCAAGAGCCGTCATGTCATCCTCCCGAGGCGCTGGCGCGCGAGGCGCAGCGCGTTTGCCGTCACCGCGATCGAGGACGCCGACATGGCGATCGCGGCAATGAGCGGCGTCGCAAGGCCGACCACCGCCAGCGGCACGAAGATGAAGTTGTAGCCGATCGCAATACCGAAGTTCTCAAGAGCCCGGCGCCGGGCACCGTGCGCCACCAGCAGCGCCTCGATGATCGGGCCGAGGCGCTCGCCCTGGAAGACGGCATCCGCCGCCGTCTGGCTGATGTCCGCCGCAGAGGCCGGCGAGAGCGACGCGTGGCCTGCAGCGAGCGCAGGGGCGTCATTAAGTCCATCACCCACCATCAGCACCTTGCGGCCCTCGGCCTTGAGCTGATCGATCCGCGCGATCTTGTCGGCGGGCCTGAGCTCGGCTTGCCAATTGGCAATGCCGGTGGCGTGCGCGGCCTCCGCGACGGCGGCGCGGCCATCGCCGGAGAGGATCTCGATGTGGAAGCCGGCGCGCGCGAGCCGCCCGATCACATCCGCCGCGTCCGTCCGCAGCGGATCCGTGAAGTGGAAGGGCATCGCGGCGCCATCGGGCGTGCGCAGCCAGAGCGTCGAGCCGATTCCCGGATCACCCTCAGCCACCTCACAGAAGCGCGCCGAGCCGAGCCGCGTCTCACCCTCGGCGCCGGCGAGCCGGAGGCCGGCGCCGGCCACCTCCTCCACACCCGCGGTGGCGACGGCAGCGATGCCGCGCGCCTTCGCCGCCGCCACGATCGCCCGCGAATAAGGATGCCGGCTTGCCGTTGCAAGGCGCGCCGCAAGCGCCAGCGCACGATCGTTGATGGCCTCGCCGCCAACGAGCCGCGGCTCGCCGACCGTCAGCGTGCCCGTCTTGTCGAGCACGATGGTGTCGACCTCCGCCATGCGCTCGAGACCATCCGCGGCCTTGAGAATGATGCCGTTGCGGAAGAGACGCCCGCTCGCCACGACCTGGACGGCGGGCACCGCCAGCGCCAGCGCACACGGGCAGGTAATGATGAGCACCGCCACGGCCGCCGTCAAAGCCGGCTCCCAGCCATATCCAAGCAGCATCCAGCCAATGAATGTGCTGAGGCCAAGAAGGTGCACAGCCGGCCCGTACAGGCTCGCCGCGCGGTCGGCGAGGCGCACATAGCGGCCGCGCGCCTGCTCGGCCGCCGTCATCAGCCGCGAGATGTCCGCGAGAAGCGTGTTCTCCTCGCCCGCAAGGGCCTCCGTCTCGAGGGAGCCCGTCACGCTGATCGTGCCGGAATAGACGACATCGCCCGGCTCGACGTGGCGCGGCCGGCTCTCCCCCGTGATCAAGCTCTCGTCCACATCGGCAGCACCACGAAGCACGCGCGCGTCGACCGGGATGCGCTCGCCACTCGCCACGAGAATGCGCATGCCGGGCAGGACGTCGCGCGTCGGCAGACGCTGGGTCGTCCCATCCGGGAGGACGACCGTCGCGGCCGTCGCACGCAAGCCGAGCAGGTTCTGCGCCGCGCTTGAGGCGCGCGAGCGCATGGCGATGTCGAGATAGCGCCCGATCAGCAGGAAGAAGAGCAGGGTGACGGCCGCGTCGAAGTAGACCTGATCGCTGCCCCGCGTCGTCTGATAGAGACTCATGCCCGTTGCAAGCAGCACGCCGAGCGAGATCGGCACGTCCATGTTGAGCTGGCGCGCGGTGAGCGCGCGCGCAGCCGAGCGGAAGAAGGGTTGCCCCGCATAGGCGACAGCCGGCAATGCAACGATCGCGGAGAGCCAGTGGAAGAGCGTCTTCAATGACGCATCCATGTCGCTGGCGATACCGGCCCACACGGCGACCGACATGAGCATGATGTTTGACGCTGCAAAACCCGCAACACCCAGGCGGCGCAGATATGCGGCATCGTGGGCAGCATGAGCGGGCGTCGCGTCTTCGACGAGCTCATAAGCCTTGAACCCGACGGCGCGCAGCGCCTCGACGAGCGCATCGAGTTCGGCGCCCGTCGAGGTCGTCGTGACATGGGCGCGCCCGTTCGAGAGGTTCACGCGCGCGGCAGCGACACCTGGAACGGCCTGCAGCGTGCGCTCCACCTTGCGCATGCAGTTGCCACAGTGCATGCCCTCAACGACCAGCGTCAGCGCGCGCGTGCCGCCGGGCGCTGCCTGGCCCGCAATCTCGCGAACCGTCGTGGCACTCAAGGATTGAGCCATAGCCGCTTCCGGAGCTGATAGGTGATCTCGTCCGGCGCCGCGAGCGGGCGCGCTTCGAGCGTGACGATCCACGAGCCGCCCTCAGGCGGCGCGATCTGAGCCGCGTACGTCCCGGGCCGCTGCTCCGCAAGATCGAGCCGGACATCGTGCCGCGCCGTCGATGGCCGCCCGAACGTGCCACGTACGCTCAAGCCTTCCACCGGAGCCCCGAGGCGATTTGTCAGGCGCAACGTCACCTGTCCATTGCGGGTCACTTCCAGCGCCTCCTGCCACCCCTTTGCCTGCTGCGCTTCGTCGGCGGCAATGCGCTGGTTGTAGTTGAGGCCCTTGCGGTAGGGCTCGGCGGCGACGATGCCAGTGTACGTCGAGATCGCGGAGTAGAGGAATACGCCGTTGACCGCGAACACGACGAAGAAAAAGCCGAGGAACACCATCAGCACGTGGCGTCCTTGGAGACCCTCCGCGCTCTCCGGGCGGGCTGTGTTCATGGCCGTCCTCCATGTGAAGGCGCCTGGAACAGCGTTCCGCGGCGCGTTGTCTGTCCCGAGGTGACATCGCGCACCTCGAATTCAAAGTTCGTCAACGTTTCCTTCAGCCCGCTCAGCCCCTCGCGCGGCATGGTCACGAACACGCGCAGCTCGCGCAGCGTATTGGTCGGTACGGTCACCTGCAGTGTGCTGCCAGGCTCGACGCCGACCATCGAAGCTTCGGCGCCCGGCAGATCGCGGATGGCGAGCGTGAACGTGCGCGGCTCATGCAGCTTGTTCAGGATCTTGACGGTGTAGCCATTGCGGACGCCGCCCTCAGAGAGGCGCACGAAGGGCGGGTTGCGGTCGTGCTGGACGTTGAGTTCGAGGATCGTGCGGTTCCACAGCGCCACGAGCATGACGAGGCCAACGAGCGAGATCATCGAGAAATAGAGGAGCGTCCGCGGCCGAATGAGCTGCACGGGCTCATGGGCGACGCCGCGGGCACTCGCCTCCTGCTTGGCGACGGTGTCATAGGCGATCAGGCCCCGCGGGCGCTTGATCTTGTCCATGATCTCATTGCACGCGTCGATGCACAGCGCGCACTGGATGCACTCGAGCTGCGAGCCATCGCGGATATCGATGCCCGTGGGACACACCACGACACAGGCCTTGCAGTCGATGCAATCACCGCGCGTCGACCAGTCGACGAGCCCGTCCGGTCCCTTGCGGATGGGGCCGCGCGGCTCGCCTCGCTCCGGACGGTAACTCACGAGCAGCGTATGGCTGTCGGTCATCGCCCCCTGGATGCGCGGCCAGGGGCACATGTAGATGCAGACCTGCTCGCGGGCGATGCCACCCAGCACGTAGGTCGTTGCCGTGAAGATGCCGAGAAAAAGATAGGCCACAGCCGGCGCCGTCCCGGTCGCAAGCTCCGCTGCAAGCGTCGGCGCATCGCGGAAATAGAAGACCATGGCGCCACCGGTCAGCAGGCCGATGAGCAGCCACGTGATGTGCGTCATCGCCTTGAGGAAGACCTTGCGGATACCCCATGGCTCCTTGTCGAGGCGGATGCGCGCATTGCGATCGCCCTGCCAGAGGCGCTCGACGGCCACCATGAGGTCCGTCCAGACAGTCTGCGGGCAGGCATAGCCGCACCACACGCGCCCTGCAATCGAGGTCACGAGAAAGAGCGAGAGCGCGGCGAGCACGAGAAGACCCGTGACGAAGTAGAACTCCTGCGGCCAGATCTCGAGGAAGAAGAAGAAGAAGCGGTTGTGCGCCATGTCGAGAAGCACCGCCTGATCGGGAAGATCAGGCCCCCGATCCCAGCGCAGCCACGGCAGGCCGTAGTAGACCGCAAGCGCGACCGCCATCACGATCCACTTGATGGTGCGGAAGCGGCCGTGCGCGAGCTTGGGGTAGACTTTCTGGCGCGCGGCATAAAGCTGGCGGTCGCCCGCTCGATTGACCGCCGCGACATCATGGGCTTCGACATCGGCGGGAGCTGTGCGCGCTGCCACCTTCGGCTTTGCAGCCGGATCATTGCGCCGATCGAGAACTGTGGTCACCTTCCGCTCCCGCGGCTGAGACGCTGCATGGGCGTATCATGAATTATCTGCGCGAGCCACGCGGCAATCAATCGCTCGATCAGAGAGCGCCGATAAGGCGCCACATTCGCCGAAGTGGGCTGCGAGCTGGCACTGTCCGCCTCAGCAGCCTGGCATGCCGCCAGCACCAATCCCAGCTCGCAACCGCATCCGCACATGGCCGCTCGGCCCCTGCCGCCTCCGCTACTGACCGCCGCCAAGGCTGTGCACGTAGATCGCCAGCGACTTCACCGTGGCCCGATCGAGGCGATCGTGCCATGCCGGCATCGACCCGCCGCGCCCCGTGACAATCGACTGTACGATATCCTCCTTGCGGCCACCGAAGAGCCAGATGTCATTTGTCAGGTTGGGCGCGCCAAGCTCGATATTGCCCTTGCCCTCAGGGCCGTGACAGGAGGCGCACTGATCGGCAAACGTCTTGGCGCCACGTGCCGCGGCCGCGGTATCCGTGGCTCGCTTATTGAGCGAGAGCACGAATTCGGCGACGTCGTCGATCTCGGCCGGATTCAGAATGGCGTCGACACCAAACTTCGGCATGTCGCTGAGCCGGGTCTCCTTGTGGCTGCTGCGAATGCCGTAGAGGATGGTCTGCTCGATCGCGGCGAGCGTGCCGCCCCACAGCCAGTCGTCATCGTTGAGGTTTGGATAGCCGGGGAGGCCCTGCGCGCCGCGGCCGTGGCAGGGCGCACAGTTCGTCGCGAACGCGGCTGCGCCGCCGACCATGGCGAAGCGCAGGAGATCCGGATCGTTCTTCACCTGATCGAGCGGGGTCTTCTCGAGCGCAGTGCGGAACGTCGCCTGTGCCGCGCGTGCGCTCTTGACGTCCTCCGAGACGGTTGCACGCTGGCTGTAGCCCCAGATGCCCTTCGTGTAGCCCGTGAGCGTCGGGAAAGCCGGGTAGACGATCATGTAGCCGATCGCCCAGATGATGGTGGCGTAGAACGTCATCAGCCACCACTTCGGCAGGGGCTTGTTCAGCTCCTTGATGTCGTCCCAGGTGTGCCCCGTGGTCTCGATGCCGGTGACGTCGTCGATCTCACGCTTGGTGCTCATGACTGCCCCCGCTTGTCCATGTGGTTGTCGTCGAGATCGAGCGCGCGACGCTGCGCGGCATCGAAGCGCGGACCATTGGCTGGCCAGAGGGCGTAGACGACGACGCCCGTGAATATCCCGATGAACATCAGCAGCGAAACCACTTGGCTGATGCCGGCGACGCTATCGTAGGTCATGTTGTCCCCCTCTCTAGCGCAGGTTCGGACCGGCAGCGTCGAAGGTCGCGAAATCGACGAGCTGACCAAGGATCTGCAGATAGGCGACGAGCGCGTCCATCTCCGTCGGCGGCACTCCCTGCTGGCCATCAAACTTGGCGACACGTGCCTTGGGATAGCGCTTCAGGAGCTCACGCGCCGGGCGGGTGTCGGGATTGACCTGCGCGGCAAGATCGGCGCGCACACTCGCGATCATCTCGTCGCTGTAGGGAACGCCGACCTTACGCAGCGTCTTGAGACGGGCTTCCACGTTCTCGGGATTGACCCTGCGTGTCATGAGCCACGGGTAGCTCGGCATGATGCTCTCGGGCACGACGGAGCGCGGATTGATCATGTGCTCGACGTGCCACTGGTCGGAGTACTTGCCGCCGATGCGCGCGAGGTCGGGCCCCGTGCGTTTCGAGCCCCACTGGAAGGGATGGTCGTACATGCTCTCGGCGGCGAGGCTGTAGTGGCCGTAGCGCTCCACCTCGTCGCGGAGCGTGCGGACCATCTGGCTGTGGCAGTTATAGCAACCCTCTCGGATGTAGATGTCGCGCCCTGCCTGCTCGAGCGGGGTGTAGGGCCGCATGCCCTTCACCTTCTCGATCGTGCTGTCGATCCAGAAGAGCGGCGCAATCTGGAAGAGGCCGCCGATCGACACCAGGACAAGGATGCCGACGAGGAGGATGATCGAGTTCTTTTCGAAAACTTCGTGCTTCATGGTCAGATCCCCCTCACTCGGCCGGCTGGACGCGGAGGCCGGGCGCAGCGGCGACGCGCGGCTGATCGGCGATATCGACGGGCTGATCACCGCGGATCGTCCGCCACACGTTGTAGGCCATGATCAGCGCACCGATCAGGAAGAGGCTGCCCCCGATCGCGCGGATCACGTAGTAGGGATGCATGGCCTCGACGGTCTCGATGAACGAGTACTGGAGGAAGCCGAGACTGTCGTAGGCTCGCCACATCAGGCCCTGCGTGATCCCAGAGACCCACATCGCTGTGATGTAGAGCAGGATGCCGAGCGTCGAGATCCAGAAGTGCCACTCGACGAGCCGCATCGAGTACAGCCCCTGCCGGTTCCAAAGCCACGGCACGAGGCAGTAGATCGCGCCGAACGAGACCATGGCCACCCAGCCGAGCGCGCCCGAGTGAACGTGACCGATCGTCCAGTCCGTGTAGTGGGAGAGCGAGTTCACCGCCTTGATGCTCATCAGCGGGCCCTCGAACGTCGACATGCCGTAGAACGCGACGGACACGACGAGCAGACGCACCACGGCGTCGGTCCTGAGCTTGTCCCAGGCACCGGAGAGCGTCATGAGACCGTTGATCATGCCACCCCAAGAGGGCATCCAGAGCATGATCGAGAAGGTCATGCCGAGCGTCTGCGCCCAGTCGGGTAGCGCCGTGTAGTGGAGATGGTGCGGACCCGCCCAGATGTAGATGAAGATGAGCGTCCAGAAGTGCACGATCGAGAGGCGGTAGGAGTAGACCGGCCGCTCAACGCGCTTCGGGATGAAGTAGTACATGATGCCAAGGAAGCCGGCGGTCAGGAAGAAGCCGACGGCGTTGTGGCCGTACCACCATTGCGTCATGGCATCCTGGACACCCGACCAGAGAATGACGCTCGACGGGCTCGTGAAGCTGACCGGCAGCGCCGCGTTGTTCACGAGATGCAGCATCGCAATGGTCACGATGAACGCGAGGTAGAACCAGTTCGCGACGTAGATGTGCGGCTCCTTGCGCCGCCAGAGCGTGCCGAGGAAGACGAGCAGGTAGACGACCCACACGATCGTCAGGAAGAGGTCGGCGTACCACTCGGGCTCCGCGTACTCCTTGGCCTGCGTGATACCGAGCAGATAGCCCGTGCCGGCCATGGCGATGAAGAGCTGATAGCCCCACACGACGAACCATGGTGCCCAGCGCCCGGCAAGGCGCGCGTGCGACGTGCGCTGCACGACGTAGAACGAGGTTGCGAGAAGAACATTTCCGCCGAAAGCAAAAATCACCGCGCTCGTGTGCAGCGGGCGCAGGCGGCCGAAGCTGATCCAGGGAAGGTCGAAATTGAGCGCCGGATAGGCAAGCTGGAGTGCCAGCACAACGCCGACGAGGAACCCGGCAATGCCCCATATGAGCGCCGCGATCGTCGCGACCTTGGTCGGGCCGTCGAAGTACCCCTCGGGGGGCTCGTAGCTGCCGATCGCCCTGGCCGCCTTCTCGCGAAAGGCGGCGGTCAGTACGTAGATGCCGGCGGCGGCCGACGCCAGCATCATTAACAGACCATGAAACGACATGGCCGGGTCGCTCGACCCGAAGAACCAAATCGCCCCGACGATCGCAAACGCTGCGGCGGCCAGCACCGCCAGCACGTCCCCAAACGCTTCGAGGCCCTCTCTTGTATCCGCCATCGCAGTATCCCCCGGATGCCCGAGCCATTGGCCGCAATATCGACTGAGGTAGGAGCGGCCAAACGACTGAACATTAGAAAGCGGGGCGAACGGCCGGATTGATCCAGGTCAAGGTCAAGGCACGGATCCCCGGCGACGCGCGGTCGCACAAGCAGTGCGGGCGTGATATTTCAGATGCCGAGAATATCAAGGAGGGCGGTGAGCGAGGTGATCCGATGCTGCGGCGCGCCGCCCACGGCAATCTTGCTCGCGTCATGGATGCCGTTGTCGCGCACGACTTGCACGGTCGTCCAGCCGAGCGCATTGGGCGCGAGGAAGTCCTTGGCGGGATTGTCGCCGACGTAGACGAAGCGATCGTCCGGCGCGCCGATCGCCGCCGCGACGCGCTCGAAGGCCATGGGATGCGGCTTGAAGTAAGCCCGCCCCTCACCAAGCGCATCCGTGTAGACAATCTTCTGAAAGCGCGGCTCGAGCGCCAGCGCCGCGACCTTCTTGCGCTGGACGGCGTGGGTGCCGTCGGTGATGAGGGCGAGCGGTCCTTTTGCGGCGTAGTGCTCGAGCGCCCAGTGCGCGTCATCAAAGAGCGACAGCTCAGCGACCGCGCCGCGGTAGGCCGCGATCAGCGCCTGTTGATGCTCGGGCGTGTGATCGGGCACATGAGTCTCGAGAACGGTCCTGAAGAGGCGGCCGAGATAACCGGCATCGAGCAGCCGCGTCATCTCGTCGGCGAGGCCCTCGATGCCGAACTCCGCCCGCGCCCACTCGCCGCAGGCCCTGAAGCCGCACAACGCGAATTGCCGCTCGGGATAGAGCGTATCGTCGAGGTCGAACACGACGCGCAGGCGGCTCACGGAGTGGCTCCACGAATGTGCTGCGG
Organism: Hyphomicrobiaceae bacterium; assembly: GCA_046293075.1. Taxonomy (GTDB): domain Bacteria; phylum Pseudomonadota; class Alphaproteobacteria; order Rhizobiales; family Hyphomicrobiaceae. The sequence goes on along the minus strand of JBKBPL010000028.1, from coordinate 2,566 downwards.
AATGGGCCTCAGGGCAGCGGCAGCGTCTCGTGCTCGCGCAGCTTCGCGCCCGTCATCACGTCCACCTCGACGAGACGCACGCGGAAGCCCCACAGCCGCGCCACGTGCATGAGCGTACGGTCGCACTCGTCCTTGTCGAGCAGAATCCCGTCACGCACGAAGTGCGTCAGCACGAGACGGCGGCTTCCCGAGAGATCGGCGTCCGTCACCTGGATATCCGGGTCCTGCTGTGAGACGTCATACTGGCGCGCCAGCATGCGGCGCACCTCGCGGTACCCGAACTCGTCATGGATCGCCTGAACACGCACCGCATGATCCTCGGACCTGTTGCGGATGTGGAAGATGCGGAAGTCGCGGATGACCTTCGGGCTCAGGAACTGGTGGATGAAGCTCTCGTCGCGGAAGTTGGCCCAGGCATCCTTCAGCGTCTCCATGGGCCGACCGTTGCCCGCGAAGTCCGGGAACCACTGGCGATCCTCGTCCGTCGGATCGAGGCAGATGCGCTTGATGTCGCGCATCATGGCAAAGCCGAGCGCATATGGATTGAAGCCTGAGAAGCCGCGGTCGGAGAAGCCCGGCTGGTAGACGACCGAGGAATGCATATGCATGAACTCGAGCATGGCGCCGTCGGTAACGAGACCCTTCTCATAGAGACGGTTCATGATTTCGTAGTGCACGAAGGTCGCGCAGCCTTCGTTCATCACTTTTGTCTGGCGCTGCGGATAGAAGTAGGTCGCGAGCACACGCACGATTCGCAGGATCTCGCGCTTCCAGCCCGAAAGCTTGGGCGCGTGCTTCTCCAGGAAATAGAGCAGGTTCTCTTCGGGCACGATCGGCGGCGAGGGATCGGTGACGACCTCCTCGGCCTTGGCTTCCGACTTCGACTGCGGCAGCGTCCGCCAAAGCTCGTTGTAGATCTCGACCTCGTACTCGCGGCGCTTGATCTCGCGCTCCCGTGCCTTGGCCGGATCGAAGCGGCGCCGCGGGGAAGCATTCCGGCTCACGCCCTGGTTCATCAGCGCATGCGCGGCGTCGATCACGGCCTCGACCGCGGGAACACCGAAGCGCTCCTCGCAATCGGCGACGAATTTCTTCGCGAACGCGAGATACTCGAGGATCGCGTCGGCCTGCGTCCACTGCTTGAAAAGGTAGTTGTTCTTGAAGAAGTGATTATGGCCCATGGCCGCGTGCGCCAGCACGAGGCACTGCATCGTCATGGAGTTCTCCTCCATGATGTAGTTGATGCAGGGATCGGAGTTGATGACGATCTCGAAGGCGAGGGAGCGCGCCCCCTTGCGGTAGTACATCTCGTCGTGGGCAAAGCGCTTGCCGAACGACCAGTGCCGGTACATGACCGGCATACCGATCGAGGAGTAGGCATCGAGCATCTGCTCGGCCGTGATGACCTCGATCTGGTTCCGGTAGATGTCGAGCCCCATCTCGCCGAGGCCGATCTCGGCAATGGCGTCGTAGGCGTCGCGAATGAGATCAAAGTTCCACTCGGGCCCGTCGAAGAGCGGCTTCGCGGCCTTCACGGCGGGCTTGGGAATGTCCGTCATGGTCATAAGCGGCGTCCTCAGGCGCCCGCGGAGGCTGAGAACAGCTCGTGGAAGACCGGGAAGATCTCGGCCGGGCTGGTCACGCGGCGCATCGCGAAGTGCTTGTTGCGCTCCGCAATCTCCTTGTAGCCGTCCCACACAATCGTGTCACCGAAGCCGATCTGCTCGCTGACCTCAATATAGGCAAAGTACTGGCACATGGGCAGGAGGTGGTTCTCGACTAGGTCTAGGCAGCGGCCCATGTCATCAGGAATATTGTCACCGTCGGAAGCCTGGGCCGCATAGATGTTCCAATCCTCGGGCGAATAGCGATCCCGCACGATTCGATCCATCTCCTCGAGTGCTGTCGAAATCACCGTGCCGCCGGTCTCGACACCCCGGAAGAAGGTCTCCTCATCGACCTCGCTGGCGGTGCTCGTGTGGCGGATGAAGACCACGTCAACCTCTCGGTAGTGCCGCGACAGGAAGAGATGCAGGAGCATGAAGAACCGCTTGGCGAGGTCCTTCAACGGCTCGGTCATGGAGGCGGACGCATCCATGAGGCAGAACATGACGGCCTGCGTGGCCGGCTTCGGGACGCGCTCCGTGCGGTTGTACTGCAGGTCGATCGGATCAACGTAGGCAATGGTGCGCCTCAGACGCAGCATCTTGTCGAGCCGCGCGCGCAGCTCGGCGATCCGGCTCTCGTCGCGCGGCACGTCCGTCTCGGCTTCGGCCAGCGCCCGCTCAAGTTGGAGCACGTCCGTGTCCTTGGGCCGGCGCAGCGCGATCCGTCGCGCGAGCGAGCGGCGCATCGTGCGCACGCGGTTGAGCTTGGCCGGCGGGCCGTCCGAGGTATAGCCCGCGCGCTGCGGCACTGGCGACTTCAGATCCTTGAGCCGTGTCTTGATCAGGTTCGGCAGCTTCAGGTCCTCGAAAAAAAGATCGAGGAACTCATCTTTGGAGAGCGTGAAGACGAAATCATCCTGCCCTTCGCCGTCAGCGCTCGCCTTCCCGCCGCCGCCCCC
>JBKBPL010000027.1:0-50314 GCA_046293075.1 Hyphomicrobiaceae bacterium | reverse complement strand
TGCCGGCGAAGTCCGCATCGAGCGCAACGGCGTTGGTCACGCCTGACACGCCCGCGATGGCGGCTTCCACCGGGACCATCGCCGGCGTGACGCGGCTTTCGATGCCGTCGTCGGTCAAGGTCGCGACGCCGAGCAGCTTGATGCGATAGCCGAGCTCGTCTGCCGCGTCGATATCAGCATCGGTGATCGACTCGATGCCCTCGATGTGGATCTGGTCGAAGGCGACGCGCGTGCCGAAGACGAGGCTCGTGAGCAGGGCCAGCTTGTGGGCCGCATCGAAGCCGCCGATGTCGAACGTCGGGTCGGCCTCTGCATAGCCGTGCTCCTGTGCCTCTCTGAGCACGTCAGCAAACGGCAGGCGCTCCTCCTGCATCTTGCTCAGGATGTAATTGCAGGTGCCGTTGAGGATGCCCGACACGCGGCGGACCTGGTTGCCGACCAGCGCCTCGCGCACGGTCTTGATCACGGGAATGCCGCCGGCCACCGCGGCCTCGAAGTTGAGCGCGACATTGTGCTCTTCGGCAAGGCGCGCAAGCTCGAAGCCATGATGCGCGAGCAGTGCCTTGTTGGCGGTAACAACGTGCTTGCCGGCGGCCAGCGCGGCCTCGACCGCGGACTTTGCGACCCCGTCCTCGCCGCCGATCAGTTCGACAAAGCAGTCAATCCCCGGATCGGTCGCCAGTTTCACGGGATCGTCGACCCAGCGCAGGCCCTCGAGCGATACGCCGCGCTCCTTGCCGCGGTCGCGGGCCGAAATGGCGACGACCTGGACCGGCCGGTGGAGCTGGTCGGCAAGCTTCGCGCCATGGGTCTTGAGCAGCTGGAGGAGGCCGGCACCGACAGTTCCGAGGCCGGCGACGCCGAGCTTGAGGGGGTCACGTGTGGTCATGCGCATTCCGGCGAATGGTTGGTTGTGTGTCGCGGCAGGTGCAGGCGCCACATGGGGACTTCGGGGCCGTCCAGTGGCGGCGGTCTCTTAACACGTGCGCCAGGCCGGGTCGATGCGGCCCGGGCGGCGTCGGCCACGCGCAGATCGGGACCTCAAAAAAATCTGAGGGGCTTTGAACCTCTTTCGGGATGGCGGCGACGGAATGGGCAAGCGGCGGTCGTGCTCCGCCGCTGAAAGTCGGACCAACGCCCCACGCCTTGAGGAGAAGTTAACATGTCGATCACGTCTGCCCTGAGCAAGTCCGCCGCCCTCGCCGCCCTCTCGCTTGCCATCGTCGGCGGCAGCGGCCTTGCCGCCCCGAAGGCCGAAGCTGGCTACAAGCACAAGAAGTTCGGTGTCAGCGTCGTGCTCGGCGCGCCGATCGTCTACGGCGGCTACTACGGCTATCACGACTACTACGGCCATCGTCGCTGCGGCTGGCTCTACCACAAGGCCAAGCAGACGGGCAGCAAGTATTGGTGGAAGCGGTTTCATCAGTGCCGCTACGGCTGGTAAGCAGCCGAGCAGCGTCCCCCCTGCTGATGAGAAGCCCCGGCGCAGTCCCCCGCTGCGTCGGGGCCAATCACTTATCCCGCGCCTTGGCGTGGCGCGGCTCCTTGACCGGCAGCATGAAGATGAGGCCGCCGATCAGGAAGAGCGCCGTCGTCGCGATGCCCCATCGCTGGCTGCCGGTCGCGGTGGTGACGAGCGCGATCAGCAGCGGCGCCAGAAAGGCGGTGGCTTTGCCCGAGAAGGCGAAGAGGCCGAAATACTGGGTCATGAGCGCGGGCGGCGCGAGGCGGGCAAGCAATGAGCGGCCCGCGGCCTGCACCGGGGCCGCGACCAGCCCAATCAGGATCGCGAAGAGCAGGAAGACCTGCTCGCCCTGTGATGAAAACGCACGCGACCCGGGTTGTTTCTCGACGACCGGCACACCGAACAGCACGCTTTCCTTGTCCACTGAAAGAATACCGAAGAAGCCGATCAGCAGGATCACGATTGAGCCGACGATGACCGTCTTGGCGCCGACCCGGTCATCGAGCAGGCCGCCGATGACGGCGCCGACTGCGCCGGTACCCGCAAGTATGATGCCGAAGATCCCAAGATCGAAGGCGCGCCAGCCGAAGACCGAGGCGCCGTAGATCCCCCCGAAAACAAAGATCGCCATCAGGCCATCGGCATAGAGCATCCGCGCGATAAGCATCCAGAGGATGTTGCGCTCGTTCGGCAGGTTGCGGATCGTGGCCCAGAGCGACTTCAAGGCGTCCCGAACCGGGTTCGATGAGGGGCCCTGCACCGGCTGGCGGCTGTCCGGCACGAACAGGAAGAAGGGGATCACGAACAGGATGAACCATCCCGCCGAGAGCGGGCCGACGAGCCGGTCGCCCTCGCGCCTTTCGGCATCGAGGGGCAGCATCGGGTCGAGCCCGAGCATGGTCTTTCCGCTCGACGGGTCGGTCACGATGAAGCCGGCAACGAGCGCGAGGCTGACGAGGCCGCCGGCATAGCCAAGGCCCCAGGCAATGCCGGAGAGCCGCCCGAGCTGGTCGGAGCGCACGAGCGTCGGCATGATCGCGTTGTTGAAGACGGCCGCGAACTCGGCGCCCGCGAAGGCCATGGCATAACCGGCGAGCACGAGGAAGAACACGGGGCCCTGAAGCTTCGGCGTCGCGAGCCAGAGGAGGCAGAGGCCGACGACCAGCATGAGCCCGAAGAAGGCGATCCAAGGCTTGCGCCGGCCGCCGCTGTCGGCGACGGCGCCGAGGATCGGGCTGCCGATGGCGACGATCGCGCCGGCGAAGGCGGCGGCATAGCCCCAGGCGGCCTGGCCCTGGCTCGGATCGGAGACGACGACGTTCGCGAAGTAGGGTGCAAACAGGAAGGTCTGAACCAGCGTGTAGAAGGGCTGGCTGGCCCAGTCGAACATCGCCCAGCCAGCAAGTGCGGCAGGCGGCGCCGTGCTCCCGGTCGCCGCAGCATCAGTGGACATGCCAGGGTTCCCTGCTGAGGCGCCGCCCCAGCGGCATGGCACCTTGCCCGGCAGGATGCCCGCCGGGCCTGCGAAGCTCAAGCCCCCGCTCAGGCGGTTGTGCGCGAAAGCTCGCCGAGGCGTGTCGCCGCGACCATGAGGCGCGCTGGCGTCAGCGGTCCGCTCGCGCAAAGGTCGTCGAGCGCCGTTGCGACGCGGGCGATCTCGCCGGCGTGCCTCTCGTTCCAGCGCGCGAGGGCATCGTCGCCGGGACTGGCGAGAATGCCGAGCGCGATCTGCCGTCGGGCCTCGAGCAGGGCCTGCTCGGCGCCCGCAACCGCCAGCATGTCGTAGGTGTCCGTGGCACGGATGCGGCGCCCGGCGTCGATGAGCGCACGCAGGTGGAAGTGCCTGTTGAGGCCGAGCATCACACGTGCCGCGGTGGCATAGGGGGCGCCGGCCTGTGATGCCGCCTCGGTGATGGCAGGTGCATCAACGAGGAGCGAAAGCCCGGCAAGATCGGCGGCGAGATCGGCGGGCACCTGCCGGTCGACAAGCTCCTGCTCAACGCTGCGGAGCGGCGCTTCGATTTCCGCGCCAAGGCCGCTCGCAAGCAGGGCCCGCAGCTCGGCAGCGCCCTTCGTATGCGTCGCCATGGCAGCTTCCAGGTTGCGCGCGGCTTCCCCATCGCGCAGGAACCAGCGCGTGGTGTGGGCGAGCGCCTCCTGGGCGCGGGCGTAGAGGTCGAGCTGGAAGCTGCCGGCGATGCGGGCATCGAGGGCATCGATGCGCGGCCAGATCGCATTCAGTCCGAGCACGGCGCGCGCGAGGGTAAAGGCATAGGCGATCTCGGCGACCGGGCGCGCCGTCTCATCCGCCATGCGCTGAGGGGCGGCGGCGCCGAGCCGATTGACGACGGCATTGGTCACCGTCGTTGCGATGATCTCGCGGCGGAGCTGATGGCGCCGCAGATCCTCGGGGTAGGCCTTCGCCAGCTCGGGGGGGAAGTATTCGATGAGGCGCGGCTCCAGCGCGGGGGCATCCGGCACCGCGCTCGCGAGCAGGTCACTGCGGAGCGCGATCTTGGCGTAGCTCAGGAGCACCGCCAACTCCGGCCGCGTCAGCCCGCGCCCCGCGGACTGATGCGCGGCGATCTCTGCCAGTGACGGCAGGAACTCGATCTCGCGCTCCAAGATGCCGCGCTGTTCGAGTGCCTCGATGAGCCGCGCGTGCGCGCTGATGTCGGCGGCTGCATTGCGCTCGGCGAGGCTCAACGCCAGTGACTGCTGATAGTTGTTGCGCAGGACCGCCGCCGCGACCTCGTCGGTCATGCTGGCGAGCAGCGCGTTGCGCGCGCCAATGTCAAGGCGGCCCGACTTCACGACCGGAACGAGCGCGATCTTGATGTTGACCTCCTGGTCGGAGGAATTCACGCCCGCAGAATTGTCGATGAAGTCCGTGTTGAGCCGCACGCCTCGTGCCGAAAGCTCGATGCGGGCGCGCTGCGTCACACCGAGGTTGGCGCCTTCACCGATGACCTTGGCGCGCAGTTCCGGTGCGGCGATGCGGATCGCATCGTTGGCGCGGTCGCCGACGTCGGCGTCGGTTTCGGTCGAGGCACGGATGTACGTGCCGATGCCGCCGAACCAGAGAAGGTCCGTTTCGGCCTTGAGGATCGCGTTGATGAGCTCGGCAGGCGTCATCTGTGCGGCCGTCACGCCGAGCATGGCCTGCACCTGCGTCGATAAGGATACTGACTTGGCAGAACGAGAGAAGACGCCGCCGCCCTTGGAAATGAGCGCCTTGTCATAATCCTGCCAGCTCGAGCGAGGCAGTGCGAAGAGGCGCGCGCGTTCGGCGAGGCTTGCGGCGGCATCCGGGTCGGGGTCGAGGAAGATATCACGATGATCGAACGCGGCGCGCAGGCGGATGGCGGGCGAGAGCAGCATGCCGTTGCCGAACACGTCGCCCGACATGTCGCCGACGCCGATCACCGTGAAGGGGTGTGTCTGGATGTCGATGTCCATCTCGCGGAAGTGCCGCTTGACACACTCCCATGCACCGCGCGCGGTGATGCCCATCTTCTTGTGGTCGTAGCCCGCCGAGCCGCCCGAGGCGAAGGCATCCCCGAGCCAGAAGTCACGGCTCACCGAGATCTCGTTGGCGAGATCGGAGAAGGTGGCCGTGCCCTTGTCGGCGGCAACGACCAGATAGGGATCGTCCCCGTCATAGCGCACGACGCGATCCGGCGGCACGATCTTCCCGTCGACGAGGTTGTCGGTGAGGTCGAGCAAGGCCGAGATGAAAATGCGATAGGCCGCAGCGCCCTCGGCGTGGACCGCCTCGCGCGAGCCGCCGCGCGGCAACAGCTTCGGGATGAAGCCGCCCTTGGCGCCGGCCGGCACGATCACGGCGTTCTTGACCTGCTGCGCCTTGACAAGGCCCAGCACCTCCGTGCGGAAGTCCTGCGCGCGATCGGACCAGCGGATGCCGCCGCGCGCGATCGGCGCGAAACGCAGGTGCACACCCTCGACGCGCGGGCTTGCAACCCAGATCTCGCGGTAGGTGCGCGGGCGCGGCATGAAGTCGATCTCCTGCCCGGCGAGCTTGATCGCGATGGTCTCCGGCGGCCGGCCCTTCTTGTCCTTCTGGTGGAAGTTGCTCCGCACGCTGGCGCTGATGAGGCTCAGCAGGTGGTTGATGATGCGGTCCTCGTCGAGGCTTTCGACCGTCGAGAGCGCGCCGGCAATGCGCGCGCGGATCGGGGCCTCGCCCGGGATGCGCTCATCGCGCGTTCCGCCGCGGTCGGGATTGAAACGGTGATGGAAGAGCTCGATGAGATCGCGGGCGATGCCGGCGTGGCGGATGAGCGTTGCTGCAATATAGGCAGGACCGAACGGCAAGCCGAGCTGGCGCATGTATCCGGCATAGGCGCGCATGAGCGCCGCCTCCCGCCAGTCCGCTCCTGCTGCGATGATCAGTCGGTTGAAGGTGTCGCTCGCGGTCGCGCCCGCGAGCACGGCGCGGAACGCATCCTCGAGCCGCAGATCGTGCCGCTTGATGTCGATGGCGGCGCCGTCGATGGCCTCAAGCACCATGTCATGCAGCACGACCTTGCGGATCATGTCGCCAAAGCGCGGGGCAACCTCGTAAGTGCGCTCATCCACGACCGAGAAGCCGAGGTTTTCGAGCACCGGCACCCGCTCCGAGAGACGGATCGGCTCATCGAAGCGATAAACCGCGGCGCGCAGCCGCTCGGTGCCGCCATGCTTCTCCGTGTAGAAGTCGATGGCGAGCGGGCGTTCCGGCCCCAGCCGCTCGATGCGACGGATGTCCTCGAGCGCGCGCGCTGGCGGAAATGTCTCCGCATAGCCGGCGGAAAAGGCTTCGCGATATTTGGCGGTGAGCGCCGCCGCCTTGGGGCCTGCCTCACGAAGCGCCTCGGCGAGACGGTCCTGCCAGGTCTTGACGATCGTCGCGATGCCTTGCTCCAGGACATCAGCAGGCACTTGTGGCGTGACGCCCTCGTAGCGGCCGATGATGAAGTGCACGCGCGTGAGCTGCCCCTCGGTGAAGTAGGGCGTGAAGGCCGAGACATGGCCGTGGAAGGTCGTGGCGAGGTAGCTGCCGATTTCCTCGCGCACGCGGGTCGAGAAGCGGTCCTTAGGGACGAACACGAGCACAGAGACGAAGCGATCGAAACGATCGACGCGGGCGAAGACGCGCACGCGCGGCCTGAGCTCCAGGTCGAGGATACCTGCCGACCAGGCCGCCAGCTCGTCGGTGCTGATCTGAAAAAGTTCATCGCGCGGAAATGTTTCGAGCACGTTGAGCAGTGATTTTCCGGCATGGCTCTCCGGCGGGAAGCCGGCGCGCTCACGGACGCTCTCGACCTTCTGGCGCAGGATCGGGATCTCGCGCGGCGACTTCACATAGGCTTGCGAGGTGAAGAGGCCGACTATGCGCAGCTCGCCGGCGAGCGCGCCGTCCGCGCGGTAGGTCTTTACGCCGATGTAGTCCATATGCGCGCGCCGGTGGACGCGGCTGCGGACATTGGCCTTGGTGATGATCAGCGGATCGGGCTGGAGGTAGAAGTCCCGGATCTCGGGCGTCAGCGTCACGAACTCTGAGCCGCGGCGCAGCACGAGCACTTGCGGATCCTGCAGGATGCCAAGGCCGGCCTCGTCGGTCGCAGCCAGCGTGCCGGTCTGCATATCGCCGGCGAGGCGATACTCGCGCATGCCAAGGAGTGTGATGTTGCCCGCCTCGAGCCACTTCAGGAAGGCAACCGCTTCCTCTCGCATGGCGGCGGGAACACTTGCCGGGGCCGCTTCGAGGTCGGCAATGGCCCGCCTGAGGCGCGCCAGCATGGCCTGCCAGTCGTTGACGGCCGTGCGCACTTCTTTGAGGATGTCTTTCAGCGTCGCAATGAGCGCGTCGCCTTCGGCCGCGGCCAGGTTGGCGACATGAACCGCGATGTAGCTTTCCTGGCGGCCGTCGTTCCAGCTCTGATCGCCGGGGCCGAGGACGCGGACCAGCCGGCCGTCGGGCGTTCGCGCGCACTTGATCAACGGATGCAGCACGAGGTCGATGGCGAGGCCGCGCGTGTGCAACTCGGCGGCGATGCTGTCCATCAGGAACGGCATGTCCTGGTTGAGGATCTCGATCACCGCGCGCTCGCCGCCAAGCCGGCGAACGGCAACCTTCGGGGCGCCAATCGGCTTTTCCTGCAGAAAGGCCATGGCGTCATCAACGAGCGTGGCGAGCTCTGCGATCGGGCGGCCGGCGAGGGCGGCCGCGTCGGCCGAGCTGAGCAGGGCACGGGCGAGGATGTGGCGGCCCTGCGCATCGGGAGCGCCGGGCCTCAGAACCTCCAGCACGGCATTGAGGGAGCGGGGATTCGCAGAGGAAGCCTCAGCCTGTGCGTCGTTCGCCATCGGCTGGTCCTTTCAGGCTCGGATGGGGCGTTTGTGTCCTTCAGTAGAGGCGCCGGGCGCAGCAGCGCAACCTGCGTCGCCTCTGGATAAAAGCATAATGCCCAGAAATCGAGCTTCGAGTATGACGGTGTGCGCGGGGCGCCTTCGGGGGACGCCACCGGCACGGCCATCGGGCGGGAAATCTCATGAGTTGGCGCGAGTACTGGAACCAGGATACGCCGATCTACGTCAATGCCCGCCACAAGGCGGTGCACTACGCGCTGATCGCCCGGCAGCTCATCGACGCGCTGCCGCATGGACGGCCGGCGGTGCTCGATTTCGGCTGCGGCGAGGCACTCTCGGCGGACCTTGTTGCCAAGCAATGCCAGGTCCTGCATCTCTGCGACGGCGCGGAGCTGGTGCGCACGCGGCTCACGCAGAAATTCGGCCTGCTCGGCAATGTCGTGGTGATGGCGCCTGAGCAGCTCGGCGAGATCGGCGAGGCCAGCCTCGATCTGATCGTCGTGAACTCGGTGGTCCAGTATTTGAGCCGCGCCGAGCTTGACGGCCTGCTGGCCACGTGGCGCCGGCTGCTCAAGCCTGGCGGCCAACTGCTCATCGCGGACGTGATCCCGCCGGATGTCGGGCCACTTACGGATGTCTTGGCATTGCTGAAGCTCGGCGCGCGGAACGGCTTCCTCATGGCGAGCTTGGTCGGCCTCGTGCGCACGCTCTTCTCCGACTACCGCAAGACACGGGCCGCGCTCGGGCTCGCACACTACAGCCAGGAGGAGATGCTCGCGATACTCTCGGCCGCCGGCTACGCCGCGCGCCGCCGCGAGAGCAACCTCGGGCACAATCAGGCGCGCATGGCGTTCATCGCGGTGCCGCGCGCCGACTAGCGCCCGCGCTTGCTGCGCAGCTTCTCGAGCAGTTCTGCCGTCGGATAGGCATCCGCGACCATCCCAAGTTCAAGCTGCACCTTCTTTACGGCCGCGCGCGTACCGGCACCGACAATGCCGTCGATCCGGCCGACGTCATGCCCCCGGCGGGCGAGCAGCGTCTGCAGCTCCTTGACCTGCTCGAGGCTGAGCGACGGGACGTCCTTGCCCACATCTCTCATCTCGGGCGCGCCGGCATAGCGTGTTGCGAGATAGGCGACCGTCGTCGCGTAGTTCAGCGACTGGTTCCATTCGAGGTAGACCTTGAAGTTGTCGTAGGCGAGGAACAGCGGCCCATCGCGGCCCATGAGCGCCAGAAGGGAGGCCGGCAGCGCATCGGCGGGGAGCGGCTTGCCGTCGGCACGCGTCACGCCCCACTTGGCCCACTGGCTGCGCGGATGCTGGATCGCGAGGTCGGCCTCCGCCCAGTTCAGAGTGCGCGGCGCGCGCACCTCTTCGAGCCAGGGCTCGCCTGCGCGCCAGCCGAGGTGCTTCAGGTAGGCGGCCGTCGAGCCGATCACGTCGGCGGGGCTTGAAAAGAGATCGCGGCGGCCATCGCCGTCGTAGTCCACGGCGTGCGCGAGATAGTGGGTCGGCAGGAACTGCGTCTGGCCGAGCTCGCCGGCCCATGAGCCGATCATGTCGGCGGGTTTGAGGTCGCCGCGGTCGATGATCTTGAGGGCGGCGATGAACTCCCTCGTGAACATCTCGCCGCGCCGGCAGTCATAGGCAAGTGTCGCGAGCGAACGCAGCACCGAGAGCTTGCCCATGCCGGCGCCGAAGTCGCTCTCGAGCGCCCAGAAGCCGGTGATGACCGCTGCCGGCACGCCGTACTCCTTCTCGGCGCGTGCGAAGGTCGCGCGATGACGCTCCATCTGGCGCTGACCATTGGTGAGGCGGTTGCGCGAGATGAGCTTGGCGCGGAAATCGACGAAGCTTTGCCCGAAGAAGGTCTGGCGGCGATCGCGTGCGATGATGCCCGGATCAAGCGTCATCTCGTCGAGAACCGCTGAGAGCGTCGCCTGCGAGACGCCCTCTGCTGCAGCCTGGCGGCGGAACTTCTCGAGCCACGTCTCGAAGCGGCCCGTATTCTGGCAGTTCGTCGGATTGGGCGTTTGCGCCGCCGGAGCGCCGGCGCCGAGAGCCATGGTCGTCGCGAGGGCGGCCAGCGCGGCAATGGCGCAGGCTCTGAGGCGGGCGGTGCGGCGCATGCATCTCCTCGAGGATAAGGATGGAAGGTCGGGCCATTGATAGCCGGGCCAATGCGGCAAAATCATGCGGACACGTTTGTTCCGCGGACGGCAAGGCCGGGCCGCATTTGTTGCGCTTTTGCCGCGTCCCCAGGTTGATCGCCGGCGGGGGCTGGCAATGGCCTGGGCGTGCAGCTATAGGCAAACAAGGTAAAAGGCAATTCTCCGCGCACATTCGTCTGAGTGCGGGTGATCTGTGTTAGGAGCGATCATGCGGGCACTCCCCATGTTTTCGGCGGCAGCAGGCTTGGCCGTCTTGCTCGCGGCGGCTCCGGCTTCCGCCGACTGCATCACGCTCGGCTTCTCCGTCAATGACTACGGCAAGGAGGGGCCGACCCGCGACGCCCGGGCCCTGCTCGACAAGCACATTGCCGAGACCATGGCCAAGCGCGGGATCAAGAACTACCGGGTGGGCAAGAAGACCGTGACCTGTGAGCTGTTCCTCGACCTCATCCTGTTCGACGAGCACACCTGCAAGGCCGAGGCCCCGGTCTGCTGGGGCCGCGACACCGGCAAGGCCAAGAAGAAGTAGGCGGGCCCGCGGGGGGCGCGGCCACGCCCTGCGGCCGTACAACTGTGGATGACCACCTCGCTCAGGGCCTCCAGACCCGCCGCCGCTCTGGACAGGCGCTGAGTCGCTCCCGATAAACAAACGGAGAACGCGCCGGCCGGAGCTGTGGACCCGCCATTGAACTTCGTTCCCAAAAGCCCGATCGAGAGCGCGCTCGCCGAGGCGCTGGCCGGCGTCGAGGATCCTGCATGGATCATCGATGTCGACCGGGGCGTCGTTGCCGGCACCAACGGGCGGGGGAGCGCCGTCTGGGGCATCCCGACATTGGCGCCCGCTCTTGAGAGCCTAGTGCCGGCGCTGCGGGCTCTGCGTGCCCGCTTCGCCCAAGGGTCCTTCCTGGACGCCACGACGCGCACGGTCGAGCGGTTGAAGTTCTGGACGACTGGCGGCATCCGCACGCTCGCCTGTGAGGTGCGTACACTCGACGAGAGCGTCGGGCCCGGTCTGCTGCTCGTCATCGCCGGTGCCGTCACCAAGCCTGCACCGCTCCGCAGAGAGACAGCGCACCGGGAGCCGCCTCCCAAGGCCGCTGTTGTGCGGGCAACGGTGGCGCCTGTCCTCAGAGAGGACGTCCCCGCGCGCGCCCGACCACCGGCGAGCCCTCCGGCCAGTCCGCCGCAGAGCGATATGGAGACGCTGCGGGAAATCGCGCGACGCATCCGCCAAGGCTCGGCACGCATCACGGCAGGCGTCGACGCACCGGCCAATGAGGATGAAGCGCCGACCGCCGGCTTTCCAGGAGCAGGGCCACCGCGCGAGCGCGCGGCGGACGAGCGGCACGCCCATCTCGCGCACGAGATCCGCACGCCGCTTGCGGCGATCGTCTCGCTCGCCGAAGTCATTACCGAGGAGCGGCTCGGTCCATGGCCGAACGAGCGCTACCGCGGCTATGTCCACGACATCCTCGCCAGCGCGCGGCACGGTCTGGAGGTGGTGGACGGCATCCTGCGCGAGGCGCCGAACCAGCCCGGCACGGCACGCGTCTTCGCCGAGGTCGATCTCAATGCCGAGGCTGAGGCGATCAGCACGTCGCTGCAGCCGCTCGCCGAGAAATCCGGTGCGCGGCTTGAGGCGGCGCTGGTTGGCGGTCTGCCGCGGGTGATCGCCGATCGGCGCAATGTGAGACAGATGCTGCTCAATCTCGTCTCCAACAGCATCAAGCACGGCGGTCCGGCGGTGCGCATCAAGGTGACGACCGGCTATGAGCTGAGCGGCGAGGTGTGGGTCGAGGTCGAGGACAACGGCCCCGGCCTGCCGCCCGCCGGGAAGGCTTCAGGCGGTGGGGTGCCGCCCGGCAAGACGGGCCTCGGGCTGCCGCTCACGCGCTCGCTGGCAGCGGCCAACGGCGCGCGCCTCGAGATGCGGAGCCGGCAGGGCCGCGGCGTGCGGGCACGTATTGTCTTCAATGGCGATCGTGGCGCGGCGCGCTGAAGCGAAGCGCCAAGCCATAAGAAGCGAGGTGAGCCTAGGCCGCCCGCGCCTCATCAGGCCGATGACTTGGCCGTCGTGCCGGTCCTTGTTGCGGGGCCCTTGCGCGCTGCCGGCTCGTCATCCTCGATGCCGGGATCATCCGGCGGGCGGGTCGGTGTGAACGGGTGCGGCTCCGAGGTCGTGCCATTGCCGCGCAGGGCGCTGGCGCCAGGTGCGGCCGACGCGCTAGCCGCAGCTTGCGGCTTGCTATCGCTTACGGTGCGCACCTCAATGGTCTGCGGCGTCGCATCGTCGTCGACCGGCTTGGCCTCGATGACCTTCTCGCTCGACCGTTCGCCGAGGGCCATCAGCTCCTCGAGCTTGGCAAGCGCAAGCTCCTCGTCGTGCGTCCCCTTCTGCTCGACCGGCACCTTCCACTGGAAGGCATCGAGCGTGCCGGTCACGGGCGAGATCGCGGCCCAGCGCTCGGCGACAACGCCGTCGGCCGTCCACGCCGGATCCCGCGGCGCATTGGCCGCGCGCGCAAGCCACTCGCGCACGCGGCCGGCATTGCCGAACTGCTCGCCTTCGATCCGTGCCATGAGTGTGCACACGCGTTGGGAGAGCCGGTTCTCGATGAGCGGAGCCAGCGCCTTTCGCGCTTCCGTCCAGTCGTGAGCCTCGATGGCCGCCGTGGCGACAGCGATCGGCGCTTCGACGGAGTGTGGCGTCGTTCGTGCGAGCGTTTTCACGCGCTCGAGGCGGTCGCGCGGGCTGTCACCGGGGCGCGCATAGGCATAGGCGACCGCGAGATCCGGATGCGGCGCGCGCTTCCAGGTCTGTTCGATGACACGCGCAACCTTGCTCGTCTGCCCGCGCGAGGAGAGCAGGCGCCCGGCGATCGCCGCCGCCTCGACGAGATCGGGCGCGAGATTGTGCGCCTCAAGGGCGAGCGTCAGCGCCTTGTCGGCGTTGGTATCCTCGAGCGCCTGTGCCTGCGCCGTAAGGATCACCGCGCGGCGACGATCGGCGACCGCCTTTTCGAAGTGGCCGTTGCGCTTGCCGGCGGCGAGCGTCTCGAGCGCGCCATTCCAGTCCGACGCCTTGCATTGCAGCTCGAAGAGCGCGTCGATCGGCCAGCCGAGTTGCGGGTTGAGGCGCAGCGCGCGCTCGGCGAACTGGCGCGCCGCCTCGTGCTCGCCTTCGCGCTCGGCTTCGAGGAAGAGACCGCGCAGGCCGAGCTGCTCGGTCTCGCGCGCGCCGAGCATGGCCTCGAAGATGCGCCGCGCCGTGGTCCGGTCGCCGGAAAGCTGAGCGGCTTGCGCGCGCAGCAAGTGCGTCAGCGGTTCATTGGGCAATGCCTTGCGTGCCTGAATGGCATGACGCATGGCCTGAGCGCGGTCGCCCGCGCCAATCGCAATCATGCCGCTGGAGAGAGCTTCAAGGCCGCGCTCCTGGCGGCGGCGATTGACGAGGCGGCCAACGGCCGCCGGGCTATTCCACAACTGGCGCAGCAGCGACCAGAGGAGGATCGCGAGCCCCATCAGGATGGCGAAGATCACCACGGCGCGGAAGACCGTCGTTTCAATCTCGTAGCCCTGCCACGTGAGCAGCATCTGGCCAGGCCGGTCGGCAAGCCAAGCGAGCCCTGTCGCGAGCAGACCAACGCCGACGAGATACAGGATCAGGCGGATCATTGCTTGGCATCCTTCGGCGAAGCGGCGGGCGCTGCCCCGAGCGACGACTTGAGCTGGCGGTCGATCGTGACGACGGCGTCCTCGACGGCCTGGCGGGCCGCAACCTTGTCGAGCCAGGCGCGCGTCGGCCCCGTGATGCTCTTCGCCGGCAGGGCCTTGGCGTGGCGCAGTACATCGCCGAGACGGCCGTCGTTAAGCGCGCTCTCCATGCGTGCGACGGTCGCTTCGACGCTCGTGTCATCGGCTTCCGGCGTCAGCTTGCGCACGCGCACGATCGTGCGGGCCCCTGACACCAGGCGGTCCATGACCGAGGCGTCCGGCCGCTCCGCGTCGGCGTCGATGATGGCGCCGGTCAGCGGGCGGAACTGGCGCGCGAGCTCTGCGACCGTCGGCAGGCCGTCGTCCTGGTAGCGTTGCAGCACCGAGAGGTCGAGGCGGGTGCCGGCAATCTTGCGAACTTCAGCCAGCTCTGCCGCATACGGGCCGCCGCGGTCGATCGCGCGCTTCAGGTTGCCGAGCTCCAGCGAGAGCACGATCCGCTCGGCATTGCTTTGCCGGTCCGCCTCGGCTTTCAGCACAGCCTCGACGCCGGCCTCGAGCTTGGCGAGCCGCGCGGCGGCCGGTACCAGCGCGGCGCTGATATCGGCGGGTCGCGCGGTCTCGCGGCGCAGCGCATCGAGCGCCGCTTTGAGGCTCGCGATGTCCTCCTGCGCCGCACGCGCAATCTCCGAGAGCTGGTCGCTTGCGGTCTTGAGCTGGTCGACGCGCTGGGCGGTGCGCGTCACGTCCGACTTGAGTGCCGTGACCTCGCGGTCGAGGCGCTGCGTGCCCGAGCGCGCGGTCTCGGCCGCTTCCGCCGTCGTCGCGAGGCGGTTCTCGACCTCGGTCGCCATGTCCCGGCGCAGGGCCGCGAGGCGATTGGTGAGCGCGGTCTCGAGATCGGCGATCCGGCCAGTGATCTGGGCGAGCTGCGGGATCGGGCCGGCTCCCTTGGGGTCGGCCAGTGCCGCGGCGGCGAGCGCTGAAAGCCGCTCCTCCAGGCGCGCCAGCCGCTCCGCGTCGCTGCCGGGACCGGTGCGGCTTGCGAGTTGATCTTTCAGCGCTTTGGTCTCGGCATCAAGCCGGACTTGCCCTTCACCGAGGCTCGGGATCGCGGCCGTGACCGTCTTCAGCTGGTCGAGGCTCTGCTCCAGTCCGGCGAGGCGCTTGGCGACGTCCTCTGGGAGGACGGGCTGGGCCGCCTTGCGCGCGGCCGCTTCAAGCGCGCTGAGGCGCTGCGCCACCTCCGGCGCGACCTTTGTCGCATCAGGGCCGCCGAGCCCGGGAACGAACGGAGAAGCGAGCAGCACGAGCAGGCCCCCGGCAATGCCGGACACCGTGTGCGAGATGATCGCGCCAATCGCCGACCGGCCGCCTCGCGGGGCAGGCGCTGCAGTGGGGCTCGCCGCGCTTGCTGAGGCGGCTGCCGCCGCTGCGGCGGGCTTGGCCGGCTCAGCCTTATTGCTCTCCGCCGCGACGCTGGCGGCGGCACTGGCGACCCGCTCCGCGGCAGCGCGTTGCTCGGTCGACGGCGTCGCGCCCGCACCCGTCCCCGCCCCTGGCTTCGGCGCCTCGGACTTGATCTCGGTTGCCTTGCCCTCGATCGTCGCGTGCGGCCGCTTCGGACCTGAACCCTGCGTGCCGTTGGTCATCGCTGTCTCATCCTTCCGCTACGCGACATCTAACCCGGCCGGTCATCGCGAGACATGCGCAATGTCAAAGCGCTCGACCATTGTGCTTAAGTCTCGTCAGTAAACGTCCCGTTGTCCAACCGTCCCGCAAGCCGCTCGATAAGCTCAAGAATTGCGCTGAGCGAGGGCCTGTCCGCGACTTCCGCCGGCACGTCTCCGAGCGGCGCGAGCCCGCGGGCAACGGCACCCGACAGGCACACATGGACGATCTCCGCGGCGGCGTCCGCCAGACCGTGACGCTTGATCAGGCCGGCATAAATACGCGCCGTGCGCGGCGACATCAGCACCACGCCGTCGATCGCGCCCTCGCCGATCGCCTCCCCGACAGCCTCGCTCAGGGCCTCCGCCGCCTTCATACGATAGACAACGGGTTGCAGCACGCGAAATCCAAGCTGCTCAAGTTCCCCCGCGAGATTGCCGGCCAGGGCGTCCCCGGCAAGATGCAGGATCAACCCGTCGGCGGGGTCGAGCGTCCCGGCAATGGCGGCAGCAAAGCCGCTGACCGAGCCCGGGCCGACGGCGATCCGCTCAAAGCCGAGATGGCGGGCCTCCTCGGCCGTGCCCCGGCCGACCGCGAAGAGGGGGATGGCCAGGGCGTCGTGCAGGTAGGGAGACTGCGAGAGCGCCCGCAGCGCGTTCCGGCTCGTCGCGATGAGTGCCATGACGCCATCGAGGCTCTCGATGGCCTCGGGCAGTAGCTCGGCCTCCATGAGCGGCTCGACGACGGCCTCGTGGCCGAGCGCTTCGATCTGGCTCTTGAGCTTCGTGCCCTCGGGCTCTGGCCGCGTCACCAGAAAGAGCATCAGGCATGCGCTCCGAAGAACCCGGGACCGGCCCGCGCGAGCAGTTCCTCGGCGGCTTCGGTCGCAAGCTGGACGGCGCAAGCCGGCGGACCTTCGCGGCTGGTGACACGACTCTGTCGGCCGTCCGGCGTCAGGATCTCGCCACGGAAGCGGAACACGCCCGCCTCGAGGCGGCCCAAACCGGCAATCGGCGTGCGGCAAGAGCCTTCGAGCCGGCCAAGGAACGCCCGCTCGGCCGTCACGCAGAGCGCCGTCGGCGCATCATTCAGGGGGCCGAGCAGCGCCGTCGTATCCTCGTCATCAAAGCGGCACTCGATGCCGATCGCGCCCTGCGCGACCGCCGGAAGCATCAGGTCATCGGGGACCGCTGCCGTGATGCGGTCCGCGAGACCGAGGCGGTTGAGCCCGGCCACTGCGAGCAGCGTCGCATCAACGCTGCCGTCGGCAAGTTTCCGCAAGCGCGTCTCGACGTTGCCGCGGTACGTGATGACCTGGAGATCGGGCCGCAGGCGCTTGAGCTGGGCCTGGCGCCGGAGTGACGACGAACCGACCACGGCGCCCTGCGGCAGCGCGCCGATCGACGGCCACCTCATGCTGATGAAGGCATCGCGCACGTCCTCGCGCGGGAGCACGGCGGCGATCATGAGGCCCTCGGGCAGCACCGTCGGCATGTCCTTCATGGAATGCACGGCGAGATCGATCGTGCGGCCGAGAAGGCCTTCTTCGATCTCCTTGGTGAAGAGCCCCTTGCCGCCCGCCTCGCTCAACGGGCGGTCCTGGATGCGGTCGCCTGTCGTGCGGATGACGACAATCTCGATCTCCGCTTCTTCGAAGCCGTGCGCTGCGATCAGTCGGCGCCGGACCTCACGGGCCTGGGCAAGTGCCAGCGCTGAGCCACGGGTGCCGATACGGAGCCGCGGTTGTTGCAAGTGATCCTCAGTCGATGCTACCGGAGCGCGCACAAGGCGTGTCGCGCGGGCAGTCTATGCCCGCTCGCGGGGCGCGATGCAAATGCTTCCATCAGCAGGCGTGCGTGGCCCACGATCCCGGACCCGAAGCGGGGCAGACCCCTGGTGCAGATTGCCTGGTTCTGGGCATCGAGACGAGCTGCGACGAGACGGCCGCGGCGGTCGTCGCGCGCGCGGCAGACGGGCGGGGCACGATCCTTTCCAACCTGGTGCGCTCACAGTGGGAGCAGCATCGGCCCTATGGGGGCGTCGTTCCCGAGATCGCCGCGCGGGCCCACGTCGAGTGCCTCGACGAGATCATTGCTGCGGCGATCGCCGCGGCGGGCATCGGCTTCGGCGACCTTGCTGCAGTGGCGGCCACGGCCGGGCCGGGCCTGATCGGCGGGGTCCTGGTGGGTCTCACCGCGGCGAAGGCGATCGCCCTCGTGCACGACCTACCGCTGATCGCCGTGAACCATCTCGAAGCGCACGCGCTGACGGCTGGCCTGACCGATGGGCTGAGGCCGCCCTACGTGCTGCTGCTCGTGTCCGGCGGTCATACACAGCTGTTGCTGATCGAGGGCGTGGGGCAGTACGTGCGCCTCGGCACGACGATCGACGACGCGCTCGGCGAGGCCTTCGACAAGACCGCGAAGCTGCTGGGGCTGCCGCAGCCCGGCGGGCCTTCCGTTGAACAGGCCGCGCGCGCGGGCCGCAGCGATCGCTTCCCCTTGCCGCGGCCGATGCTCGGCCGGCCCGAGCCGCACTTCTCCTTTGCCGGTCTCAAGACAGCAGTGCGTCTCGTCGCGCAGGCGGCGGCGCCGCTCGATGATCAGGCGGTCGCCGATCTCTGCGCATCGTTCGAGCAGGCCGTGGTCGAGACCGTGGTTGATCGCACGCGGACGGCGCTGCGGATCGCCCGCGCGCGCAGTGATGCCGATGTGCTGGTCGTCGCCGGGGGTGTCGCGGCCAACCAGCGCCTGCGTGCCGGATTGCATGAGCTTGCGGCGCGCGAGGGCGTGCGCCTCTCGATCCCGCCGATCGCGCTCTGTACGGACAACGCCGCCATGGTGGCCTGGGCCGGCGCCGAGCTACTGGCTCGCAACAAGACGAGCGCGCTCGACTTCGCCGCCCGCGCCCGCTGGCCGCTTGATGCGGGGGCGACGCCGGTGATCGGCTCGGGGCGGCTCGGCATGAAGGCGTGAGCCGCGGTCTTCTCCACGTTCATGACGTCGGGATGAGCCCGCGGTTGCGCAGCATGGCCTGTGTGGTCGGCAGGCGTCCGCGGAACGCGGTATAGGCCTCGACGGGATCGCGGCGGTTGCCGGCCGAATAGATGAACTCAGCGAGCTTCTGTGCCGTTGCGGGATCGAAGATGTTGCCGGCTTCCGCGAACGCCTCGAAGGCATCGGCGTCCATGACCTCCGACCACATGTAGCTGTAGTAGCCGGCCGCATAGCCGCCCATGGCGAAGATGTGCGCGAAGTGCGGCAGGCGGTGGCGCATGACGATCTCGCGCGGCATCCTGATCCGCTCCAGCATGTCCGCCTCGAAGCGCGAGAGATCAAAGCCCTCGAACCGCTCGAGCGCGTGCAGCTCCATGTCCGCAAGCGCCGAGGAGACGTACTCGACCGTCGCAAAACCCTGATTGAACTTGTTGGCGGCCTCGAGCCGGTCGATGAGCGCGTCGGGGATCGGCGCGCCGGTCTTATGGTGGCGGGCGAAGCGCTGCAGCACCTCGCGCTCCTCAAGCCAGTGCTCGTAGAGCTGCGAGGGCAGCTCGACGAAATCCGTCGAGACGGCAGTTCCGGCGATCGAGGGGTACGTGACGTCGGACATGAGCCCGTGGAGCGCGTGGCCGAACTCGTGGAAGAGCGTGCGCGCGTCGGTGAAGCTCAAGAGCGTCGGCTCGCCCTCGGCGCCGCGTGCGAAATTCAGCACGTTGACGATGACGGGGCGGATGTCGCCCTTGAGGCGCTGCTGGCTGCGGAAGGCGCTCATCCAGGCGCCGGAGCGCTTCGAGGGCCGGGCGAAATAGTCGCCGATGAACACGCCGAGGTGGCTGCCGTCGGCGCGTTTGACCTCCCATGTGCGCACGTCGGGGTGGTACTTCGGCAGGTCCATGCGCTCCGCGAACGTGAGGCCGAAGAGCCGTGTCGCCGTATCGAAGGCCGCCTCGATCATCCGGTCGAGCTGCAGGTAGGGCTTGATCTCGGCTTCGTCGAGATCGAACTCGGCCTTGCGCACCTTCTCCGCGTAATGGCGCCAGTCCCAGGCCTCGACCTGGAAATTGCCACCCTCGCGCTCGATCATCCGCTGGAGCATGGCGCGCTCTTCGCCCGCCTTCCTGACGGCCGCGGTCCACACTTCGTCGAGCAGTCCGCGCACGGCCTCCGGCGTCTTGGCCATGGCATCCTCAAGGCGGAACTTGGCGAATGTCTCATAGCCGAGGAGGCGGGCCCGCTCGGCCCTGAGCGCCAGGATCTCCGCCGCAATGGCGCGGTTGTCGTGGTCGCCGCCGCCCTCCCCACGCCTGATCCAGGCCGCGAATGCCGCCTCGCGCAGATCGCGCCGCGTCGAGAACTGCAGGAAGCTCTCAATGCTCGAGCGGGCGAGCGTGATGACGTGCTTTTCGGGATGACCGAGATCGTTGCCCGCGCGCTTCGCCGCGGCACGCACGAAGTCCGGAAGGCCTGCGAGATCGGCCTCGTCATCGAGCACGAGCATGTAGGCCTGCTCGTCCGCAAGCACGTTCTGCGCGAAGGTCGTCCCAAGCGTGGCAAGGCGCGCGTTGATCTCGGCCATGCGCTTTTTGGCCTCGGGATCGAGGCGGGCGCCGGCGCGGACGAGACTCGCGTGCGTGCGCTCGAGCACCCGGCGCTGCTCGGCGTCGAGCTTATGGCGCTTTCTGCGCTGAAAGATGGTGTCGACGCGCTGGAAGAAGCGTGGATCGAGCGCAATCGAGGTGTGATGCTGAGAGAGGATCGGGGCGATATCGCGCTCGATCGCTTGCAGCTCAGCGTTCGTGTCGGCGCTCGTCAGGTTATAGAAGACGCGCAGCACGCGCGCGAGCTGCGTGCCCGCCTTCTCCATGGCCGCAATCGTATTGGAGAACGTCGGCGAGGCCTTGCTCGCGAGAATCTTCTCGACCTCGGCCTTGTGCAACTCGATGGACTTGTCGATGGCGGGGCGAAAGTGCGCTGGCCTGATGCGCTCGAACGGCGGCAGCTCGAACGGCGTCTTCCATGTCGAGAGCAGCGGATTACGCGCGCCGGCCGCAACCTTGGCCGCGCGCTCGGCTTTCGCATTCGCTTCGTTCATGCGGGTCTGCTTTCTGTGTTCGGAGTGTTGAGGCCGGCCACCAGATAGCGGTTCAGGCGCTCGGTGAAGCGGGCCGGGTCGGTCGGAAGCTCGCCCTCGACGATGCGCGCCTGGTCGAGCAGGAGGTGTGCGAGGTCATCGACCACGATCTGGTCGGTGGCAAGGCGTGCGCGGTCGATGGCGGCGATCAGGGGGTGGCCCGGATTGATCTCGAGCACCGGCTTGACGTCGATGCCGCGCTGCTGGCGCTGAAGCAGGCGCTCGAGCGTCCGGTCCGGGCCGTATGCGGTCGCGACGAGACAGGCTGGCGAGCTGACGAGACGCTGGGAAACCTTCACGTCTGCGACCTCGTCGCCGAGCGCCGCCTTCAGCGACGCGATGAGACCCCCGACATCCTTCGGCGGATCCAGTTGCGGCTTTGTGGCATCCTCTTTCAGCGCAATCGCGGAAAGGTCGATGTCGCCCTGCGAAAGCGACTTCAACGCCTTGCCCTCGAACTTGGGGCTCGCCGTCGTCCAGAAGGCATCGACCGGATCGGGCAGAAGCAGCACCTCGACGCCGCGTTCCCTCGCCGCTTCGAGCTGCGGGCTCGACTTCAGGCGGTCGAGGCTCTCGCCGACGAGGTAGTAGATCTCGCTCTGGCCCTCGCGCATCGCCGCGACATAGTCGCCGAGCGCGCGCCAGCCATCCCCCGCCGTTGTCCGGAAGCGCGCGATCTTCAGGAGCTGATCGCGGCGCTCGAAGTCCTCGTAGATGCCCTCCTTGAGCACCGGGCCGAAGGTCTCCCAGATTTCGTTGAACTTCTGCGGCTCCTTGCCGGCGAGGCTCTCGAGTTCACCGATGACCTTGGTGGTCACCGCGCGGCGGATCTGCGCGACGGCCGGGTTGTTCTGCAGCATTTCGCGGCTGATGTTGAGCGGCACATCCTCGGAGTCGATGACGCCGCGCACGAAGCGCAGATAGCCCGGCAGGAGCGCCGCATCCTCGGTGATGAACACGCGCTTGACGTAGAGCTTCACCCGCCCTTTGCGCTCGACATCGAAGAGGTCGAACGGGCGCTGCGTCGGGACGAACAGCAAGGCCGCATACGACTGCCGCCCCTCGGCCTTGTAGTGGATGGTCAGCGCCGGCTGATCGAGCTGGCCGGAGAGAGAGCGATAGGCTTCGGTGTAGTCCTCGGGCTTCACGTCGCCGCGTGCACGCTGCCAGAGTGCGCTCGCAGAGTTGAGCTGCTTCGGCGCGCCGTCGGCGCCGACCAGCTCGACGGGAAAGAGAATATGATCGGAGTAGGTCTTGACGATCCGCTCGATCTCGTAGTCGTCAAGGAAGGCGCGGCTGTCCTCCTTGAGATGGAGCGTGATGCGGGTGCCACGCGGGACCTTGGCCGCTTCGCTTTCGGGCGCCGGCTCGACCGTAAAGCCGTTCGCGCCGTCCGAGGCCCACAGCCACGCTGCATCCTCGCCCGCCCTGCGGCTGAGGACCTCGATGCGGTCGGCGACCATGAAGGCGGCATAAAAACCGACGCCGAACTGGCCAATGAGGGCCGAGTTCTCGCCCTCCTTGCCGAGCCGCTCGAGGAAGGCGCGCGTGCCCGAGCGCGCGATCGTGCCAAGGTTCTCGGCAAGCTCGGCGTCATTCATGCCAATGCCGTTGTCGGCGATGGAGAGCTTGCCGCCCGCCTTGTCGGTCTCGATGCGAATGGCGAACCGGGCGTCATCGGCAATGAGCTCGGG
The DNA here is from genome assembly GCA_046293075.1 of Hyphomicrobiaceae bacterium. Taxonomy (GTDB): domain Bacteria; phylum Pseudomonadota; class Alphaproteobacteria; order Rhizobiales; family Hyphomicrobiaceae. Next base: position 28,098 of record JBKBPL010000027.1, on the reverse strand, counting down.
CCGCGCAATCGCTTCATAACGGAGCTTGTCGCAGGCGTCGGAGGCGTTCGAGATCAGCTCCCGCAGAAAAATGTCCTTCTCCGTATAGACCGAATGCACCATGAGGTGCAGCAGGCGCGAGACCTCCGCCTGAAAGGGGCGTGATGTGGCTGGCGACGGGCGCTCGATGCTCATCGCGGCGCTTCTCCTGTTCTCCTTGCAATGGGGCTGCTTGTGATAAAGCGCGCTGCGGCGCCGGTTCAAGTCCCGAGGTCGTCCGTAGCCGGAAGGCCTCGCATGCAATGCCGGTTTGCCGGGCTGCGTCTACAGGCTAGGGTAGCCGCCGCGTTTCACCCCCACCGTTGAGCCTCGCGAGGTCTGCCATGCCTTTTGATCCCGCTGCCGCTGCCCGCTTCATCGCTGAGGCGCATCGCACGCGCGCGCCATTCCGGAACCTGCCGGAGGACATCGCGCCGCGCACCATCGACGAGGCCTACGCGGCGCAGGAGGCCCTGCGGGCGCTCTGGACGCCGCTTTACGGCGAGGTCGGGGGCCTCAAGATCGCGACGACGACCAAGGTCATGCAGCGGCTCATGGGCATCGATCATCCCTGCGGCGGCGTGATCTATGCGAAGCGCATTCATGCCTCGCCAGCGACCATCAGGCTCGCGGATTACATGCACGTCGTCATCGAATGCGAGCTTGCCGTGCGGGTCGGCAGGACCTTCGAGCCGCGTGCCACACCCTATACGCGCGAGGACGTGCGCGCCGCGGTTGCCGAGGTCATGCCGGCCTTCGAGCTCATCGAGGACCGCAATGCCGACTACAAGTCCTCGAAGGCGACGTCGCTGATCTGCGATAATGCCTGGAACGCCGGCATCGTGCTCGGCGCGCCGGTGAACGTGGCGCCGAGCGTCGAGCTCAATGGTCTCACCGGGCGCCTGACGACGGGCTCAGGCCAGCATACGGGCAAGACCGACGACCCGATGGGCGCGCTTGCGTGGATTGCCAACCTTGCGGCCTCACGCGGTCTGCCTCTGACAGCGGGGCAGGCCGTCATCACCGGCAGTCTCATCCCGACGCTGCCGATCGCGCCAGGTGAGACGTTCGCTTTCGAGATCGAGGGGTTCGGCACGGTCCGCGCGACCGCCGCGTGAGGCCGGAAACGCAAGCCAGCAGGATGATCAGCGAGACATGCAACACAAGATGGTGAGAGACTTGACCCGACGCGAGACCTTCGAGCTGTTCACGCCGGTGACCATCCGCTTCTGCGACACCGACAAGCTCGGCCACGTCAACAATGTGTCAATCGCCGCTTATATCGAGGCCGGGCGCTGCGATCTCTACTACAAGCTCATGCAGGATGCCGGGACCGATGCACGAATTGACTTCGTTCTGGCGCGGGCGGCGATCGATTTCCGCCGCGAGATCTTCTATCCGGGGACGGTCGAGGTCGGCTCACGCTTCCTGCAGCTCGGCAATCGTTCGGTCACCACCGGATACGGCGTCTTCGTCGGGGACACCTGCGTGGCGACGTCGGAATGCGTGAACGTGTTCTTCGACATGTCCACGCGCACCTCGATTGCGCCGACGGGCACGCTGCGCACCCTGCTCGAGGCGGCGATCGCGCGCTAGTGTGGTGATGCCGAAGTCCGCCACCACTTCGCGGTAGGTGTCGGAGGCGGACTTCGGAATCTGAACCACACTGGAAACATAGGCTTGCTCGTGTCCTTTCGATCGCGAAGTTCGTTCGAGAGCCCGCTGCAAATGGTGACGGACTTCGCGATCGGGACACGAGGCGTTCGTGCCTTTTGATCACAGGTCACTCTCGCTCGGCCTTGGCGCCGCGCTCGGGCCATGTTTCTCTCACATCGAGAATGCATGTGCGATTCGGGTGCCGGTGACTGAGCCTCCCGCGACTCGTGGGCCCGTCACGGCGGCAATCCGGCCGCAAAGGCTGCCGGCGAGACGCAGATCGAGCCCTTGGCTGATGACGCCAGCAGCGGGGCTCGCCGAGCTTCGGAAGCGGGACACGAGAGGGACATCCGCATGGCCAGACTTTGGCCCTGGCGCCGCAAGAGCGAAGGCTTCGAGTGGCACAAGTACGTCCGCACGACGATCGCAATCCGGCGGGAGCAGCGCCGCGAGCGGGCGGAGGAGATCAAGCGCTCGGCGCAAGATGGTGCCCTTCGCGCCGCAGAGGGTGCGGCCCGGCTCGGTCGCAAGGGCGCACAAGCGGCCGGCGACGGTGCCCGGCGCGCTTCGGCGGCCTCCCGGCGCGGTCTGCAGCAAGGGCTGATGGCATCGGCCCGCGCCCTCGAGCGCATGGGCGCGGCATCTGCGGTCGGGGCGCGGCGGCTCGGGGCGGCGTCGGCCCGGGGTCTCCAGCGCGCGTCGGCGGCCTCGGCGGAGGGCCTTTGGCGCGCCCGTACATATGGCGGGGCGGGCCTGCGCGCCGCGGGCCGGTGGCTCGCTCGGGCGAGCGTCGAGAGCGCGGCATGGACGGGCGGCAAGCTCGCAGCCTTGAGCCGCTTTGCTGGTGGGGGCATTGGGACGGCGAGCCGCCCGGTGCTCGATTTTCTGGGCCGGCCGGGGGTTGCCGGGCCGCTGATGCTGGCGGGTGCGGTGGCGCTGGTCTCGGGGCTTGCGCGGCCGCTTCTGACCGGCGGGCTGGACCGAGAAGCCCTCCTGATTATTTCGATTGGTGCGATTTGCCTGGTCGCCGGGCTGACGCCGCGCCTGCGCTACGGCATGGCGGGAGCGGTCTTGGCGCGCGCCGTGGCGCCCTTGCACCGCCTGCCACCGCGGCTCGGGCACATCGTCGCCGGCGGGGGCACCATGGCGGCTGCAGTGCTCGTGGCCGTCTGGCTTTGGCCTGCCGGCCTATGGCCCGCCGGCTCGGCGGTAAGCCTGCCGTCGATGTCCCTCTCGAGTTTCGTGCCCTTCAAGGCCGCCGATCCGCCGATCGCCGGGCGCGCCTGGGCCATCGGTGGCGACACGATCCGCATTGGCCAGCAGTCGATCCGGCTCGACGGTATCGAGGCCCCGGACCGCGACCAGACCTGCCTGCGGGCCGACAATCGGCGCTGGCGCTGCGGGGAGGCGGCCCAGATCGCGCTCTCGCGGCTGGTGGCAGGCCGTCAGGTGCACTGTGAGCCTGCCGGGAAGGGAGAGGCCGGTATCGTGCGCGCCAGCTGCTCGGTCGCCGGCACGGACCTCGCCGGGGCTCTCGTTGAAGGCGGCCACGTCCTCGCCGAGAGCGGGCTGATGGCCCGCTACCGCAGCGCGCAAACCAAGGCCCAGCAGGCCAAAGCCGGAATCTGGAGCGGCCCCGGCGCGCCCGAGCGGGCCTCCGAGTGGCGCGCGCGCCTGTGGAATGAGGCGCGCGCCCAGGCGCCGCAAGGGTGCCCGATCAAGGGCAAGGTCGCCGGGCGCCGCGGCGATGTCGTGAAGACCTATCACCTCCCCTGGTCACCGGCCTATGTGAGGCTGCGGGTCGTCTCCGCGCGCGGCGAACGCTGGTTCTGCAGCGAAGCGGAAGCCCAGGCCGCGGGCTTCGCCCCAGCCGCGATCGACGGATAGGCGGCGCGGCGTCGTGGCTCATGAGCGGTGGTGGTGCGTTGCCCATCCGGCTGCGTGCCCGGGGGAGTTCGGAGCGCCGATGACCGAGGCCCTACCAGTTGCGCGCAACAAGCCGGGCAGGCGCTCAGTCCGGCGAGTGGCACGGCGGATGCTCACGGTCCTGCTCTACCTGTTCCTGATCCCGCTCGTGGCGCACGCCGCCTGGTGGATGTGGAACAACACAGCCTGGAACTGGCGCAGCGCCAACTGGTCGCCGGCCGGCATTCTCAGGTCCGCGACGGCGGATCCCGAGCCGGTGGTGTACGTGCTGGCCGGCCGCACCGGCGGCTGGAAGGGCATTTTCGCCCATCATACGTGGATCGTGACCAAGGCAGCCGGCGCTCCCCGGTATACGCGCTATGATGTGGTCGGCTGGGGGCGTCCGGTGCGGACCGACCATCTTGCGCCGGACAGCCACTGGTACAGCAACGCGCCCGCCATCGTCGCCTCTATCCGCGGAACTGCCGCAACGGCGGCCATTGCCGATATCGAGCGCGCCGTCGCCGAATATCCGTTCTCCAAGGCGGGCAGCTACAAGGCGTGGCCGGGCCCGAACTCGAATACGTTCATCGCGTATCTTGCCCGCGAGGTCCCCGCGCTCGCGCCGGGGCTGCTGCCGACGGCCATCGGCAAGGACTTCACCGAAGGGCCGGTCTATGCCGGCCTTACGCCGAGCCGTACTGGCGTTCAGATCCTGTCCAAGGGCGTGATCGGCCTCACGATTGGCTGGGTCGAGGGCATCGAGCTCAACTTCATGGGCGCGGTGGCCGGTCTCGACGTGCGCCGACCGGCGCTCAAGCTCCCGGGCTGGGGGCGCATCGGCCTGCCGTGAGGCTGCAGAAATGCCGATGACAGGCCGCTTTCTGTACGTTCGCGGACCCGCGACAAAATCGTTGGCCAAGGGTGTTGACCTTATGAATCGAGGTGTATATTTTGCGCCCACTCTCACGGTAGGTCGTAGGGCGCTATCGGGCGGAGGTTTGCAGGCAGGCAAGCCGAACTTCGGCGATCATGAGCTGCCCGCGGGAAAGCCTCCGGCTCATTGCTAGCAGCCCCTAAACACTATCGTTATCAAGCAGAGGACAATTTCGGACCAAGATCGGCGCGCCGCCGCGGCGGAACGTTCGATCCTCTGGTGTTGCGAGCTGGGTGCCCGGGAAGAGGGCTGCTCGGCTCGTTAGGTTTGGCGCATCCGGCCCAAGGGCGCGAGCGGATGCTGGAGTGACGGACGAGGCGCGATGCCGACGATACAGCAGCTGATCCGCAAGCCGCGGGTGAAGCCCCGGGAGCGCAACAAGGTCCCCGCCATGGAGGCCTGCCCGCAGAAGCGTGGCGTCTGCACACGCGTCTATACGACGACGCCGAAGAAGCCGAACTCGGCGCTGCGCAAGGTCGCGAAGGTCCGCCTCACGAACGGCTTCGAGGTCATCGGCTACATCCCGGGCGAGGGTCATAACCTCCAGGAGCACTCGGTGGTGATGATCCGCGGCGGCCGCGTAAAGGACCTTCCGGGCGTGCGCTACCACATCATCCGCGGCGTGCTCGACACGCAGGGTGTGGCGAACCGCAAACAGCGCCGCTCGAAGTACGGTGCCAAGCGGCCGAAGTAAGGTCATAGGGACAGGCGGGCGCCGCCCCTCTTCGGAGCGGCGCTCTCGCATTTGAGGATCGGCCCCGAGAGGGCGGCACAAGAGACGAGAAGGAACGAGCGCATGTCGCGTCGCCATCGTGCCGAGAAGCGGGAAATCAACCCGGACCCGAAGTTCGGGGATCTGGTGGTGTCCAAGTTCATGAACTCGATCATGAAGGAGGGCAAGAAGTCGACCGCGGAGCGCATCGTCTACGGTGCCTTCGAGCGGATGCAGCAGCGCGCGAAGTCGGATGCGCTGCCGATGTTCCACCAGGCGCTTGAGAATGTGATGCCCTCGGTCGAGGTTCGCTCGCGTCGCGTCGGCGGCGCGACCTACCAGGTTCCGGTCGAGGTGCGCGCCGAGCGGCGCCAGGCGCTCGCGATCCGCTGGCTGATCGCGGCGGCGCGCGCGCGCAATGAGAATACGATGGAAGAGCGGTTGTCGGCTGAGCTCTTGGATGCTGCCAACAACCGCGGCACGGCGGTGAAGAAGCGCGAGGACACGCACAAGATGGCGGAAGCCAATCGTGCCTTCTCGCACTACCGCTGGTAACCGGACGACGAGGCAAGGGATATGGCCCGCGAATACGCGATCGAGGATTACCGCAATTTCGGCATCATGGCCCACATTGACGCGGGCAAGACGACGACGACCGAGCGGATCCTCTTCTACACCGGCAAGAGCCACAAGATCGGCGAGGTGCACGACGGCGCCGCGACCATGGATTTCATGGTCCAGGAGCAGGAGAAGGGCATCACGATCACGTCGGCGGCCACGACGACGTTCTGGAACGGCAAGCGGCTCAACATCATCGACACGCCAGGCCACGTGGACTTCACGATCGAAGTCGAGCGTTCGCTGCGCGTGCTCGACGGTGCCGTGTGCGTGCTCGACGGCAACCAGGGTGTGGAGCCGCAGACCGAAACCGTCTGGCGTCAGGGCGACAAGTACGGCGTGCCGCGCATCATCTTCGCCAACAAGATGGATAAGACCGGCGCCGACTTCTACATGTGCCTCGATGACATCGCCGAGAAGCTCGGTGCGCGCGCCGTGCCGCTGCAGATCCCTGTCGGCGCCGAAAGCAGCTTCAAGGGTGTCGTCGATCTCCTCAAGATGAAGGCGATCATCTGGGAAGGCGACGACAAGGGCGCAAAGTTCGTCGAGACGGATATTCCGGCCGATCTCGTCGACAAGGCGGCTGAATTCCGCGCCAAGATGGTCGAGGCGGCGGTTGAGATGGATGACGATGCGCTCGCCGCCTACTTCGACGGCAAAGAGCCCGACGTCGCGACGTTGAAGAAGTGCATTCGCAAGGCCACGATCAGCCGCGCTTTCTATCCCATGCTGTGCGGCTCGGCCTTCAAGAACAAGGGCGTCCAGCCGCTGCTCGATGCCGTCGTGGATTACCTGCCCTCGCCGGCCGATCGCGAAGCCTTCAAGGGCACGGATCCGAAGACGGGCGAGCCCGTTCTTCGCAAGCCGCTCGACAGCGAGCCGCTCGCGCTCCTCGCGTTCAAGATCATGGACGATCCCTATGGCGTGCTGACCTTTGCCCGCATCTATTCGGGCAAGCTCGAGAGCGGCATGAGCGTGATCAATACGACGCGCGACAAACGCGAGCGCGTCGGCCGCATCCTGCTCATGCACGCGAACAACCGCGAGGAGATCAAGGAGGCCTATGCCGGCGACATCGTCGCGTTGCTCGGCCTCAAGGACACGCGCACGGGTGAGACGCTTTCGGACCCGAACAATCGAGTCATTCTCGAGAAGATGGAGTTCCCCGAACCCGTCATCGAGATGAAGATCGAGCCGAAGTCGAAGGGCGACCAGGAGAAGATGGGCACGGCGCTGGCGAAGCTCGCGACGGAGGACCCCTCGTTCCGCGTCAACACCGATCCTGAGAGCGGCGAGACCATCATCAAGGGCATGGGTGAGCTGCATCTCGAGATCAAGGTCGACATCCTGCGGCGCTCGCACGGCGTCGAGGTCGCGACCGGCGCGCCGCAGGTCGCCTACCGCGAGACGCTCGCGCGTGCGACCGAGGTTGACTACACGCACAAGAAGCAGACCGGCGGTTCGGGCCAGTTCGCCCGCGTCAAGCTGCGTCTCGAGCCGAAGGAGCCGGGCACGGGCAACGAGTTCGTTTCCGAGATCGTCGGCGGCGTCGTGCCGAAGGAATACATCCCCGGCGTCGAGAAGGGTGTACAGAGCGTGTGGGACAGCGGCGTGCTCATCGGCTTCCCGCTCGTCGATACCAAGGTGACTCTGTTCGACGGTGCCTTCCACGAGGTGGACAGCTCGGCGATCGCGTTCGAGGTTGCATCGCGTCAGGCGATGCGCGAGGGCTGCCAGAAGGCGGGCGTGAAGCTCCTGGAGCCGATCATGGACGTCGAGGTGGTGACGCCCGGCGACTTCGTCGGCGGCGTCATCGGCGACATCAACAGCCGGCGCGGCCAGATCCGCAGCCAGGAGATGCGCGGCAACGCGACCGTCATTCGGGCACACGTGCCGCTGGCGAACATGTTCGGCTATGTGAGCCAGTTGCGCTCGATGAGCCAGGGGCGCGCATCCTACACGATGCAGTTCGCTCACTACGCCGAGGTGCCGCGCAACGTCGCCGAGGAGGTGAAGGCCAAGTACGCCTGATCCCCAAGGACAAGTTCAACATCACTTCTGAGTTCAAATCGGACGCCAGTCGTCCAGACGCATGAGGAGAGCCTGACATGGCCAAGGAGAAATTCGAGCGCAGCAAGCCGCATTGCAACGTCGGCACGATTGGTCACGTCGACCACGGCAAGACGACGCTGACGGCGGCGTTGACGAAGGTCTCGGCCGATAAAGGCTGGACGAAGACGGCCGTTGCGTATGACGAGGTTGCCAAGGCCTCCGAGAGCCAGGGCCGCCGCGATCCGACCAAGATCCTGACGATCGCCACGAGCCACGTCGAGTACGCGACCGAGAACCGGCACTATGCTCACGTCGACTGCCCGGGCCACGCCGACTACGTGAAGAACATGATTACGGGTGCCGCCCAGATGGACGGTGCGATCCTGGTCGTGTCTGCCGTCGACGGCCCGATGCCGCAGACCCGCGAGCACATCCTGCTCGCGCGCCAGGTCGGCGTGCCGTACATCGTCGTGTTCCTCAACAAGTGCGACATCGTCGATGACGAGGAGTTGCTCGATCTTGTCGAGCTCGAGGTGCGCGAGCTTCTGAAGCAGTACCAGTTCCCGGGCGACGACGTGCCGGTGATCCGCGGCGCCGCGATCAAGGCGCTGAACGGTGAGAAGGGCCCGCTCGCCGACGAGGCGATCCTCAAGCTCTACGAGGCGCTGGATACCTACATCCCGCTGCCCGAGCGTCCGAAGGACAAGCCGTTCCTGCTGCCGATCGAGGACGTGTTCTCGATCTCGGGCCGCGGCACGGTCGTCACCGGCCGCATCGAGCGCGGCACGATCAAGGTCGGCGAGGAAGTCGAGATCGTCGGGCTCAGGGAAACCCAGAAGTCGGTCGTGACCGGCGTCGAGATGTTCCGCAAGCTGCTCGATGCGGGCGAGGCGGGCGACAACGTCGGCTGCCTGCTGCGCGGCATCGACAAGGATGCGGTGGAGCGCGGCCAGGTGCTCGCGAAGCCCGGCTCCGTGAAGCCCTACAAGAAGTTCATGGCCGAGGCCTACATCCTCACGAAGGAGGAGGGTGGTCGCCACACGCCGTTCTTCAATAACTATCGGCCCCAGTTCTACTTCCGCACGACGGACGTCACCGGCGTCGTCACGCTGAAGGAAGGGACCGAGATGGTCATGCCCGGCGACAACGCCGAGTTCACCGTCGACCTCATCCAGCCGATCGCCATGGAGGAGCGCGTGCGCTTCGCCATCCGCGAGGGCGGCCGCACGGTCGGCGCCGGCGTGGTCACGAAGATCATCGAGTAATGAGGAGAATGCGGCGGGCGCCCGGTGTTGCAGGACAGCGGGCGCTCACGTTTCAGCGGGACGAGTGAGACGATGAACGGCCAGAACATCCGGATCCGGCTCAAGGCGTTCGACCATCGCATTCTCGATGCGTCGACCCGTGAGATCGTGAACACGGCGAAACGAACCGGTGCCGAGGTGCGCGGCCCCATTCCGCTGCCGACCCGCATCGAGCGGTTCACGGTGAACCGCTCGCCGCACATCGACAAGAAGAGCCGCGAGCAGTTCGAGATGCGGACGCACAAGCGGCTCCTCGATATCGTCGATCCGACGCCGCAGACGGTGGATGCGCTCATGAAGCTGGACCTTGCGGCCGGCGTGGACGTGGAGATCAAGCTCTGACGGCTGGCCGGCGCGGACGGGCTTCGGGGCCCGGGCTTGCGGCCGGACAGGAACCAGTGGCTCAGTCCTAGAGAAAGGAATGCAACGGATGCGTTCCGGAGTGATTGCTCAGAAGGTTGGGATGACGCGGCTCTTCACGGAGACCGGGGAGCATATCCCCGTGACCGTGCTGAAGCTCGACAACGTGCAGGTCGTCGCCCACCTGACGAAGGAAAAGAACGGCTACACCGCGCTCCAGCTCGGTGCCGGCAGGCGCAAGCCGAACCGCCTGACCAAGGCCGAGCGTGGCGGTTTCGCGCGCGCCGAGGTCGAGCCGAAGCGCAAGCTTGTCGAGTTCCGCGTCAGTCCTGAGAACCTGATCGAGGTCGGTGCCGAGATCACGGCCGACCACTTCGTGACCGGCCAGCTCGTGGACGTGACCGGCACCAGCCAGGGCAAGGGCTTCCAGGGCGCCATGAAGCGCTGGAACTTCGGCGGCATGCGCGCCTCGCACGGTGTCTCCATCGTGCACCGTGCGCACGGCTCGACGGGGCAGCGCCAGGATCCCGGCAAGGTCTTCAAGGGCAAGAAGATGGCCGGCCACATGGGCGATGAGCGCATCACCACGCTCAACCTCGAGGTGGTCAAGACGGACGTCGAGCGTGGCCTCATTCTGGTGCGCGGTGCGGTTCCCGGTGCCAAGGGCGGCTGGGTGCTGATCCGCGATGCCGTGAAGAAGGCGCCGAAGGATGCGCCGACGCCCGGCGCCTTCCGCACGCGTGCCCAGAGCGCGGCGCAGACGAGTACGACGGAGCAGGCCTGATGCAGACCCCAGTCACCACGCTCGACGCGGGATCGGCCGGGACGGTCGAGCTTGCCGACGCCATCTTCAATCTGGAGCCGCGCCCGGACCTCATTCAGCGCACGGTGCGCTGGCAGCTCCTGAAGCGCATGGCCGGCACGCACCATACCCAGGACCGGTCCGAAGTGGCCGTCACGGGCAAGAAGATGTACAAGCAGAAGGGCACCGGCGGCGCCCGGCACGGCGACAAGTCCGTGCCGCAGTGGCGCGGCGGCGGCAAGGCCTTCGGGCCGAAGCCACGGAGCCACGCGATCGGCCTGCCGAAGAAGGTGCGCGCGCTGGCGTTGCGTCACGCGCTGTCCGCCAAGGCGCGGGCTGGCGAGATCGTCGTGCTTGAGAAGGCTGCTTCCGCCGACGGCAAGACCAAGGGTCTCAAGGCGCAGCTTTCGGCGCTCGGGCTCACGAATGCGCTCTTCATCGATGGCGCGGAGCTCGACGCCGGCTTCGTGCAGGCGGTGCGCAACATCCCGAATGTCGACCTGCTGCCTGTTCAGGGCATTAACGTGTACGACATTCTGCGCCGCCAGAAGCTGGTGCTGACCAAGGCCGCCGTCGCCGCCCTCGAGGAGCGCTTCAAATGAGCAAGCTCAAGGCCTACGACATCATCCGCGCGCCGGTCATCACCGAGAAGGCGACGCTCGCCTCCGAAGCCAATCAGGTGATCTTCAAGGTTGCGCGCACTGCGACCAAGCCCGAGATCAAGGCGGCGGTCGAGCAGCTGTTCAACGTCAAGGTGAAGGCGGTCAACACCATCGTCCGCAAGGGCAAGCTCAAGGCCTTCAAAGGCATCGTCGCGCGTCAGGGCGAGGTCAAGAAGGCCATCGTGACGCTCGAGGAAGGGCACTCGATCGACATTACGACGGGTCTCTGAGGAATAGAGAACGACCATGGCACTGAAGACATATCGCCCGACGTCGCCTGGCCGGCGCCAGCTCGTGCTCGTGGACCGCGAGCACCTCTGGAAGGGCGCGCCCGTCAAGATGCTCGTCGAGGGCAAGACCAAGACCGGCGGGCGCAACCACCACGGGCGCATCACCATGCGCCACATCGGCGGCGGCCATAAGCAGGCCTATCGCCGGGTCGACTTCCGCCGGCGCAAGTTCGATGTCGAGGGCACGGTCGAGCGGCTCGAGTACGATCCGAACCGGACCGCCTTCATCGCTCTCGTCAAGTACGATGACGGCGAGCTCGCCTACATTCTCGCGCCGCAGCGGCTCAACGCCGGCGACAAGGTCATCGCCGGCAGCGCCGTCGACGTGAAGCCGGGCAACGCCATGCCGCTCGCCTCCGTGCCGATCGGCACGATCGTGCATAACGTCGAGCTCAAGGCAGGCCGCGGCGGCCAGATCGCGCGCTCGGCCGGCGCCTTCGTGCAGCTCGTCGGCCGCGATGCCGGCTGGGCCGTGCTCAAGCTCAAGTCGGGCGAGACGCGGCGTGTGCGCCAGGAGTGCATGGCGACGGTCGGCGCCGTGTCGAACCCCGATCACGGAAACGTCTCGATCGGCAAGGCGGGCCGCACGCGCTGGCTCGGCATCCGGCCGACCGTGCGCTCGGTCATGATGAACCCGGTCGATCACCCGAACGGCGGCCGCACCAAGGGCGGCAAGCACTGGGCGACGCCGTGGGGCAAGCCGACCAAGGGGTACAAGACGCGCAAGAACAAGGCGACGGACAAGTACATCGTCCGCTCGCGCACCGGCAAGAGCAAGTAGGAGCATCGATCGTGGCACGCTCGGTTTGGAAAGGCCCGTTCGTCGACGGCTATCTGTTGAAGAAGGCCGAGAAGGTGCGCGCGTCGGGCCGCAACGAGATCATCAAGATCTGGTCGCGCCGCTCGACGATTCTGCCGCAGTTCGTCGGTCTGACGTTCGGCGTCCACAACGGCCAGAAGCACATTCCCGTGTCCGTCAACGAGGACATGGTCGGGCACAAGTTTGGCGAGTTCGCGCCGACGCGCACCTTCCATGGCCACAGCGGCGACAAGAAAGCGACGAGGGGCAGGTAAGATGGGCAAGCCCAAGGCCGAACGGCGTCTGCCGGAGAACGAGGCCCAGGCCGTGGCGCGCAACCTGCGCGTCTCGCCGCAGAAGCTCAACCTCGTTGCCGCGATGATCCGCGGTAAGAAGGTGCAGACGGCGCTGACCGAGCTCGAGTTCTCGAGGAAGCGCATCGCGGTCGACGTGCGCAAGTGCCTCATGAGCGCGATCGCCAACGCCGAGAACAATCACGGCCTCGACGTCGACGACCTGATCGTCTCCGAGGCCTGGGTCGGCAAGAATCTTGTCCTGAAGCGCTTCCACGCCCGCGGGCGCGGCCGCTCGGGTGGGATCCTGAAGCCGTTCTCGCAACTCACCGTGGTCGTGCGCGAGGTTCAGCCCGCTGCCGAGACGAAATCAGAGGAGGCCGCCTGATGGGCCACAAGGTCAATCCCGTCGGCCTGCGCGTCGGCATCAACCGCACCTGGGACAGCCGCTGGTTCGCGGGCCGCAGCGAGTACGGCAAGCTGCTGCATGAAGACAGGAAGATGCGCGAGCACATCCTGAAGATGCAGCGCCAGGCCGGCATCGCCAAGATCGTGATCGAGCGCCCGCACAAGAAGTGCCGGGTGACGGTGCACTCGGCGCGCCCGGGCATCCTGATCGGCAAGAAGGGCGCCGACATCGAGAAGCTGCGCGGCGAGCTTGCGCGCCTCACGCAGTCGGAAGTGCACCTCAATATCGTGGAGGTGCGCAAGCCCGAGATCGACGCGACACTGGTCGCCGAGACGATCGCGCAGCAGCTCGAGCGCCGCGTGGCGTTCCGCCGCGCCATGAAGCGTGCCGTGCAGTCGGCGCTGCGGCTCGGCGCCCAGGGCATCCGCATCAACGTGTCGGGCCGGCTCGGCGGCGCCGAGATCGCCCGTGTCGAGTGGTATCGCGAGGGCCGCGTGCCGCTGCATACGCTGCGCGCCGACATCGATTTCGGCTACGGCATTGCGCGCACGGCGTACGGGATCATCGGCGTGAAGGTGTGGATCTACAAGGGCGAGATCATCGAGCACGACCCGATGGCGTCCGAGCGTCGCGCGCTCGAGTCGCAGGAGGGCGGTGGCGGCGATCGGCGCCGGCGCGAGGATCGCGGCGATCGGGGTGATCGCGGCGCGCGTCCGCCGCGCGCCGAATAAGGCCTTCGAGGAACGACGACCATGATGCAACCAAAACGGACGAAGTTCCGCAAAGCCCACAAGGGCCGCATTCACGGCGCGGCGAAGGGCGGGACCGAGCTCAACTTCGGCTCGCACGGCCTCAAGGCCGCCGCACCGGAGCGCCTGAGCGCGCGCCAGATCGAGGCGGCGCGGCGCGCCATCACGCGCCACATGAAGCGTGCGGGCCGCGTGTGGATCCGGATTTTCCCGGACGTGCCGGTGACGAAGAAGCCGGCCGAGGTGCGCATGGGCTCGGGCAAGGGCAGCCCGGAGCTGTGGGTGTGCCGGGTCAAGCCGGGCCGCATCATGTTCGAGATCGATGGCGTGCCGGACAACGTCGCGCGCGAGGCGCTGATGCTCGGGGCTGCCAAGCTCCCGATCGCGACGCGCATTGTGACGCGCCTGCTGTAATGGTGACCGGCGGCGGACGGGAAGAGAGTTTGAGAGGCCTCAGATGGCGGCAGACAGGTTCAAGAACATGACGCTCGATCAGCTCGACGACGAGCTGGTCAAGCTGAAGAAGGAGCAGTTCAACCTGCGCTTTCAGGCGGCATCCGGCCAGCTCGAGAATACGGCACGCATCCGTGTCGTGCGCCGCGAGATCGCGCGCGTGAAGACGTTTGCGCGGGCGCTCAGGGGCAATGCCCCGGCTGGCGGCCGCTGAGAAGGAGGGCGATCATGCCAAAGCGAATCCTGAGCGGCGTTGTCGTCTCCGACAAGAACGACAAGACGATCGTGGTCGAGGTGGAGCGCCGCTTCACCCATCCGCTGCTGAAGAAGACCGTGCGCCGGTCGAAGAAGTATCAGGCGCACGACGAGGACAATTCGTTCAAGGTCGGCGACAAGGTGCGCATCCAGGAAAGCCGGCCGATCTCGCGCCACAAGCGCTGGGTCGCGCTGAAGCAGCCGGGCTGATGCGGCAGGAAGGATTGAGGATCGCGCCATGATCCAGATGGAGACAAATCTCGACGTCGCCGACAACTCCGGCGCCCGTCGTGTGCAATGCATCAAGGTGCTCGGGGGGTCGAAGCGCCGCTACGCGACGATCGGCGACACGATCGTCGTGTCGGTCAAGGAGGCGATCCCGCGCGGCCGCGTGAAGAAGGGCCAGGTCATGAAGGCCGTGGTGGTGCGCACCGCCAAGGGCGTTCGCCGCCCGGACGGCTCGCTGATCCGCTTCGACCGCAATGCGGCGGTGCTCGTCAACGCCAACGGCGATCCGATCGGCACGCGCATCTTCGGGCCGGTGACGCGCGAGCTGCGCGCGAGGAAGCACGTGAAGATCATGTCGCTCGCACCGGAGGTGCTCTGACATGCCGTCGCTGAAGATCAAGAAGGGTGACCACGTCATTGTCCTCGCAGGCCGCGACAAGGGCAAGCACGGCGAGGTCATCAAGGTGATCCCGAAGGAGGGCCGCGCGCTCGTGCGTGGCGTGAATATGGTGCGCCGTCACCAGCGCCAGACCGCAACAGCGGAGGGCGGGATCATCTCCAAGGAAGCCACCATCGACCTTTCGAACCTCGCGCTCGAGGATCCGAAGGACGGCAAGCCGACCCGCGTCGGTTTCAAGTTCCTTGAGGACGGCCGCAAAGTGCGGTTCGCGAAGCGCTCGGGCGAAGTCATTCCGGAGAAGTCATAAGCCATGGCCGACAAAGCGAAACAGAAGGGCGGTAGTGCCCCCGCTGGCGCCAAGGGCGGCAAGCCGCAGCAGGGCAAGGGGCCGCCCGCCAAGGAAGCCAAGGGCAAGCCCGCGGCCGGCGGTGCCGCAGCGCCCAGGGCGCCGCGTCCGGCGGACTACAAGCCGCGGATGAAGACGCTCTATGAGCAGCAGATCCGCAAGAAGCTCGCGGAGCATTTCGGGTACGAGAACCCGATGCGCATACCGCGGCTTGAGAAGATCGTGCTCAACATGGGCGTCGGCGAGGCCGTGAATGACCGCAAGAAGGTCGAGAATGCCTCGAACGACCTCGCGCTCATCGCCGGCCAGCGCCCGGTGATCACGCGGGCGCGGAAGTCGATCGCGACCTATAAGGTGCGCGAGAACATGCCACTCGGCGCCAAGGTGACGCTGCGCGGCGACCGCATGTACGAGTTCCTGGACCGCCTCGTCACGATCGCGCTGCCGCGGGTGAAGGACTTCCGCGGGCTCAACCCCAAGAGCTTTGACGGCCGCGGCAACTTCGCCCTCGGTCTCAAGGAGCACATCGTGTTCCCCGAGATCGACTACGACAAGGTCGACGAGATCTGGGGGATGGACGTGATCGTGTGCACGACCGCGAATACCGATGAAGAAGCGCGCGAGCTGCTGCGCGCCTTCAACTTCCCCTTCCGGAGCTGACCGGAGCGAATGACGATCAGGCGGGCGGCGACCCTGCCGGCATGTGGGTCTTGGAGGACCTGATGGCTAAGAAGAGTTCGATCAACAAGAATGAGCGGCGGCGCAAGCTGGTGGACCAGTACGCGGCGCGGCGCAAGGCGCTTAAAGAGGTGGCCGTCGATCAGACGAAGCCGGCCGAAGAGCGCTTCGCTGCGCGGCTGAAGCTGGCCAAGCTGCCGCGCAACTCATCGAAGACGCGCATCCGCAACCGCTGCGAGATCACCGGCCGCGCGCGCGGCTACTATCGCAAGCTCAAGCTGTGCCGCAACCAGCTCCGCGAGCTGGCGAGCCAGGGCATGATCCCCGGCATGGTCAAGTCGAGCTGGTAGAAGGACGGTATGCTATGGCGATGAACGATCCGCTCGGCGATATGCTGACCCGCATCCGCAATGCGCAGATGCGGCGGCGCCCGAAGGTCACGAGCCCGGCTTCCAATCTGCGGACGCGCGTTCTCGACGTGCTGGCCGAGGAAGGCTATATCCGCGGCTACACGCGCATCGATCACAAGAACGGCCGATCCGAGCTCGAGATCGAACTCAAGTATCTGAACGGTCAGCCGGCGATCCGAGAGATCTCCCGGGTGTCCAAGCCCGGCCGTCGCGTCTACTCGCCGCTCCGCGATCTCCCGACGGTCGCCAACGGCCTCGGCCTGTCGATTCTCTCGACGCCGAAGGGCGTCATGTCGGACACGCGGGCGCGCGAGGAGCAGGTCGGCGGTGAGGTGCTTTGCAGCGTGTTCTGACGTGGCCGGCGTCTGCCCGGCGCCGAGGGCGCGGGCCGCTGGATGATTTGAATTGAGGAAATGAAGCGATGTCGCGCATCGGCAAGAAACCGGTCCCCGTTCCCGCCAATGTGCAGGCGGACGTGAATGGCCAGACCGTCAAGGTCAAGGGGCCGAAGGGCGAGCTGTCCGTGACGCTGCCCGAGGATGTCAAGGTCGAGAAGACCGACGCGGGCATCAGCGTGACGCCGCGCGAGGACACGCAGCGCGCGCGCAGCATGTGGGGCCTGTCGCGGACGCTGGTCGACAACCAGATCAAGGGCGTCGTGAACGGCTACGCCGAGACGCTTGAGATCCATGGCGTCGGTTTCCGCGCCCAGCTCAAGGGCAAGGACCTGACGCTGCAACTCGGGTTCAGTCACGAGATCAACTATAAGGTGCCGGACGACATCGACGTGAAGCTCGGTGGCCCGCGCCAGGATCACGTGCTGATCTCGGGCATCGACAAGCAGAAGGTCGGGCAGGTGGCCGCGGAGATCCGCGCCTTCCGTCCGCCGGAGCCCTACCAGGGCAAGGGTGTGCGCTATCAGGGCGAGTTCATCCTGCGCAAGGAAGGCAAGAAGAAGTAAGCGAGAGAGCTGATGAGCGCCCAAGACAAGCAGTTCCAGCGCCGCGCCCAGCGCGTACGGCGGACCTTGAAGAAGGTCGCGAACGGGAAGCCGCGGCTGTCGGTCTTCCGTTCTTCCAAGCACATCTATGCGCAGGTGATCGATGACGCCAAGGGCGTGACGCTCGCCGCCGCCTCGAGCATCGAGAAGGATCTCAAGGGCAAGCTGAAGACCGGCGCGGACAAGGCGGCCGCAGCCGAGGTCGGCAAGCTCGTCGCTGAGCGCGCAATCAAGGCTGGTGTCGCCGAGGTCGTGTTCGATCGCGGCGGCTATCTCTATCATGGCCGCGTCAAGTCGCTGGCCGATGCGGCCCGCGAAGGCGGGCTCAGATTCTGAGCGAGAAAGGGTTATCGACGTGGCACGCAATCCTGCACGCGACCGCGACCGCGACGACGATCGCAAGAGCGACTTCACCGAGAAGCTCGTCCATATCAACCGCGTCGCCAAGGTTGTGAAGGGCGGCAAACGGTTCGGCTTTGCCGCGCTCGTCGTGGTCGGCGATCAGCAGGGCCAGGTCGGGTTTGGTCATGGCAAGGCGCGCGAGGTGCCGGAAGCCATCCGCAAGGCCGGCGAGGCGGCGCGCCGCTCGATGCTGCGCGTGCCCATGCGCGACAAGCGCACACTGCACCACGATTGCAAGGGACGGCACGGCGCGGGTCGCGTGATCCTGCGCGCGGCGCCGCCCGGCACCGGCATCATCGCTGGCGGCCCGATGCGCGCCGTGTTCGATGCGCTTGGTGTGCGCGACGTCGTCGCGAAGTCGCTCGGCTCGTCGAACCCTTACAACATGGTGCGCGCGACGTTCGACGCGCTTAAGACGCAGGAAAACCCGCGTGCCGTTGCTGCCCGGCGCAGCAAGAAGGTGAGCGAGATCGTCGCGCGCCGGCGCGACACCGCGGGCGAGGCCGCCGAGGCCGCACAGGAATAACTCAAACGCCTGAGCCGGGTCGGCCTCGATGAGCGCCGCCCGACCCAGGGCCAGAGGACGTGAAGAACATGGCAGATGGCAAGAGCGGCGCCGGTAGGACGATCACTGTCGAGCAGATCGCAAGCCCGATGCGGCGCCCTGAAGTTCAACGCCAGACCCTGATCGGTCTCGGTCTCAACAAGCTGCACCGCCGGCGTACGCTCGTGGATACGCCTGACGTGCGCGGCATGATCAACAGGATCCCGCACCTCGTCAGGATCGTCGACGAGACGAAATAGCGGCGTCGGGCAAGGAAGGAGCGCGGGGCCATGCGGCTCAACGACATCAAGGACAATCCCGGTTCGCGCAAGTCGCGCCTCCGGATCGGCCGCGGCATCGGCTCGGGCATCGGCAAGACCGGCGGTCGCGGCGGCAAGGGTCAGACGGCGCGCACGGGCGTCGCGATCGGCGGCTTCGAAGGCGGCCAGATGCCGCTGCATCGGCGTCTGCCAAAGCGCGGCTTCCGCTCGCGCAGCCGCGACGAGTTCAACGAGGTCTCGCTTGCGAGCCTGCAGGGCGCTGTCGACGCCGGCCGTCTCGACGCGAGCCAGCCCGTCGATGTCAACACCCTGAAGGCTGCGGGCATCGTGCGCCGGGAGCTCAGCGGCGTGCGCATTCTCGGCGGCGGCGAGCTCAAGGCGGCGCTCAAGCTGACGGTCAATCATGCGACGGCGTCGGCGCGCGCGGCGATCGAGAAGGCCGGTGGAGCTGTTACGCTGATCGAACGTAAGGTGCTCGCGGCCGACGAGGCAAAGCGCGCCAAGACGGCGGCCAAGAAGGCCAAGTCGGGCGGCAAGAAGAAGTCGTCCGGAGACGAATAGGCCGCGTAGCCGGCCGGGGTGGAAACGGGTGTGGAATGGCTGCCGGGGGGCGCGGCGCCATCGCAGTTGCACCAAGCCTGTTCAAGCCCCATGTTGAGCGAAATTCGCGTGGCTCCGCCCGGCCCATCCGGTTGCGGGGCCCGAGCCCGTCCCGGGAGCCTGACACGCCATGGTATCGGCCGCCGAACAACTTGCAGCCAACCTGAACTTCGGCGCCTTTGCGAAGGCGGAGGAGCTCAAGAAGCGGATCTGGTTCACGCTCGGGGCGCTCATCGTGTACCGCATCGGCACGTTCATTCCGATGCCCGGGATCGACCCTGTCGCCTTCGCCGAGACGTTCCGCCAGAATGCGTCCGGCATCCTCGGCATGGTCAATCTGTTCGCCGGCGGCGCCATCGAGCGCATGGCGATTTTCGCGCTCAACATCATGCCCTACATCTCTGCATCGATCATCATGCAGCTGATGTCGTCGGTCTCGCCGAAGCTCGAGGCCCTCAAGAAGGAGGGCGAGCAGGGCCGCAAGCAGATCAACCAATACACCCGCTACCTGACCGTCGTCCTCGCCGCCTTCCAGGCGTACGGCATCGCGATCGGCCTTGAAGGTTCGAGCAGTGCGGCGGGATCGGTCGTCGTCGAGCCCGGATGGTTCTTCCGCATGTCGACGGTGATCACGCTGGTCGGCGGCACGATGTTCCTGATGTGGCTCGGTGAGCAGATCACCGCCCGCGGCGTCGGCAATGGCATCTCGCTCATCATCTTCGCTGGCATCGTCGCCGGCCTTCCGAGTGCGATCATCGGCCTCTTCGAACTCGCCCGCACGGGCGCACTGGCCACCCCGCTGCTGCTCGCACTGCTCGTGCTGATGCTCGCGGTCGTGGCGGCGATCGTCTTCATGGAGCGCGCGCAGCGACGCCTGCTCATCCAATATCCGAAGCGCCAGGTCGGTAACCGCATGTTCCAGGGCGAGGCCTCGCACCTGCCCTTGAAGCTCAACACCGCCGGTGTCATTCCGCCGATCTTCGCCTCCTCGCTGCTGCTGCTGCCGATCACGGCGGCGCAGTTCAGCCAGGGTTCGGGGGGCTACGAGTGGCTCAACGCGATCGTCGCTGCCCTCGGTCGCGGCCAGCCGCTCCATATCGCCGTCTACGTGGCGATGATCATTTTCTTTGCGTTCTTCTATACGGCCGTCGTCTTCAATGCGAACGACACCGCCGACAACCTGCGCAAGTACGGCGGCTATCTGCCCGGCATCCGGCCCGGCCAGAAGACCGCCGAATATATCGACTATGTACTCACCCGCATTACGACTATCGGCGCGATTTACCTCGCGATCGTCTGCGTTCTACCAGAGCTCCTGATCGCCTATGCGGCTGTGCCCTTCTACTTTGGCGGCACATCGCTCCTGATCGCGGTGAGCGTGACCATGGATACTGTGGCCCAGGTCCAGAGCCATCTCCTCGCGCATCAGTACGAGGGCCTGATCAAGAAGGCGAAGCTCAGAGGCGCGACGTCGCGGAGTGGACGGCGATGAAGGTGATTCTATTGGGTCCGCCGGGGGCCGGAAAAGGGACGCAGGCGCAGCACCTCGCCAAGACGCGCGGCCTCGTGCAGCTGTCGACGGGTGATATGTTGCGGGCCGCAACCAGGGCCGGGACCGAGATTGGCCTGAAGGCCAGGGCGCTGATGGACAAGGGTGAGCTTGTCTCCGACGATGTTGTCGTCGATATCATCGCGGAACGCATCGGGCAGCCGGACTGCAAGGCAGGCTTCATTCTCGACGGCTTCCCGCGCACGCTTCAGCAGGCCGCTGCGCTCGACCGGATGCTCGAGAGCAAGGGCGATCGGATCGACGTCGTGATCGAGCTCAAGGTCGACTACAACCAGCTCGTCGAGCGGATCGTCGGCCGCTATGCCTGCGCCAAGTGCGGCGAGGGCTATCACGACCGCTTCAAGCGTCCGCATGTGCGCGGCGTTTGCGACGTGTGCGGCAGTACGGAATTCACGCGTCGCGCCGACGACAATGCCGAGACGGTGACCACCCGCATGATGGCCTACTATCGCGAGACATCACCGCTCATCGGCTACTATTTCTGCAAAGGCAACCTTTACTCCGTCGACGGCATGGCCCCTATCGACGAGGTTGCGGGCGCCATCGACGCCGTTCTCGCCAAGGTCGCCTGAACGCGGTCACTCCACGGGCGAGCCCATCCTTTTCGCCAAGCGGGACCAGAACGGTGGGCTGGCGCTTCAATCGCGCGGCGCACTGCACTATAAGTTTGTGCCCGTGCATCGTCGGTTTGGCAGCTTCCGGTGCCCGGGGAGGCTGAGGGTGGACCGATGAACATTTCGCGCGGATCAGCCCGAAAGTGCGCTGGCGGAGTCGCTCTTGCGGCCATCCTCTCCCTCATCGTCGCCGGCCACGTTGATCCGGCCGCGGCACAGCGCAAGGAGCCGCCGCCGTCGCGTGCCGCGGTGCAGTTCTCCTATGCGCCTATCGTCAAGCGGGCGGCGCCGGCCGTTGTCAACGTGTATGCGCGCGGCCGTGTTGCCGCGCAGCCGCCGGGCTTTGCCGGGGAGCTCCTGTTCCGTGACTTCTTCCGCGACCGCTTCGGCATGTCGCGTGAACGTGTCCAGAGTTCGCTCGGCTCCGGCGTGATCGTGTCGCCGGATGGCGTCATCGTGACCAACACCCACGTGGTCAAGGTGGGCGTGACCTCGGAGATCCGTGTCGTCCTCGCAGACCGGCGCGAGTTCGACGCCCGGATCGTTCTCCAGGACGAGAAGACGGATATTGCCATTCTGCGGATCGATGGCGGTGACGGAAAGTTCCCGTCGCTCCAGTTCGAGGACTCCGATCGTCTCGAGGTGGGCGACCTCGTTCTCGCCATCGGCAATCCCTTTGGCGTCGGCCAGACCGTCACGAGCGGCATTGTTTCAGCACTCGGTCGTTCCGAGATCGGGCGCGCCGACATTCAGTCCTATATCCAGACGGATGCGGCGATCAATCCGGGGAACTCCGGCGGCGCTCTCGTCGACATGTCGGGTCGCCTGATCGGCATCAACACGGCAATCTATTCCGGCTCGGGCGGCTCGCATGGCGTTGGCTTTGCCATCCCCTCGAACCTCGTGCGGCTCTATGTCGAGAGTGCGCTGACGGGCAAGAAGGTCCAGCGGCCGTGGCTCGGCGCGCGCCTCGATTCGATCACGCGCGAGATTGCCGAGGGCCTGCGGCTCAGCCGCTCGTCCGGTGCGCTCGTCACGCGCGTGCACAAGGACGGTCCCGCCGCCAGGGCCGGTATCGAGCCAGGCGACGTTATCGTGATGGTGGACGGCTACGAGGTCGCGGACGCACGCGCCGTCAACTACCGCCTCGCCACGCGCGGGGTAGGCCAGGTCGTGCAGATCAACCTCATCCGCAGGGGACGTGCGGTGTCGCTCGAGCTTCCCCTGCAGCCGCCGCCGTCGATCGGCCCCGATGATGTGCGCAACCTCACGGGGGATCATCCCCTGGACGGCGCGCGCGTCGCCAATCTGCTGCCGCACGTGGCCGACGAGCTCGATCTCGACGAGACCGGCGGCGTGGTGGTCCTCAGTGTCCGCTCGGGCTCGGTTGCCGAGCGGCTCAACCTGCGGACCGGAGATATCATCGTCGCGATCGGCGACCAGCCTGTCGCGACCGTTGTCGAGCTCGAAAAGGGTCTCGCGCGCCGCCCGCCGCTCTGGCGCCTGGTGATCAAGCGGGGCCGGCAGGTTGTGCAGCTGCAGATCCCGGGCTGACCGGACAGGAGCGACGAGAGTGCCATGACCGAAAGCGGCGAGGAGGCGGTGACAGCGGCGCTCATCGTGATCGGGGACGAGATCCTCTCGGGGCGCACGAAGGACAAGAACATCGGCTCGATCGCCGATCACTGCACGATGATCGGGATCCGACTGAAAGAAGTGCGCGTCGTCGGTGACGTCGAGGACGACATCGTCGCCGCTGTCAATGAGCTGCGTGGGCGCTACACCTACGTTTTCACGACCGGCGGCATCGGTCCGACACACGACGACATCACGGCCGACAGCATCGCCAAGGCTTTCGGCGTGCCGATCGACCATCATCCCGAGGTCAAGGCGCTCATGCTCGCCCACTTTGCGCGCCGCGGCGTCGAGCCCACGCCTGCCCGCCTGCGCATGGCGCGCATCCCCCATGGGGCGAGCCTCGTGAACAACAAGCTCTCCGTCGCGCCCGGCTTCCGGCTCGGCAACGTGATTGTCATGGCGGGCATCCCGGTCGTGATGCAGGCGATGCTCGATGCGGTGACGCCTGAGCTGAGGACCGGGCGGAAGATGCTTTCGGCGAGCATCGAGCTGCTGAAGCCAGAGGGCGAAGTCGCGGCCCCGCTGGAGGCAGCGCAGAAGGCCTTTCCCGACGTCTCCATGGGCAGCTATCCTTTCGTCCGCGATGGCCGTCTCTACGGCACGGAGCTGGTGCTCAGGGCGACGGATGAGGCGCGCCTGGCCGCGGCGGAGGCCGATCTGCGGGCGCGTCTCGCCGCCGTGGGGCTCTTGGGATGATGCCGATGGCAGGACCGGACGGAAGGCAGGGCGGCAGCGCCGGGAAGCGGGCAGCGCGGCAGGCGCGCCTTGCCGACAAGCTGCGCCAGAACCTCGTCAGGCGCAAAGCCAAGGCGCGTGCGCTGCGCGATGCCGCGCCGTCCGAGGTTCCGGATGCCGACGCCTCGTGCCACGGCGCTCCGGCCATTGGCACTAGTGGGCGCGAATCGTGAGCGCCGCCATCGAGCATGTCGGCGTGGTCGGCGGCGGGGCCTGGGGCACCGCGCTCGCCGAGGTTGCGCGCAGGGCTGGCCGCCGCGTGCTGCTCTGGGCACGCGATGGCGCCGTTGCCGATGAGATCAACCAACAGCACACGAATACGGCCTATCTCCCCGGCATTACGCTCGATGCAGGTCTTGCCGCCACGAGCGCTCTCGCGCGCATGGCGGAGGTCGATGTCGTTCTCCTGGCAACGCCGGCGCAAACCCAGCGCTCGGTCGCGCTGGCACTTGCGCCGCATCTCGCTCCGGAAACGCCCGTCGTGATCTGCTCCAAGGGGCTCGAGCACAGCACGGGCAAGCTGATGACCGATGTGCTGACAGAGACGCTTCCCGACTGCCGCATGGCGGTCCTCTCCGGTCCCGGCTTCGCTGAGGACGTGGTGCGCGGGTTGCCGACCGCACTCACGCTCGCCTGCCGCGACGAGGGGCTCGGCAAGGCTCTGGTCGGCGCCATCGGCTGCCGCCACTTCCGCCTCTACTGGACCAGCGACACGACGGGCGTCGCCTTCGGCGGTGCCATGAAAAATGTGCTGGCGATCGCGGCTGGCATTGTTGACGGTCGCGGTCTCGGGGCCAGCGCCCATGCCGCTCTCGTCACGCGCGGCTTCGCTGAGATGCGCCGTCTCGGGGCGGCGTTCGGCGCAAATCCCGACACGCTTGTCGGGCTCTCCGGCCTCGGAGATCTGCTGCTGACGTGCGGGAGCCCGCAGTCGCGCAACATGAGGCTTGGCCGGCTGCTGGGGCAAGGTCGCTCGCTGAGTGAGGGCCTCGCGATGCTGCATTCGACGGCCGAAGGCGTCTACACCGCCGCAGCAGCCGTACGCAGCGCCGACGCCTATGGCGTGGAGGTTCCGATCGCGGCGGCCGTCCATGCCATCATCGAGGGGCAAATCACCATCGATGACGCAATCGAAGGTCTTCTCTCGCGGCCCTTCCGATCGGAGATGTGATGCGCTGTCGGCTCTAGCGTCCGGCGATCTGCTCGACGCGGACCGGCTGGCGGCGCAGGAGATCCTCGATCCGCGCCCGCTCCTTCTGGAACTCGGCGAGCTGGCGCCCCGTCAACCGACGCTCGCGCGGGACCTGTATGGACAGCGGGTCGACGAACTGGTTGTTGACCAGCACCTCGTAGTGCAGATGCGGGCCGGTCGAGAACCCGGAGTTGCCCGAATAGCCGATGATCTGGTTCTGGCGCACCTTCACACCCGGCGCCACCCCCGGTGCGAAGCGGCTCATGTGCGCATAGGCCGTCTGGTAGCCGTTGGCGTGCCGGATGCGGATATAGTTGCCATACTGGCCTTTGTGCCCGGCCTCCTCGATGACGCCGCTGCCGGCTGCGACGATCGGCGTGCCGATCGGTGCGGCCCAGTCGACGCCGGTGTGAAGTTTGCGCGTATTCAGCAGCGGGTGATAGCGCACGCCGAAGCCGGAAGTCAGTCGCGCCTCGTCGCTCCGGATGGGCTGCCGGATCAGGAACTTCCGCGAGTTGTTGCCGTCGGCGTCGTAGTAGTCGATCACCCCGTCGGACGTGCGGAAACGGAAGAGGCGTTGGCTTTCGCCTGCGCTCGTGATGGCCGAATAGAGCAGTTCACCAAGCTGTTCCTCGCCACGGCCTTCCTCGCGCAGGTCGAAGAACAGCTCGAGTTCGTCGGTGACGCGGGCCCGGCGCCGGAAATCGGTTTCGTAGGCGTGAAGGCGCAGGATCTGGAGAATGACCTCCGGCTCTATGCCTTGTGAGAGGGCCGCGTGATAGACGCCGGCGTACAGGCTGGCTGTCGTCGGTCGGCCCGTGTCGCGCGCCTGACTCGGGCGCGCGTTCGCCCAGAGCGGTTCGGCCGATGCGATCAGCTCGCCCGCGGGGCTGCGTTCGACGCTCAGGCGATGCGCGCCGCGGGTATCGAAAACGGCATAGCGCACCGGCTCGAGCTGCTCGGGGTTGGTAAGGCTCGGCTCGAGGGTCAGCTCGACGAGAAAGCCGGCCGCAAGATCGCGCTCGGCGAATGTGCCGCGCGCAGCCTCGACCATGCTGCGCGCGAGCTGCGGGTCGGCACCCGCCTGCTGGAGGATGCGCGTCAGCGTATCGCCGCGACCGACTCTATGGGTGCGGAGCTGGCGTCCCGCGATGTCGGCGGCATCATCCTGCTCGCCGCCTGTCTTCTCCAGGACGGTCGTGTTTGAGGGGATGGGCGCCTCGGACGCCGTTGCTGCCTTCTTGGCGCGCTCTGCCTCCTCGGCGCCTTCCGGCAGGAAGCCCGGCCTCATGGCGAGCGCGTCGCGGGCCTGCTCGCGTGCGCGCTGGACGAGGTCGGCAGCCTCACCGACATCGAGCTCCTGTCCATCCTCCGCCGGCAGAATGCTGCCAAGCAGCTCGACGACCTTGAGCGACACCCCGGTTGCGCCGCCGCTGCCCGCCGTCGGCGCATCGTCCGCCTCCCCGATTGGCGTCGTATTGCCGTAGAGGCGGATCGGGTTGAAGGCGGGGATGGCGCCGACGCTGTCCGCGTGGACGGCGGCAAGCCGCGCCAGGACGCGTGCGTAGGGCTTGTTCAGAATGTACTCGCGGGAGCCACGGCGCTGGCGGATGCTCTCCTGGACGACGTAGCGGGTCACCATGGCCCCGGTCGTCGCCTCGAGGCGGTCCGATTTCGGCACGGACCACGCGAGGCCGTCTGAGACGATCGGCGCCGGCTCCCGGGTCGGCTGGATTTCGGCGCTCATTTTCCTGAGCGCCGGCATCAGGCCGGTGGCGCGGCCGTCGTTGGAATCGGACGCTCCGAATATCGCCGCGATAATTGCCACCGACCCAACGGCGGCGGCCAGAAGTGTACTGAAAAACCAGCGAAATTTGCCTCCGGCGCGGGCCTCCGCGGTATCCGCCGTGTAGAGGTCGCGCAGGCCCCCGCTCCGCCGCGTCATACGCACGTGATGGTGGCCGTGTCCGCGGTCGACGATGCGGTGCCGCCGAACACGCCCGACCGTTGCATGACGGTGTCGCTCGATCACGTAAGTTCCCCCGTCTCCACGCAAAACGAGCGTGGCACTGGCCGCCTCGCGCTGGCGTTACGCCGCCCCTGCGCTCGGCGCACCCGCAATAGACTGGCTAGCATAAACACGCCGGCCGGACAGCCGCCGCCCGATATCCACGGCTGAGATCCGCGTAGCTGACAAAGTTTATGAGGCAAAACTTGGGCTTAGCCGCGCCCTAGGCGATTCGTGACAGAAAATTTGAGATTGGTGTTGACTTGGCTGGGGAGAGCGCCTAGATAAGTCCTCGTCGGCGCCGATGCTGAGATGCAACGGCTGGCTGACCTTCGATAGACGGCAATCTCTCGAACTGCAAGAAACTCTCAGGCGAATAGCCTGATCGGGTTTCTGTTGCCGCCCGGTGACGCGCGATACGCGCCGGGTTCGAGAAGCCATCGGATCGTTCTGGCGCTCTTTGACAAGTGGTTTGAAGGAAGGGAAACGCAGGCGGCGGAGTCCTGGCGGGTTCCGGGCGTGCCTCACGGCATGGTCGGGACTGAAAGAGACTCTGGCGAATCTGCGTTTCAAGCCATCACCATGATGGCCGGTTCTGTGCTGCTTCGGCGGCGCGGATCGGTCGTCGAGTGTGAAGGTGCCCGTTACGCAGAGATTCTTGGAGTTCAATCTCCGAGCCGACCAGAATCAGAACTCTTCAATCTGAGAGTTTGATCCTGGCTCAGAACGAACGCTGGCGGCAGGCCTAACACATGCAAGTCGAACGCCCTAGCAATAGGGAGTGGCAGACGGGTGAGTAACGCGTGGGAACCTTCCCAGTGGTACGGAATAGCCCAGGGAAACTTGGAGTAATACCGTATAATACCCGAAAGGGGAAAGATTTATCGCCATTGGATGGGCCCGCGTCGGATTAGCTAGTTGGTGAGGTAATGGCTCACCAAGGCGACGATCCGTAGCTGGTCTGAGAGGATGATCAGCCACACTGGGACTGAGACACGGCCCAGACTCCTACGGGAGGCAGCAGTGGGGAATATTGGGCAATGGGCGAAAGCCTGACCCAGCCATGCCGCGTGAGTGACGAAGGCCTTAGGGTTGTAAAGCTCTTTTGGCGGGGACGATAATGACGGTACCCGCAGAATAAGCCCCGGCTAACTTCGTGCCAGCAGCCGCGGTAATAC
>JBKBPL010000026.1:0-51322 GCA_046293075.1 Hyphomicrobiaceae bacterium | reverse complement strand
CCTCGCGCTCGCGACCGTCCTGCACAGCCTCCTTTTTGCCGGCTTCGCCGGCGCCCCGCCCCGGTACGTCGGCGACCCGGGCGGCAGCAAGGATGCGATCAGCGTGGCACTGGTCACCGATACGGACTTGCGAAGCCTCGCCATGAGCCGCGAGACCGCGCCCGAGGGTGTGCCAACCAGGCCAGCTCTCCCGTCAGCTGCGCCACCGCCCCCGCCTGCTGAAGCAGCGCCTGCCCAACCGGCCCCACCGAGCCAGACGGCCGCGCCGCCACCTCGGCCGGCGCCTGCGCCCGATACGGCCGTTCCCGAGACGGCTCTTACCTTGAAGCCCGTGCAAGAGCCGCCCCTCATTTCCGAGGGAGAACCCGAGCCCAAGCCCAAGCGCACCGATCCCCCGAAAAGCGAGCCGGCCCCGCCGGCCCGGCAGGCGAAGCCCGATCGGCCCCGCTCGGCGATGCTCGATCTGACGCCGCCATCGTATCTGTCCGCGCCACCCGGTGGGCGGAGCGCCGCTTTTGCACGCCCGCCAGGAATCACGCGCTCAGGCGAGAATGACGCGTTTGCGCGCGCTGTCGTCAGTGCATTGCAGCGGACCATGCCGCATCTGGGCGAGACGCGGGGGCGCGTGACGGTCCGCATCACGCTCGGCATGGACGGCGACCTTGTCAGCACACAGATCATCAGCCCATCGAATGTCGCCGGTCTCGACCGGAGCGTCGTCTTCGCCACGCGGCAGACGAGCTACCCCTTCCCGCCGCGCAATGCCAAGGCCGCTGATCTGGTGTTCCTGATCACCTATATCTACCAGTAGGCACGCCTCAGGCGCAGTCGATGATGCGCATCGAGCGCACAGCACGGGACGGCCAACGGATGATCGATCGACTGCTCAGACTGCTGCAGGGAGGTGGCGCAACGGGGCCTGCCGCCGAGGAGCCTCACCTTTCCGTCGCGGTGCTGCTGGTCGAAGCCGGCCTCATGCATGGCGATTTCAGCGCTGAGGAGCGCGCAATGACCACACGGCTCCTCGAGCGCCGTTTTGGTCTCTCCGTGGACGAGGTCGACGAGCTGATTACGCGAGCCGAGGCGCGTGCGCGCAGTACAGCCCAGTACTTTCCCTTCACGAACAGCCTCAACAACAGCATGAGCCTCGACGATAAGATCGAGGTCGTCGAAATGCTGTGGCGCATCGCCTATGCCGACGGCCATCTCGACGCCTTCGAGGATCAGCTCATCCGGCAGCTGGCGGGCCTTCTGCACGTTCCCGATCGCGAGCGAATGCTGGCGCGTCGGCGGGTGCTGGAGACATGAGCGCAACCATTGCCATCGGACAGTGCGTCAGGCGTGGCGGCCGTGGCAGTGCTTGTACTTCTTGCCCGAGCCGCACGGGCACGGCGCATTGCGCGCCACACGGCCCCAGGTCGACTCGTCATTCGGATCGATGGCGCCATTGCGGCCACGCGACTTGACCGGCTCAGGCTTGGCGCGTGCCGGCTGGGCCGCGCGCCCCTCCGATGACAGGACCGCCTCGGCAAGCTCGAACTCGTCCTCACCAGTCACCGGGTTGACATGGTGCGCCTGCATGGGCGGCAATTCGACCTCTTCCATCTCCTCGGGCATGGCCCCCGGCGACATCCGCACGTGCATGAGCTGGGTCGTGACCGCCTCGCGCAGATTCGAGAGCATGCTCTCAAAGAGCGTGAAGCTTTCCGACTTGAACTCGTTGACCGGGTCGCGCTGGCCGTAGGCGCGGAAGTTGATCACCGTGCGCAGGTGCTCGAGCACGACGAGGTGCTCACGCCAGAGATGGTCGAGCGTCTGCAGCAGGATGGATTTCTCGATATCGCGCAGCCGCAGCCGCCCGATCGCCGCAGGCGACTTGTCGGGCGCGCTCTCGATCGCCTCGACGAGCCCCTTGGCCTCAATATACTCGCGCATGAACGAGTAGCCGATGCCGGCGAGCTGCGTCTCGGCCTCCTGCCGACTCGGGCCCTCGATATGGATCTCCTCGCGGTTCGAGTCGAGGAGCGCACGGCCGAGCCGCTCGAATGTCGCCTCGCCCGGCACGCCGTCGGCAAGGGCCCTCAGTTCGGGCTCGCTCCGCACGAAGCTCACCATGCCCCGCGCCTGCTCGTAGCCCGCGAGGACGCTCCGGCCGACCTCCTCGGCGAGCTCCGTGAACTTGTCGTCGACCGCCTTGGTCAAGCGCTCGAGAATCTCCTGGTCGGCAATGCCTTCCTCGTCCGCCCACGCGGGGATGGGGGCGTCGATGCCGAAGACCTCCTGGACGCGCTTGCGCAGCCCCTCGGCATCCCACTGCTCGGCATAGGCATTCTCGGGAATGTGCGTTGCCACGAGCTCCTGCAGGACCTCGTGGCGCATGGCGTCGATCGTCTCGCTGACGTCCTCCGCGGCCATGATGTCGATGCGCTGCTCGAAGACGACCTTGCGCTGGTCGTTCATGGTGTCGTCGTACTTCAACACGTACTTGCGGGCATCGAAGTTGCGCGCCTCGACCTTCTTCTGCGCGTTCTCGAGGGCCTTGTTGATCCAGCGATGGGTGATCGCCTCGCCTTCCTCAAGGCCGAGCTTCTGCAACATGCCGTCGATGCGGTCCGCAGCGAAGATGCGCATCAGGTCATCTTCCAGCGACAGGTAGAACTTCGTGCGCCCGGGGTCGCCCTGGCGGCCCGAACGGCCGCGGAGCTGATTGTCGATGCGCCGGCTCTCGTGGCGCTCGGTGCCGATCACGTAGAGGCCACCTGGATACGTCACCGTCTTGGCTGGCCGATTGCCCTTCGCCGGCTCGATCTCGACCGTCTCGCTTGCCTCGAGCACGATGCGCCGATTGGCCTCGATCTCCTCGGCGATCTTGCGGATGCGCCGCTCGCGCTCCGGCCCCTCGGGGAGGTCGGCGCACTCCTGGAGAACCCGCATCTGCAGGTTGCCGCCGAGCTGAATATCGGTGCCGCGGCCCGCCATGTTGGTCGCGATCGTCACGGCGCCGGGCACGCCCGCCTGGGCGATGATGAAGGCTTCCTGCTCGTGGTAACGGGCGTTGAGCACCTGATGCGCGACGCCACGCTTCTTCAGCATATCTGAGAGCATCTCGCTCTTCTCGATCGAGACCGTGCCGACCAGCACGGGCTGCTTGCGCTTCTGCGCGTTCTCGATCTCGCGGATGATCGCTTCCCATTTCTCCTTGCCGGTGCGGTAAACCTCGTCGTCGAGGTCGGCGCGCGCGACAGGAACGTTGGTCGGGATCTCGATCACGTCGAGCTTGTAAATGTCGAGGAACTCATCGGCCTCGGTCGCCGCCGTGCCGGTCATGCCGGCAAGCTTGTCGTAGAGACGGAAATAGTTTTGGAAGGTGATCGAGGCGAGCGTCTGGTTCTCGGGCTGGATCGCGACATGCTCCTTGGCCTCGAGCGCCTGGTGGAGCCCCTCGGAGTAGCGCCGGCCCGGCATCATGCGGCCGGTGAACTCGTCGATGATGACGACCTCGCCGTCCTTGACGATGTAGTCGCGGTCGCGGTGGAACATCTTGTGGGCCTTGAGGGCCTGATTGATGTGATGGACGACCGTCACGTTCTCGATGTCGTAGAGGCTCTCGCCCTTGAGCAGGCCCGCCTCCCTCAGCAGGCGCTCGATCGTCTCCTGGCCGCTCTCGGTGAAGGCCACCTGCTTCTGCTTCTCGTCGAGCTCGTAGTCCGACTTCTCGATCTTCAGCATCAGCGCATCGATGGCATTGTAGAGCTCGGAGCGGTCCTCGACCGGCCCCGAGATGATCAGCGGCGTGCGTGCCTCGTCGATCAGGATCGAGTCGACCTCGTCGACGATGGCGAAGGCGTGGCCGGCAAGCTCCTTCGGCCGGCCGCCGAATTGGACCATGTCGACCACCCGCATCTTCATGTTATCGCGCAGGTAGTCGAATCCGAATTCGTTATTGGTGCCGTAGGTGACGTCACAGGCGTAGTTGGCCCGGCGCTGCTCGTCATCGAGCTCATGCACGATGCAGCCGACGGTGAGCCCCAGGAACCGGTAGATCGCGCCCATCCATTCGGAGTCGCGCCTGGCCAGGTAGTCGTTGACGGTAACGACGTGGACACCGCGCCCCGTGAGCGCATTCAGATAGACGGGCAGGGTGGCGACCAGCGTCTTGCCTTCGCCGGTCTTCATTTCGGCAATGTTGCCCGAATGCAGCACCATACCGCCGAGGAGCTGCACGTCGAAGTGGCGCTGGCCGAGCGTGCGCTTGGCGGCTTCGCGGACCGTCGCAAAGGCAGGGACGAGCAGATCGTCGAGCGTCGCCCCTTCGGCGAGCTGCTTGCGAAACAAGTCCGTGCGCGCCCGAAGGTCGGCATCGGAGAGCTTCTCGACTTCGGCCTCGAGGGCATTGATCTCGGCGACCCTCGGCCGGAACGCCTTCAGCATCCGATCGTTCGACGAGCCGAAGATCTTGGAGGCAATCGAAGCGAGCGACAGCATGAACCGTTCCTCAATTCCAGTCGCCAGAGCAGGACCTTGTCGGGCCTGGGAGTTTGCGAAGTCGATGTACGTGTCGACGCACCGACTTCCGTCGGGCCGCCGCTGCGATCAGGTTGTGCTTCGAAGAGGAAGAGGCCGACATTTGAGCCGCCAAAGGCCCTGCCAACCCAACCGGGCACGCATCCAGCCGGCATGTGGGAGAGATAAGGACGGCGCGGAGGCTTGTCAACGAAAGCACGCCAAAACGCCAGCGCGCCGGTGCAGATACTGTGGCAGACCGGCGCAGACCGCTCGGAACGCTTGCGCGGCCGCTAAGGCCGGTACCTTTGTGTGCCCTCGAACCAGTCGCCGAAGGTGGCCTCGCGTGACCGCAGAACCTCGGCAGGATCGTTCTTCATGGCGCGCCGCTGCTCACGCCGGAGCGCACGCTGCAGACGCACGAGGCGTGCTCGGCGCGAGCGCGACGAACGGGCCCGTGCCGCCTCATCTGGGTCCTCGAGCATCGCCGGGTCCGGCCGGCGCAAGGGCAGCGCGAGTTCAAGCGGGACTTCAACCGTCGGCTCGGGAAGGGTAGGCGTCTCGCTCGCACGGCCGACGCGCGCAACGACGCTCGTGCCCGGCCGTTCCGGATCGCCTGCGGGTACGGCCTCGGAAGTTGCCGGAGGGGCGCCCGCGGCGGCTGCTCCGGCCCCGCTCCGCTCCGCAAGCCGGGCTTCCGCGCCATGCGCGACTTCGCCATCGGCAAAGCGGCGCTTCGGCTCAGGTGCGT
Organism: Hyphomicrobiaceae bacterium; assembly: GCA_046293075.1. Lineage (GTDB taxonomy): Bacteria > Pseudomonadota > Alphaproteobacteria > Rhizobiales > Hyphomicrobiaceae. Next base: position 46,068 of record JBKBPL010000026.1, on the reverse strand, counting down.
CATAGCGCGGCGACCCCGTTACCACGGGTCTCGTGACAGGCTCGGGCGGCACCTCCGGCGGCGCCGCAGTGAGGCGCCGCGGCAACGGCCGCCGCCGCGGCACGGACGCACGCGGCTCTGAGGGCGTCTGTTGCGCTTCATCCACGACGCCAGGGCGCCAAGCGCCGACGATCACATCATTCGGACGCCGGGTCAGGTCATAGGGCACGGTACTGGCGTTCGGCGGCGCGCCGGCGCTTTCTCTCGTCTCCCCGGAAGCCGGCACGCCATCCGAAACACGCTCAGGGCGGCGCGTCCCAACTTCGTCGCGGACCACGTCGGCATTGCGCACGACGATAATGCTCGCCGCGAGCCCCGCCACGACGACCACACCGAGCAGTGTCAAGGCCGCCGGCAGAAGCCGCCGCGGCGGCCCACCGGCACCGACGGGGGCAGGCGCCGCGGGGTCGCGCGGCTCGGGACCGTAGAGCGTCGCGCGCGCGACGAGAAACGGCGCGCCCCGGCGGAAGTTGGCGGCACGGTCGGCGATCGACTGATGGCGTGCGGACGGATGGGCCCCGGCGCTGACGTCACGCGCATCCTCACCGCGCCCGCGGCCATATTCCGCCGCAGCACGCGGCGGCCGCGTATGGGTTGGGCGTTCGCTCATCCGCGTATCGTGCCACCTGCCTCACCTGACCCGCGGCGGCGCACCTCTCGCCATCCACCGGAAGCCGGAACCTACGCAGCACGCGAAGACGCACCGAATCGCAAAAATGGTACCGCATCTGGCAGCCCGTGTCCGGCATGCATCCTTGGCAGGCCTCAACCAATTGCACGCGCGGACCAACTTCGGGACACATCGCACCTCTTGAAGACAAGGTGCCAATGCTCGTCCGGCCGCCCTCTGGCTGCCGATGCGCGCCGGGCCGCCATCCCCGGAGGAGGCCGCGGGCCCTTGATATGGCAGCGATTGCCCAACAGGCGCATGGATGAGGACGCCGTGCCGCCGGCAACCCGACCTTGACGCGCGCGCGCCGATCCCTGAAGAGGGACGGCGAACATCGGAGAGCGACCATGATCGGACGGCTGAACCACGTGGCAATAGCGGTCAGTGATATGGCAGCGGCCGTCGCGATCTATCGCGATACGCTCGGCGGCCAGGTGTCCGAGAAGGTCGCGCAGCCCGAGCACGGCGTCTCCACCGTGTTCGTCGTGCTTCCCAACACCAAGATCGAGTTGCTCGAGCCGCTTGGGCCCAACTCGCCGATCTCCAAGTTCCTCGAACGCAATGCCGAGGGTGGCATCCACCACATCTGCTACGAGGTCGACGACATCATCGCCGCGCGTGACCGCCTGAAGGCAGCTGGCGCCCGCGTTCTTGGTGATGGCGAGCCCAAGATCGGGGCCCACGGCAAACCCGTCCTGTTCCTGCATCCGAAGGACTTCTGCGGCACGCTTGTCGAGCTCGAGCAGGCCTGAACGGCTTCGGGGCGCGCACTGATCATCCCCTCTCCGTCTTATCCCTCGACCGAGCTCAAGTCTTGACCGCACGACCACCCCGCGCCAGAAGGGGCAAGCGCAAGGCGCGCCACGCCGGGGCTTGGCACGGCTTCTCCCGGATACCTTATCGGCAAATCGCGCAAGCAAAGGCAGCGCCACTGTGCTCTTGATCACCGGGCTGGCAGGAGCGGGCTTCCTGCCAACCCCAACTGGAGAAGGCCCCGTTCCGCTCGCGCCCGCCGCCGCGGCTGCCATGCGCACGCACGCCGAGGGAAAAGGAGCCGCCGTCACAGAATGATGAGACGTCCTGCGCATCTCGGGCGCTGGTGCTGGCCAGCTCTTATCCTGACGCTTCTTGCGCTTGGTCCGCTTGCTCCGGCGCCAGGGCAGGCTCAGGCGCCGAGCAAGCCCGCAACGCTCGAGCGCATTCATGACCGTGGCCACCTCATCTGCGGTTTCACCCGCGCCTCCCCTGGATTTTCGACCGTCGACGCCCGCGGACACTGGTCCGGCTTCGATGTGGACTTCTGCCGCGCCCTCGCGGCCGGCATCCTCGGCAAGCCTGACGCCATCAAGCCGCTGATGATCGCACCTTCAGTGGCCGCCACAGCGCTGCTCTCGGGCGAGGTCGATATCCTGGCGACAGGCACGGCCATCAGCCTCACACGCGAGACCGGCCTCGGCATTCGCTTTCCGGGTGTCCTCTACCACGATGCGACCCGGCTTCTCGTGAAGGCGGCGCAGGGCATCACGAGCGCGCGCGAGCTTTCCGGCGCCAGCATCTGCGTCGGCAACAATCCGGAAACGATCGAGGGTTTGACGAGCTTCTTCAAAGTGCACGGCATCCGGCACGAGGCGGTCGTCGTCGAGAAGTGGGAGGAGATGGTCCAGGCGTACACCAGCGGCCGCTGCCAGGCGCTCTGCGCCGACGCTGCCGCGTTGGCTGATCTCCGACAGCGACTTGTCGGCTCGGGCGAGCATCACATCCTGCCTGAGCCGCTCGCCATCTCCATGCTCGGGCCGGCCGTGCGACGGGGCGACCCTGTCTGGTACGACATCGTGCGCTGGACGATCCACGCCCTCGTCGCCGCCGAGCAGCTTGGCATCACCTCAGCACGCGTCGAGAGCCTCAAGGCCTCGGCCCAGCTCGACGTACGGCGCCTCCTCGGTGTCGAAAGCGACATCGGAAAGCCTCTCGGGCTCCCGCGTGACTGGGTCTACCAGATCGTGAAAACGGTCGGGAACTACGGCGAGCTCTACGACCGCAACCTCGGCCAGCGCTCCGCCCTCAAGCTCGAACGGAGCATCAACGGGCTGTGGACCAAGGGCGGGCTGATGGTGGCGCCGCACCTGCGCTGAGCGTTTGGCACCCCTGCATCCGAGACTGAACCGGCGCATTCTGGCGCGCCGCTGTGCGCTGTATTGTCGCCTGCGACGGCGCAAGAGCGAATGGCGCCACGACCGAGGCTCAAGGAGACCTGCCTGATGGCTCAACGACCGATTGCGCTCCACTACTGGCCAACCCCGAATGGACACAAGATCACCATCATGCTCGAGGAGTGCGGCCTCCCCTACGAGATCGTCCCGGTCAATATCGGCAGGGGTGAGCAGTTCAAGCCCGAATTCCTCGCCATCAGCCCGAACAATCGGATGCCGGCTATCGTCGACCCTGACGGACCGGGCGGGGCCCCCATCTCCGTCTTCGAATCGGGCGCCATCCTTCAGTACCTCGGCCGCAAGACGGGCAAGTTCTATCCAAGTGACGAGCGCCGCCGGGTCGAGGTTGAGGAATGGCTGTTCTGGCAAATGGCTGGGCTCGGACCGATGGCCGGGCAGGCCCACCACTTCCGCAACTATGCACCGGAGAAGGTTCCCTACGGCATCGCGCGCTACACCAATGAGGTGAACCGGCTCTACGGCGTGATGAACACGCGCCTTGCCGATCGCGCGTATCTGGCCGGCGACTACTCCATCGCCGACATGGCAAGCTATCCCTGGGTCAGGCCCTACAAGAACCAGGGCCAGGACCTCGCCGAGTTTCCCAATCTCGAGCGCTGGTATCAGCGTATGCGGGCGCGGCCGGCGGTGGCGAAGGGCGTGAAGGTCGGCGAGGAGCTCAGAAGCCAATACAATCTGGCCACCGACAAGGATGCGCAGGCCATTCTCTTCGGGCAGCGGGCGCGATAGTGCCTGTTGCGAGAGATGCGGCAGGACTGACCGCGCTCAGCGCGGCTTGCCTGCGTCCTCGCACTTGCCGGGATCGAGGAAGTGAATTTCCTTGAGGACACCCCGCACCGCGAACGAGCCATAGTCGATCATGAGGCGCCGGGAGACACCGTTGGCGTAGTAGAGGAACGACAGCTCGTAGGTCGGTACGGCATCCTGGTGATGTGTGTCGGGCTCGTAGTAGCTGATCGAGACCGGCCATGCCGGCACGGTGAGCAGCGGCTCTGCTGACGCGACATCGTCGAGCCCCTCCACATTGCCGGGCTCGCGCCTGGTCCCGAGGAATGACACGGTCGTGTAGACTTTGTCGCCCTTCTCCGATCCGTCGTAGAGGTCGGCCGTGAAAAGTCGCTCGCCACGCTGCGCCCGCGCCACGAGCTCGCGTGAATGCTGGATCGGGAACATGGCCTGAGGTGCAAGATCGAGCTGCTTGCGCGTCGGCCGCGTGAGCGCGACCTTGAGACGGCCCGAGCCGTTCGTGCGTGAGGCGTCGCCGACCGTCGTTTCGGTGAGCTTGCGGTCCTTGTACTGGCTCGAGTTGAAGCGGAACGTGCGCGAGGCCGCATCCTCCCAGCTCGTGGTCCGCAGATCGGTCAGGCTGGTCACCCCCTCCTGGTTCACCACATAGGTGACGAAGCGCATGTTCTGCGAATAGCCGATGCAGGCGTTGCCGGTCAGCTCGTAGACCATCCGGCCGGACATATCGGCGATGCCTGAACCACCCTGGGCGCGATGCAGCGTGATGTCATAGACGGCCCGGTGAGGCGCGAGCACCACCTCGCTTTCGGAGGCCGCGGCCCCTGCGGTCGCTGCGCCCATCATAAGGGCCGCACCCGCCATGAGGTGCAGCCAGCGCATCCGGCACCTCTTCAGGGCCTCAGCCATTCTCCTGGCCTCCGTGCTCCAAGCCCGCCGTCACCGCGCACCCCCGAGACATCATGAGCGCGTGCCGCCCATCTTTCGCACAATCTCCGCACGCAAACATGCAAAACGTCGTGAGGACTGAGCTATGTCAGATCCGTCCGCCCCGTCAATCAGGATTGAGACGACCCGGCGCGGCAGGATCATGGCGGCGCCGCGCGCGCGTCAGATTCGCGTGTCGAAATAATTCTCGATGAACCTTTCATAAATCCGGGCCAGCGCCAGAAGGTCGGCCACCGGGACAGACTCGTCCACGTGGTGCGCGAGCGCATTCGTGAGGCCGAACTCGACAACGGGGCAGTAGGCCTGGATGAAGCGGGCATCCGAGGTGCCGCCGTTGGTCGTGAGCGCGGGGGTGCGCCCGGTGACCTCGGCCACCGCGCCCTTGAGCGTCTCGACCAGCGGCCCGGGCTTCGTAAGGAACACATCGCCCGTGCCCGAGAAGCTCACCTCCCAGCGCGCCGAAACCTCGGCTGCGGCAGCCGCGCATTGCTCCCGAACCCATGCTTCGACCTTCGGACGCGTCCAGAGGTTATTGTAGCGGATGTTGAACTTGGCGCGCGCCTCGCCCGGAATGACATTCGTCGCCGTGTTCGGCACGGTCAGCACCGTCACCTGGAGGCTCGACGGCTCGAAGTCGGCATTGCCCTGATCGAGCGGCGTCGATGAGAGCCGGTCTATCAACCGGGCCAGCTTCGGCACAGGGTTCTCGGCAAGCGCCGGGTAGGCGGCGTGCCCCTGCTTGCCGGCCACCACCAGCTCGGCATTGAGCGACCCGCGCCGGCCGATCTTGATCTCCTCGCCCAGGGCCTTCGGGTTGGACGGCTCGCCGACAATGCAGGCGTCCATGACCTCGCCATGCTCGCGCATCCACTCCAGCACCTTCATGGTGCCGTTGATCGAGGGCCCCTCCTCGTCCCCCGTGATGAGGAAGCTGATCGCGCCGGGCAGTTCGCCGCCGTGGCGCTCGACGCACCGCAGCGTTGCCGCGACGAACGACGCGATCGCCCCCTTCATGTCGACGGCACCGCGGCCGTACAGAATGCCGTCGTGAATCTCGGCGCCGAACGGCGGATGCGTCCACTTCGCAGCATCGCCCACCGGCACGACGTCCGTGTGCCCGGCAAAGCAGAGGTTGGGCTGCTTGCGCCCCAGCCGTGCGTAGAGGTTGTCGACGTCGGGCGTGCCGGGCTCCCGCATGACGAGGCGCCGACAGTCGAAGCCCGCGGGTTTCAGCGCGTGTTCGAGTAGCGCGAGGGCGCCGCCTTCCTCGGGCGTCACCGATGGGCAGCGGATCAGCGCTTGGGCAAGCGCCACGGGATCCTTAAAGTCGATGGTCATGGCCAGAGCCGGTCGCCGGAGGAGCGGGGTCGCAGAAGCGCCCACCGGTACCCAGCGAGGCGCACGCGAGCCTCTAGCATCCCGTGGAAGCGGAGAGAAGTCCGTCCAGCGTGGCCCGCTCAGGAAGGCTCGATCACGTAGCCGGCGCCGCGGACGGTGCGAATGATCTCGCTCTCCTTGCCGCGGATGAGCGCCTTGCGCAGGCGCCCGATATGGACGTCGACGGTGCGCTCGTCGAGCTCGGCCTGGCGGCCCCAGACCCCGTCGAGGATCTGCTCGCGGCTGAGGACGCGCCCTGCCCGCTCCATCATGAACTCGAGCAGGCGATACTCCGTCGGCCCAAGCCGGACCTCGCGCTGGGCGCGCCGCACGCGGTGGGCGAGCCGGTCGAGCACGACATCGCCGACCGTGATGACGTCGGACACCCGCTCCGGAGCGGCGCGGCGCAGCATGGCCTTCACGCGCGCGATGAGCTCGGCGACGGAGAACGGTTTCACGATGTAGTCATCGGCCCCCGTGGCCAGCCCGCGCACCCGATCGCCTTCCTCCCCGCGCGCGGTCAGCATGATGATCGGCACCGCCGTCGTCTCCTGGCGCTGACGCAGGCGCCTGCACAGCTCGATGCCCGAGACGCCCGGCAGCATCCAATCGAGCAGAACAAGGTCGAAATGTTCTTCGTTGATGAGGAGCTGAGCTTCCTCGCCTGTCTCCGCAACGACAACGTCGAAGCCTTCACCTTCGAGATTGTAGGTGATCAGCTCGACGATCGCGGGATCGTCCTCAACCACCAGGATCCTGATGCTCATGCGAGCCCGACCTTCCCTGGACCCCGCCCCGCCGGGCGCGTCTTCACTGCGGATCGCCTGTCCCCGCGCCGTCCTCAATGTCGCAACGCGCACGCCACTCTCCGAACTTACCGCGTGAACTCAGCACCGTGGCCTCATCCGAGGAGGCCTTCGACCGCGCCACGCATTCGCTACCGCCAATCAGCGCTCCACCGCCGTGATCAGCGTTGAACTTGTCTCGTCGCTCTTCGGGCGTGCATCGGTCACAGGCTGCCCAAGGACGAGGAAATGCACATTCTCGGCAATGTTCGTTGTGTGGTCGCCGATCCGCTCGATGTTCTTGGCGCCGAACAGCAGATGAGTGCAGAGCCCGATATTGCGCGGGTCCTCCATCATGTACGTCAGCAGCTCGCGAAACAGCGAGTTGTACATGGCGTCGATCTGCTCGTCGGCGCGCCAGACGGCAAGCGCCTTGTCGGCCTGGCGCTCGCTGTAGGCATCGAGCACATCCTTGAGCTGGCGAAGCGCGAGCTCCGTCATGTTCCTGAGGCCGGTCATCAGCGGCTTCGGGTGGTTCTCGCCCGAGATCGCAAGGGCGCGCTTGGCGATGTTCTTGGCGAGATCGCCGATGCGCTCGAGATCGCCAGCGATCTTCAGAACGGTCATGATGTGGCGCAGGTCATCGGCCAGCGGCTGGCGCTTGGCGATCATGACAATGGACTGGTCCTGCAGATCACGCTCGAGCTGATCGATGAGCGCGTCCCCCGCGACGACCTCGGCGGCAAGCTTTGGATCCCGCCGCTCAAGCGCCTCGAACGCACGGCCGAGCTGCTGCTCAGCCAGTCCACCCATCTGCGTGATGCGCTTGTCGAGCAGAAGCAGCTCCTGCTCGAAGGCCTTGACCGTGTGCTCGCGCATCCTTGTGCTCCGTTGGGCCCGAGGAGTTCACGCCCGCCGAGAAGGCGGCATCCCCCTCTGATTGGGCCGCAATCTAGCGTCTGCTGTCGACAACTTTGTGACAGTATAAGTATTTAGTTATACACAAGCTTTCTTCATCGTCCGACGGGGGTCGGCCGGCGCGCCTGCTCGTCGATGACAAAGGTGAACGTCGAGCCCTTTCCGAGTTCAGACTCGATCCTCAGCTCGCCGCGGTGGCGATTGACGATGTGCTTGACGATCGCGAGCCCGAGGCCGGTGCCCCCCTTCTCGCGACTGGACTTGGCGTTGACGCGGTAGAAGCGTTCGGTCAGGCGCGGCAGGTGCTCGGGCGCAATCCCCACGCCGTGGTCGCGCACGGCAACGGCAATGCGGCTCGTCGGCCCGCGCGCCTCGCGGCGGACGCTGACCGCCACCGGCTGCCCTGGCGCGCCGTACTTCAAGGCATTCTGCACGAGGTTCTGCACGACCTGCATGATCTCGTCGGTTTCGCCGAGCACGACCGCGGGGCCGTCGCACGGCGAGAATGTGAGCGTTGCGCCAGCGGCGCGTGCGACCGGCTCGAGCGCCTGCACGGCCACTGCGATCGTGTCGTTGAGGTCGATCGCCGTGCGCGGCGGCACGTGCTCGCGCATCTCCACGCGGCTCAAGGACAGCAGGTCGTCAACCAGTCGCGACATGCGCGCCGCCTGCTGGGCCATGATCGCAAGGAAGCGGGCGCGGGCCGCCGGATCGTCGCTTGCCCGCCCTTGCAGCGTCTCTATGAAGCCCACCAGCGACGCGAGCGGCGTGCGCAGCTCGTGGCTCGCGTTGGCGACAAAATCGGCACGCATCCGCCCAAGCCGATCCTGCTCCGTCAGGTCCCGCAGGGCAATCACCACGCGCGGCGCGTGCTCGTCCCTGCCGCCATCCGCCATGGCGGTCAGCGTGATCCGCACCCGCCGGTCAAACGGTACCCGCTCCTGCACCTCGACCGTGCGCTGGCGGCCATCCTCGAGCACCTCGTCGATCGCCTGGAGAAAGTCGGGGTCGCGACTGAGAAGCGATGCCTGCCCGCCGGGACGCAGGAGCGCATAGATTTCGCGCGCGGCCGGATTGATGTGCGCGATGGCGCCGTCTTGATCGAGCGCGATCACCGGGTCCGGCACCGCATCGAGCGCCGCGCGCCAGCGGGCCTCGGACGCCGCAGCGGCGCGCCGCGCGCGTGACGCGGCTTCCTGCGCGGCGACGGCATCCCCCTCAAGTGAGACAAGCGCCGCGAGCATCAGCGCCAGCCCCAACCCGAGCAGGGTCATCCACGGCGAGAGACCGCCGATCACCCCGACCGCCCCACCGCCGATCGCCACGGCGAACAGCAAGGCCGCGCGCTGCCGCACGCGACGCGCGGCCGTGTCGAGGCCCTGTCGCAGCATATCGCCGAACGATCGCTGATCCATGTCGCCGAGCAGACGCACGTTTACTTCTCTCTTGCTTCCCTGTCCGGTGCGCTCTCCTGCGCGGTCTTTTAGCCGCTCAGCCGCGCTGCTGACAGCCCTAGCGCAATACCATCGCCGAAATCGAAAGGACGGCCCCCATGCCGGCAAACACGACAAGCCCGGCCCGGCCGTCGACAAAGCTGTCGGGAAAGAGCCTGAGGATGAGCGGGGTCACAAGCAGGACGCCACCGCCGACGATCACCGCCGCGGTCCAAGGCAAGGCCATCCAGGCCAGCGCAAGCCCGGCGATCGCCGTCACCAGACCAGCCGCCATCGTACTCCACAGGACCGCCGCCCCAGCCGGCGACCTGAGCGTCTCCGCGCGGTGCTCGCCCGGGAACTGCCCGCTCACCGTCAGGCCGTAGAGCGCCGCGCTCATCACCAGCAGCGCGAACAAAATCAGCGCTCCCCAATCCACCAGCCCCATGGCCCATCTCCTGCGGCACCTCGCCAACGCGCCGGTTGCTCTGTGCGGGGCACGTTCTTACCATGCAGAAGATATATCAGCATCGAGGGAGCGGAACCATGTCCACCGCAGGGGCCACGGAGACGGCGAAGAAGCGCGCGAAGCGTACGATCACCGAGATCCGTGACAGCAAGAAGACCGGCGAGAAAATGGTTTACATGTCCGTCCCGGACTACACGGCTGCGCAGTGGGCGGAGATGGCCGGCGTCGATGTCGCAGTGGTCGGCGACAGCCTGGCGATGATCGCGCACGGCCACAAGAGCACCATCCCCGCGACCATGGACATGATGATCATGCACGCGCAGGCCATCCGGCGCGGGGCGCCGAACACGTTCGTGCTCGGCTGCATGCCCTACCAAAGCTACAACACCGTCGACCGTGCCCTCGTCAATGCGACACGCTTCATGCAAGACGCGCTGAGCGACGCGGTGAAGCCGCAAGGCGGCAAGAGCCAGGCCCATATTCTCAGAGCGCTGGTCGATGCCGGCATCCCGACGGCATCCCACATCGGCCTCACGCCGCACACCATCGCGACCTTCGGCGGATTCAAGATTCAAGGCCGCACGGCTGACGCCGCAATGAAGATCCTTGAAGATGCGCTGGCGATCGAGGACGCGGGCTGCTTCATGCTCGAGTTCGAGGCCGTGCCGGCCAAGATCGCGCGCCTCATCTCCGAGCAGCTCACGATCCCGACCATCGGCATCGGCGCGGGCGTCGGCACGGACGGCCAGATCCTGCTCTGCCACGACCTGCTCGGCGTCTTCACCGACTTCAAGCCGAAGTTCACCAAGCGCTTCGCAAACCTCACCGAGGTGGCCGTCAACGGCATCAGGCAGTACGTGAAGGAGGTCAAGGAAGGCACCTTCCCCGATGACGACCACGCCTACACGGTGAAGGAAGAGGAATACGAGAAGTTCGCGAAGATGGTGCGCGGCCGCAAGCAGATCTAGACATCCACTCCGCGCGCTTGGTCGGCCCGGCGCTTTCGGGTCATGCGCCGCCAGCTCGCGGGAATATGTGCTTCACCTTCCTGTGTTGCCGCGGGCCCGTCGCCCGTACGGGCCGCGCGAGAATTCCGCGCATCGCGAGCCGTCCCGGCCCGTCCACCCCGCGGCATTCCAGTTGCGCCGAACGACGACGCGGCTCACACTGTGTTCAAGCGCTCGGCATTCAGGAGGTGCCACCCTTGAAAGCGATCGGCTTGGATCATCTAGTGCTGACGGTGGCGTCCGTCGAGCGCACGGTCGCCTTCTACACGCGCGTGCTCGGCATGACGCACGAGGTCTTCGGCCCCGATCGCCGCTCCGCCCTGCGCTTCGGCCCGCACAAGATCAACCTGCACCCGTCCGACAACATGTTCGCGCCGCGCGCCGAGCGGCCAATGCCCGGCTCCGCCGACATCTGCCTGCTGGTCGATGATTTCGAGGGCGTGGAGCCACAACTTGCAGCTCATGGCGTGCCGATCCTGGTGCCGCCGTCGCAGCGGACCGGCGCCCGCGGCCAACTCCAATCGATCTATATCCGCGATCCCGACGGCAACCTCGTCGAGCTCAGCGCGTATACTAACCCGCATATGAAAGCCGCGGAGGCCGCCGATGTATCATGACTACTGGCTGTTTCCCTTCTCATTCGGCGCCGGCCTCGTGCACTGGATCATTGCTGCAGGTCTCGCCGCGCTGTTCGTAACGGCGCTGGTGTATGATGCCCAGGCGCGCCGCTGGCTGTGGTTGTTTGGCGATATCGCCCTCCCGCCGATCGGCGTCGTGCGCGGCTTGCTCGTCTGGCTCGAGAAGATCTAGCCGATGCCCGGCGCCGATACCGCCATCGAGCTCCTGACCACCCGCGAAATGGCGGCTGCGGACCGTCTTGCCGTTGCTGCCGGTATCCCTTCGCTCGACCTTATGGCGCGGGCGGGCAACGCCGTTGCCGACGTCGCCGGCACCATGGTCGGCATAGGTGCGCCCATTCTCGTCCTGGCGGGTCCCGGCAACAACGGCGGCGATGGCTTTGTTGCCGCGCGCCGCCTCCTCGAGCAGGGCTATCGCGTACGTCTCGCGCTCCTCGGCGAGCTTGGCGCGCTCAAGGGGGATGCGGCGGCCATGGCCGCGCGCTGGCCGGGCCCGGTGGAGCCGGTCGGTGCGGGAGCCATCCGCGACTGCGACCTCGTCATCGACGGCCTGTTCGGCGCAGGCCTTTCGCGGGCCATCGATGGGGCTGCCGCCGAGACCATTGCCGCGCTCAACGCCAGGGCCCTGCCGGTGCTCGCGATCGACGTCCCGAGCGGGCTCGACGGCAGCACGGGGCGTCCGACGGGACCGGTCGTGCAGGCGGCGCGGACGGTCACGTTCTTCCGCCGCAAGCCTGGTCATATCCTGCTGCCAGGGCGGACGCTCTGCGGGCCAGTCACGTGCGCCGACATCGGTATCCCGGCGTGCGTACTGGATCAGATCAAGCCAACGACGTTTGTGAACGGACCGGCGCTCTGGCGCGCGACCCTGCCGACCCCGCAGGCCGAGACGCACAAGTATCAGCGCGGCCATGCTGTCGTCGTCTCCGGCCCGGCCGAGAGCACGGGCGCGGCGCGGCTCGGCGCCCGGGGGGCCCTGCGCATCGGTGCGGGTCTCGTGACCGTGGCAAGCCCGCGCGCGGCCTTTCCCGTCAATGCGGCGCATCTGACGGCCATCATGCTCAAGCCCTTCGATGTGCCGGAAGGCCTTGCCGGCGTGCTGGCGGACAAGCGCAAGAACGCGGTGCTGATCGGGCCTGGCTGCGGTGTCGGCCCAGCAACCTGCCGCATGGTCGCGCTCGCGCTCGCGTCCGGCGCTGCGGTCGTCCTTGACGCCGACACCCTGACATCGTTCGCGGCTCAACCGCCCCCGCCGGACAGCGAGGCGCGGCCGCCGGCGGCCCTTGGCTTTCCTGCGGGCCATCCGGCAACTCCCCCGTCACCCCCCGCGCGGCTCTTCGGCGCCATCAGGTCCAACGCCGCGCGGCCGGCCGTTCTCACGCCCCACGACGGCGAGTTCCAGCGTCTGTTCGGCCAGCTTCCCGGCTCCCGTCTCGAACAGGTGCGGCACGCCGCTGCCGAGAGCGGCGCCGTCGTCGTGCTCAAGGGCGCGGACACATGCGTCGCGGCGCCGGATGGGCGGGTGGCCATCAACGAGAATGCCCCGGCGTGGCTCGCAACGGCCGGCTCGGGCGACGTCCTCGCGGGGTTAATCACCGGGCTCCTGGCGCAGGGCGCGCCGGGCTTCGAGGCGGCGGCCGCGGCTGTGTGGCTCCATGGCGCGGTCGCGGAAACGATCGGGCCCGGGCTGACTGCCGAGGACCTTCCCGAGGCCCTCCCCGCTGTCCTCTCGCTTTTCAGCCAATTGCAGAAATTCTGACTGCAACTTTGAGGTGCGGCGACGATTGGGAATGTTTTTCCCCCGGGCTTTCAGGGCCTCGTCCAGCAATCAGTTACCGGAATATTAACTCTAGTCCCATAATGCTACAATTCCGCACCAATTTCCGAGGCTTAACAAAGTAAAGTTTCGGTAAATTCTCTTGCATCTGATAAGAATTCCATCCTATAAGTAACCTTAAGGAAGCGTACTCGTTAAGCACCTAACGGGCACCGCTGTCCTTGGCTTCGAGTGACATTGGGGGAAATCGTTATGCATACCTCCGCTAGGGCTTCCGCCGGCAGCCCGCGAGCTGTGCCGGCACCGGCAATTGTTCAGCAAACGTTCCATCAAAATTTCCTGGCCGATGTGCGCATCGACCATGGCCCTCGTCAGCTCCTCTCGCGGCTGTTCCTGAGGGGCGACACGTTGCTTCGCGAGCGCGGGATCAACCTGCAGTTCGCGCCGATCGAAACCCTTCTTGAGGTCAACCGACAGAACCAGGACAGCTGGCGGACTCTGTTTCCCGTGTTCGATGCGGAACTCGGCGCTGTCAATGCCTCTAACAGCTTCGCTCTGATTGGACGGGAGGCCTCGGGACGCGTGATTGCGGCGCAAGGAGCCCGGCTCTATCGCCTCGGGAACCGGACCTTCAAACAGGAGACGGACAGCCTGCGCCTATACTACCCCGATCCCGAGCGACAAGCCTTACCGGGAGAGAGCTGCGTCATCACGGCGCCGTCGGCGGAGACATTTGCCGGTGATCTGATCTTCTCCGGTGCCGTTTGGTATCATCCAACCTATCGCCGACAGGGTCTTACCTCAATCCTGCCGCGGATCACCAAGGCCCTTTCGCTCACCCGTTGGGGCTGCGACATCACGCTCAGCTTCATGGTCGACAAGGTGGTCGAGGGCGGTACGGCACCTCGTGCGGGCTACCGGCACGTTGAGTGGGAAGTTCTCATGAAAAATACGATGTTTGGCGATGCGCGCTTGGCGCTGATTTGGTCGAACGCCGACGAGCTAATCAACTATTTCTCAGGTCTTCTCACGCCGCCGGAAGCGAAGGTCGATACGATCATCGACCAGGGAGCCCCCCACAACAATCCGGCTTCCGTCGCTCAAGGCTAATGGAAGGATGAGGCGCTGGTAGCGCATTCTGGTCCTACCGGAATGCGGCCAGTGCACGATGGCGTCCACTGTCTCGATCTTTGGCTCCATATCCTTTAGAGCGTCGAGATAGCAGTTCGTGGCCCAACGTCCATATGTGCGATCGGGCATCTCCTCCATCGGAGCGCCCACTGCACACGAACGCCATGTGTCGTAGTCAGCGAACAGGCCTTCGCCTAGTTCCTTGTAGAACAAGCGCTGACCACCACCATCGTCCTGGCAGATGATGTAGCGGTTGCCCAGTATGGCGTTAATGGCAGAGCGGACCTCAGAGGGCTGGCGGTCGGTCGTTACTCGATTCCAGCGCTGCAATACCGACGAGAGCTTCGCATCGCGGCGAATCTCCTCGGGTGGGATCGTCGTCGACAGGAAATCCTCCGGCCGCTGGCGCTTGGCCTCTTCGATCAGGTCGTCGAGACGGATGAGCGCCGCCTGATTGGAGCGCAGCATCTCATTGTGCCAACCCTCGTCGAGCCAGGTGAGGACGATGCGTTCGAACCGACGGTGCAGGAGCCAGCGATAGAGGGCATCGTAGGCAGCATCCGCGGTGAAGCTCGGCCGCAGCCGGATCTGGGCCGACTGGCCGTAGACGTTGGTCGCGATGAAGCCGAGGTTGACGACCGCGTAGTCGGAGAACTCGCCCCCCGAATAGGGCGAGTCGTAGGCGTGACGGAGCTGCCGCGAGCCCCCGTCCCACACTTGCCCCTGGTCATCGATCAGCTGCAGACTCAACGCACGACTCCGGATGTCACAGACCGAGTGCGACCCTGAAATATCAGCACAGCCATGTTGCTAAATCGTTGCAAGAAACCCGATTTTTCTATGTGATCCATCTACCCTATAGTTGTACCGGCGCCACATCGGATGCCCGCCGATGGCGGAATTTCAGCGACAGACGCGAACCGCCCCGCTACGCCCGTGACGCGCGAGGTCGAGGTGGAGGTGATCGCGGTGGAAGCGGTCAGCGTTGGGGCCGAGGACGGTCGTGAACGTCCGGCAAGCGCCTCTGTGGACCGCACGCAGAAACGCACGCTCGGCAACACTGCCGTTCCAACCCGAAAGCACCGAGACCTCTCGTCCATCCGCCAGCCTGAAGGCCGCGATGTCAAGAGCATTAGCTCGGCCATGCTCAGAAAGCACACCCCCCGCGATGCCATTGCGCGGCCGGCAGGCGTAGGAAGCGGCCACTTTCAGCTCGACGACATCCATCCCGAAATAGCGGCGTGCGGCTGGCATCACCGACGTGACAACCCAGTGGTCCGTCGCCGGCACCATCGGACATTGCAAGGTCGCCGGAGGCGTGAACTCAACGGCCCCGTGCGCCGTGGCGCTCACGTAGAGCGGCTGGATCGCCCCGCACGGGCTGGGGCCGCCAAGAGCGCTGCGCCGCGAGATGTACGGGTTGTTACGGACGTAGCCCGAGGCGAGGCAGCGGCGCTCCTCGTCGGCACGCCACGGCTCCTCCTTGGCCACGAAGTACGCCTGCTTGCCGCAACCCAGAACCGGCAGCAGCGCCGCCATCGTCAGCCCGAATTTTACCCACCTACGCAACATGAAAGAAAGTATACGTTCAAACCACCTAAGATCTGGTCAACGTTAGCAGCCCTTGATCATCAGAATAGAGCCGCACTTTGTTGCGGGGATGTCGGCGCGCTGTCGATGTGTTCATAATTGGTCAAGAGTTGCTGTGGCGCCCATTACGGCCTCCGGGGGCGAGCCAAACCGCGCAGGTCTTCATTGCCCGCGCGCCATGGAGCGTCTACCTTCTCGCGCTCCGAGCTTCACGATGCTGCCGGGAGCGGCCCGGCCATGAGGGAACGCCATGATCGATCTTTACACGTGGTCCACGCCCAATGGACGCAAGGTCTCCATCATGCTGGAGGAGGTGGGGCTTCCCTACACAGTGCACGCCGTCAACATCTCCAAGGACGAGCAGTTCAAGCCCGAGTTCCTCGCCATCAGCCCCAACAACCGCATCCCCGCGATCGTCGATCGGGACAACGGTCTCGCCCTCTTCGAGTCCGGCGCCATTTTGATGTATCTTGCCGAGAAGACGGGGAAGTTCTGGCCGACCGACCTCAAGGGCCGCTGGCACACCGTGCAGTGGCTCATGTGGCAGATGGGCGGCATCGGTCCGATGCTCGGCCAGGTGCATCACTTCGTGCGCTTCAACAAGGGCAAGGCCCCCTATGCCGAGGAGCGCTATCTCAAGGAGGCCGCGCGGCTCTATGGCGTGCTCGACCGTCAGCTCGCGAACTCCGAATATGTGGCCGGCGCGTACACGATTGCCGACATGGCCATATGGCCCTGGATCTCACGCTTCGAGTGGCAGGGGATCAATCTCAGCCAGTACGAGAACGTCAGCCGCTGGTACAAGGCGATTGCGGCGCGCCCGGCCGTGCAGAGGGGCTATCATGTGCCCGTACCGCAAGACGGCATCCCGATGCCGGCCTGAACCATGATCACGGTGGCCTGACGGCCGCTCCGCGTCCCATTAGCCTGCGCGCCAACAAGGAACGCCGCCATGAAGACGAACCCCATCTTTTCCGGCGTGATCGCCCCGGTGCTCACGCCCTTCGGCGAGGACGGCGCGCCCGACCTCGACCGCTTCGTTGAGCATTGCGAGTGGCTGCTCGAGGACGGCTGCACCGGCCTTGCCCCCTTCGGCACCACAAGCGAGGCGAACTCGCTCGGCATCGACGAGCGCATGGAAATGCTCGAGGAGATCGTGGAGGCCGGCATCCCATCTTCCAAGCTCATGCCGGGGACGGGCATGTGCTCGCTCACCGACGCGATCGTGCTCACGGAGCACGCTGTTGAGCTCGGCTGCGGCGGCGTACTGATGCTGCCGCCCTTCTACTACAAGAACCCGAGCGAGGAGGGCCTGTTCCGCTTCTTCGCCGAAGTCATCGAGGAGGTCGGTGACGATGATCTCAAGGTCTATCTTTATCACATCCCGCCGGTCGCGCAGGTCGGCTTCCCGCTTTCCCTGATCGAACGGCTGAAGAAGGAGTTTCCGACCACCGTCGTCGGCCTCAAGGACTCCTCGGGCGACTGGAACAACACGCGGGCCATCATCGAGGCCTTCCCCGGCTTCGAGGTCTTCCCGGGCTCCGAGGTGTTCCTTCTCGACGCGCTGCGGCTCGGCGGCGCAGGCTGCATCTCGGCGACAGCCAACGTCAGTGCGCGCGCCATCCGCGAGGTCTTCGACAACTGGCAGAGCTCGAACGCCGACAAGCTCCAGGCGAACGCGTCGGCGCTGCGCATGGCGATCCAGCAGTACCCCATGATCCCGGTGCTCAAGGCCCTGCTGGCACACTATCGTAACGACCCGCTCTGGGCCGAGCTCAGGCCTCCCTTCACGGAACTTCCCGAGGCCGAGGCCGAAAAGGCGATCCAGACACTCGCCGAAGTCCATGGCTTCCGGCTGAGCTTCGCCGAGGCCGCGTGAGGAAGCCATGGCGCCGACACCGGCCGTGCCGATGAGGTGCGCGGAGGGCGGCGCCTGCCCCGCGACCGATCCGCCGGCCGACGCCGCGCGTCCGCCAGCACGAGCGCTTCGCGCGCTGATTGCGCGGGAGGCGGTGGCCGCCGGCTTCAGCGTGGTGCGCATCGCCCGCGTCAGCGATCTCGGCGCCGAGCCGGGCCTGCGCTTCATGAAGTTCATCGCCGACGGACGGCACGGCGATATGGACTGGCTCGCGGCCAAGGCCGAGCGCCGGCAACACCCCAATGCCATGTGGCCGGAAGCCAAGAGCGCCATCGTGCTCGGCCTCAGCTACGCGCCGGACGGCGATCCGCTGCGGTTTCTGGGCGCGCCGAGCCGCGCCAGCATCTCGATCTACGCATCGCGGCGCGACTATCACGACGTCGTCAAGCCGCGCCTTAAGCGCGTCGCCCGCGCGCTGCAGCTCGCGGCCGGCGCGGATGTCAAAGTCTTTGTCGACACCGCGCCGCTGCTCGAGAAGCCGATCGCCGCGCTGGCCGGGCTTGGCTGGCAAGGCAAGCACACGAACCTCGTCTCGCGTGATCACGGCTCGTGGCTCTATCTCGGCATCATCCTGACGCGGGCCGAGATCGACGCCGACCAGCCCGAGCACGACCACTGCGGGCGCTGCCGGCGCTGTCTCGACGTTTGCCCGACCGCCGCATTCCCGTCGCCTTACCAGCTCGATGCGCGGCGCTGTATTTCCTACCTCACGATCGAGCACAAGGGGCCGATCCCCCTCGAGTTCCGTGCGGCCATCGGCAACCGCATCTTCGGCTGTGATGATTGTCTTGCCGTCTGTCCATGGAACAAGTTCGCCGCCGCCGCACGCGATCAGCAGATGGTCATCCGGCCGGAGACACAGGGCCCGCACCTCGCCGATCTTCTCGCGCTCGACGATGCCGCCTTCCGCCAGCGCTTCGCCGGCACGCCGATCCGCCGCGCCGGGCACGCGCGCTTCATGCGCAATGTGCTGATCGCCGCCGGCAACAGCGCCGATGCGACGTTGGTGCCGCGCATCGAAGCCCTGCTTGGACATGAGGCATCGATCGTGCGCGGTGCCGCCGTATGGGCACTGTCTCGCCTCGTGCCACGGCCGCATCTCACGGAACTCGCCCAAGTCCACGCGCGCGAGGCGGATGAGACCGTGCGCGAGGAGTGGAGGGCGGCGCTCACGCCATGAGTACGCTTCTCTGCATCGGGCTCGGCTACACGGCGCGCGTCTTCGCCGCCCGCCTCGCTGCCGAGGGCTGGCGCATCATCGGCACGGCGCAAACAGCCGACGGCGCCGCACGGATCGCCGCACTGGGCCATGGCGCGGTTGTCTTCGACGGCACGGCGCCCAGTGGTCCGCTGCGCACCGCCCTCGCCGCGGCAACGCACATACTCGTGTCCGCGCCACCCGACGTTTTCGGTGATCCCCTTCTGCGCCACCATGCAGATGATCTCTCGCGAACAGTGCAGTGGATCGGCTACCTGTCGACGGTCGGCGTTTACGGCGATCACGCTGGCGCCTGGGTTGACGAGACAACGCCGCCCCAACCGCTCAGCACCCGCAGTCGCTGGCGCCTCGCCGCCGAGCAGGCCTGGCTCGACCTCGCCGAGCGCACCGCCATCCGCGTCGAGATCTTTCGCCTCGCCGGCATCTACGGCCCCGGACGCGGACCGCTCGACGCCATGCGCCAAGGCACGGCACGCGCCATCGTGAAGCCCGGGCAGGTCTTCAACCGCATTCATGTGGAGGATATCGCGAACGTGCTCGCAGCCGCGATCGCGCGTCCTTCGGGGCACGCGATCTACAATGTCACCGACGACGAGCCGGCACCTCCCGAGCACGTTCTCGCCCATGCGGCAGCGCTGCTCGGGTTGCCTGCGCCACCCTTGATCGACTTCGCCACGGCTGAGCTGACGCCCATGGCGCGCAGCTTCTACGCGGAGTGCAAGCGCGTCTCCAATGTGCGCCTCAAGGAGGCACTTGGCGTAACGCTCGCCTATCCGACCTATCGCGAGGGATTGGCCCACGATGCCGCGCTGCTCGGCGCGTGAAGGAACTAAAGGGCGAATGGTTGGGGCGTGACGCAATTCACGCAGCGTTCATCCCAAGTCCGCGCGGCCGCCTAAATCGCGGCGTACCGTCATTCCGTACTGTGCATTGCGTTGCTGACGGCGCCCGCCCCCCGGTGGCGCTGCTGTAGTTGATTGTTCCTCCGTCGAGGGAGTAGCGGCGATGTCCACTCTGATGCGTCGCGCATTTCTTGCCTGCCGCACGTTGCATCGCACGAGCGGTCTCACCGGCGCTCTTGCAGCAGCGATCCTCGCGAGCACACTGCCTGCCGCCGCGGACCCTCCTGTCAATCCCGGCCATGCGATCGCCAATCGCTTTGCCGAAGACGCACGGCGCGCCGAGGCAGCGCGCGAGGCCCAGCGCCAGGAGGCTGCCCGCAAGCCGGCGCAACAGCGTACCGAGCAGACAGCACAAGCGGCACGGGAAAAAGCGCGCAAGGCCCACGAGGCCGAGATGCTCGCTCGGGCGCGCGCCGAAGCCGAAGAGCGGCGCAAGCTCGAGGAACAGGCGGCGCGGCTCGATGCCCTGAGGGCGGAGCGCGAAGCACGCGAGGCAGAGGCCGAGCGCCAGCGTGCCGAGAGGGCACGCCTGATCGAAGCGGCCCGCGAGGCCGAGCAGGCACGCATCGTGGAAGAAGCGCGCAAGGCCGAGGAAGTGAAGCGCACCGCCGAGGCACTGCGCGCGGCTGCCGAAAAGGCCGCCGCCGCGGAGGCTGCACGCAAGGTTGAGGAAGCACGGCGTGCTGAAATGGCGCGCAAGGCACAGGAGGAGGCGCAACGAGCCGACATCGAGCGGCTCGCTGAGGAAGCGCGCCGCGCAGAGTATGCGGCATGGGCGGCCGAGGAAGCACGACGCGCCGCAGAGACCCGCAAGGCTGAGGACGCGCGCAGGGCCGAGGAAATCCGCAAAGCTAATGAGGCCCTGCGCATCGCGGCCGAGCGCGCAGCAGCCGAGCAAGCCGCGCGCGCCGAGGTCGAACGACGCGCCGAGGAGACCCGTCGTGCTGTTGCGCGCGCGACTGCAGAGGAGGCTCGCCGAGTCGCCGACATGGAGGCCGATGCCGAAATCGCGCGCCTCGCCGAACGCCTGCGCCGTATTCGCGAGGAGCACCTGGCGCGGCACAGCGGCACAGCCAAAGGCACAGTCGTCGACAGAGCCGACGAAGGCGCGCTCGAGCCCACATCAGGGCGGGGCCGAATGGCCGAGAATGAGGGCTTCCGTGATGTTCCGCTCGCCCCGCCGCACGCGCGTGCCGGCACCGAGCCGCGCGCCCCTGAAACGCTCGATGCGCCGAGGCACCCCTTCAACGGTCGCGTCGCCGTCATTCTGCACATGGAGCCGCGCTATCGCCGCGGGCGGCGCTATGAGAGCATGGACCCTGTGCTCTGCGGGGCTGGCGGCTGCTACGTGAGCAACGGCCCCGACCAGCCTGCGAGCTTCCTTCCCGGCCGGCGTGCCGTCAGCTTCGGCAATGCGATCGGACTGCGCGCGGGTGCCTGCAACCGCGCCTACACGTGCGTCTTCCGCAATGTCGATCTCGGCACACTTCCGGCGCACCTGCAGCCTGTCGACATCCGCGTGCTGCGCCACGACCTCCGCGCGCCCGAGCGCGTCCAGACGCTGTCGAGCTGCCGGATGAGCGCGGGCAATCGCCTCGCCTGCACGGGCGCCATCCACGGCGATGGCTTCGCCATGTGGGTGATCGCCGAGGCGGTGGCGGAGCGCCTGCCGCCCCACGCGCTCGAGGACGCACACGAAGGCGGCTTCATGGGTTCAGCCCAAGTGGATGCCAAGCTAAACCCATGGGGCGACCGCTGGTAGCTCAGCTCGCATAAGACACGCCCGCGAGCCCTTCGAGCGTGCGGATCATCAGATCGAGGTCTTCGGGCCGCGACAGCCGATGCTCGCCGTCCGGCACCGCGGAAACCTGGACGTGATCCCCTGAAAGATGCGCGACGAGCTCGAGCGTGTGCTCCCAGGGCACATCCGCGTCGATGAGGCCGTGCAGCACATGGATCGGCCGCCCGGGATCGAAGGACGAATCGCCGATCAGGTGGTTGCGCCCCTCCTCGATCAGCCGCCGCGTGATCGGATAGTCGCCATCCCCGTACTGGGAGGGCCGCATGTACACGCCCTTCTCCAGGATGTCGCGCCGGGCGCTCTCGGAGAAGCGCGCCCACATGAGACGCTCGGTCATGTCCCAGGCCGGCGCGATCAGCAGCAGCGCCTTGATCCGCGCCGCCTCGGCCGGTGCCTCGCGCAAGAGCGCGCGCAGCACAAGCAGCGCGATGTAGCCGCCCATGCTCGAGCCGACGAGGATCTGCGGCCCCCGTGTGACCTCCCTGAAAACGGCCAGAGCCTCCTCGAGCCAGGCGCCGACGGTGCCATCCTCGAACCGCCCGGCCGACTGGCCATGCCCCGAGTAGTCGAAGCGCGTACAAGGATGGCCGTGCTCCGCCGCCCAGGCCGCAAGCACCGAGGCCTTGGTGCTCGTCATCTCCGACTTGAGCCCAGAAAGCCACATCACACCGGGCGTCTTTCCCGGCTTTCCGGGATCGGCGAGATAGGCGATGCGGCGCTCGGACGCGCCGGTCCCGACGCGCAGAAATTGTGGTTCGGCCTCCGCCATCCTATAACCCCTCGACTTCCTGAGCCGCGCGGCTCTCCTGCTCTACATGTCAGCCGGGACGCATGGCCGATCAGGCGCCCACCATACTGCAGATCGTGCCGCGGCTCGATACCGGCGGCGCCGAGCTCTCCACGCTCGAGATCGTCGAAGCGCTCGTGCGCGCCGGCGGTCGGGCGCTCGTTGCGACCGAGGGCGGGCGCATGGCCGAGCGCATCACCGCGCTCGGCGGCGAGATCATCACCCTGCCGCTCGAGAGCAAGAACCCCGTGACGATCCTTGCCAACGGCCTGCGCCTCGCGCGTCTCGTGCACGCGCGCTCGGTGGCGCTCCTTCATGCCCGCAGTCGCGCGCCGGCATGGAGCGCACTCATCGCCGCGCGACAGACGGGCGCGCCGTTCGTGACCACCTATCACGGCGCCTATGGCGAGCGCGGACGCCTCAAGCGCTTCTACAACAGCGTGATGGCGCGCGGCGACGTCGTGATCGCAAACTCGCGCTACACAGCCGATCTGATCCGCGCACGCTATGGGGCGCTCGCTGGCACGCCGCGGATCATTCCGCGCGGCGTCGATATCGCGCGCTTCTCGCCGGCGGCCGTCGCCGCGGAGCGCCGTGCCCGCCTGCGCGCCGCCTGGCGCGTCGGGCCGGATCAACGCGTGATCCTCCATGCCGCGCGGCTCACGTCGTGGAAAGGCCAGCGCTTCGTGATCGCGGCCGTGGGCCGCCTTCATGCCGAGGGGCGCCTCGGCGATGCCGTGCTTGTTCTGGCCGGCGATGCCCAGGGACGCGACGATTATGCGGAAGGTCTCAGCCGGCTGGCTGCCGACTTGGGCGTCGGCGATCGCGTGCGCCTGGTCGGCCACGTCGATGACATCGCCGCGGCGTTCGCTCTCGCACACGTCACGGTGGTCGCCTCCATCGAGCCCGAGGCTTTCGGGCGTGCGGCCGCAGAGGCATTGGCCGTCGGCTGCCCGACGATCACGACCAACATCGGCGCACCGCCCGAGATCGTGCTCGCACCGCCGGAGGCTCCGCCTGACCAGGCGACGGGCTGGCATGTCCCGCCGAGCGATGCGGCCGCCCTCGCCGAGGCCCTCGCCGATGCGCTCGCCATGCCGGAAATCGAGCGCGCGGCCATGAGCGCGCGCGCCATCGCCTCGATCGCCGCGCGCTTCACGGTCGCCGAGATGCAGCGTCAGACTCTCGCGGTCTATGATGGCTTGCTGGGCACGGATCTCGCGCGGCGGTTCGGATAGGTCCAAGCGGCTGCCTCCCTGCCGATGGCAGGCGTCCTGCATTTTTCCCGCAGTGGCTCGACGAATGCGCGCCAACGTTGACGCCATGGTCTATGCTCATACTTGGTCGTGGGAGATCCGCCATGGGTGCCGCATCACGCTTTCTGCTCTGGCTGGGCCGGCTGATTGGCGTCGCCTCGGTCCTGGTCGTTGCCGGAGGGATCATTTGGTACCTCACTGTTGCGGCGCCAACGCCACGGCCACCACCGCTTGCAGCACCGGCCGAGCCTGATGGTGTGGAAGTCGCCGGCTGGGGAAGCCTGCCCGCAGTCGGGCCGCGCATCTTCGGCCCCTGCGTGCGGGTTCTCGCGATCGATGGCGGGGGCGTCAGGGGCATCATTCCGGCGATGATCCTCGCGCACATCGAGAAGGCGACCGGAAGGCCCATTTCAGATCAGTTCAATCTGATCGTCGGCACGTCGACCGGATCAATCATAGCGCTCGGGTTAACGCGCCCCGGCGTCTCCACACCGCGCAAGCCAGCCTTCGCGGCAGCGCAGATCGCCGCGCTGTTCGAAGAGCACGCGCCGGACATCTTCCCGTACGAGTATGAGCAACTGCGGGCGCTGCGCCAACTGGTGCGGCCGAAGTACGATCCTGCCAGCGTCGAAGCGGTATTCGCAAAGTACTTCGGCGAAGAACGGATTGGGCGCGCGCTCACCGAGGTCGCCGTTCCGGCCTACGACTTCGAGAATGGCCGCCGGCTTTGGCTCACGAATCGTGAGCACGGCGATCTCCTTATGAGAGACATTGCGCGCGGCGCGACGGCAGTCCCCACATACTTTCCGCCGGCGCGGCTAGCCGTCCAGAAGCGCATATCGCCGAGCGGCTACATCACTCTTGTTGATGGCGCGCTCTTTGCCAACAATCCGGCCCAAGAGGCGTTGAGCCTCGCCGAGCGGCTCATCCCGAGCGGGGATCGCTCGCTGCTGCTGCTTTCGATTGGCACAGGCCGCCTAACCGTCGCCTACACATACGAGGAGGTGTGGAGCTGGGGCGCCATCAGCTGGTCAAACCCGATTCTCGAGATCGTGTTCAATGATCCGAGTGTTGACTATCACGCGCGGCGAGCAATGGCCATGCGCGGCGGCAGCTATTACCGCCTGCAGCTCGACCTGGGTCAGCACCCCCCTCCGCTCGACGCATCAGCTCCCAATGTCATCGCGCATCTCAAGAGCACGACGGAGCGCTTTCTCGCCAACCCTCCAACTGCGGAGAGAGTGCGGGAGAGCCAGCTTGAACGCGTCTTAGCCGAACTGCGGCTCCCTCGGTCCCCGGCCTGCGGCAAGCCCATTGGTACGCCCGTCGAACGCTGAGCCGTCCAAGAGGGCGGCTTGACGACGGTGTTTGACAGCCACCGCCGCAGGTGAAAATCTTGCGCGCTCTTCGAGGCCAATAGAGAACATCGAACAGGGAGTTCGCCCGCCATGGTCGCCACAACGCCATTCTTGAAGGACGCCGACAAGCTCGGCCCGCTCGCCTCACGCTATCTCAATGTCGCGGAGCTGCCCTGGCAGGAGACGCGTTTTCCGGGCGTCTCCATGAAGGTGCTGGTCGAAGACAAGGAGAGCGGCCTCGTCACGGCGCTCTTCCGCTTTGCGCCCGGCACCAAGCTTCCCTACCACGAGCATGTCGAGATCGAGCAGACCTGGGTGCTCGAAGGCACGCTCGAGGACGACGAGGGTGTCGCGACGCCCGGCAATTTCGTCTGGCGCCCGGCCGGCAACCGCCATGTTGCCCACTCGCCGAATGGCTGCCTCGTGCTCTCGATGTTCCTCAAGCCCAATAAGTTCCTCGACAAGGATACGACCGGCTGGGACACCAAGGGCGGCACCTGAAGCCCTAGCTGCCAACAACGAGCAAAGGAAGCCGCTCATGACTGCACGCCCGCCGCGCATGCCGCCGATCCCCGATGCCGAGATGACGGAGCCGCAGAAGGCCGCCGTCCGGGACATCATTGCCGGCCCGCGCGGCCATCTTGTCGGCCCCTTCATCCCGCTCCTGCGCAGCCCTGATTTCATGACCCGACTGCAGAAGACGGGCGAGTACCTGCGCTTCAACAGCGCACTCGAGCCGCGCCGTTCCGAGATGGTCATCCTGATGACGGCGCGCCTGTGGACGCAGGCCTTCGAGTGGCATCATCACCGGCCGATCGCAGAGAAGGCGGGGCTTGCGGCGGAGATCATCGATGCGATCGCGGAGGGCCGTCGGCCGAGCCAAATGGCCGCCGATGAGGCCGCGATCTACGACTTCATTGATGAGCTCTCGCGCAACCGCTCGGTGAGTGATGCGACGTACAAGCGCGCGGTCGACGCGTTCGGCGAGCGCGGCGTCATCGATATGATCGGCATCCACGGCTACTACAGCCTGCTCGCGATGGTCTTGAATGCCACGCGGGCGCCACTGCCCGAAGGTGCGAGGCCGGGAATCGATCCGTTCCCATGATCGCGGCACGAGACGGGACGACGGCTACACCGTCGGCCCGCCCTCGAAGCCGAAGCGGCGCTTGATGCGCTCGAAGAGCTGGTCACGCACACGCCGGTACACCTCGAGCGTCTGCTCGCGGTTGCCCTGTCCCACCATGAGCGACGCATCGAATGTCGGCCAGTACTCAACATCCACGGCCATCGTGCGCGTGAGCTCCAGCGCCGAGTGGTGGGCCTCCGGCGACAGCGACACGATGAGGTCGAACGAAGTGTCGTCGAGATCGGCGAGCGCGAGCGGCGTATGCGTTGAGACGTCGATTCCGATCTCCTCCATCACGGCGGTAACAAAAGGGTCTCTCTCATCGCCCGCCCGCACGCCGGCCGAGGCGACATAAACGCGGCGGCCGGCGAGATGGCGCAGGATGGCGGCGGCGATCGGCGAGCGCACCACGTTCATCGTGCAGGCGAACAGCACGGCGCCGGGCAGCTCGCGCATACCGCCCTCGTTGCTGGCCCCGCCGCGCGGCATGGTGCATCAGCCCTTCCAGTGCAGCGCGCAGATCAGCGTGAAGAGACGCCGCGCCGTATCGTGATCAACGCTGACCTTGCCCTTGAGGCGCTCTGCGAGCAGGCGGCTGCCCTCATCATGAAGACCGCGCCGGCCCATGTCGATCGCCTGGATACGCGAGGGCGGCGCCGAACGAATGGCCTGGTAATAGCTGTCGCAAACGATGAAGTAGTCCTTCATGACCCGCTTGAGCGGCGACAGCGAGAGCATGAGCGTATACTCGCCCGACGCCGGGTCGGTATCGACAATAAAATGAAGCCGGTCCTCGATGATCGCGAGCTTGAGCGTAAAGGGCCCTTCCCGTCCCTCCACCTCGAAGGTGTTGGCTTCGATGATATCGTAGATCGCCACCTCGCGCTCATGCTCGATGTTGGCATTGCCGCGCGTGATCGAAGCCTCGTCGAGCGTGATCGCGACGAGGCGGGAGCGGGGCGGACTTGACGCGTCGCTCACGAGCCCTCCTTGGCCGGCCCGGCGGCACTTGCGTTCGGGCCGAGCCGCACGGCAATCGAGTAGCGGTGCGCCTCGAGCCCCTCGGCCGCGGCAAGGCGCATGGCGGCGGGCCCAAGCGCCGCCAGCGAGGCCTCGTCGAGGCGCAGGATCGAGGTCCGCTTCATGAAGTCGAGGACGCCGAGACCCGACGAGAAGCGCGCGCTGCGCGCCGTCGGCAGCACGTGATTGGAGCCCGCAACGTAATCGCCGATCACCTCGGGCGTGTGTGCACCAAGGAAGATGGCGCCGGCATTGCGGATCGCATCGGCGAGCCGGTCTGCATCGCGCACGGCGATCTGGAGGTGCTCGGCGGCAATGCGGTCGGCCAACGCCGGCGCTTCGCCGAAGTCCTTGACGAGGATGACTGCGCCATAATCGCGCCAGCTCTCAGCGGCGATGGCCCCGCGGGGGAGCACCGCGAGCTGCCGTTCCACGGCGATGCTGACGGCGTCAGCGAATGCGGCATCGTCTGTGATCAGGATCGATTGGGCCGCCGTGTCGTGCTCAGCCTGCGCGAGGAGATCCGCGGCAATCCACGCTGGATCATTGTCACGATCGGCAATAATGAGCACCTCCGACGGCCCGGCGATCGAGTCGATGCCGACCGTGCCGAACACCTGCCGCTTGGCGGCGGCGACATAGGCATTACCCGGCCCGACGATCTTGGCGACGGGGGCGATCGTCTCCGTGCCGTAGGCAAGCGCGGCCACGGCCTGCGCACCGCCGACCCGATAGATCTCCTCGACGCCCGCGAGATGCGCCGCAACCAGCACCAGCGGATTGAGCAGTCCGTCGGGCGCCGGCACCGCCATGACGATGCGCGGCACGCCGGCAACGCGCGCCGGCACGGCATTCATCAGCACCGAGCTTGGATAGGAGGCCGTCCCGCCGGGCACATAGAGGCCCACGGCCTCGACGGCCGTCCAGCGCCCGCCAAGCTCGACACCCAGCGCATCGCGATAGCGGTCATCCTGCGGGACCTGCCGCTGGTGATAGGCGGCAATGCGGTCGCGCGCGAGCGTGAGCGCCGCCATGGTCTCCGCATCGGCGCCCGCCACGGCCGCTGCGATTTCCTCGGCGCCGATGCGCAGTCCTTTCGCGGCGACATCGAAGCGGTCGAAGCGCCGAGTGAGCGCACTCAGCGCCGCATCGCCGCCCTCGCGCACCTCGGCGAGTATCGCCCGCACCTGCGCCTCCACATCCTCGGAGACCTCGCGCTTGTGCGCAAGGAAGGTGCAGAACGCCGGCTCGAAGCCCGGCTCGGATGTCGAAAGGCGTATGGGCATGTCTCTGGCTTTCAGCGATATCCCCCTCCCCCCGCAACAGCGGGGAGGGGGCATGTTCTGTTGCGTCGTTTGCGGCCTACCCTACTGCGCCGCGTCATCATCCGGATGCCGCGGCACAGCGCGCGCCTGCCAGGCCGGGCCGAGATCCTTCATCTCGGCCTCGATGCACTCGACATGCAGCCGCACCGCACCACCCCCGGCAAAGACCAGCGTCAGATATCCCTGCGGATCCTCGGCCGTCACCGGCTCGAATTGCAGCGCCAGCAACTCCAGAACCTCATGCCCGGCCTTGAGGTCGATGCCGCTCACCTGCGCGCCGAGCACACGCTCGAAGCGCAGAGCCGTCTGCCGGCGTGTCGGTGCCTTCGCCTTGCCGCCAGTCAGCACCGACGTCCAGTCGAAGCGGTTGAGGATGGCCGCAAAGCGCCGCTCGCGCGGCACGAAGGCCATGTCGGCCACCTTCAGCACAGCATCCTGCAGGTGCGCGGACACAACCTTGAGGTCCTCCGCGTCAAGGGCAATAAGTTTCAAACTATCCATGCTCGGCCCGGCACTGATCTGCGCAGCCTGCGGCTGCCCCCGGCCTGCCGCGCTTTAGCGCGAGACTGATACCCCCCGGCGGCGGGTCGCGCAACCACGGCGGTGCCCGTATGGCGGGCGCTGGTTGTGGCCCTCGCCTTAAGGTAACCTTGCCGACCACGACAGGCCCGGCTCATGGCACGCCGGCATTCACGGGAGAAAAACGCACATGGCCGATAACGCAGGCATTGCCGTCATCACGGGGGGATCGAGCGGCATCGGGGAGGCCACGGCGCGCCGGCTCGCGGCGGACGGCTACCGGATCGCCATCCTCGACGTGAACATGGCGGCGGCCGAGGCCGTCGCCCGCGACATCGGCAACGGTGCCCGCGCCTGGCACTGTGATGTGTCCAATGCCGAAGCCGTGGAATCCATGGCCGCGGCGGTCGCCAAGGAGCTCGGCGCGCCGCGCGTGCTGGTCACGTCTGCCGGCCTGATCCCGAACAGCGAGTCGATCCTCGACATGGACATGGCCGCCCATGACCGTATGTGGCAGGTCAACTACAACGGAACGCTCCATGCCTGCCGCTCATTCGCGCGCCGCATGGTTCCGGAAAAGCGGGGCGCCATCGTCACGATCGGATCGATCAACTCGCTGCAGCCGCTGCCAATCCCGGCCTACAACCTCGGCAAGGCCGCGATCGCACGCCTCACGCAGCTCCTTGCCGTCGAGCTCGGACGCCACAACATCCGCGTCAACAGTGTCGGGCCGACGTACGTCATGACGCCCCCGCTGCGCGCGAAGGTCGCCGCCGGCCAGCGCGACATGAACAAGATCATGAGCGTGCACGCGCTCAAGACGCTGCCCGAGCCGTCCGACATCGCTGCTGCGATCTCCTTCCTCGTCTCCGATCAGGCGCGCACGATCACCGGCATCCTGCTGCCGGTCGATTCCGGCTGGCTCGCGGGCGTGCCTTATCTGACCTACGCCGGCGGCGTGCCTTGGGAGACCTGAGCGCACGGGACGCACACCAGGAGAAAGGGAAGCACCTTTGGCCGATCTCAAGAGCCTGATCCGCACGATTCCGGACTACCCGAAGCCCGGCATCATGTTCCGGGATGTCACCACACTGCTCGGCGACGCGCAGGGCTTCAAAGCAACGATCGTGCGGATGGCCGAGCCCTGGCGCGGCGAGCCGATCGATGCGGTGGCCGGGATCGAGGCGCGTGGCTTCATCCTCGGCGGCGCGGTCGCGGACCGGCTCGGCACCGCGTTCATTCCGATCCGCAAGAAGGGCAAGCTGCCCTGGAAGACGATCGGCCAGGAGTACACGCTCGAGTACGGCATCGACGTCATCGAAATCCACGAGGATGCGATCCGCGCCGGCTCGCGCATTCTGATCGTCGATGACCTGATCGCCACCGGCGGCACCGCCGAGGCCGCGGCCAAACTCGTGCGCCGCTCGGGCGGCGAGATCGTCGGCGCGGCCTTCATTATCGACCTTCCGGATATCGGCGGGCGCAAGCGGCTCGAGGGCATGGGCATTCGATGCGAGGCGCTCATGGCCTTCGAGGGGCATTGAGGACACCAAGGTGAGTGCGGCGCGGGTGATCGACGTCCTGGTGGTCGGCCTCGGGCCGGCGGGTGCGAGCGCGGCGGCCGCGGCCGCCGCGAGGGGCGCGCGCGTGGTGGCGCTCGACCGCAAACGCGTTGCGGGTCACCCTGTGCAGTGTGCCGAATTCGTGCCGGCGCTGATCGGTCAGCACGTGCCCGGTCTCGATCAGCACCGCCAGCAGCGTATCCGCGCCATGACCACGTTCGTCGAGGACGAGCCGCCGCACGTGCGCGAGCAGTTCTCCGGCGCGATGATCGACCGGCGAGCCTTCGACGCGGCGCTCGTGGCGCGCGCCGAGCAGGCTGGCGCCGAGACCTGGTTCGGCCTCACGCTCCGCGCGATCGATGACGACGGCCTTGCCGAGCTTTCAGACGGGAGCCGGCTTGCGGCCGCGGTCATCATCGGCGCCGATGGGCCGCGCTCGGCCGTCGGGGCGGCCGTCGGCATCGAGAACCGGGTGCTCGCCGAGACGCGCCAGATGACGGTGCCGCTGCTCGTGCCCTTCGATGAGACGGATATCTTTATCTCGCACAAGCTGCCCGGCGGCTATGCGTGGCTCTTTCCCAAGGGCAGGATCGCCAACCTCGGGCTCGGCGGTGATCCGCGCTGGCGCGGCCGCTTCAAGCCCCTGCTCGACGACCTGCATGCCCAGCTCGCGGCCCAGGGCCGTGTCGGGCGCGAGGTGCTCGGCCACACGGGCGGCGCGATCCCGAGCGGGGGGATGCTCGAGCCGGTGTCCCGGATCGGCGCCGCGCATGTGCTGCTCGCCGGCGATGCGGCGGGCCTGACGAACCCAATTACCGGCGCCGGCATCCTTGCGGCCGTCGTCTCGGGCGAGATGGCCGGTGAGGCGGCCGCGGCGCTGGCGGTGGGCACCGAGGCTGCTGCCATGACCTACCGCGAGGATCTCGCCGACATGTTCGAGGCGTCCCTCGCGCGCGCAGTCGCCCGGCGCGAGGCCCTGATGCAGCTTCATGAGGTGCGTCAGCCAAGCCCCAGTGACCTGCGCCGCGCCTGGATTGCCTTTCCAGAATACTGGGCAGCCTGAGCGAGCCCCCCTTTTCCAGGGCGGGGCGCAGTCCATCCTTGCGCGATGGGCGCCTGTTCGCTAAGAGAGCCACCTCGCCCAGCGCCATCGCACTGGCCACGGGTCCTGACGGGATGGGCAGTTAGCTCAGCGGTAGAGCACTACCTTGACATGGTAGGGGTCACAGGTTCGATCCCTGTACTGCCCACCATCCCGCAGTCACTGATCTCACTCACCGTCCCGCCGCATAGCCTTGCATGCCGCGCGGGTTGGCGGCGGCGCGACGGCGCGGGCCGACCTGCGCGGCGGCCGTGAGCCGCCCCTCCGACCAGTCCGGCCCGACCTCGACCTTGTGGCCGCGACGCTCGAGCTCCCTGATCGTCGCAGCCGGCAGACGGCCCTCGACCACCACGACGCCGGGGCGGGCCGCCCGCGGCCAGAACGAGGCCGGGAAGTGCTCGATGTGCCAGGCCGGCGCGTCGATGGCCTCCTGCATGTTCATGCCGGCATGGACGTGACGCAGGAAGAACTGCGCGCTCCACTGATCCTGCTGATCGCCGCCGGGCGTGCCCCAGACCATGTACGGATTGCCCTCCTTGAGCGCCATGCCCACCGAGAGCGTCGAACGCGGGCGCTTGCCCGGAGCCAGCGATCCCGGCAGGCCCTCTTCGAGCCAGAACATCTGCGCGCGGCTGCCGAGCGGCCAGCCGAGCGCCGGGATCACCGGCGAGGACTGCAGCCAGCCGCCCGAGGGCGTCGCCGTGAACATGTTCCCGGCCTGGTCGACGATGTCGATGTGCACGGTGTCGCCCCGCGTGAGGCCCATGGCGCCGACCGTCGGCTCGCCGGCGCCGGCCGCGCTCACGGCGACGCGCTCGTTGGCCGTGGACTTCACGATGACCCTGCCGTCGTAGCCCTCGATCACGCCGGGGCGCTGCTCCATCGAGGCGTACTGGCCGATCAGGCGGCGGCGGTCCGAGTTGTAGCGCTCGGAAAGCAGCGTCGACATGGGGACGTCGGCGAACTTTGGATCGCCATAGAAGGCCTCGCGGTCCGCATAGGCGAGCTTGGCTGCCTCGATCCAGAGATGGACGAAATCGGCGCCTGTCGGGTCGAGCCTGTCGAGGTCGTAACCCTTGAGGATGGCAAGCTGCTGGAGCATGACCGGACCCTGCGTCCACGGCCCCGGCTTCAGCAGCGTATAGCCGTGATAGTCGAGCGAGACCGGCGCCTCGATCGTCGGCTGCCAGCCTGCCATGTCGGCGCCCGTCAGCACGCCCTTGTGGCGCCGCCCGCTCACATCCATGACCTCGTGCGTGCGGCAGAAGGTATCGATGGCCTCGGCGACGAAACCCTGGCTCCAGGCCCTGCGGGCGCGCTCGATCTCGGCTTCGCGGCCGCCGCCGCCCGCTTCGGCTTCCGTGAGAATGCGCGCGTACGTCTCGGCGTGAGCAGGGTTGCGGAAGAGCGTGCCCGGCGCCGGGACATTGCCGCCTGGGAGATAGACCGCCGCCGACGTCGGCCAGTGCTCCACGAAGAGCTGCTTGACGGTCGCGATCGTGGCGCACGCGCGCTCGGCGATCGGATGGCCGCCCCGCGCATAGCCGAGCGAGGGCTCCAGTACGTCGCGCAGGCGCATGGTGCCGTAGTCGCGCAGGATCATCATGTAGGTCTCGAACGTGCCGGGAATGCACGCCGCGAGCAGGCCCGTGCCGGGCACGATGTCGAGAGCAAGATGGCCGCGGTAGTGCGCGATCGTCGCGCCGGCCGGGGCCGGCCCCTGC
This sequence comes from Hyphomicrobiaceae bacterium, assembly GCA_046293075.1. Lineage (GTDB taxonomy): Bacteria > Pseudomonadota > Alphaproteobacteria > Rhizobiales > Hyphomicrobiaceae. The sequence continues at coordinate 12,689 of JBKBPL010000026.1, read as the reverse complement.
CCGCAGATGACCTCCGGCACGCCCTTCTTGGTGTCATAGACGATCACCGGCACGTCGCCACCAGGACCGCAGAGATGCGGCTCGACGACCTGCAGCGTGAATGCGGCCGCGACGCCTGCATCGAAGGCATTCCCACCCTTCTCGAGAATCGACATGCCGACCGCGGTCGCAATCCAGTGCGTGGTCGCGCAAACGCCGAATGTGCCCTCGATCTCCGGGCGCGTTGTGAAGGGGCCAGCATTGATATTCGCCATTGGGGCTCGCTCTCGATCGGGAGTGGGGACTTCTGACGCGACAATCTACCTGTGTTTCAGATGCACTGTCGTCCTCTCATCTGGCCGCATGGCCATGCGCCGGGATGAGCGGTCAATATCACGTGAGGCGCGTGCATTTTCGGTTCGGTCGCGCGCCGATGCGTGGTACACAGCTCTCATGCGCTCGGACGAGCAAGCCACGGGTAAATAAGGAGTAAATAGATAATGCTACGTGCCGCATTGGCGCTGGTGATGATCGGCGCCGTGGCCCCGTCCGCTCTCGCCCAGGAGTGGTGGATGCCGTGGAGCCAGCCGGGCTATCGAGCGCCCTCCTATGCGAGCCCGCGGTACGACGAAGATCGCTATGGGCCGCGGGAGCGGCCGCGCGGGCAGGCTCTCATGAGCGGCGGTCCGCGCCCGAACGTCTCACCGCAAAGCCCTGACACCATCGCGTTCGTCAGCAGCTATGAGCCGGGCACGATCGTCATCGATACGGCGGGCCGCAAGCTCTACCTCGTGAAATCGCCGCGCCAGGCCTTCGTCTATCCGATCTCAGTTGGCCGCGAAGGCTTCACCTGGACGGGCACCGAGCGCATCAGCCGGATTGCCAACTGGCCCGATTGGCACCCGCCCGAGACCATGCGTCAGCGCCAGCCTTACCTCCCCCTGAGGATGACCGGCGGCGTGTACAACCCGCTCGGCGCCAAGGCGCTCTATCTCGGCAACACGCTCTATCGCATTCACGGCACCGACGATCCCCGCACCATCGGTCGCGCGACCTCGTCGGGCTGTTTCCGTATGACCAATGGCCATGTCGTCGATCTCGCTCGTCGCGTCGGCGTCGGCACAACGGTGGTGGTCGTCAATCGTCTCACGGCGAGCGTGGCACGCGTCGGCGGCTGAGCGGCAGATCCGCACGCCCGCAGCATCGCATTGCTGTCGCGCCGCGCTTGCGGGGCGCATCGCGTGGCGGCGCGCGCATTCACAACTGTGCCTCACTCGGTTATCGCTAAGCGCGAAGCACTGCGACCGAGGAGGCGCCGATGGGCACCCGTGAGCTGACGGCCGAGGCCGCCGGCACTTTCGCCTTTGTGCTCGCCCTGTGCGGCACACTCCTGTTGGCGCCTGCGGGCATTGCGGGTCTCGCCGGCGCCCTGGCGGCTGGCGGCGTCGTCATGGCGATGACCGCGGCATTCGGTCCGCTCTCTGGCGCACACCTCAATCCTGCCGTGACGCTCGGCCTCATCGCCGCCGGGCGTCTCGACTCGAGCCGGGCCCCGCTGATGATACTTGCGCAATGCCTCGGCGCGCTTGCCGCTGTCAGCCTGCTTGCGCTCATCCTGGCGGGCGCCGCGGCGCCACCGAAAGGCGGTCTCTCGGTCGTTGCGAACGGCTATGGCCGCGCCTACGGCCTGGCCGCCGTCTTCGCCATCGAGGCCGCCGCGACCGCCGTGCTCGTCCTCGTCGTCGTCGGCATGGGCGGGCGTCGCGCCCCGTCAACGCTGGCACCGCTCGCCATTGGGCTCGCCACCGTCAGCCTTTATCTGCTCGCGATCCCGGTCTCCGGCGGCGGTCTCAACCCAGCCCGCAGCCTTGCCACGGCCGTTTTTGCTGGCACCGGCGCCATCCTGCAGCTCTGGGCCTTCTGGGTCGCGCCGATCCTCGGCGCCGTGCTCGGCGGCGTCCTCGGTCGCCTGCTCACCGATGACTGAACGCGGCGCTGCGCCGCCTTCTTGCCAGCCTTGGCCTTGAACTCGGCACCGGCCACAATCATTTGCTAGCTAGGGTACGAGTTGAGGTTGCAGGAGCGCTCCATGACAATCCGAACCCGTCTTCTGGTGCCGGCCATCCTCGCCGGTCTCACCGTGATTCCCGCCGCGGCACAGACCCGCGAGGCGCCCGGCCGCTTCACCATGCAGCCGGTCGAGGGCGGCTTCCTGCGCCTCGACACGCAGACCGGCGCTGTTTCGCTGTGCCGTCCCGGCACCGGCAATCTGGTCGTATGCCAGCCTGCCCAAGAGGAGCAGGGCCTTGCGCAAGAGATCGCGCGCCTGCGTGCTGAAAACCTTGAGCTCAAGGCGGAGGTGAAGCGGCTGAAGGAGACCGCCGGCTTGACTTCGCCGGATACCGAGCGCCCCGGCAAGGAGAAGTTCCAGCTCCCGAGCGAGGAGGATGTCGACAGTGCGCTCGACTACCTCGAGCGCATGTTCAAGAAGTTCCGCGACCGCCTGCGCCGTCTCGATGAGGACGGTGGCAAAAAGCCCGGCACGCCGCTGTAGCCTCACGATTGGACGTCAAATCACCTCTTCCGTCTTGTCGTCGATCTCGCCGAAGCGGCGCATGGTTGCGGGCTTGGTGCCGCGGTAGAGCTTCTCGATCCCCGGCGCGATCTTGGCGTTCTCGCGCTCGAAGAGCGAGTTGCCCTTGAGGTCGCTCTCGACGAGAAACGGCCCGAAGCGCTCCACGTCCAGCACCCAGATGGCTTGCGCGAGGCCGAGCTCCTCGAGCCAGTGCGCATCGACGACCTTCTTGATGCCGCGCCCGAGCAGTGCGCCGGTGCCGTAGCCGACCGTCGTCAGGTAGATCGCCTTGTGCGGGACGAAGCTCTGCTTGTAGATCTCGCTCGACATGCCGCCCTTGCCGATGATGACGTTGCAGCCCGACATGTCGAGCCAGCCATCAATCCACTTGGCAAATCGGAACGAGGCCGTGGCGGTCACCGCGCCGACGGTCAGCTCGCGGTTGGGGCCGACGCTCGCCGCCGGCGAGCAATGGAAGCTCGCCGTGCCGATGCCCGAAGGCACGTTGCAGCGCTCCTCGACCGCGCGCTTGTAGACGCCCTCGCGGGCGGTGTGGATGCGCCCGGTGAGGTAGACGACGTTGCCGATCTCGAGCTTGGCCAGCTCATCGGTCGCAGCCGGCAGCACGAGATCGACGGTCTTGAGCTTGGTCATCCCTGCTTTCTCAGTTGAACTCGATGACGCCGCGGGCGACCTGGCCCTTGGCCATGAGCTGGAAGCCCTCATTGATCTCGTCGAACTTGTAGGTGCGGCTGATCAGCGAGTCGAGGTCGAGCTTGCCTTCCATGGAGAGATCCGCGAGCACGCCGAAATCGATCGTCGGGCGGATCGAGCCGTAATAGGTGCCCGAGACCTTCTTCTCCGTGAAGACCATCTGGAAGGGCGAGACCTGCGCCTTGGCTTCCACGTGCGGAATGCCGACGATCGTCGCGTGCCCGGCCGGCGCCAGCGCGTCGATGATCTGCTCGGTCGTCTTCGCGGTGCCGATCGCGTCGAAGGAATAGTCGACGCCGAGACCACCCGTAATCTCGCGAATGCGCTTGATCAGCTCGGGCTCGCGCGAGGCATTGAGGATGTGCGTCGCGCCGAACTTGGTCGCCATCTGCAGCTTGTTGTCCAGCAGATCGACGGCAATGATCGTCTTGGCGCCGGCGAGGCGGGCGCCCTGCACGACATTGAGGCCGACTCCACCGACGCCGATCACAAGGACGCTCGACCCCGCCTCGACCTTGGCATGGCGGACGGCCGCCCCGACGCCCGTCGCAACCGAGCAGCCGATGATCGCCGCGTGCGTCCACGGCAGGTCCTTGCGCACGGCGACGAGCTGCTCGGCGGGACACACGACCATCTCGGCGAACGTGCCGATGCGCGCCATCTGGTTGACCGGCTCGCCGTTCAACTTGATGCGCGAGGTGCCATCGTGCATCACCCAGCGCGGGGTATCATTGTGGCCGATGCAGAGCACCGAGCTGCCCCGCGCGCAATAGGTGCAGTAGCCGCAATTGGGGCGGAACGAGAAGATCACGTGATCGCCCTTCTTCACATTGCGGACACCGGGGCCGACCTCGACGACCTCGCCCGCGGCCTCGTGGCCGAGCACCATGGGCAGCGGCATGGGCCAGTCGCCGATCATGATGTGCCAGTCGGACATGCAGACGCCCGCGGCTTTCACCTTGACGCGCGCCTCGCCCTCCTTGGGGCCCTCCTGTTCCAGATCGAGCAGCTCGAGCGGCTTGTTGACCTCGGTAAGCACAGCAGCGCGCATGGGATGTTTCCTCACGTTTCGTTGACTTGATCGGCCCCTCACTCCCCCTTCTGCCCGCGTGCAGGGAGACGGTCCGGATGAGGGGCAGGAACTTGCGGGACGTCGGCGTAAACCGCCGCCCCTCACCCTAACCCTCTCCCCGTAGGAACGGGGAGAGGGAAAATTAAGTCAACCGCCCTTCACGCCCTGCGCGTTGACATAGACAGCATAGAGTGACTGGCTCGAGGCCATGAACAGCCGGTTGCGCTTGAGCCCTCCGAAGCAGACGTTGGCGCAGCGTTCTGGCAGCGCGATGTGCCCGATCGGGGTGCCATCGGGCGCGAAGACGCGCACGCCGTCGAGCTCTTCCGTACCCATGCCCCAGCCGCACCACAGATTGCCGTCGGTATCGCAGCGCATCCCGTCGGGCGTGCCACCAGCCGCATCGATCACCACGCGGCGGTTGGCGAGGCGGGTGCCCCCGGCCGTCACGTCATAGGCGATGATCTGACGGTTGGGCGTGGCCCGCGAGGCGACGACGTACAGCACGCTTTCGTCCGGCGAGAAGCAAAGGCCATTCGGCCCTGGGATGTCGTCGGCCAGCAGGTCCAGTCGGCCACGCGCCCCATCGATGCGATAGAGGCCGTGCGGCAGCTCCTGCTCGGCCTTGTGCCCCTCGTAGTCGCTGAGCAGGCCGAACGGCGGGTCGGTGAACCAGATGCTGTCGTCGGATTTGACGACGACATCATTGGGCGAGTTGAGCCGCTTGCCGTCGAAGCGATCGGCAAGGACGGTGATCGTGCCGTCATACTCGGTGCGCGTGACGCGGCGCGCGCCATGTTCGCAGGTCACGAGCCGGCCCTGCCGGTCGCGCGTATTGCCGTTGGCGAAGTCGGACGGCTTGCGAAAGATCGTGGTCACGCCCGTTTCCTCATCCCACCGCATGATCCGGTTGTTCGGGATGTCGCTCCAAAGGAGAAAGCGGCCGTCACCGAACCATACGGGCCCCTCGGCCCATCGAAAGCCCGTCGCCAGGCGCTCGACCGCGCCGAGCGCGATGACATAGCGCTGGAAGCTCGGATGAAGGATGCGGATCGCCGGATCGGGATAGTACGTGGCCGGCGCCCAGGGGCGGCGGGCGGGCTGGTTATCCGTGATCATGAGGCTTGTTCCTCCCGGAGGTTGTCTTTTCGTCGCGGCTCGACGTCCGCTACACGCCGAACTTGTAAATTGTCCCGAACATCGAAGCACCTCGGATCGTCCACAGGGCTGCTGCGCGCAGCTTGCGCCGCGTGCCTTCATGGTGTCACATCCGCCGCACGGGACGCCGATTCGTTCGGCCACGCATCATCTCGGGGCTGTGCGCGCCCGGGCCGGGGGTTATAGTCATGGCAACTGCCGCTCAGCGCCCACGATCCATGTCCGCCAAATCGCAACCTGCCATCCCGAGCACGACGCCGCTCGCCATCGCGAGCGCGCTGCGCACACTCGATGCCGAAAGCTCCGGCCTCATGGCGCTGGCCACAGCTCTTCAAAACGGGCTGGGTGAAGCCTTTCAGGCGGCCGTCAAGGTCCTCGGCAGCGCCGAGGGGCGCGTCATCGTCAGCGGCATCGGCAAGTCTGGGCACATTGGGCGCAAGATCGCGGCGACCCTCGCCTCGACGGGTACGCCGGCCTTCTTCATCCATCCCTCCGAGGCGGCGCATGGTGACCTCGGCATGGTCACGCCGAAAGACGTGCTGCTGGCGATCTCCTGGTCGGGGGAGACGATCGAGCTCAAGACGCTGGTCACCTACTCGCGCCGGTTCGCCGTGCCGCTCATCTCGATCACATCGCGGGCGGCCTCGGCCCTCGGTCAGGCCTCCGACATCGTGATCGAGCTGCCGCGCGCCGGCGAAGCCTGCCCGCACGGGCTCGCGCCCACGACATCGACCACCATGCAGCTCGTCATCGGCGACTGCCTCGCCGTCGCATTGCTCGAGGCGCGTGGCTTCACCGCCTCCGATTTCAAGGTTTTCCATCCTGGCGGCTCGCTCGGCGCGCAGCTCAAGTTCGTTGCTGACCTCATGCACAAGGACGACCGCCTGCCGCTCGCCCGCGTCGACGAGCCCATGACGGGCGCGCTTGTCACCATGACGCAGAAGGCGCTCGGCTGCCTCGGCATCGTCGACGGCGACGGCAAGCTGGTCGGCATCATCACCGACGGCGACCTGCGCCGTCACATGGGGCCGAACCTCCTGACGGCCACCGCCGGACAGATCATGACGCCGAACCCGAAGACCATCAAAGCGACGGCACTCGCCTCCTCGGCGCTCGACATTCTCAACAAATCACGGATCACGGCACTGTTCGTCGTCGATGGCGGCCGCCCGATCGGCCTCATCCACGTCCATGACCTCTTGCGCGCGAGTGTCGCCTGATCCTGACCCTGCACCGGCCGCGGGCTCGCTGATCCGGGCGCCGGTCGCGCGCACGCGCCGACGCCGGCCGGGCACGCTCATGGGCCGCGACATTCAACTCAAGTATATTTCGGATATACATGGCCACGCTTGTAGATTGGGTGCAGGTTCCCTGCGGCAGTGAATGCGCTTTCCAATCGTCCGCGGACCGAATAAACAGCCGTCAGACGTCTCACAGGCACACCGTATTAAAGGGAGGAGACCTTAGATGCTCAAGACCAAGCCTATGAAGCGCCGTCAGTTCCTCAAGGGGGCGGCCCTTGCCGGTGCCGCAGCCGGCACGTCCGCGATCGTGACCCCGGCCATTGCCCAGGCCAGGACCGAATGGAAGATGATCACGACCTGGCCGAAGAACTTCCCCGGCCTCGGCACGGGCGCCAACCGCTTTGCCGAGAGCGTGACCGCCGCCACCGATGGCCGCCTGACCATCAAGGTATTCGCCGCCGGTGAGCTCGTCCCGCCGTTCGAGAGCTTCGACGCCGTGACGCGCGGCGCCGCCGAGCTCATGCACGCCGCCCCCTACTACTGGCCGAACAAGAACAAGGGCCTGCAGTTCTTCTCGGCCGTGCCGTTCGGGCTCACGGCCACCGAGACGACCGCGTGGATGAACTATGGCGGCGGTCAGGAGCTGTGGGACAAGATCCTCGACCCGTTCGGCCTCAAAGGCTTCCATGGCGGCTCCACCGGCGTCCAGATGGGCGGCTGGTTCAACAAGGAAATCACCGGCGTCGACAGTGCCAAGGGTGTCAAGATGCGCATCCCGGGCCTCGGCGGCGAGGCCCTGAAGAAGCTCGGCATGACCGTCGTCAACCTGCCGGGCGGCGAGATCTTCGCGGCGCTACAGTCCGGCGCGATCGATGCCACCGAATGGGTCGGCCCTTACAACGACCTCGCCTTCGGCTTCCACAAGGTGTCGAAGTACTACTACTGGCCCGGCATGCACGAGCCCGGCACGACCCTCGAGATCACCGTCGACAAGAAGAAGCTCACGGCGCTGCCCAAGGACGTCCAGCGGATCTTCGAGGAATGCTGCAAGGCGGAATCCGACAAGCTGCTCGCCGAGTTCAATGGCCGCAACGGTCAGGCGCTGCAGACGCTCGTGCAGCAGCACAATGTGCAGCTCAAGCGCTTCCCGAATGATTTTCTGGTGGCCTACGGCACGGCCGCCGGCGAGGTCATGAAAGAGCTGCTCGACGACAAGGATGCGCTCACGCGCGAGGTTGCCGCCTCTTATCTCAAGGCCCGGCGCGAACTGATCGCGTGGAACCGGATTGCCGAGCAGGGCTACATGAACGCCCGCCTGCTCGACTACAAGTTCCCAGGCTGACAAGTCGAGGCCGACTGCGGGCATCACGTGATGCCCGCAGTCGCGCAGACACACGGCTCCTGATCTCTCAGTGAATGGCGATCGCCGGACTAGCGCCTACGCGCGCTCATCCTCAATGAGGCGCACCACCACATCCACGTGGCTGATGCGCATACCCTCGGGTGGCTCCGGCAGGCCGTCAACGCGGATCGAGCCGTCCGGGATGTCCATCAGCCGGCCATCCCGCTCGACATAGAAGTGATTGTGGTTCGAGGTATTGGTGTCGAAGTATGTCCGCGTGCCGTCAATCGCCAGCTCGCGCACGAGGCCGGCCCGCTTGAACTGGTGCAAGGTGTTGTACACCGTCGCCAGTGAAACGCGCTCGCCATTCGCCACGGCCTCGGCGTGCAGGATCTCGGCGGTCACATGGCGGCCGTGTTCGGTAAACAGGAGCCCACCAAGCGCGAGGCGCTGGCGCGTCGGACGCAATCGGGCCCGGCGCAGCAGTTCCGTCACTGCGCCCTCGCTCAGCGGCTTGCCGTGATCCTCGTGGCCTTGTGCCCTGTACATATTTCCGCTCATCAAGCGTTTCCGCGCCCGCGAAATGCGCGCGCGCCCCGGTGCGCGCGCCGCTACTCCCCGTGGGAATACCCGACTTCCGGGGTCAACATCCAGTGTTTTTCACAACTGAGTTATCGCCTTATAGCGCGGCACGCCCCCCGCCGGCAACTGACCGGGCCGCCGCAGGCCTGATTCGGCTTGCCTGCTCAGATTTCTTCGGGTTTTCGCCGGCCGTCAGCGGTTTGTCAGCTTGAGCTCAATGCGGCGGTTGCGCCGCAGGACCTCCTCGCTCGCTCCCTCCTCAAGGGGAGCAAACTCGCCATAGCTCGCCGCCACCAGCCGGTCAGGTGGCACGCCGCGGCTGATCAGGTACTTCACAACGCTCGTTGCGCGGGCGCTCGCCAGCTCCCAGTTCGAAGGAAAGGCGGGGCTCGCGATCGGCCGCGCATCCGTGTGCCCATCCACCTGCAGCGCCCAGCCGATCTCTGCGGGTATCTGGCGCTCCAGCTCCACAATTGCCGAGGCGAGCTGGTCGATCGCGGCAAGCCCCTCCGGCGTCAAGGTCGCCTGACCGGAGGGAAAGAGCACTTCGGATTGGAAAATGAAGCGGTCGCCGACAATGCGGATATCGCGCCGATCCTTCAGGAGCTCCCGCAGCCGACCGAAGAAGTCCGAGCGATAGCGCTGCAGCTCCTGCACCTGCCGCGCGAGCACCACGTTCAGCCGGGCACCGAGGTCGCTGATGCGCGCCTGCGAATCCTTGTCCTTGGCTTCGGCAGCGGCCAGCGCCTCGTTCAGCGCTGCGATCTGGCGCCGGAGCGCGAGGAGCTGCTGGTTGAGAAGATCGACCTTGGCGAGCGCCTCATTGGAAATCTCCTTCTGGCCCTCGAGCGCCTTCGAAAGCGCCGTGATGCGCGCCTCGGCGGCGCCGGCGCGCTCCTCGCCCAGCCCCGCAAGCCCGGAAAGGCGGGCGTTCTCGGCGCGTGTCGCCGCGAGCGTCGCCTGGATCGCGGCGAGCTCGTCCTCGAGCGCACGGCTCTTGCCCTTCTCGAGCGAGAGCAGGCTCGTGAGCTCGGCGATCTGGAGGTTGAGCCTGCCGAGCGCGGTGTCTTTGCGCCCCGCCTCCTGGCTCACGAAGTACTGGGCCAGCATGAACAGCGAGAGCAGGAATACGAAGACAAGAAGCAGCGTCGACATGACGTCGACGTAACCCGGCCAGAACTCGCCGTACTCGTTGGAACGCCGCGCCCGCGTACCTGCCATAATCCTATCCGCCTCTCCGCGACGCGCCGCGGCCCACGAGATCGCGCAGCGCCGACGTCATCTCGGCCTGACGCGCCGCCTGCTCGTCAACCCACTCACGCACGATCTTTTGCTCGGCCCGCATCTGGCCGACGACCTCCTGGAGCCCGCGCCCGACCTCGCGCATGGTCTCGGCACTCTGGCCGCCAGCGGCACTCATCGCGTGGATGCGGTCGGAAAGCTCCGCGATCGTACGCTGGACCTCGAAGAGAACGCCGAAGAGCTGTTGGCCGACCTCGCCCGCGTGCTCGCCGCCGGGCGTCAGTTCGGTGATGCCTGAGAGCCATTCCTCGAGTTCGTTGTAGAAGCGGTTGTGCGCGTGGCTCGCCTGAAGATCGAGGAACCCGAGCACCAGCGATCCGCCGAGACCCATCAGCGATGAGGAGAAGGCCGTGCCCATGCCGCGCAGTGGACCGGCCAGCCCCGCTTTCAGCTCCTCGAACATCAGCACGCTGTCGCTGCCCTTCGTATCGAGCGAGTTGATCGTCGTGCCGACCGACTGGATCGTATCGAGCAGGCCCCAGAATGTCCCGAGCAGCCCGAGGAAGACGAGTAGCCCCACGATATACCGGCCGGTATCGCGGGCTTCATCGAGACGGCCGCCGATCGAGTCCATGATGGAGCGCATCGACGATGTCGAAAGCGAGAGCTGACCGGTGCGGTCGCGCAGCATGGTCGCCATCGGCGCCAGCAGCACCGGCTTGTGCTCGATCGCGAGCCCCGGATCGGCAATACGGAAGGCATTGACCCAACGGATTTCCGGATAGAGGCGGATGACTTGGCCGAAGGCCCGCACGATTCCTATCGCCAGGACCGTAAGAATGAGCCCGTTGAGCACCGGGTTGGCCCAGAAGGCGTTCTGTATCTGCTGGTAGAGAACGGCGCCGCACAGGACAACGATCAACAGGAAGACGAGCATCCCGCGCAGGAACGGGCCCGGCGTGTTGAGCGTGCGATGCAGCCGCCTGGACGCCAGCTCAGTCGGCCGCGCTCTCGCCATTGCTCAACTCCGCCTCACACATGAGCCACACATCTCAGAGCCGCCGTGGAACGCGGCAGTTTGCACGCAATGCAGCAAAACACTACCCGATGATCGTGGCAAGACAACCAGAGACTGTGGCCAAAATTACAACTCCCCAACCATCGCTCGGCATTGCTGCCTCGCCGCAACCGGTCAGGCCGCCTTCTTGAGCGACGCCAACAGCAGCTTGTGGATCGTCGGGTTGCCCGCGACAATGCTGCCCTTGTCCAGCATCTCCTCGCCGCCGGCCGCATCCGTGGCCACACCGCCGGCTTCCCTGAGAATGACGATGCCGGCAGCCATATCCCATGGCTGCAGATCGTGCTCCCAGTAGCCATCGAAGCGCCCGGCCGCTGTCCAGGCCAGATCGACCGACGCGGCGCCGGTCCGCCTCAGCCCCGCAACCTCGCGCATGAGCGGCCCCGCCTCCCGCTCAAACCGCTCATAGCCGCCGCGCCCCCGGTACGGAATGCCCGTCGTCAGCACGCTGTCTTGAAGCGAGCGGCGGGCCGCAACACGCAGGCGCTTGTCATTGAGGAAGGCGCCCTTGCCCTTCTCCGCCGTATAGAGCTCATCGCTGACCGGGTTGTAGATCAGTCCCGCAACCAGCTCCCCCTCGCGCTCGAGCGCGATCGAGATGGCGAAGAGCGGGATCGAGTGCAGGAAGTTGGTCGTCCCGTCGAGCGGGTCGACGATCCAGCGGTGCGTCTTGTCCGCTCCCTCGATTACGCCGGCCTCCTCCATGAGGAAGCCGTAGCCCTGACGGGCGCGCGCGAGTTCGCGACAGACGATTTCCTCGGCCCGCTGGTCCGCGGCCGAGACAAAGTTTGCCGGGCCCTTGACCGAGACCTGAAGCTGCGCCACCTCGCCAAAGTCGCGCGCGAGGCTGCGCCCGGCCTTGCGGGCAGCCCCGATCATGACATTCATCAGCGCGGATGCGGGCATAGCGCCTCGGTGTGTCGCCTGTGCTGCTGGAGAGCGTCACCCCTAGCGCCTGCAGCCGGCAGACACAAGGGGCGGCCACCGTGACGCGCGGGTCGCATGGTCGCGCCTCAAGCACGCGCGGGGGCCGCCCCCGCGCTCCCGGCGGACGGAAACACCGCCGCCGCCAAAGGATAGCGACCCATCGCCTCACCGCCGCGGGTCGGCGGCGTCCTCGATCTGAAGCTCGATGCGCTGGCGGCCGCCCCACGTGTCGCGGCGAAGGTTCCCCGCCACATGGACCGGCATCCCGCCCGTGTTCGTGAGCAATTCTCCGAGCGGCTGGCCGACCGCACGAAAGGCGACGCCCTCGATACGGCCGCCATCATCGGCTTCGAGCGTCACCCGCAGGTGCGCCTCGCCCATGACCTTGGCAAAGCGCACACGATGCGCGGGAAAGACGAAGCGCGGTTGCGGATTGCCCTGACCGTAGGGTCCGGCGCGCTCGATCAGGTCGACGAGCGTGTCGTTGGCCGCGGCCGGCGTCAACGCGCCGTCGATCTCCAGCGCGCGCGCCGCACGCGCCGCAATCGCGGGCGAGGCGACGAGTTCCGCGAGATAGCTCCGCGCCGCCTCGAACCTGTCGCGCGCCACCGTCAGCCCCGCCGCCATGGCGTGACCCCCGCCCTTGAGCAGCAGACCCTTGGCCGCCGCCGCGCGCACGGCCGATCCGATGTCGACGCCGCTGATCGATCGCAGCGAGCCAGTGCCGAGCCCTCCTTCCTCCCAGGCAATGACGCATGCCGGGCGCCCGAAGCGCT
>JBKBPL010000025.1:29810-53758 GCA_046293075.1 Hyphomicrobiaceae bacterium | reverse complement strand
CCCCCCGGAGTTCGCATGAGCGTGCCGGTTCGGCGCCGGCATTCGGACTTCCGAGAATCGCGACGCTGCGATCAGAGCGGTGAGCCTATGCACGCGGGCTCCTTGAACCGGCATCCCGGCATTGGATGAGCACCTTGCGCTGCCTCTGCATCAACCTCGACCGGTCCCCGGACCGATGGGCATCAATTCAGAAGCAGGCTGCGGTCCTTGGCTTACGCATCGACCGCTTACCTGCCGTGGACGGCGGGTCTCTCGCCAATCCGCCGGACTTCCCCGTATCGGCAGGCGCAATCGGATGCTTCCTCAGTCACCGGGCCTGCTGGGAAGACATAGGCCGTGGCGCGGCCGACCCGGTCCTGGTGCTGGAAGACGATGCCCTCCTGAGCCCGGCCTTGCCGGACTTCCTCAATGACCCCTCATGGCTTCCGGACGATGCCGATCTCGTGCATCTCGGAGCCGCCGATACGCGGTGCTTCGTGCAAGGCTTGGGGCGTGCCGCGCGGGATCGCACGCTCTACAGATCCGTCCGCTGCACGGGTACCGAGGCGTACATTATCACCCGCCGATGTGCCGCGTACCTCGCGCGCAACTTGACGGCCATCGACAGCGAGTTCGACCAGATACTCTTCGGCGGGGGCGCCCGGAGCTCAAGATCTACAAACTCCTGCCAGGTCTTTGCACTCAGGATCGAGCATCATTTCGGGGCATGATCGAACGCTCGCGCCCTCGAAATGAGGAAGCCAAAGCCATGCGACGCAGGCGCCGGCTCGCCAATCTTCGCATCCGCATGGTCGGGCTGCCGCGATTGGTCCGCCGAATGGCGGTGGACTACCGCTAGACCACTCTGTGTCTATGGCAGCCCCCTCTATTCGGCCGCGACCAAGGGCTGCGGCCGGACGACGGCGAGCTGCCGGCGCGCCTCCTCCCGAAGTGAGTCGATGGGCTTGAGCTTGCCCTCGACCTCAAGGTGCCAGAACGTCCAGCCGTTGCACGCCGCCTTCCCTTGCACGGCGGCCCCGAGACGATGGATCGAGCCTTGCTGGGACGTGCCGCCCTCAAGCACGAGCGTACCGTCAGCGCGGACGTGGGCCCAGATACGCCCGCGCTCGTCCGTGAGGCGCGTGCCCGGCTCGAGAATGCCGAGTTCGATGATCGCCCCGAAGGGAATGCGCGGCTCGGCCCGCTTCGAGCGCATGGTCTCGATGTCCACCGGCGCCAGCGGCCGCACACGGGCGATGCGCTCGCGCGCGGCGGCGGCATAGTCGGGGTCGCGCTCGATGCCGATGTAGCGCCGGCCGAGACGGCGGGCGACCGCACCGGTCGTGCCCGTTCCAAAGAAGGGATCGAGCACCACATCACCCGGCCGCGTCGAGGCAAGCAGGACGCGGTGCAGCAGCGCCTCGGGCTTCTGCGTCGGATGGGCCTTGCGGCCGCCGTCGTCCTTGAGCCGCTCCGGCCCCGAGCAGATCGGGAAGAGCCAGTCCGAGCGCATTTGCAGGTCATCGTTGCCTGCTTTCATGGCCTCGTAGTTGAAGGTCACGCGCGACCTGCGGTCCCGCCCCGCCCAGATCAGCGTCTCGTGCGCATTGGTGAAGCGCTTGCCGCGGAAGTTCGGCATGGGGTTCGACTTGCGCCAGATGATGTCGTTCTGGATCCAGAACCCGAGGTCCTGAAGCGCGACGCCGAGCCGGAATATGTTGTGATAGGAGCCGATGACCCAGATCGCGCCGTCAGGCTTCAGGATGCGGCGGCACTCGGTGAGCCAGGCGCGCGTGAAGCGATCGTAGCTCTCGAAAGTATCGAACTTGTCCCACGCGTCATCGACGCCATCGACGACCGTGTTGTTGGGCCTGAGCAGCTCGCCGTCGAGTTGCAGGTTGTAAGGAGGATCGGCAAAGACGAGGTCGACGCTCGCGCCCGGGAGCTTGGCGAGCTCCGCGATGCAGTCCCCGATCAGGATGCAATCCCGAGTTCCGACACCACGCACACGACGAACGCTCATGAAACGCCACTCTTGAACTGACTACCGCGCGCACCAGCAGCGCAGCTTGGCCCACGATCTCACCGACAGGCCATGCCCATCGCGCTGCCGAGAGCCTGCCCCTTCAAGGTTAAGGCGCCCTTAACCGGCGCCCCGAAGCGCTGCAGACGATGTCCATGAGCACACGCGATTGGGACGAACGAATGGCGAACTCAGTTGCATAGCGGACGTGAGCGCAGCCTGGAGGCCACGGGCTCGTGGCGCTTGCCCCACCTGCGGCGCGCCGCTATCAGCCGTCAGCCGACCATGCTGGCGGCCCAGCCCAGGCTCCGATGGATCTCTTCTCCGACATTCTGACCCGCGTCACGCTGCCGATCATCGCCCTCGTTGCACTCGGCTGGCTCCTGCAGGGTCGCCTGAAACTCGATATCGCGACGCTCAATCGAATCCAGGTCTATGTCGTGATGCCGGCGTTCCTGATCCACTTCCTCTCATCGGGAAAGCAGCCACTCTCCGTCATTTGGCCGGTCGTCTATTTCGGCATCGTCCAGTTCCTCATCCTCATTCCCCTCGGCTGGCTGCTGGTCATCCTCTTGCGCCAGCGCGCCTCTCTCGGACCCGTCATGGGTCTTGGCACGGCCTATGCCAACGTCGGGTTCTTCGGCATTCCAGTGACTCAGCTCGCTTTCGGCGCCGAGTACCTGATCTACCAGTCGGTCCTCACGGCGCTCATGGCGGTGCTCGTGTGCACGGTCGGCGTCGCACTGATGGCCCCCGCAGGCGGCAGCAGGCTTGGCAAGCTCAGGACGGCGTTCGAAACGCCACTCATTCCCTCCGTCGTCATCGGCCTTGCGCTGCGCGGCTTCCAGATCGAGCTGCCGACGGTCGTCTCCCAGCCGATGCAGTTCCTCGGCTCGATCTTCACCCCGCTGGCCCTCTACACGCTCGGCGCTCAGATCGCTGCGGCAAAATCCATCCGCCTCGAGTTCGTGCCGCAGTCTCTCATCCTGTTCCTGAAGTTCGTTGCGGCGCCGGTGATCACGTGGGGGATCTGCGTCGCCATGGGACTGCCGCGCGACGTTCAGGACGTGATCGTGGTCGCAGCAGCCACGCCCGTCGGCGTGCTCATCGCCATCTTCGCCGCCGAATACAAGCTCGAGAGCGAGTTCCTCTCGACCGCGGTCGTCATCTCGACGGCGCTGTCGCCGATTTTCGTGACGGCCTGGATCATCGCCACACGGGTTCTCTGAGCGGCCCTCAGTCCAGGTCGAGCGGAAAGATCGGCCGCGGCACGCGCGTGAAGGGCAGCCGCGTCAGATCGTTCGACATCACGCCGCCGCCTTCATCGACAATGATCACCTCGGAAGCGATCGGCGCATAGGCGGCGCGGAAGTGCTGCGAAGACTTGACCGCGAGGATCGCGCGCTCCGCCGGCTCGATGCCCCCGGCGCGAAAGAAATTGCGGTCGTAGTTCTGGAAGCGCCGCGAGATGATCACCACCTCGACGCCGCCAATCTTGAAGGTGGCCGTCGGCCCCATTTCGAGCCCGACGCCGCGCATCATCGGCCCCTCGATGGTCATGCGGCCATCACTCACGTGCGTGACCGTGCCTGCCGCCTCGATGGGCGCGCCGAATCGCGGGTCCACCTTGCCGCCGAGCTGCAAGGTGAGCGTGGCGCCGACGCCAACCTTGTGGCAGGCCGCAGCAGCTTCCGGATCATAGAACGCCGCCATGGCCGCGCTCTCGAGGCCCGCCTCGATCATGCCGCGCAGGAGCCCCGTCGTGTCGCCATAGCCGCCACCGCCGGGATTGTCGGCGAAATCCGCGAGGACGGCAGGCTTGCCGACCCGGCCGACCGCACGCGCCCGCGCCAGCGCCTCGGCGACTGCCAAGAACGTGACGGTCCGCCGATGCCGGCCCTCCCAGATGTCATTGGCGAGGCTCTCGGCATAGGCCTGGAAGCGCGGGTCGCTCCCATCGCCCACGAGCACCGCGGTTGGCCCGACCTCGGGGATATCTGCCCAGGCGAAGCCAGCGTTGATCGATAGTGCAAGGACGCCGGAATCGGATGCCTTGATCTTCGCGCAGCGCTCGAGCAGCTTGGTCATGGGTCCGGGGCTCGTGGTACGGCCGTCGTCAGCACCGTAGAGCTGCGCGCGGCGGGCGAGATAGGTCTTCGGCGTGACCTCACCATCGAGCGCCCGCTTGACGATCTCCACCGCCTCGCTGGCGACCTCGTACATATCGATGTGCGGGTAGGTGCGATAGCTGACCAGGATGTCGGCGTATTCGACCATCGCCTTGGTGACATTCGCGTGCAGGTCGAGCGTCGCCGCAATCACCACGTCACGGCCGACGCGCGCGCGGAGGCGCTCAAGCAGCATGCCCTCCCCATCGTCCGTGTGCTCCGCGACCATGGCACCATGCAGATTGAGCAGGACAGCATCGAGCTTGCCGGCCCTCTCGACATCAGCAAGGATCGCGCCGGCAATGGTCTCGTAGCAGTCGCGGGTGAGCTTGCCGGAGGGCGTGGCATCGGCGGCAACGGAGAGCACGGGCTCCCAGCCGTACTTGGCGCAGCCATCGAGGAAAGCGGCGATTTCCGTGTTCGTGCCCCTGAAGAACGGGGCGATCGCCGCGCCCTTCACATACCCGCGCGCCTCGTAGGACTGGAGCGTCGTCGGCAGTATGGAGAACGTGTTGGTTTCATGCTTGAACCCGGCAATCAACACGCGCTTCGTCATCGAGGATCTCCCGGCATCCGGCCATGTTGTCGGCTTGGCCAGGCGCATGGTTTCATGAATGGTACGATGGTGTCACGCGGCGCGTAGACGCGGAACGACGCTCAACTTCCGAACCGCCAGGAGGGCCCATGCGACGTGTCACTCTCAGAACCGGCGAGACCATCCCGCAGCTCGGCCTCGGGACCTGGCACATGGGCGAGCAGAGGAGCGAGCGCGGCGCGGAGGCTGAGGCCCTCAAGCTCGGCCTCGATCTTGGCATGACCCTCATCGACACCGCCGAAATGTACGGCGAGGGCGGTGCCGAGGAAGTCGTCGCCGAAGCCGTCAAGGGGCGTCGCGACGAGGTCTTCATCGTCTCCAAGGTCTACCCGCACAATGCGTCGCGGACGGGCGCGATCGCGGCCTGCGAGCGCAGCCTCAAGCGGCTCAAGACCGACCGCATCGACCTCTACCTGCTGCATTGGCGCGGCTCGTATCCGCTCGCCGAGACGGTCGCCGCCTTCGAGCGCCTGAAGGCAGATGGCAAGATCCGCCACTGGGGCGTCTCGAACCTCGACTGCGACGATCTCGATGAACTGGCCGGCATCGCCAATGGGCGCAATTGCGTCTCCAACCAGGTTCTCTATCACCTCGGCTCGCGCGGCATCGACTTCGACCTCATCGAGAAATGCGCCGAGCAGAAGATCATGGTCATGGCCTACTCGCCGCTCGGCCAGGGGCGCATCCTGCGTCATGCAGCCCTCGCAAAGGTCGCGCAGCGGCGCGGCGTCAGCCCCGCAGCGGTCGCGCTCGCCTGGACCATGCGGCACCCGCACGTGGTCGCGATCCCCAAGGCCTCGCGGCCAGAGCATGTTCGTGAGAACCTCGTCGCGGCGGACCTCGCGCTGACGCCACAGGATCTCGCCGACCTCGATGCCGCCTTCCCGCCGCCGAGACGCGCAACGCCGCTCGGCATGCTGTAGAGGAGGCCCGCGCGGCGCTCGGCCCGGGCTTCGCGCCCCCGAGGTACGGCCGGTCGCGACAATTTGATACACGAAACGGGTGCGTCAGCCCCGCCTGCCATATTAGGTTATGCGGATGTTGGAATTTTATGGGCGGGGCCAAAAGCCCCGCAAACCGGTGAGGATGTCATGACAACGAATATGGGATCCCTGGACCGTGGCGTGCGCATTGTGGTCGGGCTGGCGCTGATCGCGTGGGCCCTTGGTTTCGTGCCGGGCTATCCTGCCAATGCATGGGGATGGATCGGGATCATTCCGCTTGGAACCGCGCTGCTCGGCTGGTGCCCCCTGTACACCGCGCTTGGTGTCTCGACCGGCGGCCGGCGCGCCTGAGCACAGGACCACTCACGAAGCGGTCTGCAAGGTAAGGTGAGTGTGCTATGTAGGGCGAAGAACGATCTTCGCCGAGGATCCTGCATGAGCGCCGCCGCCCCGGAAGACCGCCTCAAGGCCGCCATCGTCCATGTGACGCCTTTCGAGCAGAACTGCACGCTCGTCTGGGACGAGGCGACGAAGCGCGGCGCCATCGTCGATCCGGGCGGGGATGTGCCTCGCATCGAGGCCGCCATCGCTCAGGTCGGCCTCACGGTCGAGAAGATCGTCCTCACACATGGCCATCTTGATCATGTCGGCGGTGCGGCCGAGCTCAAAGAGAAGCTCGGCGTTCAGATCGAAGGACCGCACATCGCCGACCGCTTTCTGATGGACGGCGTCGAAGACCAGGCCGCGCGGTACGGCCTCTCGGGAATGCGCAACGCCACCTCCGACCGTTGGATGGAGGAGGGCCAGACGCTCACGATCGGCGGCCACGACTTCGAGATTTTCCACTGCCCCGGCCATTCGCCGGGCTCGCTCGTCTACGTCAACAGGCCGAACCGCTTTGCCCTCGTCGGCGACGTGATCTTCCGCGGCTCGATCGGGCGCACGGATTTCCCTTACGGCGACCACGAAGCCCTGATCCACGCCATAAAGACCAAGCTGTTCCCGCTCGGGGACGATATTGCTTTCATCTGCGGCCATGGCCCCATGGGCACGTTCGGCATGGAGCGCCAGAGCAACCCGTTCCTGGCCGAGTAGCGGCATCCACCAGCGGGCACGGGGCGCCCCGACCGGGCCCCGAGCAGGAGGTTCCCTGCTTCCTTGCGCGTGCCCGACGCGCTATCCCTTGCCACCATCATCAGGAAATGCACGTCCGCGAGGCCCATCATGCATTTCGCCCTCACAGAAGAGCAGCAGGCCATCCAGGAGACCGCGCTCGCCTTTGCCCGCGAGCGGATTGCCCCGGAGGCGGCCGCGTGGGACGAGACCTCGCACTTCCCCGTCGAAGTCATCCGCGCGGCCGCGGCGCTCGGCATGGCCGCGATCTACGTGCCCGAGGACAAGGGCGGCAGCGGGCTCTCGCGCCTCGACGGCGCGCTCATCATGGAAGCGCTGGCGACCGGCTGCCCGGCCATTTCGGCCTACATCTCGATCCACAACATGGTCGCCTGGATGATCTCGCGCGCCGGCACGCCCGAGCAGATCGCCAACTGGATGCCGAAGCTCGCCTCCATGGAATGGCTCGCGAGCTACTGCCTGACCGAGCCCGGCGCCGGCTCCGATGCCGCTGCCCTGCAGACGCGCGCCGAGAAATCCGGCGATCACTTCATCCTCAATGGCACCAAGCAGTTCATCTCCGGCGCCGGCGCGACCGACTTCTACTTCGTTTTCGCGCGCACGGGCGACGCCAGCGCGAACGGCGTCTCAGCATTCGTCCTCATGAAGGGCATGCCCGGCCTCTCCTTCGGCGCCAACGAGCGCAAGATGGGCTGGAACGCCCAGCCGACGGCGCAGGTCATCATGGAGAACGTCAAGGTGCCGGCGGCCAATCTCGTCGGCGGCGTCGAAGGCCAAGGGTTCCGGCTCGCCATGTCCGGCCTCGACGGGGGACGCATCAACATCGGCGCCTGCTCGCTCGGCGCTGCGTGGACGGCGCTCGACAAGGCCAAGGCCTATGTTTTCGAGCGGCGCGCTTTCGGCAAGCACATCGGCGAGTTCCAGGCGCTGCAGTTCAAGATCGCCGACATGGCGACGGACCTCGAAGCGGCCCGCCTCATGATCTATCGCGCCGCCGACTCGCTCGACCGGGCCGATCCGCAGGCGTCCATGCACTCCGCCATGGCCAAGCGCTACGCTACCGACCTCGGCTTCAAGGTGTGCAACGAGGCGCTCCAGCTCCACGGCGGCTATGGCTATCTGAAAGACTACGGCCTCGAGAAGCTCGTTCGCGACTTGCGCGTTCATCAGATCCTCGAGGGTACAAACGAGATCATGCGCGTCGTCATCTCGCGCAAGGTCCTCGGCGGCAACCGCGGGTGAGACCGCAAGTGCCGCGTTCGCAGAATTGCCGCAAGAAGCTGCCTAAAGTCCCCGTCCGTAAGTTCGCACAAGGTCCTGTATGACCGCCCACAAGACCGAGACGGCCGGCGATGGCGCGCGCGATGTCACCTTTGCGCCGATCGCGCGCATTCTGTCGGCGCCGCGCGACCGGCCTTTCGTCGTTGCGCAGCTCGGCCAGTCGCTCGACGGACGCATCGCGATCGAAAGTGGCGAAAGCCGCTGGATCAACGGCCACGCCGCGCTCGTGCACGTCCACCGCGTGCGCGCGGCCGTCGATGCGGTCGTGGTCGGAGTCGGCACCGTCGCAGCCGATGACCCCCTGCTCAATGTCCGGCATGTTGCTGGCCGCAATCCGGCACGCGTCGTGATCGATCCGAACGGACGTCTGCCGCCATCTGCGCGCTGCCTGAACGGCGAGGATGGCTGCCGCCGCATTGTCGTGCGCGCAACGGCAGGCCCCTTGCCGAAAGGCGTCGAAGAGCTGCACCTGCAAGAGACCAACGGCCGCCTGTGCCCGGCGTCGATCGTCGACGGGCTCTTCCGCCTTGGTCTCAAGTCGATGCTCATCGAGGGCGGCGCGCATACGGTATCGTCTTTCCTCGCCGCGCGTGCGCTCGATCGCTTGCACGTGCTGGTCGCCCCTGTCATTCTCGGATCCGGCAAACCCGGGCTTCAGCTGCCGCCGATTGCGCGGCTTGCTGATGCGTTGCGGCCGCCGACCGACGTCCACGTGCTGGATGACGGTGACGTCCTGTTCGATTGCGACCTGAGAGCCTGCCAGGAGGGAAGCATCGCTCATGGAAACGCCCCGTAGCTACTCGCCACTCCAGCGCCTGCTGCACTGGGTCATCGCCGCCGCAGTGATCGTCATGATCCCTGTCGGGATCTACATGGTGCGGCGCGGTCAATGGTCGAACTTCGATGCGCTGACGAACACACTCTACAGCTGGCACAAGCTGATCGGCTTCTGCGTGCTCTGGCTCGTCGTGCTGCGCATCATCGTGCGCCTCGTGCGCGGTGCGCCGCCGCCCGAGCCGCTGCATCCCCTCCAGCAGTTCGCGGCGAGCGCGACGCACTTCGGACTGTATGTCCTGATACTTCTGGTGCCGATCCTCGGGTGGACCGGCGTCTCGGCCTACGGTGCGCGCGGCACGCCACTCGGCTTCAACCTGCCGGAGATCCTTGCGCAGAACCAAGCACTCGGAGAGACGATCCTCGTCTATCACGGCTGGGCGGCCATCCTGCTCGGACTTCTCGCGCTCATGCACATCGGCGCGGCGCTCATGCACCGCTTCATCCTGAAGGATGGTGTTTTCGCGCGCATGTGGCCGAGCGCTGGCGGCAGGCGTTAAGGCGCTAGCCGGGCGGCAGGGCCAGCGTATCGATGTGGCCGACCACCGAGCCGTTTCGGCGCACGGCAAGCCAATCAGCGATCGTATCCGGCGCCACCCGGCCGATCTCGGCGACCGCCGCGGCAAAACCGTCCGCCAGCATCTCAAGGAGCGCCTGCTCGGAGCTGTCGATCCGCCAAGGGCTCGGGGCCTCCAGGACGGCATAGCCCTGCGCCCGGAAGGCAAGTGCCAGCGCCTCGGGCGCGGCAGGGCCGGCGGCGCTGCCAAAACCCTTGTCCGTCTCCTGATGGGCGTTGAATGCCGCCGTCATATCGGCATCCGCCGGATGCGCCGGGCTCCAGGTCTGCACGCCGTCGTAGGTCAGCACGGTGTAGAAAGCCGCACCTTCCGCGGCCACCGCCCGCGCGAGGCGGCGAATGAAATCGACCGAGCAGAGATCGAAGAGGGCCGAGGCCGTCACGAGATCGGGCTGGCCACCAACGACCGCCTCGAGGTTCTGCATGAGGTCGGCCTGACGGAAGCGGACGGCGATCGCGCGGCCGGCTTTCCTGAGCGCGATGGCCTCGCCATTTTCCGAGGCCTCGTCGGCCCAAGCGAGCAGCGCCGTCCGCGCCGCCTCGAGCAGCACCGGATCATGGTCGACGAGCGTCCAGGTCTGGACCGGGCCGAGCACCGGCGCCGTTGCCCGGATGTTGGCGCCCGTACCACAACCGAGATCCACGACCTCGATTGGCTCGCGCCCGGCAAGATGGGCCGCGAGCGCGGCCAGCAGGCCCGGATCTCGTGCGCGCACATCCGCCGGCTCGCGCAGCGCCAACCATTCAGGTGAGAAGCCGCTCATGCTCGGGCCTCCTTGAGGACATTGGCAATTGTCGCGGCCGTGTCCGACCAGCGGGGCAGGCGCTGGCCGGCAGACCAGGCCGCATCGGCAAGTTGCCTGCGCAGGGTTGCATCGTCCATGAGGCGGCGCAGCGCTTGCTGCAGGGCGCCCGCGTCTCCTGGCGGCACCTTGAGCGCGGCGCCATCGGGAACCGTCTCCGCGGCGGCGCCACCAGTCGTCGTCACGATCGGCAGGCCGCGCGCCAGCGCCTCGGCGAGCACCATGCCATAGCCCTCGTAGTGCGAGGCAAGGACGAAAATGTCGGCCTGGTCATAGAGCGCATCCAGGTCCGTGCGCGCCATCGGACCGGCAAGCTCGATGCGCGCCGCAAGGCCGGAGCGCACAATTTGCGCCCGCAGGGCCTCAACCGTCGTCTGGCTCCGGTCGAGTGCGCCGACAATGTGGAGGCGCCAGTCCCGCCCGTGCGCGCCGACGTCGATCTCCAGTGCCCGCACGAGGATGTCATAACCCTTGCGCGGCACGACCGAGCCGACCGCCAGGAGCCTGAGGCCGCCGCTCGCGCTGCCCCGCGCCCGAGGCGCGGGATCGGTCCCCGGCACGGCGACGGTCATGCGGGCCGGCGGCACCCCGAAATCCGCGGCGAGCGTGCGCGCCGTCATCGGGCTTGTCACGATGATTCGACGCGCGCGCGCTAGGGCGTCCGTCTCGAGCGCGCGCAATGTCTCGACGCGCGACGGCGTGAGCCCCGCCTCAAGGCACAGCGGATGGTGCACCAGCGCGACGACCGGCCGCTCGAAGCGGTCGATCAGCGCCGCCGGCATGGCGCCATAGGCAAGGCCGTCGATCAGCAGAATCGCATCGCGCGGGGTCGCCGCCACCAGATCGCCGGTGCGCGCAAGATCGTCAGGAGAGGGGTCGGGATAGCTGCCGGGGAGCGCAAGATGTGTGACCGCCACGCCCGCTGCCGGCAGGCGCGCCAGCACCTCCCGATCATAGGCATAGCCGCCCGTCGGCAGCCTGATATCCCCGGGGATGGCAAATACGGCCGCAACCATTGGCTTAGCTGACTGGCCCCTCGAACCACGCGCGCGCGAGATCGGTCTCATGCAGCGTGACGCGGACCTTCGACAGGCCCTTGCCATCGGCCCCGAGCTCTCCCGACTTCGCTGCCGCAACGATTGCGTCAAATATGTGCCGGCAGAGGAACTCGGTGGTCGTCAGCTTGCCCTTGAAGGCCGCGATCTCGTCGAGGTTCTTGTAGGCGAGCGGCTTCAGCGTCCTGCCGAGCACATCGAGTGCCGCCCCGATATCGACGACGACATTCTGCGCCGTGAGCTCTTCGCGGAAGAAGGCCACATCAACGACGAAGGTTGCGCCGTGCATATGCTGGGCGGGGCCGAAGAAGGGGTCGGGCAGGCTGTGGGCGATCATGATGCGATCGCGCACCTCGACGGCGTACATCGTGCAGCTCCATTTCAGGCAAACAATAGACAGTTGAACGCCGAGCCCCTGCGCGGCGTTCCCCGCGGCTCAAGTCATGCGCCAGGCGCACCCTCAGCTTTCGCCGACGAAGTGCCGCAACAGGATATGGGCGATCGCATGGCGGCCAGGCGCGATCAGGCCGGCGGGATGACGGTTCTCCAGCATCGCCCGCACTTCCTCGCGCGAGAACCAACGCGCGTCAGCAAGCTCGGCCGTATCGACCTTAAGATCCGTCGTCTCGGCGTGAGCGATGCAGCCGATCATCAGCGAGTGCGGAAAGGGCCACGGCTGGCTCGCATGATACTCGACCTTGCCGACCCGGATGCCCGTCTCCTCGCCGACCTCGCGCCGCACGGCGTGCTCGATATCCTCGCCGTGCTCGATGAAGCCTGCGAGCGTCGAGTACATGTTGGCGACATAGCGGTGCTCATGCGCAAGAATGCATCGGTCGCCGTCCGTGACGAGCATGATCACGACGGGATCCGTCCGCGGAAACCAGTCCGTCCCGCAGGCCCAGCACTTACGCCGCCAGCCGCCATCCTTGAGCTTGGTCGCCGAGCCGCATCGCCCGCAGCAGCGCGCATTCTCGTGCCACTGGCCGAGCGCCCGGGCCTGCCCCGCCAGGGACTGATCCTCGGGCGTGAGCACGCCCTGCATCGCCAGCGTCCGGAGATCCACCGCCGGTCTGAAATACTGCACGGCGCCAGGCGTCGCACGCGCCAGATGATCGGTAATGGAGAGCGCGAAGTGCGCCCGCCCCTCCGCATCGAGCCCGAGGAAAAGGGCATCGTCAGTGGAGAGCGCCAGCGCCTCGACCTCGCGCAAGCTCAGCCAGCGGATTTCGCTGCTCGTGCGGTCGGGCCCGGGAGCGATCACCAGCTTCAAATCGACCAGGACCATGAAGCGGGAGGACGCGCTGGCGCGCTGCGCGCGCATCCACTCCGTGTCAGCCCGCTTGGCGCTCGCGCGGTCCAGAGCCCGGGTCGTCCCGAGCGTCGGCATCGGCATGGTAAACCCCTCCTGCCCGCGAGATAGAGCATATGCGCGCGACGCGCGCAACGTGACTGCACAGTGCCGAGACAGGCACGCGCCCGCGGCATCGTACCGCTTGACCGACAAAGAATTTACACGATTGACGCACTGCACCGCGGCGTGCTCTCTTTGGCGCAACAACGGGTTCCAAAGCCACTAGGGAGGAAGCTTTATGCTAAAATTCAAATCGAATTGCGTCCTGGCCGGCCTGGCGCTCGGGGCAGCCGTCGCCCTCAGCGGCCCCGCAATGGCCCAGACCAAGACCCTCAACATGCAGGCCACTTGGCCCGCGTCTCTCACCCTCTACGAGAACTTCACTTACTGGGCCGAACGCGTCGACAAGCTCTCTGGCGGCACGCTCAAGATTAATACAATGCCTGCAGGGCAGGTCGTTCCTGCCTTCGAAGTCCTCGATGCGACGCACAAGAAGGTGCTCGACGGCGCTCACGCGTGGGGTGGCTACTGGACGGGCAAGGACAAGACATCGATCCTGTTCACCGGCGGTCCTGGCGGCACCTTCGGCATGGATTTCACCGACTACATGGGCTGGATGTATTTTGGCGGCGGATGGGAACTCTACCAGGAGTTCTATCAAAAGCAGCTCAATCTAAACGTCACCGTCTTCCCCATCCTGCCATCAGGGCCGCAGGCCTTTGGCTGGTTCAACAAGCCCATCACGTCGGTCGCCGATATGAAGGGCATGAAGTGCCGTCAGACCGGTATCGCGGGCGAGGTATGGAAGTCGATGGGCTTCACCGTCGTCAACATGCCCGGCGGCGAAATCATTCCCTCGGCCCAGCGCGGCGTGATCGACTGTGCCGAGTGGGTCGGCGGCGTCGAGGATCTCCGCCTCGGCTTCCACAACGTCTGGAAGTTCCATTACTCGCCGGGCGTCCATGAGAACACCACGGTCGGCGAGCTGCTCTTCAACGGTGATGTTTGGAAAGGGCTCACCCCCCAGCAGCAGGAGTGGGTCAAATCGGCCGCCAACGAGGCCTACGTGATTTGGCACGCCAAGTGGCAGCGCCAGAACGCCGATGCCCTGAAGGAGATGCAGGAGAAGCACGGCGTGCAGATCCTCCAGACACCACGGGACATCCTCGTGGAGTTCATCAAGGCGTGGGATAAGATCGCGGCCGACGAAGCGGCCAAGAACCCGTTCTTCAAGAAGGTGCTGGAGAGCCAGAAGGCTTACGCCTCGCTCGTGGTCCCCTACAAGCGCTTCTACTTCCCGCCCTATTCCTTCATGGCGAACCACTACTTCCCGCCGAAGGCCAATTGAGCCGCCGGAGATATGAGAGAAGCGCGGGGCGAGCCCATTTAGGCTCGCCCCGTTTGCCGTGAACACAAGCGCCCCAGAATCTTCGCAACGGCAAGCGCGGGCGGATGATCAATGCCAGGAATTCTCACTATGACTGAACCACCACGAACGCTGCTGACGGCCATTCGCATTATCGACCGGTTTACCGACGCCACGGGCTTCCTCGTTGCCCTCCTCGCCGTGCCGCTCGTCGGGGCCGTCGCCTACGAGGTCGTGTCGCGCTATGTGTTCAACGCGCCGACGACCTGGGCTTTCGACCTCACGTACATGCTCTACGGCTCGATCTTCATGCTCGGCGCAGCCTACGCGCTGCACAAAGGCGCGCACGTCAGAACCGACTTCTTCTGGGACAAGTTCTCGACGCGCACCAAGGGCATCATCGATACGATTTCGTACATCGTCTTCTTCTTCCCGGCCCTCGCGATCCTCGGCTACATCGGCCTCGGCGAAGCGGTATACTCCTTCAACATCGGAGAGGAATCGGATCAGTCACCTTGGCGCCCGGTCCTCTGGCCGTTCAAAGCGGTCGTCCCGCTCGCGTGCCTGCTGCTGCTGATTCAGGGTGTTTCCGAGCTCATCAAGAGCATCTATGCCGCCCGCACGGGCATCGAACTCGAGCATAAAGAGAAGGTCGAAGTATGAGCGGGGAAGCCCTTACTGGCCTGATCATGCTGTGCGTGCTGATCGGCGCGATCTTCATCGGCGTGCCGATCTCGTTCACGCTGCTCTTCCTCGCCCTCACGTTCGGGTACTTCGGCATCGGCGCGACGGTCTACGATCTTGCCTACTTCCAGACCATCGGAATGATGAAGGAGGAACTGCTCGCCGCGGTGCCGCTGTTCGTGCTGATGGGCTTCATCACCGAGCAGGCCGGCCTAATGGAGCGGCTGTTCACCGCCTTCCGGCTGCTGTTCTCGCGGTTGCGCGGCGCGCTGTTCCTCGTCGTGATCCTCACGGCAGCGGTCTTCGCCATGGCGACGGGCATCGTCGGCGCCGCCGTCACCGTGCTCGGCATCATGGCCTCGCCGATCATGAACAAGTCGGGCTACGATCAGCAGCTCGCAGCCGGCGCGATCACCGCCGGCGGCACGCTCGGTATTCTGATCCCACCGTCGGTCATGCTGATCGTGATGGGGCCGGTGCTCGGTGTGTCGGTCGCCGACCTTTATGCCGCTGCGTTCGGCCCCGGCTTCATGCTGGCGAGCATCTACCTCATCTACCTGATGGGACGCTCCTTCCTCAACCCGAGCTTTGGCCCGCCGGTGCCCGTGGAGGAGCGCGTTCATTCCGTCGGCGTGATCCTGAAGGAAGTTGCGCTTGGCGTGCTGCCGCTTCTCGCACTGATCACCGCGACGCTCGGATCCATCCTGGCGGGGCTCGCGACGCCGACGGAGGCGTCGGCAGTGGGTGCCGTCGGGGCGCTCTTCCTGACAATCATGTACGGCAAGTTCACCTTCGCCGGCCTCAAGCGAGCGCTGCTCAACACCATGGCGACGTCGAGCATGGTGCTGCTCCTGGCGGTGACGTCCAACATTTTCGGTGCGGTGTTCGCCCGGCTCGGCACGGCCAACTGGATCACCGAGAGCCTGCTGGCGCTCCAGTTCTCGCCGATGCTCATGCTGATCCTGATCCTTATCCTCATCTTCGTACTCGGCTGGCCCTTCGAATGGCCGGCCATCGTCCTGGTCTTCCTGCCGATCTTCTTTCCGGTGGTGAAGGCCATGGGCATCGACCTGATCTGGTTCGGCGCGCTCGTCGCGGTCGTCCTGCAGACGGCGTTCCTCTCGCCCCCGGTGGCCATGTCGGCCTATTATCTAAAACAGGTGGCCGAAAGCTGGAGCCTGCTCACGATCTACAAGGGCATGTTCCAGTTCATGATGCTGCAGGTTCTGGCCATTGCGCTCCTGGTTGCGTTCCCCCCGATTGCCACGTGGCTTCCGCACAAGCTGAACGAGATCGCGCGCGCGCAGCCGCTGTCCGAGCAGCATCTGAAGATCATCGAGCAGCAGAGGAAGCAACGGTCGCTCGAGGACGACGATTACGGCGCACCTGCCAAGAAGTAGAGACGGGCCGCTTTGCTCCTTGAGCCACTACGGCGCGGTGCACTCGACGGTGCACCGCGCCGTACTCTTTTGAGTGTTGCCTGTGCGGCGCTGCGGACCCGCCGCTACTTCATGACGACTTCGATCTGCGCCGTCTCGCCGGCCTGGACGGTGAAGCCGTGCCGGAACACGCGGCCGGAATGGCGTGCCGTCACCACGTAGCTGCCGGCCGCCAGGACGTGGGTCGGCAACGCACCGGCACTCTCCTTGATGACTTCGCCGTCCGGATCGAGAATGGCCCACTGCGCACCGCTCTGCGCCTCACCACCGGGACGCGTCACGAGCTTGAAGGTTACCATCGCACCGGGATGCGTGATGGCGACCTCCGTCAACTTCCCCGCCTCCACCGTCACATCGGTGCTGACGATCGCATTGGCGTCGCCGTAACGGCTGACGATATGGAAGATGCCCGCATTGAGCCGCATGATGAGCCCAGGCCGGGCGCCGCTCATGATGCGCTGGCGATTGCCAAGCTGATCCGTCTCGCCGGAGAAAATATCATAGCTGACTGCCATCTCCGGCGCCGGCGTTCCGTCGCCCAGAAGCGCATTGACCCTGAGGCCGCCGGCATTCAGCACGAAGCGCTCGCTCAGCGGCACGCCCGCCTCCACGACGATCGTGCGTGTGAGGTTCGCGCGCCCGAACGAGACATTGACGAGGTAGCGACCAGGCGCAAGCCTGATGGCCGGACTCGCCTCGCGCACGGTGCGGTGATGGCGTGCGGGCGTTGTATCCTTCTCGCTGTCCTGAAAAATGTGCCAGACGAGCCCCTGATCAATGGGGGGACCATCCTCTGTCAGGAACGCCGTCAACTGCACGTCCGGTGCGCCGCCTGTCGGGGCCGAGCGCGGAACGACCGTGACGTTCGGCGGCAAGCCGAAGCTACCGGCCGGACCGCCTTGAGGCGCCAACCTGGTGTCCGGTCGCCAGCTGTCCTGACCTTGCTGGGCGCGCGCCGATAGCGAACCGAGCACACCGCCCATCGCGCAGCAAAGGATCACCGGGAACAACCGGAGGCAGAGAGCGCGGCCACGCGCCCCGGCCGTGCCGACCCTGCGGGCTCGACGCACGTCGTCCACCACACCTCCTCGCTCCTCAGTCCCCGCCGACCGGCGATGGTTCTGCGGCTCCTTGCCGGGTCCGCCGCGAATCGCGGGCGCACTGCAATCCAAGGCCGCTAAGCCCTACGACTTTGACGCGAGCATGGCACCATCCCTGCCCCGTGCCCGACTCAGTTCTCCCCGATGATCAGCACCCGGTCGGCACCCGCACGGATATCCGCCGACCGCTCGTGGCGCGCCTGGCGGGTCTGCACCTCGATCACATAAGTCCCCTGCTGGAGGAGCCCCACGGGCTCGCTCTCGGTTGAGCTCCAGATGATCGGGCCGTTAGCCAGCCGCACTTTCCAGAAGATGTCGCTCACGGCCTCGCCCGGCTCTGCTGCGAACCGCAGCCGCACGCGCGCCGCCGGCGGCGTCAGCGACACGGTCTCGCGGCTCCCTGCCGCAACCGCAACCTCGCGGCTTGCTTCGGCATTGAGCGCACCGAACCGGCCTTCGATCCGGTACTTCCCCGCCGCCAGTACGACGTGCGCGTTCTCGCCGTAGACCCGGAGGGCCTTGCCATCGCGCCGATCGAGCGGCACGATCCGCCATTGCACCTCATCGGGGGCACTCGCCAGGCGCGGCACCAGCCCGGACACCAGAGTGAGCTCGGCCGAATTGAGGACAAGGTCGCGGCGCACGACCTCCCCAGCGCCGATCGCGACACGGTCGCGCACCTCTACCGCGCCATGGCTGGCGATCACGTGATAGGTACCGGCCGGGAGCGCGAACACCGGCCGCGCCGCGGCCGATCGCGCCACCTCGCGTCGCCCCTGCGGCGCGTCCGGATCGTCCTCCTGGATGATGTAAGTGACGTGCTCGAGCCGGCCGCTCGTCTCGTGCAGGTGGGTCACCAGCTCGAGCTCGCCGACCGGCAGGCGCACGTCGATCGTGCGGCGCTCGCCGGCCACGACTTCAGCCTCCTGAACGACCCGGATGCTCCCCAGCATGACCACGACCTCGTAGCGCCCCGCCGGCAGTGCGACTTCAGCGCGCGGCCCACGGGCAATCCAGCGCACAGGCGCCGTGCCGGACGGCGCCGGCTTGCTCTCGCCCGCTGGTGGTGCGAGCGCTCGGATGATGAACCGGGTGCCATCGAGCGGCTTGCTCATGCGCCCGGCGAGCGCCGCGAGCTGCAGCGTGCCGCCCGAGAGCGCGAGTTGCGTCCGCATTGAGGCCCCATCCGCGACCTCGATCTCCTGACGGGCCGACAGCGTATCCAGCTCGGCGGTGACCGCGTATCGCCCTGCGCCGATCGGAAGCGTCACGGCCCCGCCTTCTTGATGCTGGATGGCTCCCCCTTCACCACCACCGAGCCGCTCGATGCGCCAGCGCACGGGAAGATTGGGCACAGGCGTCGTCGTCCCGAGCGTCGCGACGAGTTGCACGCCTGGCCCGGTCAGCTCCGGCAGGGCACGCGCGCCCGCCGGTCTCCGTGCGACCGCGGAAGCGGGTCGCGGCATCCGCGCCGCGATTTCCATCACCTCGGCAATGGCATTGACGACCTGCGTACCCGACGTGACGAGATAATGCTGGCCGTTCGTCGGCACGGTGAGGCACTGCATCTGGCGGGCATCGGCCTGAGTGAGCCCGATCGAAAGCACATGGATGATCAGCCGCGGATACTGCGCCCGGATTGTTTCCACGACCGCGCATGGGTTCTGCTGGCAGTTGTCCAGATCGTCGTGAACCAGGAGGATGGTGCCGTGGCTGTCCTTCGGCATGGTCTCGAGCGCGGCCTGGAGCCCCGCCGTGATCGGCCCCCGGCCCTTGGGATTGAAGTCATTGAGCAGGTCCGCGATGCTCGTCGCCTCATCCGCCTTGGGCGCGCGCATCACCTCGACATCCTGGCAGCCTGCGCGGCGGTGGCCGAAGGCGACCAGCCCGACCCGCGTGGTCGCGGGCAGCTTCGGCAGGGCTTCCGCGAGCCCCTGGCGCACGAGTTGGAATTTGGCGAACCGCTCGGTGCCGAGCTTGCCCCACATCGATCCCGATCCATCCATGACGACCGTCAGCGCCGGCCCCTCATCGGCCTCGGCGCGAACGCCCGGCATCAAAACGGCGAGCCCCAACAGCGCGGCCAAAACGGCCTTCAATGACCGTGCCCCGCCAGCGCAGCACAGATACCAATTTCGGGTCTCGCCATGCATCATGGCGGGCTTCTCCCCGGTTCGCGTTCAGACCATTGTACCCCAAGCCAATATGCATTAGCGAGATTGCGCCGGCCTGGGCTATGGCTGGCTCGTCGCTGCGCCACTATCGGCACGCTTGTTTGGAAAGAGCATGACCAATCCGACGCTGGAGTTGCTGCTGAAGCGCCGATCGGCCAAGGCGGCGCTGCTGACCAACCCCGGCCCCACGCCGGCCGAGCTCGAGACGATCCTCACTTGCGCCGCCCGCGTGCCCGACCATAAGAAGCTCGTCCCCTGGCGCTTCATCGTCTTCGAGGGCGAGGCGCGGGCCCAGTTTGGCGAGGTGCTGGCGCGGGCGCTGGTGGCGGAGGAAAAGGAGGCGCCGTCGGCCGTCCGTCTCGAAGCCGAGCGCGGCCGTCTCATGCGTGCACCGATGGTCGTGTGCGTTGTCTCGCGCGTTGTGCCGAACCCAGGCGCACCGGAAATCGAGCAGATCCTCTCGTGCGGCGCTGCCGCCTTCAACCTCTGCCTTGCCGCGAACGCCCTTGGCTATGGCACGTGCTGGATCACCGAGTGGTACAGCTTCAGCAAGACCGTCGCCAGCGCCCTCGGCCTTGCCGCCAACGAGCGCGTCGCGGGCTTCATCTACATCGGCACGGACAGCGCGCCGCAGGAGGACCGCGAGCGTCCCGTCCTCGCCGACATCGTCACGCGCTGGCAGCCCTGACCTGCCCCGAAACCGGAGATCGTTCATGTTCTATGACGCCATCGAGAACAAGCATGGCCTGAAGCACGACCCCTTCAAGGCGCTTATGGCCCCGCGCCCGATCGGCTGGATCGGCACGGTCAGCAATGATGGCATCGCGAACCTTGCACCCTACAGCTTCTTCAATGCGGTCGGCGACCGGCCCCATTACGTCGTATTCGGCTCCGGCGGCATCAAGGACTCACTCCGCAATATCCAGGAGAACGGCGAGTTCACCTGCTCCATGTCGACCTGGGACCTCCGCGAGCACATGAACATGTCCTCCGCCGCGGTGCCACCGAATGTCGATGAGTTTCCGCTCGCGGGCCTCACCGGCGTGCGCGGCACGCTCGTCAAGGCACCTTACGTCAAGGAAAGCCCCGCCGTCTTCGAGTGCAAGCACTGGCAGACCATCGAGCTGCCGGCTATTGCCCCGCAGAAGGGCGGCTTCATCATGGTGATCGGCTATGTGGTCGGCATCCACATCGACGACCGTTACATTGAGAACGGCATCGTCAAGACGTCCGAGATGCGACCGCTCGGCCGCATGGGCTACATGGAATATGCCGTGGTTACGCCCGAGACGACCTTCTCCATGAACCGTCCCGAGGTCGACAAGGACGGCAACGTCGTCGGCGTGCCGGAGGGCTGGGACGGTAAGTATAGGTGAGAATTTCCACCTCTCCCCATGGCCTTCAGCGGGGAGAGAGGGAAGCTTTCAGCCCCGCACCGCCGCTTCCGTCTGCCCGTCGAAGAAGTGGGCCCGCTTCGGGTTAAAGGCCAGGCGGATCTTCTCGCCGGGCTTGACGCGCACGGTCGGATCGACGCTCGCGACCATGCCGTTCGGGCCGCAGGTCACGTCCAGAAGAATCTCCGAGCCGAGCTGCTCGGCCACCTCGACCACGGCCTCGAACGTCTGGTGCTCGGGCTCAGAGCCATCAGCAAGGCGCAGATCCTCGGGGCGGATGCCGAACGTCGCCGGCTTGCCGACGTGGGCGCCGAGCGGCGCGGCCAAGTGCTCCGGCACACCAATCTTCATGGCGGAATTGGTGGCGATGAGCGAGGCGCCGTTGCTGGCGATGGTCACGTCGGCAAAGTTCATCGCCGGCGAGCCGATGAAACCGGCGACGTACTTGTTGGCAGGATTGTTGTAGAGCTCGAGCGGCTCCCCGACCTGCTGGATGAGACCGTCCTTCATGACGACGACACGATCACCGAGCGTCATGGCCTCAACCTGGTCGTGCGTGACGTAGATCGCCGTCGTGCCGAGACGCTGGTGGAGCTTCTTGAGCTCGACGCGCATCTGCACGCGCAGCTTGGCATCGAGGTTTGACAGCGGCTCGTCGAACAGGAAGACCTGGGGGTTGCGCACGATCGCCCGGCCGAGCGCGACGCGCTGGCGCTGGCCACCCGAGAGCTGGCGCGGCTTCCTGTGCAAATGGTCCTTGATCCCGAGGATGTCCGCCGCCTCCGCGACGCGCCGCTTGATCTCGCCGCGATCGAACTTCCGCATCTTCAGGCCGAAGGCCATGTTGTCGTAGACGCTCATGTGCGGATAGAGCGCGTAGTTCTGGAAGACCATGGCGATGTCGCGGTCCATCGGCGGCAGCTCGTTCACCACCGTGTCGCCGATCAGGATCGTCCCGTCGGTGATCGTCTCGAGGCCGGCGACCATACGCAGCGTCGTGGTCTTCCCGCATCCCGACGGCCCGACGAGAACCACGAACTCCTTGTCCTTGATCTCGAGGCTTACGCCTTTGACGGCATGAAAGTCGTCGTAGCGCTTGTGAACCCCGCGAATGCTTACTGTCGCCATCGTGCGTCTATCCCTTGACCGAGCCGGTGAGGCCCGAAACGTAGTGTTCGACGAAGAAGGAGTAGGCGATCGCCACCGGGATCGACCCGAGCAGCGCGCCCGCCATCAGCGGTCCCCAGAAGAAGACGTCGCCGCGTATGAGCTCCGAGACGACGCCCACCGGCACCGTCTTCTGCTCAGGACTTGAAAGGAACACGAGCGCGTAGATGAACTCGTTCCACGAGAGCGTGAAGGCAAAGATGCCGGCGGAGAGAATGCCCGGGATCGCGACGGGAATAATGATGTAGAGCATGGCCTGCCATCGCGAAGCCCCGTCTATGCGCGCGCACTCCTCAAGTTCCTTCGGCACGGCCTTGAAGTAGCCCATCATCAGCCAGGTACAGAAGGGAATGAGGAACGTTGGATACGTCAGGATCAGCGACCACGGCGTGTCGCCGAGCTTGTAGTTGCGAATGATCTCCGAAAGCGGAATGAAGAGCAGCGTCTGCGGAACGAGATAGGTGATGAAGATCCCGGTGCCGAGGCTTCCGGCAAAGGGGAAGTTCAGCCGTGCCAGCGCGTAGCCAGCGAGCACCCCGCAGATGAGCGAGATGATGGTGGAGGCAATCGCGATGAACATGGTGTTCCACAGCCATGTCGCGAACATCGTCTCGCTGAACAGGTACCTGATGTGATCGAGCGTCGGATTCCACGTCCAGAAGGGCGTGTAGTTCGCCGCCCGCCACGGCCTGTACAGCTCACCGTCCGGCCGGAATGTCGTGATCAGCATCCAGTAGAACGGGAAGAGCAGGAATATGAGAAACAGCGCGAGGGGGATGTAGAAGAACACCCAGCGGCGCCAGATCGCACCTTCGATCATCAGCGGACCTCCACGCGGCGGATATAGAGGAGCTGGATGATCACGATCAGCAAGAGGATCGGGAACATCGCGAGCGAAACGGCTGCACCCTGGCTCAAGAGGCCGGTTCCGACGCCGAGCTGATAGGCATAGGTCGCAAAGAGATGCGTCGCGTTGGCGGGGCCGCCACCGGTCATCACGTAAACGATCTGGAAGTCGGCGAAAGTCTGGATCACCGAGAAGAGCATCACGACCATGGTCACCGGCAACAGCAACGGCCAAGTGATGTACCAGAAGCGCTGCCAAGGCCGCGCGCCGTCGATCGCCGCGGCCTCGTTGAGGTCAGGACTGATCGTCTGCAGGCCGGCAAGCAGCGAGATCGCGAAGAACGGCACGCCGCGCCAGATGTTGACGATGATGATCGAGAGCATGGCGAGATCGCCGTCGCCGAGCCAGTTGATGGCCGTGCGGATCAGGCCCGTCTGGTAGAGCATCCAGTTGAGGACGCTGAAGGTCGGGTCGAACATCCACTTCCACGCAAACGTGGAGAGCACCGTCGGGATGATGAACGGCAGCAGGATGAAGGCACGCGTGAAGGCCTTGAACCGGAACGAGCGGTTCAGCAGCAACGCCAGCCACAGGCCGAGGCCCAGCTTGAAGATCGTCGTGACGAACGTGTACCAGCAGGTGTTCCACACGACGGTGTGAAAGATCGGATCGGCGGCGAGGCGCTGGAAGTTCTCGAGCCCGACGAACTCACCGGGCACGCCGACGCGCGCATCGGTAACCGACAGCAGGATGCCGCGCATGAACGGGTAGGCAATGAAGAGCCCGAGGAGCACCATGGTCGGCAGCAGGAGTAGGAACGCGAGGTTGCGCTCGTTCTCAAGCGGTCGCCACCTGGGCTTGGGAACCACAAGCTCACTGGAATGCGATGCTGCCACAGCCATCGGCACGAGTCCTCTTGGGGTCGGTCGCTAAAGGCCGCGAGCGGATGCCTGAGCGCCGCTCGCAAGGGGCCGGCGCGGCGGTGCCGCGCCGGCCCCCGGTGAACCCGAGAGCCCCGGTCGAGGCCGCC
>JBKBPL010000025.1:0-29800 GCA_046293075.1 Hyphomicrobiaceae bacterium | reverse complement strand
GCGCGGGGGGGGGCGGCGGGGCGGCCCCCCCCCCCCCCCCCCGGTCATCACGATCGCCAGGATCTAGGCCTCATAGATCTTCTTCAATTCCGCGGCGCAGGCCGCGACGGCATCCTCGGCCTTCTGGCCCCGGATCGCACCGGCGAACATGTTCACGATGAGGTACTTGGTGAGGACTTCGCCGGCCTTGGCGTTCGGCTCGCCGCGATGTCCTGGCGTCTGCCCCATCTTGCCGGCGACGGCGTAGGGCGCCATGACCGGATCCTTCTTCCAGAGCGCGTGGTCCTCCCAGCCGGTCGTGCCCGGCGTATAGAAGCCGAGCCCGGTCGTGAACCACTGCTCGTAGTTCTCCTTCTTGTGAATGAAGCGAAGGAGATCCTTCGCGGCGCTCTGGTTCTTCGAATAGCGCGGCATCACGTGGGACGTGTAGGTATGGAAGCCGTACTGGCCTGCAGGGCCGGCAGGAAGCGGCGCGTGCAGGATGTCGTCCTTGAGCGGCTTGCCGTCGGCCGTCTTGTACTGCTCCGGCTTGCGCATCGCCTCGATGTAGATCGAGGCCCCATTGAGCGTCGAGCAGATGGTGCCGGCCAGGAACGCGCGATTGTTTGAAGCATCGTCCCAGGCAAGGCCGCCCTCATCGAAGGCATCCTTCCATGCCGCGGTCATCCACTTGACGGCTTCGACGGTCTCTTTGGAGTTGAGGATCACCTTGCCCTTATCGTCGACCTCGGCGCCGCCGAAGGACCAGATCAGGGGGTAGGCGAATGTCGGCGGATCGCCGAACGATTGACCGAAGGCCTGACCGATCGGATACCCCTTCGCCTTGATCTTCTTGCCGGCCTCGCGATATTCGTCCCACGTTTTCGGGAACTGGTTGTAACCCGCCTCAGCAAACCATGACTTGCGGTACGCGTTCATGGCGCCGATGATGGCCATTGGCATGGCGAAGAACTTGCCGCCAGACGCGCAATTGCCGATCGAAATCTTATAGTAGCCACCCTGCGCCTTTCCGATCTCTTCGGCGACGTCGCTGAGATCTGCGAGGCTCGCCTGATAAAGGTGCGGGTGATTGTTGAAGAGCATGATCAGATCGGGCCCGGCGCCCGACTGGATGCCCGATGTGATGCGCGGCTGAAGATCATTGCCGTTCACCGTCTCGTAGCGGACCTTGATGCCGAGAGCCTTCTCAGCCTCGGGCAGCAGCTTCTGGCGCAGAAGCTGATCGCAGGCTGGAACGAAGTCGTTCCAGCGCAGCCAATGAACCGTCGTCTGCTGCGCATACGCCGGCGCCCGACCTGTCGCCAGAATCCCGGCAAGGCCGCCGGAGGATGCTGCGAGTGCGCCTGCACCTGTCGTCTTGAGGAATTTGCGACGTGATACGCCCGTCATTCTAGAAACCTCCCTGGTTGGCGCCTTATATCTTTATGGCGCCGTTATTGGAGTCTGCTCTGTGCGCGGTTAGCCTACGCGCGGGCTGCCGATAGGGCAAGCGCTTCAGGCGGCGATTCTCGGTCGCGTTCGGCGCCGAGCATCGGGCCACTCTTTGCAGTGCAACAACGCGCGGGGAACGCTCAGCGTCCCTGCCAGTTGGGCTTCCGCTTGCTCAGGAAGGCATCGAGCCCCTCGCGGAAATCGGCACTCGTGTAGACCATGCCGATCAAATCGTCGTCATCGACCGGCGGCAGGCGATGGTGCAGTCGGCGCAGAAGCTCCTTCGTGACGCGGAGCGTCAGCGGCGCATGGCCGGCGATCTGACGGGCGAGCACATCGGCACGCGCAACGACGGCTTCGTGGTCCTCGACAATCTCGTTAACGAGGCCGATGCGCAAAGCCTCGTCGGCCTCGATGAGGCGCGAGGTATAGATCATGTCGATGACGACCGCTTCGCCAAGGAGCCTGACGAGGCGCGCAAGCGTCGCCGCCGACAGACAGTTGCCGAGCGTGCGCGCAATCGGAAAGCCGTACTTCAGCGAGCGGCTGGCAATCCGCATGTCGCAGCACGCCGCGATCCCGGCGCCGCCGCCGGTGCACGCCCCGGTGATCGCGGCAATCGTCGGTACGGGGCAGCGCTCGAGCGCCGTGAAGACCTTGTCGCCGTTCTTCTCGTAGGCAATGCCTTGCTCGGGCGTCTCAAAGCTGCGGAAGAGCGAGATGTCGGTGCCGGCCGCGAACGCCTTGCCGCCCGCGCCGCGAAAGACGATGGCCTTGACGGAGCCATCCGCCGGCACGTTCGCGCAGATGTCGGTGATCGCATCGTACATCTCGAAGGTGAGCGCGTTGTACTTCTCCGGCCGGTTCAGCGTTACAGTGAGCACGCCGCCATCGAGTTGTTTCAGAATGTGATCGGACACAGGGCCTCGCTCCGCGCTTGCTTCAACATGTTCCTCAGTCAACCTGCGCAACATTCCGCACGGCGGCAACGATATCGCCGACGATCGCGGCGACAAGGCGCTCGTCCTCGCCCTCGGCCATGACGCGGATCACCGGCTCCGTCCCCGACGGGCGGATCAGCAGGCGCCCCTTGTCGCCGAGCTTGGCCTTCGCGGCGTCGATCGCCGCAAGGACGCGCCCATCCTCGAGCGGCGAGCCATTGGCATAGCGCACGTTGCGCAGGAGCTGGGGAATCTTCTCGAAACGGTTGCAGACCTCGCTCACCGGCCGGCCCGTCGTGACGACGGTCGCCAAGATCTGCAGCGCCGCAACGAGGCCGTCGCCGGTCGTGCCGAAGTCGGAGAGAACGATGTGGCCCGACTGCTCGCCGCCGACGTTGTAGCCATGCTTGCGCATATGCTCGACGACGTGGCGATCGCCGACCGGCGTGCGGATCAGCGTGAGGCCGAGCGTGCCGAGATAGCGCTCGAGTCCGAGGTTCGACATTACCGTGGCCACGACGCCGCCGCCGAGCAGACGACCTCGGCGGCGCCAGCTCTCTGCGATCACGGCCAGAAGCTGATCGCCGTCGACGATGCTGCCTTTCTCGTCGACGACGACGACCCGGTCGGCGTCGCCATCGAGCGCGATGCCGATGTCGGCCCTGAGTTCGTGTACCTTCGCCTGCAGGAACTCCGGCGCCGTCGAGCCGCACTTCTCGTTGATGTTGAAGCCGTTCGGCTCGACGCCAATGCGGATGACCTCGGCGCCGAGCTCCCACAGCGCTTGCGGCGCGACCTTGTAGCCGGCGCCGTTGGCGCAATCGATGACGATCCTGAGCCCGTCGAGGCGCAGGTTCTTCGGCAGCGTGCGCTTGGCGAACTCGATGTAGCGCTCCTGGGCGCTCTCGATGCGCGTTGCGCGGCCGATCTTCTCGGATGGCACCAGCAGCTCGGTGGCTGGCGTATCGATCAGCGCCTCGATCGCGATCTCGGCCTCGTCGGAGAGCTTGAAGCCGTTGGCATCGAACAGCTTGATGCCGTTGTCGGCGAACGGGTTGTGCGACGCCGAGATCATGACGCCGATGTCGGCGCGCAGCGATCGCGTCAGCATGGCGACGGCCGGCGTCGGCATGGGCCCGAGCTGGAAAACGTCGACGCCGACGGCGGTAAAGCCCGACATCAGCGCATTCTCGATCATGTAGCCCGATAGGCGGGTGTCCTTGCCGATCACCGCCCTGAGGCGATGGCTGCCCTGCTGGGCGAGCACCTTGCCGGCGGCCATGCCGACCTTCAGTGCGGTTTCGGCGGTCATCGGCGGCGTATTGGCGAGCCCCCGGATACCATCGGTGCCGAAATACTGGCGCACCATCTCACATCCCTCCTTGCCGGACGCAGCCCCT
Organism: Hyphomicrobiaceae bacterium; assembly: GCA_046293075.1. Taxonomy (GTDB): domain Bacteria; phylum Pseudomonadota; class Alphaproteobacteria; order Rhizobiales; family Hyphomicrobiaceae. Next base: position 26,028 of record JBKBPL010000025.1, on the reverse strand, counting down.
CCGGCGCCGCGTCGGATCATTCCGAACGGGTAGTCGTGCCACGCGCGACCCGCAAGCGTGAACTATCCGCTCCCCCACCTCTATACTTCAAACCCAACGTCGAAATCTGAAATACATCGTGAAAAATCAACACTATCCCCGTCCGGTGGCGGCACGCGCCGGGCCGGCCTCAGCGCCGCCAGGGCCGCGGCACGCATGGCCTAAGGCACGCGCCTGGTGTATGGAGCAGGCGCGCCCGCTCCTGGCCGCCCCGACCGACAGCCGCGAGACCCCATCATGCCAACGCTCCCCGTGACGATCGAGATGATCCGCGCCGCCGCCGATCGGCTGGCGCCGCACATCGTCACGACGCCCCTTCTCGAGCATCCCGCCCTCAACAAGCGGGCCCGCGGGCGCGTATTCCTCAAATGCGAGAGCCTCCAGCGTGTCGGCGCCTTCAAGTTCCGCGGCGCCTACAACAAGATTTGCCAGGTCGACCCGAAGGCCTATCCGGGCGGGGTCGTCGCATCGTCGTCGGGCAACCACGCTCAGGGTGTCGCGGCGGCGGCGACGCTTTGCGGCCTCAAGTCTGCGATCGTCATGCCGAAGGATGCCCCGCCGATCAAAGTGGCGCGGACCAAGGCCTTCGGCGGCGAGGTCGTGCCCTATGACCGCGAGCGCGAGGATCGCGACGCCATAGCCCGGGCGCTCTGCGAAGAGCGCAAGGCCCTCTTCGTGCCGCCCTTCGACGACCCCGACGTGATCGCCGGCCAAGGCACGGCCGGGCTCGAGATGATGGCCGAGGTCAGGTGCCGCGGCGTGAAGCTCGACGCGGTGCTGGTCAATGTCTCTGGCGGCGGGCTTGCGAGCGGCATCGCCGTCGCGGTCAAGGATGCGAGCCCGTCGACGGACGTGTGGACCGTCGAACCCGCGGGCTTCGATGACTTCGCCCGCTCGCTTGCGAGCGGCAAGCGCGAGCGCAACGAGCGCCTCTCCGGCTCGATCTGCGATGCCCTGATGGCCGAGACGCCCGGCGTGCACACGTTCGCCATCGGACGCGCCCTCATGGCAGGCGGCGTCGCCGTGACGGACGATGAGGTGCGGGACGCCATGCGCTTCGCCTTCGAGGAGCTGAAGCTGGTCGTCGAGCCGGGCGGGGCCGCCAGCCTTGCCGCCATCCTTACGAGCAAGATTCCGGTTCAAGGCCGCTCGGTCGCGGCCATCATTTCCGGTGGCAATGCCGATCCCGACCAGTTCGCCCGCATCATCACCCGCGCGGTCTGAGCTTCGGCCCCCCTGTCCGCCGGCCAGCCGCCGAGAGCGAAGAACCGCGCCCATGCTCGCTGCCCGGATCTCGTTCTTCTATTGGGCGATCTTCCTGATCATTGGCCTGCAGACGCCGTTTCTGCCGCTCTGGCTCGACGCGCGCGGCCTTAGCGTCACCGAGATCAGCATCGCCGGCGCGCTGCCGCTCTTCCTGCGCATTGTGGCGACGCCGGCGGTCGCCTATCTCGCCGACCGCTCCGGCGATCACCGGCAGATGGTCATCATTCTCTCCTGGAGCGGCCTCGCCGCCACGGTCCTGCTGGCGCAGAGCGTCCACCTATGGCCGATCATCCTCCTCTCGACGCTCATGACGCTCACGACCTCGAGCATCATGCCGCTCACCGAGACGCTGGCCATGCGCGCCGTGCGCGCACATGGCCTCGAGTATGGTCGCATGCGGCTTTGGGGATCGATCAGCTTCATCGTCGCGACGCTGATCGGCGGCGCCGCTATCGAGCGGTGGACTGGCAGTGCCGTCATCTGGCTCATCACCGGCGCGGTCGCTCTGACGGCGGTTGCAGCGCACATGCTGCCGCGGCCGGAGGGCGGCGCGGCGCGCGCCGCGGGGACCTCGCGTCCGCGCATCTCGCGCGCCGATGTGGCAGAGCTCGTGACGTCGCCCCTGTTCCTGCTCTTTCTCGCGGCGGCGGGACTGGTGCAGGCGGCGCACGCCGTCTTCTACGTCTACGGCGTGCTGCACTGGCGCGGCCTCGGCCTCACAGCCACGTGGACCGGCGCGCTTTGGGCCATCGCGGTCATTGCCGAGATCGCCCTCTTCGCCCGCTCAGGCGCCGTGCTGAAGGTGCTCAGTCCGCTCAGCTTGATCTCGCTCGGCGCCATGGCCGCGATCGCGCGGTGGATCGCGATGGCCTTCGATCCACCGCTGGTCGCCTTGATCCTGTTGCAAATCCTGCACGCGCTGACGTTCGGTGCGACGCATATCGGAACCGTGCACTTCATTGCCCACCACGTTCCGCCTGAGCGTGCCGGCACCGCCCAGGCTTTGCAGGCGAGCGTCACGGCCGGCATTGCCATGGGTGGCGCGACACTGCTGGCGGGGCAGCTTTACGGCCCCTACGGCGCCAAAGCCTATCTCGCGATGGCGGGGCTCAGCGCCGTCGGACTTGCGGCGGCACTGTTGGCGCAGAGGCGACTGAACGCGTAATCGCGCGCGCGGCGCGACGCGATCTTCCCCTTCTCCCCGTCCTTGGAGAAGGTCGGGATGAGGGGGCGGGAACGTGCGCAACGTTTGCGTATGGCGCCGCCCCTCGCCCCAAGCCTCTCAGCGCAAGAGCGGGGAGATGAGATACTTAGGGTGTCGCCTTCAGCAGCCGCGCCACGGCATCGACGTAGACACGCGCGCCCGTCACGATATCGGCATCGCTCGTATTCTCCTTCCAGTGATGGGAGATGCCGCCGATCGAGGGCACAAACAGCATCCCGGAAGGCATGTGGTGCGCGAAGACCATCGCGTCGTGGCCCGCGCCACTCGGCATGTCGACGTGGCGGCCCGGTGCGCGCGCCTCCGCTGCGGCGCGCACCGCATCCATGACATGCGGCGCCATGGCCGCGGGCTCGGTGCGGCGCGTCTGCACGAGGCGGGCCCGGCACGGCCCATGCTTGTCGGCTTCGGCAACGATCGCCGCGGCCGCCGCTTCGAGGCGATCGAGCACCGCGTTCTCGGGATCGCGCATCTGCAGGATCAGCTCGGCGCGACCAGGGATGACGCTTGGCGCGCCGGGATCGAACGTGATGCGCCCCATGGTCCACACCGTCCGCTCGCCCGCGATTTCCGGGAAGCGATCCGAGATCGCAACCGCGATGCGCGCCGCGGCGACACCGGCGTCCTTGCGGATGGCCATGCGCGTTGTCCCCGCATGGTTCTGCACGCCTTCGGTCGTGATGAGATACTGGCGGATGCCGACAATGCGCGTCACAACGCCGATCCTGAGGTCGTTCGCCTCGAGCCAGTCACCCTGCTCGATATGTGCTTCGAGAAATCCGACATAGCGCCTGGGATCGATCACGTGGCGCGGCGCGCCCGCGAGGCCGGCCGCCGCCAGCGCCTCACGCATTGGCGTGCCGCGCGTGCGATCGACGGCCGCGTCGATCGCCGCCTCGTCGAGCTCGCCGACGGCAGAGCGGCTGCCAAGGAAGTTGCCGAAGTGCCCCTCCTCATCGCAGCACGCGATCACATCGACACCGCAGTCCGCAAAGGCCGGATCGGCATGGATGACGCGCGCGGCCTCGAGCGCATAGACGACGCCAAGCGGGCCGTCGAGCCAGCCCGCATGGTTCTGGCTCTCAAGATGCGACCCGCCGAGCACACGCGGCCCCTGCGCCTTCGAGAGACCGAACACGTTGGCGATGCCGTCGATCATCGTCTCGTGCCCGATGGCCTTGAGTTCGGCTGCGAGCCATCTGAGCGAGGCGACGTGCTCGGGCGACAGCGTCGGACGGTGCACGCCGCTCTCGTAGGGGGCGAGCGCCTTGAGCGCACGGAGGTCGGCGAGCACGCGCTCGGCATTGATCTCGGGCATTTGGGATCCCACTCCTTAGCTGTTCTTCGCGATCGCGTCGAAATCGGCGGTGTACTCCGCCGCGCAGAACGTGCCGCCCTGATAGTGCTCGGCAATGGCGCTCTTGCCCTCCTTCGGCTCGGCCGCGAGAACGGCGTCGGCGTAGTCCTCGCTGCGGCTTTGGGGGGCATAGCCGAGGGCGACAGCGCGGCTGTTGTCGTACCAGGAGCGCGCGTTGTCCGAGATACCGTAGAGCACCTCGTAAACGATCCCTGGCCGCTCGAGACCAACGCGGATGAGGCGGACGAGATCCTCGGGCGAGAGCCATATCGCCAGCCGCCGCGCATCGATCGGTGCATCGGCGACATTGCCGATCCGGAGCGAGGTCACCCCGATCCCGTGCTTGTAAGCATAGAGGGCGCCGAGCCCTTCGCCGAAGAGCTTCGAGGCGCCATAGCGGCTGTCCGGCCGCGGCACGATGTCCGGCGGGATCGTCGTCGTGCGCGGATAGAAGCCGACGGCGTGATTGGAGGAGGCGAAGACGATCCGCTTTACGCCCGCTTTGCGCGCCCCTTCGAACAGGTTGTAGGCGCCGACAATGTTCGACTGGAGGATTTCATCCCACGTCCCCTCGATCGACTTGCCGCCGAGGTGGACGATGCCATCGATCCCGCGGCAGAGCGCCTCGACCGCCGCCGCATCGGCGAGGTCAGCGGCGACGAAGGCCTCGTCCCCCCCCAGGTCGGCCGGCCGAACCCGATCGCTCAGCACAAGCTGGCGGTAGACCGGCTTGAGCAGCACTCTCAGCCGCGACCCGATGTCGCCAGCTGCACCAGTGATCAGGACACGCTCCATGCCGCCAACTCCTCTCCTGCGCCTCTGGTGCGGCGTTGTAACCGCGTGCGGCCGGCTGCCCAAGGCCCGCTGACCACACGATCAGCCTTCAGCGCAATTTCCGTGGGCCTCACGTCATACCCGCGCCATTGTTCCGGACGCCATTACCATGCGACGGCCCTTGCAGCCGGCGCCGCCGCAGGGTTCTTTCATCCTGCGCAGGGACAAGATCATGACGATCAAAGGATATTTCGAACAGCCTTCATTTTGCCTGGCAGAAGTCCCCGAGGAGAAGCAATGCAACTGACCGCCTGCGAGATTGCCGGATACCGTTCCCTGCGAGCCGTCAAACTGCCGCTCGGCCAGGTCAGTGTCCTGCTCGGCGAGAATGGTGCCGGCAAGACCAATATCCTTACGGCCCTCGAACTCATCCAGGCCGCGGCGACGGGACCGATCTGCCGTTTGCTGGTCGACGAAGGCGGGCTCGGCCGCGTGCTCTGGGCTGGTCGGCCGTCGCCCAGCGAGGGGCCGGCGCCGACCAGCCTGCGCCTTACCGCGCACTTCGCCAATCTTCGCTACGCGATCGAGATCGGTCCGCCGAACAAGGGCGACGCGGCCCTCGCCGACGAACCGACCGTGCGCGTGGAGACGCTCACCCACACCGGCGTCGGTGCCGATGGTACGGGCGAGCGTGTCGTCATGCACCGCGAAGGCCCGAGCGTGCGCCTGCGCAATGCCAAGGGCGAGCGCCAGCACCTGAAGCAGCACCTGCTACCCGCTGAGACCGCCCTCAATGCCATTCGCGACAGCGTGAGCTATCCCGAGCTCGCTTATGTCCGCGAGGTGCTCGAAGGCTGGCGCATCTATCATCGGTTCAATCTTGCGGCCAAGGCGCCCTCTCGCGCGCCCGCGCTCGCCGCCATGACGCCGGCGCTCGCTGCGGACGGCCACGATCTTGCCGCAGCGCTCGCCACGATCACGAACGCGCGTCAAGGGCCAGAAGCGCTGCTCGCGCCACTTCGCGATGCCTTCCCCGGTGCGACGCTGGAAACCTCGGTCGCCGACGGGCGGGCAAGCTTCCAGCTCCGCCTGCCCGATATGGACCGGCCGCTCGTGGCGCGCGAGATGTCGGAAGGCACGCTGCAGTACATCTGCTTACTCGCCGTGCTCCAGGCCTACCGCAAGCCCGCGCTCATTGCCATCAATGAGCCAGAGGCGAGTTTGCACGAGGGCTTGCTCGCCTCCCTCGCCCGCCTGATCGCACGCGCCAGCACCGACAGCCAGATCTGCATCGTGACGCAGTCGGGTTTGCTCGCCCGCGAGATCGCCAAGGCCGCGGATGCCCGCCCGATGAAGGTCCTGCGCGAGAATGGGCAGACCCGCATCGACGGCGCCACCGCGGCCATACCGGCACCCCCGCCCGAGCCCAGCCCGCCTCCAGCGCCGGCGGAGGACAAGAAGGTCGGCGCCGACGAGCCCGAGCTCGACGCCCAGATCGAGGAGGTCCGCACACTCACGGCAGCCCGCGCCGTGCTCGCCGAGATCCGCAAGCTCATCGCGCGCCTCCGCGAGCACCCGGAAGAACTCTCGGAAATCCATCCCAAGATCGAGGCGCGGCTCGCCAGGCTTCGCTCGACGGCGGTCACGCTGCCGCCGGAGTTCGCGTCGCTCACGGGGCGGCTCGACGAGGAATTGCGTGCAATCGTTGCGAAGCCTTCCGAGGACAACGGGCGGGCCTCGCTCGCCTGACCTATTCGGCCGAAAGCCAGTCATCGAGGAAGTGGCGCCCGCCGCGATCCTCGACCTCGATGACCCAGATGTCGCGGTCCATCATGCGCTCGCGCGCGATCAGGGCATCGACCTCGCTTTCTGCCACGGCCTTGCGCACGGGTGACCATGCGCGGTCCAGCCGGTCGACGAGGCCCGCCGGCGCCGGACCATAGAGATCGGCGAGACCGTTGAGGTGCGCGATCTTGATGAAGATGACGCCGGCGTCTTCATCACCGCGGTTGACCACGACGGCCGGCACCCCTTCGGTTGCGCACCGCCTGATATAAGCCTTGACCCAGATTTCGGACTTGAGGCGCACTGGCAGAATCCACTTGGCTCAGGTCGCCGACCCGCTGGAGAGCATGGCGCGTCGGCGCTGCCAGCGCTCGGCCACCGCCAGCGCGATGTCCGCCGCGGCATAGAGCGGCGCATAGCGCCAATCGTCCAGTCTCGTCACCTGCTCCGGCAGCGGCCGGGTGGCCCCATGCCGCGCGAGCGCATCATGGAAGCGGCGGAACTTGGCGCTGCCGCCGGACGGGGTGAAGAAATGGATCGGTCGGCCGGTTACGGTCGGCTCGCCGCACATGTTGATGCTGTCGGCCGTGACGACGAAGCGGTCGGCGTGCGCGAGCATGGCCGGATAGGGATTCTCCCCCGTGCCATCCCAGAGAAAGCGGGGATGGTCCGCTGTGGCCTCGGCGATCGCGGTCATGAGCGATGGCGGCGTGCGCCGTGAGGGCGTGATGAGCAAACTCGCCCCCAGCGCTGCGATCGACCGCAGGGCGGCTGCAAGCCGCATCTCATCCGCTCGCGTGAAACGATAGCTGCTCCCATTGCCGCCGACCAGCACAGCGACCCATGGCCGCGGCAGGGCCGCAAAAGCCGCTGGTGGCGCCGTCGCACGCAGCGCCGCAAGGCGCGCCGGGGAAAAGCCGTGCGGGGCCACGACGGTCGTGACGACATTCGCCCCGCGCTTCGGGTCGTGCGCCGGCATCCAGAAGAGATCGGCGGTCGAGAGCGGCACCTTCGGGTCCTGGAGGATGATCGTGAACGTCGCCCGCTTGGCTTGCTGTTTCAGCGCCCGGATGTACGGCACGGTGAGGCGGCCGGCCGCAATCGCGAAGTCCGGCCACGGCGGCGCAAAATTCGATCCCGGCGCCCCAAAGCGCTCGGTACGGGCGACCGGCACGTATGGCGCCAGCACCCGTTGCAGAGGTCCCGTCCGGATGCGCTTGACCTCATAGGCAAGCCCCAGGGCCTCGAAGACGCCCCGGCATTGGGCCTCATGCCCGGCCTTGCCATCGCCGATGATCCAGCCCGTCCGGCCACGCACGGCCGCCAGTAGCCCTTCCTTGGATGACAACGTGAGTTTGCTCCGGTTCGAGCCATGATACGTCGCATTCAGCATCCGCGACGCAATATTCTTGCTTTAGGCAGCCTGGGCGCACTAGAGTCCGCGCAGATCATCGTCTCCCAAGCTATGGCAGCCCTCTTAGCATGCGCGCCGAACTTGACGCCACGGACTGGCGCATCCTCAGAGAGCTGCAGGCAGATGGCCGCATCACCAACGTGGCGTTGGCGGCCCGCGTCGGCCTCTCCCCGCCGCCCTGCTTGCGGCGGGTGCGCGCCCTCGAGGAAGCCGGGCTCATCCGCGGCTACCATGCCGAGCTCGACGAACCCATGGCGGGCTTCGAGGTCACAGCCTTTGCCTCCGTCCGCCTTCACGCCCAGGGCGAACCCGATCTGCGCGAGTTCGAGAAGCAGATCCTGATGTGGCCGCTCGTCCGCGAGGCGTACATGATCGCGGGCGACATGGACTACATGCTGCGGTGCGTGGCGCCCGATTTGCCGGCCTTCCAGGAGTTTGTGCTGGGCCAGCTCACCGCGCTGCCGAACGTGGCGAGCGTCAAAACCACCCTGGTGCTCAGGCGCGCCAAATATGACCCCGGCGTGCCCATCACGATCCCGGAAAAATAGCCGCGCGTCCGCTCGGCCACAGCGAATGTGGCAGTTGCAAGACACAGTGTGGCGCGCCGATTTTATCCACAGTTTCCTGATGTTCCCGGCGCTCGGCAGATCGCATCGCCTCGCCCGGTCATCTATTGTCAGGGGGTGTTGTGCTCATTGCGGCTGAAAGGGCCCGCGCCTCCCCGCGGCCCGTCTCACGGCAATGCTCGACTGTGGAGTAGCAACTTGGCGTCCTACGACCTGGAGCCCGATGGCAGTGCCCTGCCGCGCTCACTGAGCGAACAGCTTCGGTTGCTGGAGCGCCAGCTCAACAAGCTGAGCGACAGCGGGCCAGTGCACTTGGTCCACCCTCAGCCGCAAGCCCAGCGCCAGCCGATGAGCCTCGGCCGCCCGCTGGGCCTCGCTCCGCCCCACCGCACGCCCCTGCTCGGTGTGCCCGAGCGCTATGACGATGATACCGAGGAGGGCCCTGCACCTAAGCGCCGCGGCACGTTTCGCCGTCGCGCGGTCATCGGTGGGATCAGCCTGCTGCTTTTGTCGTCCACGGCGGTCATCCCCTCTTTCCTATGGCCTTCCGCAGTGCCGGAGGCTCCCGATCCTGAGCCGCTCGCCGCGGCATCGCTGAGGACGGAGCAGTTCGCGCACGCGGCGCGGGAGCTTGGGCAGGCGCGCCTCATCCAGCCGGCCGCTCCCGAGAGCGTGTCTCCCGCAGACGCGAGCCCGCCTTCCCCACCCGCAGCCGCGCCAGCCCCCGGCCCCACGCCCGCAGACTCGCCGGCCCCTGGTGAGGACCATGCGCGCGCCGGTGAGGGGGCCCGAACGACACTGACGGTGGCGGAAAGCGAGCTTTCACGCCTCAGCCTGCCGATGCTGGTCTCGGGCGGCGGCCCCGCGTGGGCTGGCAGCGCCGTCATCATCGACGGCCTGCCAGCGGATGCGCGCGTGTCCCATGGCATGAGGATCGCGCCCGACACCTGGACCGTGAAGATCGACGATGTCGGCCAGGCCGTGTTGTCGCTGCCGCCGACGACGCCCGACCGCCTCGAGCTATCAGTGCGTGTTCTTGCTGCCAACAGCCACGAGCTGGCGGCGAGCGCCCTCCAGCTCCACGTCGTGCGGGGTCAGGGCGCGCCTGCGCAGATCGCACCCGCCGCCATCTTCGAGCCCGCCGCGGCCGAAGCGGCGACCGGCCCGTTGCCGGAGATCGAGCCTGTGTCTCGGCAGGCCGTGAAAGTCGAGCGCCCAAAGCGGCCGGCGAGACCCGCGAAACCTCCAGTGACGCAGCAGGCCAAGCAACCCGAGCAACCGAAGGCGACCTCCGCTTGGGTCTCGACCGTGCAGCCCTCGGCGCCTGCGGCGGGCTTCGCGCCGGCGCCGCCGTGGTCGCCCTTCACGGACCGCTGAGACCACGTCGCGCCAGCGCCGTCACGGGTTCAGCTCGAGGTCGGCAACGCCGGCGCCGCCAGGCAGGGGCGCCGCGCACGATCTGATGGGCGCATGAGAGGTACGCCTCGGCGTGGTCTCGGACGCGCGCGGACTCGGCCAGACCCACCGACGGAAGCGCCGATCAGAAGAGCTTGAGGCCCGGCGGCAGCGGCAGGCCGCCGGCAACCTCCTGCATGCGCTTCTGCATCTCGCCCTCGACCTTGCTCTTGGCGTCCTGGAAGGCTGCAAGCACGAGATCCTCAACAATCTCCGCGTCTTCGGGCTTGAGGAGGCTTGGGTCGATCTTCACCGACCGCATCTCGCCCTTGCCGTTGAGCGTGATCTTCACGAGACCGGCGCCGGACTGCCCAGAGACCTCGAGAGCTGCCAGCTCCTCCTGCATGCGCTGCATGCGGCCCTGGATCTCCTGGGCCTGCTTCATCATCTTCATAAGGTCTTTCATTGCCGTGTCCTCTGTGCCGGACCGCGCGCCGAAGCGGTCTCCGTCATATGGTGGCTGAGCCAGCCTCAGCCCACTGCACTGTCTTCGCCGGGTTCTTCCTCGCGCTCGTCTGACCGCGGGGCTGCGATCGGCCGCACGCTTGCGATTTCCGCGCCGGGGAAGTGCTCCAGCACGGCGCGCACTGAGGGATGCTGCTTCAGCGCCTCGATCTCGGCGGCCTCCTCGGCGCGCTTCTTCTCGCCGAGCGGCCTCTCGCCCGGGCGTCGGCTCAACGCGATGGTCCAGCGCCGCGCCGTCCACTTGTTGAGCTTCTCACGCAATTCGTTGGCGATCTCGGGGGGCGCCCCCTCGAGCAGATGCAGTTCGATCGCCGCCGCAGGGTCGAACTTCACGAGGCTCACATGCTCCTCAAGATGAACCTTCAGGCGCACATCCCGCTTGCGGCCAACCAGGTTGACCACATCCTCAAACGTGTTGAGGACGATATCCTCGGGCCGTTCGATCGTGGATGGGCCGAGATCGTCGTCTTCCGCCTCGCTCTCGTCGTAGATGTCGAGCGCGGCTGCGGCATCAGGGATCTCATCGATCGGTGGCGCAAAGCGGTCCTCATCCGCGCCGTCATCAGCCGGCTGCTCTGTCGCCTGTGCGACTGCCGCCTGTGCGACGGCGCGCGGCGGTGGTGCCGCCCGGGCCTCGACTTTGCCGGCCGCACTGCCGGTCTCGGCGGGCGTCTTCGCGTCGCTGCGTCGTGACGCCGGCACGCCGCCGAGCGTACGGATGATCTCGTCGGGCGACGGCAGGTCGGCCGTGTGCGCAATGCGGATCACCACCATCTCGGCAGCGGCGCGCGGATCCGGCGCCCGCCCGGCCTCGTCGAGGCCCTTGAGCAGCATCTGCCACACACGCGCGAGCAGCGGGATCGACAGCCGCTCCGCGAGAAGCGACGCGCGGCGCAATTCCTCTCCCGAAAGAACCTCGCGCTCGGTCGCCGCGCCGGCGACCTTGATCCGCGTCGCCGCATGGACGGCTTCCGCGAGATCTCCCAGAACCTCCAGCGGATCGGCCCCGTCCCGGTAGAGCCCGTCCAGCGCCGCAAGAGCCTCGGCTGTGCGCCCGGCAAGCGTATGCTCGATGAGATCGTAGATGCGGCCACGGTCGGCGAGGCCGAGCATGGCGCGCACCGTCGGCGCCGTGACACGCCCCTCGCCCATGGCAATCGCCTGATCGAGGATCGAGAGGCCGTCGCGCACCGAGCCCTCGGCGGCGCGCGCGATCAAGAGCAGCGCCTCGTCCTCGATGGTCGCGCCCTCCTCGGCGGCAATCCGGCGGAAATGCTCGGCGAGCACTGGCACCTCGACGCGGCGGAGATCGAAGCGCTGGCAGCGCGAGAGCACCGTCACCGGCACCTTGCGTACTTCCGTCGTCGCGAAGATGAATTTCACATGTGGCGGCGGCTCCTCGAGCGTCTTCAGGAGCGCGTTGAACGCCCCCTTCGACAGCATGTGAACCTCGTCGATGATGAAGACCTTATAGCGCGCGGCCATCGGCTTGTAGCGCGCGCTCTCGATGATCTCGCGGACGTTGTCGACGCCGGTATTGGACGCGGCATCGATCTCGATCACATCGGGGTGGCGGCTCTGGATGATCGCCTCGCAGTGCGCGCCATAGCCGTCCATCTCGACGGTCGGGCGGTCCGGCTCGCCCGGCTTCACGTAGTTGAGCGCGCGGGCGAGAATGCGGGCCGTCGTCGTCTTGCCAACGCCGCGCACGCCGGTCAGCATGTAGCCCTGGGCGATGCGGTCGGCGGCAAAGGCATTGCGCAGCGTCGTGACCATCGCCTCCTGGCCGATCAGCGCGTCGAAGGTCTCGGGGCGGTACTTGCGTGCGAGCACGACGTAGCCGCCCTCGGCAGGCTTGCCGACCGGCGCCACCTCGGCATCGGGAAACAGCGAGGGCCCATCATCGGCCGGATGGTCGTTCGCGGGCAGGTCGGGCGCATCAGCGGCCGCGGAGGCGCGCGGCGCCTCGTCGTCGCTGCCGGAACCTTTCCTGCGCGCCATGCCGCCGGAGATCCTCATGGAGAGTGCGGCCCTGCACCGCCGCAAGGGGCCTGAAAAGGAGACCGGCAAACGACCCGAATCCTGATCGTTAGGGCTGCTTCCTTCCGGACCTGACCCGGTTGGCGAGGGACCCGTCCGCCGCCAGTCTCCCGGGCCGCTTATCACACGATCAGGAGGCGCCCGCAACCCGCCTGGGCGGGGGCGTGCCGAGGTGGCTGCGCTCTGCGGCGGCCCGACCTCCGCCGTCTGCCGCCGCATTGAAGTCATGACCGATCCCGATGCCTGTGCGCAGCGGGGCGAGGGCCTCGAGAGGGCCATCTCAATCCACAGGATGCATCGCAATCCAGCGTGGCAAGGCCGCCAGCAGCCGGCCGAGATCGGGCTCGCGCACCATGCTGACGGCATCGAGTGCGGGAACCCAGATCAGCTCACGCTCCGCCTGCTCCGGCCAGTGCCCGAACTGCGCCGTGACATGCAGTGGAAAGACGGATACGTGGCACACGGCGAACGACAAGAAGTGCAGGCGCTTGCGATACGTGTAGCTGCCGATCGGATCGGCGGCGATCTCGCCGAGGAGCCCGGCCTCCTCCGCCGCCTCTCGCGCGGCTTGCTCATGGGGCAGGAGCGGCGGCTTTGGCCAGCCCTTGGGGATGATCCAGCGCCTGGTGCCGCGGCTCGTAATCAGGCAGACCCGGATGTCGCCATCGAGTTCCACATAAGGGAGGGCGGCGCATTGCGCGAGCTCGGCCACGTTCGGCATCCTCCCGCTGCCCCCGCTCTGCTTGTGGAAGTCCGCGGGGCGCCTACACTGTGCACTGGCATTCTACACCATGATTCGATCCAGCCGGAGGGCGCTCCCATGAGGCTAAACGTATGAGGCCCCGCATCTATCTCGCCGGCCCCACGGTTTTCCGGGCGGACGCGGATGATGTGGGCGCCCGGCTCGTCGCTCTGTGCGCCCAGCACGGCTGCGAGGGCCTCTACCCACTCGACTTCGACCTCGACGGGCCGATGTCGTCGCGCACGATCCAGGCGGCCTGTCTGCGCGCACTCAAGTCCGCGGACGGTGTGGTTGCCGACCTGAGCCCCTTCCGCGGCCCGCATGCCGACGACGGCACAGCCTTCGAGCTTGGCTTTGCCCACGCGCTTGGCCTGCCCATATGGGCCTACACCACGGATCCACGCCCGCTCATCGAGCGCATCCCCGGCGCACGGGCCGCGACCGGCCACGTGCGCGACGATGCAGGTCTCCTGATTGAGAACTTCGGCCGCGCCCACAATGCCATGCTTGCCGAGGCCATCCGGCATCTGGCGACGTCGCCGGAGGAATGCATCAGGCTTGCCGCGGCGGCGCTCGCCAGATGAGCCATCGCACCAGGGAGAGCCATGCGCATCCTGGAACTGAGGAAGGGCAGTGCGGAGGAGACGGAGCTGCTCGAGGCGGCCGCGGCGGCCCATGGTGACTGGGTGATGGCGGCCGCGGCTCTCATGCAGCGGCTCTGGCTCATGCGGTCGGCCTGGGCCCCGGGCCTGCGCTACATCGGTGGTCTCGCCCACGCGCCCGACGTGGATGCCGGGCCGGCATCGGCGCCGCTGAGCGTCGGTGGCGCCGGCCTCCGCCTCGAGGATGCCCTCGCCGGATGCCTTGCTGAAGCCGTCGAGCGGACGGCCCAGATCGAGCGCGACGGCGACGTCGTGCTGTCTGCACCGCTCGATGCGGTGGACATCCCCGACCAGATCGGCGAGCTGATCGACCTTGTGCTGGCGCATGACCGTGCGGCGACGCGTGGCCCCATCGACTGGGTGCGGGCACGCGACGTGGTGACCGGCGCCGAGACGCTGGTGCCGGCCGACTGGTGCCTGCGCCGGCGGAAGCCGACCGTGCTTGGCGTTCCGGGCGCGGCGTTGAGCACGGGCTGCGCGGCGGCCACGAGCGCACAGGAGGCCCTGGTCCGCGGCCTGCTCGAGCTCATCGAGCGCGATGCAGCCAGCCTCTGGTGGCTCGCGGGGCAGCCGCCGACACGGCTGCGTCCCGACAGTCCCGAGGCCGCTGCCTTCCTGCGCCTTCGCGCCGAGTTGCGTCAGAGCGAGAGTCCCCGTCGGATCACCCGTGTTCTGGACATCACCAGTGATCTCTCCGTCCCGGTGATGGCCGCCATCGCGCACCATGCGGATGGGACCGGCCTCGCGATCGGTCTCGCCGCCCGGCCGTCGCCGGCGCGTGCGGCCGGCCGCGCCCTGATCGAGCTTTGTCAAATGGAGCTCGGCCTCGAGCTCGCGGTCGACAAGCGCGCGCAAATCGGCGAGGCGGCTCTGACCGACGCGGACCGTCGCCATCTCGAGCGTGCCACCGCTCAGGTTGCGGACCTCCCGATGCTGGCCGCAACCGATACTCCGCGCCATCAGCGGATGACGACGGACCGAGCCGATCGCATCGGCCATCTTTCCGCGGCCCTCGTACAGGTGGACGCCGCGGCCTGGCACGTCGATCTCACGCGGGCGGACAGCGGCCTCAACGTGGTTAAAGCGATTGCCCCGCGACTGCAGCCGATGCCCGCCGATCTTGAGACCGCCCGGCTCTCGTCAGTTCGGAGGGCCCACACAAACGCGCCGCGGGCCCCACTCCGGCTCATGTAGCACCGCTGCAGCACCGCCCAACCCCGCCGCTCGATCGCTGGACGTCGACCGGGAACGCCACTAGCTTGTCAGATCAGCATACATGCTGTTGCGTCCGCTACGACGGGACTGCTGGCGGAGGATCGTGGCTTTGGCGAGAAGTGCAGCGGGTAGAGGGCCCCTATCCCCGGCCATGCTGATGGCTCAGCTCATCGGCACCCCCATAATCCGCTACGGTGAACAATCCGTCCAGCTCTCCAACCGCAAATCGCGCGCGCTGCTCGCGTACCTGCTTCTGACCGACAAGGGCCGCGAAACGCGGGAGCGTCTCGTCGGTCTTCTCTGGAGCGAAACCGAGGACGCGCGCGCCCGCGCCTCCCTCCGCCAGGCCCTTTATGAGACCAGGACGGCCTTGAGCACCACCGGCTATGGCGGCTTTGAGGCTGACAAGTTCCACGTCGGCCTGCGCCCCGGTTCCTTCGAAGTGGACGTCACTGAGGTCTTGGAGCGCGTGAAGGCGGGCGAGCCGCATCGCCTTCTGCTGGAGCACGAACGGCTTACCGACCAACTGCTCGATGGCTGCGACTCGATCGATCCCGCCTTCGACGTCTGGCTCACGGCCAAGCGCGAGGCGATCCGTCAGCTCATCGAGCGCGACCTCGAAACGGCGCTCAGGCACAATGCACCTCGGAACGATCGCGTCGAGGATCTCGCGCGCGCGATCCTCAATCTTGATCCGACGCACGAGGAGGCCGCCCGCGCCCTCATGAACGCGCGCCACGCCGCAGGCGACACCGCCGGCGCCCTCGCGACCTACAAGAAGCTCTGGGACCTGCTCGACGCGGAGTATGACGCCGAACCGTCGAAGGAAACGCAGGAACTTGTCGCCGCCATCAAGCTCGGCCAACGCCCGGCATCCAAGGCCGCCGATGCGAGCCCCGCAGACACGACGCCGGCCCCGCGCGCGCAGCTGACCGGCGCGGCGACGCCGCTTACCAGCATTCCCGCGCGAGACGAGAGCGCACCTGTCGCCGGCAAGTGGTCGTCACGCTTTGTGCTCTCCGTCGCGCCCTTCGAGATCGAGTTCGTCCAGCCGGAGCAGCTCCACCTCGTGCACGGCTTCCGGCGCGAGCTGCTCGCCTGCCTCACGCGCTTTCGGGAATGGCTCGTTCGCGATCTTGGGCCCGCCGGCGGCCGGCCGCTGGCGCCGCTCGGTCAAGCCTCTGAGGAATATACGATCGAAGCCAGCGCCGCTCAGGCAGGCGAGGCACTGCGCCTCGTGCTGACGCTGAAGGAGACGGCGACGGGCGTGCTGCTGTGGAGCGAGCGGCTTGAGTTGTCGGCGGCGGAATGGATGAACGCGCAGCAGACGGTGATGCGCCGGCTGGCGGCAGCGCTCAAGGTCAACGTCTCGGCCGAGCGCATGTCAACGATCTCCCGGCGTCCGGATGAGGGGCTTAAGGTCTTCGACACCTGGCTGCGCGGGCAGGCGCTGATCCTGAGCTTCGATCCCAAGGAGTGGCACCACGCCGCCGAGCTCTTTCGTACGGCCATCCGTGAAGCGCCGGGCTTCGCGCCGGCCTACTCGAGCCTCGCCCAGCTTCAGAACACGATCCACTTCGTGCACCCGGGCATCTTCCGCAGCATGGAGCGGACGACCGACGCGCTCAACTACGCACGCGAGGTGACACGCCTCGATCCCGTCGACTCGCGGGCGCATCTGGCCCTCGGCTGGGCGCACGCGTTCGCCAGCCAGCACGAGCAGGCGGCGGCACACCACGAGCTGGCCCACGAGCTCAACGACAACGATCCCTGGACAAGCACTTCCGCGGGCCTCGGTTTTGCCTTCGGCGGCGATCTTGCCAAGGCCCACGCCCTCCTGCGCGACGCCGCCAGCCACATGGTCGACCCGATGCCCATCCACTGGCGCTACCGGACGATCGTCGAGCACATCAGCGGCAACTACGAGGCGTCCCTCGCCGCTGCCGCACAGGCAACGAGCAGCGTCCCCAATGAGCTGGGCTGGAAAGTGTCGGCGCTGTACCATCTCGGCGAGAAGGATCTGGCCAGCCAGGAACTCAGGCGCTTCTACGCCTTGGTCGCGCAGCGCTGGTGCGGCTCCTCGCAGCCGACCGAGGAAAC
The DNA here is from genome assembly GCA_046293075.1 of Hyphomicrobiaceae bacterium. Taxonomy (GTDB): domain Bacteria; phylum Pseudomonadota; class Alphaproteobacteria; order Rhizobiales; family Hyphomicrobiaceae. The sequence goes on along the minus strand of JBKBPL010000025.1, from coordinate 8,926 downwards.
GATGGCGCGATGGTTCCTGCACCTCTTTCCCATGCGCCGCAATGAGGATTGGGAGCACCTGCGGGAGGGACTGGCGGGCGCAGGTGCTCCCGTGACGGGCCTCACTCCGGCGATTGCGCGCCCCACGGCACACGCCTGATTCGACCCGGCACCTTTGCGCGTCTCAGGCGCACATGCTGATGCTGTAATCACCGATGCGCAGGGCGTGGAACTCGAGCTTCGCCTCCCGCGTATCGGCGACGTCCAGCTCTCCGTGATAGAATTGATCGTAAAAGGCCGGGATCTCGTACCGCAATCCGCTCTGCTCGAACTCCCGCTCGTTCTCTTCGACGATCTCCTTCGGCGGCAGTCGTATGGTCAGCGCCGACCTGCTCGGCTGGACAAAGACGATCGCGTTCATCCACGCCGGCAGATCGAGCCCGAGGCCGAGCTTCTCATTGCAGAGGTGCTTGAACTCCTCGTACGTGTGCGGCAGCGGAATAGGCGGCTGGTCCGGCTCGAGATAATTCCTGCCGGTGGCCCACGACTTGACCAGCAGCCCCCACCTCAGCTCGCTTGCCGGCGGCACGATGCGTCTTGGCATGGGTCGTCTCCTTCGCTCGTCAAACAGTCGGCCTCAAGGGGGAAACGCCCCATTCGCGGCCAGGAACAGGATCACATCCTTCATCTCGTTGATATCGCGGCGCTCGCCGCCGCTTCCGATGGCCACCTCGTCGAGTGCCTTAGGGGCATTGAGAAGCTTGGTACAGCAGTCGCGCAGCGCTTTGCTGAGGTTCTCCCGGTCATCGAACATGAGCTTGTTGCGATCGAGGGCGCCATAAATCGTCTCAGCAACGATGATCGAGCCAAGGGCCCCAAGACGCGCGCCGCCCCCCTTGCGCACCGGAACTCCATCGCTGATCGCGTGTGCGGCCTCGAAAAGGACGAACAGCGGCAGCGGAGGATCATTGGCGAGGCGCTTTATGTCGTCATCCGACAAAGGAATCAGGCCGTCACTCTCGCCTAGCCAGCCTGATAACAGCGCCCGCCATAAGTCATAGGTGATGAAAATATCGGCGAGTGAAGAATCGGATCGTTTCGCGAGCTGCTCCTTGATCCGCGCCATCAGCTTCGGCACGGACCAGAGCCCGGCATGGGCCGCGCTGAAATGATCGAGGAAGGGCAGACCGCGGCCGTTCTCGAGCGTGAAGACGAGATCCGCCAGCATGGGGCGGGCATAGTGCGGGCCAATGCGGCGACTGAAATTCGGCTCGGTCTCTGGATCGACCTCGAAGAACAGTCGCCAGTCGACCATCCAGTCGTCCTTGACCGGCAGCTTATAGGGAAAGTGTGGTGACTGCTGGAGGCCGAAGTCCATGAGGAGGGACTTTTTCGGATCGTTCACCCGGTAGGCATCGCGCACCATGGCGTGCCCGAAACGGAATGCGCCGTGCGAGAATTCGAGTGGGATGCCTTCCTCGAGCCCTTCGCTCTGCTCAAGCCGAAAGCCCCGGTGGTTGTACGCCTTGTAAACCTCCGGATGCAGCAGCTTGCACATCAGGTCGCGTCGAATGATCCGCCGGTAAATGAGTGTCACCGCCGTACGCGCGCACACGAAGCGGCGCCAGGCGAACTCCTGCTCGGACCACTCTTTCGGCCTCGCTGGCACGCACTTCTCGAGCTTTGCTGTCAGCACATTGTGCAGCAGGTGGAAGAGGACCGTCAGCTGCGAGAGCAGGGCGTGCGAGTCGTTGCGCGTGTCCGCAACCATCGTCTCGGTCAGCCACAGCTTGGCCCTGTCGCTGTCCCGCGCGCCGTCCTCTACATAGTTGATCGGGCGGTTACCACTGTGGATGCCGGCCGTTCCCGTGCCGCGGCCGAGATCGCGGTGGGGACAATGCCAGGTGCCGGCAATCTTGGGGCGCAGGGGGCCGAGCCGCAGGCGGGTGCGCGGCACGAGACCCCGGCCCTTGAGATGCTCGCGCGTGAACTCATAGGGCTCCGGGGTGAGTTCCGGCCCGTCGCCATAGATCGTTTCCAGCAGGAGCGCATCTTCGCGGGCATTCTCGACCTGCGCTCGCTCGACATCGATGGAAAGCGAGACCGAGCTTGCCACCAGATCGTGGGCGACAAGCTGGAGCAGATAGGTGTAGCCGGCCGGAATATGCGGATTTTCCCAGGTCTCGATCCGGGCGGAACCGGCGTTGGCTTCCGCGGGCTCCCTGTCTTTGAGACGATCCGACCAGAAGGCGTCGCGCCCGGCGGCGGTGCGGCTTGCGAGCTTTCTAATGAGCTTCGTGAGCTTTTCATCGCCGTCCGCCTGCTGCATGAGGCCGTCGGCACTGAAGACCACCTCAGGCGGACCGAGCAGGTTGCGGAACCCGCGCCGGGGGGCAGGCTTGGCCTTTGCCTCCACGTCGACGAAGGACCTCCATGCACCGAGGCCCAGCGGGTTGAAGCCGTGCATTCTCCGCCCCCTTCACCACCCGGCGTCGCCTCCACGACGCGCGCGAACCGATCGTAGGACCAGCGCCGTCAAGCGAGCGTCAATTGTGAGCCAGCTGACGATCCTCGGCTTTGACGGCGGCCGAACGGCCGCTTGACGCATCCTGCCTAGGGCTTCTTCGCGGGCCGGAGCTTGCCAACCGGCCGAGCCTCCCAGGCTTGCGAAGGAGACGCTCATGAACGACCCATCCCGCCGCTACAGATCGCCCCGTGCCCGCGTGCCAAACTCACTCGGGGCCTACCTCTACCTGTGGTGGCGCGCATGGCGTGCTGCGCGCGCAGCAGAAGAGGCCTACATGGCGACGCGCGCCAAGGGCGCTCCGCGCGATATCGCAGCAGAGATGGCCTTCAAGGCATTGACGGACGTCAAGAGCTGTTCGGAAAGCACCGGGCTGCCGGCCAATGCACGGCCTCCCTATGGCCAGGCACACGCCTGCGATCATCGCGGGCCGGGCACGATTGCACCCGCTGCGCATGGCGGAGCTGCCTGAGCCCACCCGGGACAGCGGTCGCGCGCCGGCCGTCACGTGAGCACCTGGAACGGAGGGCCGCAGATCCCTTTTCAGGATCGGGGCCGCATTGGCCCGTGCGCACGCCGCGGGCGCCTCATCCCATGAAGATCAACCGGAAGGCTAGCGCGCGTTGGCGTGGGCATTTCATGGACGGCAAGAGAACGATCGCCATCGATTGCGCTGTGACCGAGGCCGCCCGCCATTGGCGCCCATGGTCTCGATGCGCCTCTAGACGGCGTAAGGTTCAAGCGGGATCTCCGTCGGCGTGCCGAGCACCAGTCTGGCAAGCTCCGCACCGCTGAACGGCCCCATGGAGAGACCACTCGGGCCGAGACCGTTGCCGATGATCAGGTTGTCCACGCCCGGCGCCCGCCCGAGCTTGGGGCGATAGTCATCGGCAAGCGGGCGAAAGCCGATCCGGACCTCGTGCAGCGTCCATGCGGCGAGCCCCGGCGCGACGGCGAGCCCGGCGTTGAGCACCTCGGCGACGCCGGCCGCCGTCAGGCGATAGTCGAACCCGGATCCCGTCTCGCGCGAGGCACCGATGACGACTCGCGAGTCCTCGAACGCCAGCAGATAATAGCTGTTGAGCGGCTGCAGGATTGGCCAGTGCGCCGTCTCGGCTCCAGCAAGGCGCAGGTGGACGATCTGGCCGCGCTGCGGCGCCACCGCCAGCCGCAGACCGGCGGGCGCGAGGAACTTCGGCGCCCACGCCCCGGCCGCCGCCACGACGGCATCAGCCTCGATCAGCTCGCCGTCGACGCGCACGCCCGCGGCGCGACCGCCGCGCATCACGAGATCGGCCGAGCCGTCCACGAGCCGCGCCCCATGCCTGGCCGCCGCACGCTGCATGGCGGTGGCCACCCGCCGCCCATCGACACGCGCGCCGCCCGACACGAACAGCCCCGGCTGATCCGGGCGGAGGGCCGGGAAGAGGCGCTGGGCATCGGCGGGCGACAGACGTTCGATGCGGCCCGCCTCAGGCGCGTCGACGGCACGCGCACGGGCACGGCGCTCGGCAGCCTCAAGCTCTGCCGGATCAGCGGGCACGTAGAGGCCGCCGACCTTGGCATAGCCGAAATCGTGCTCACCATCCTCGGCGAGCATCTCGACCAGCCGCGCATAGTAGCGCGCGCCATGCGCCAGCAGCGCATAGTAGGCTTCATCCACCGTCGGCGAGCCCCAAGGGCAGACGATGCCGGCACCGGCGGCCGTGGCGCGGCCCTCATCGGCGCGATCGACCAGCGTGACGGCGCATCCGCCGCGCGCAAGATGATAAGCCGCGCTTGCGCCCAGGATGCCGGCCCCAACGACGACGACTTTCATGCGACCGTCTCTCTCAGATGTTGCGCTGCGTGCCGCCGTCGATCTCGATCGCGGCGCCATTCATGTAGGCCGCATGCCCCGATGCGAGATAGGCGACGAGGCGCGCCACCTCTTCGGGCTTACCGAACCGCGGCACACCAAGCTTGGCCAGCAGCACGTCCGCGGCGTGCTCGATGGGAACGCCGGCCTGCTCGGCGGCCGAGCGCAGCGACTGCTGGAGCCTGCCGGTCTCGAACACGCCCGGGTTGATCGCGTTGACCCGTACGCCATCGCGGATGCCGATCGCAGCGAGCGCCTTGGTGAAGTGCAGGAAGGCCGCGTTCACCGAGCCACCGATCGTGAAGTCAGCGCTTGGCATACGGGCGCCAACGCCCACGATATTGATGATCGTGCCGCCGCGCTTCCTGAGGCTCGGCCAGAGCGCTCGGCTCAAGCGCATCGCTCCGAAGAATTTGAGCCCGAAGCCGCTTTCCCAGTCCGCGTCCGTCAGTGTGAAAAAATCGCCACGCTTGGTGGCGCCCGCCGAGTTGACCAGAACGTCGACATCGCCGAGCGCGGCGACAGCAGCAACTGCCGCGCCTTCAATCTCGGGAGCAGACGTGAGATCGGCGGCGTGCGGCACGGCGCGTATGCCGTATCGCGATTGCAGTGAGGCGGCATTCTTCTCGAGCGCCGCCCTGTCGCGCGCGATGAGCACCACATCCATGCCTTCGCCGGCGAGCCCTTCGGCAATGGCAGCGCCAAGACCACGGCTTCCGCCCGTGATGACCGCACCCTTCCCCTTGAGCCCGAGATCCATTCTCCCTCCCTTTCTTGCTCCTCGCTGGCCTAGCACCAGAGCGGCGGGGCGCGCGCGGGCGGCACCGCGCCATCCACCGCTTGCTCCGAGCCCAGGCGGCCTCGAAGAGAGGCTGCACATCATGACTGCCGCATCAGCCGGCAGCAAGTATGCCTCATCCGCCACCGCCGGCCGCCACGCGGCGCTCGCAAATTGGGCACGCGAGCATCGTCTGTTGCGACGCAGGCTCTTGCGCACGCAGCATCGACGCGATAGCGCTTGCTTGCGCGCGACCTGCCTCGCGGTCGAGTTTCCCCTAAGGAGCCCCCTGTGACCGAGACGGTCGCTTCCCTGCTCGCCGGCCACCGATCCGGACAGATCACGGTTGCCGATACGGTCAGCCGCACCTTCCGCCGCCTTCGCGACGCCGGCGATCCGGCGATCTTCATCTCGGTCAGGGATGAGGCTGCCGTTCAGGACGAGGCGCGCGCCCTGAGCTCGCTCGACCCCGCAACATCGCCCCTCTATGGCATCCCGGTCGCCGTCAAGGACAACATCGACGTGGCCGGCCTTGCCACGACTGCGGCCTGCCCTGCCTATGCCTATGCGCCCCAGGCGGATGCGGAAGCTGTCGCGCGCCTGCGCCGCGCCGGCGCGCTGATCATCGGCAAGACCAACCTCGATCAGTTCGCTACCGGCCTCGTCGGGATGCGCTCGCCCTATGGCATGCCGCGCAATCCGCTCCGCGCCGATCTTGTCTCCGGCGGATCCAGTTCGGGTTCAGCAGTCGCCGTCGCCCGCGGCATCGTGCCCCTCGCGCTCGGCACGGATACGGCCGGATCGGGCCGCATACCCGCTGGCCTCAACAACATCGTGGGGCTCAAGCCGAGCCTTGGGCTCGTCCCGACCACGGGTGTCGTGCCCGCGTGCCGCTCGCTCGACTGCGTGTCGGTGTTCGCGCTGACGGCCGAGGATGCCTTCGCCGCGCTTTCCGTCATGGCGGGCCATGACGAGAACGACGCCTTCTCGCGTCCGCTGCCGCTTGGCGCCCTCTCGGCGATCCCGGCCGCGCAGCGCATCGCCATTCCGCGCCCCGCCGACCGCATCCATTTCGGCGATCGGCAGTCCGAGGCGGCCTTCACGACCGCGATCGAAATCATGCGCGGGCTCGGCGCGACGCTGGTCGAGATCGACCTCACGCCGTTCTTCGAGGCGGCGCGGCTGCTCTACGAGGGTCCATGGGTTGCAGAGCGCACCGCCGCCGTCGGCGACTTCATGGCACAGCAGCCCGATTCCGTGCATCCGGTAACGAGGTCCATCATCTCGCAGGGCGTGAGCAAGTCGGCGGTGGATACCTTCCGCGCCTTCTACAAGCTCGCGGCCTTGCGCAAGATCGCCGCGCGCCTCTTTGCCGATTGCGATGCGCTGATGGTGCCGACGATGCCGCGCCCGCGCACGATAGCGGAGCTTGAGGCCGACCCAATAGGACCGAACTCGGAGCTTGGCACCTACACGAACTTCGTCAACCTGCTCGACCTTGCCGGAATTGCCGTCCCGGCCGCACGCGCCGCCGACGGCACCGCCTACGGCATCACCTTGCTCGCGCCATCGGGCCGCGATGCGTTCCTCGCAAGCCTCGGCGGCGCTTTCCATGCCTGCACGGGGCTCACACTCGGCGCGCTCGCTGCGCCGCTGCCACCCTGGACGGCGCCGTCCAATGCCCTCGCCGGCACTGAAGCCGCGATTGCCGTCGTCGGTGCGCATCTCTCAGGGATGCCACTCAACCATGAGCTGACCACGCTCGGAGCGCGGTTCATCGGCCTCGCCGAGACCACCGCTGACTACCGGCTGTTCGCGCTCAATGGTTCGCAGCCGCCCAAGCCCGGCCTCCTCCGCGTTGCAGCCGGCAGCGGCGCGCCCATCGCGGTCGAGATCTGGGCCTTGCCCGTGCAGAGCTTCGGCCGCTTCGTCGCAGGCATTCCAGCGCCGCTTTCCATCGGCTCGCTGCGCCTCAGCGACGGTCGCGCCGTCAAGGGCTTCCTCGTCGAAGCCGAGGCGGTGCGCGGCGCCCGCGACATCTCGTCGTTCGGCGGCTGGCGCGCTTTCATGGCCGCGTGCACGGGCGCCTGATCAGTCGCCGCGGTAGGTCGCGTAGGCATCGTGCACGCTGCCGATATGCGCTCTCATGGCCGCAGCCGCGCGATCCGCCTTTCCGTCGATGATCGCCCGCACGATGGTGTCGTGTTCGGCATGCGAGCGCGCCAGTCGGCCAAGCGTGCGGAACTGGGCGCGGCTGAAGGGCGCAATGCGCGCCCGGGTTTCGAGCGTCAGCCGCTCCAGGTACGCATTGTGCGTCCCCGCATAGATGATCGCATGAAACTGCTCGTTCAGCTCGTGGTAGCGCTGCGGATCGCCGGCGCGCACCACAGCCTCCAGCGCAGCGTGGGCACGCTGCAACTCGGCGTGATCGGGTGGCGTCATGCGCTCGGCGGCGAACCGGGCGCAGAGCGATTCGAGCTCCCGCAAGGCTTCGAACATGCCCGCGAGCTGGGCTTCGGTCGCCCGCGCGACCACGGCACTACGATGGGGACGCGCCTCGACAAGACCGCTCGCAACAAGCAGCCGGATGGCCTCGCGCACGGGTGTACGCGACACATCAAAGCGCTTCGCCAGCTCGGCCTCCTCGAGCGATACGCCCGGCGCCAGCACCCCCCGTACAATGTCATCGGCCAACTGCTCGCGCAGGCGCGCGGCCAGTGTCTTGAACGTCACCGCTGGGCGGTCGCCATTGCTTTGCGCGCGCTCTTGCAGCTTAGGCATGCGCATCACCGCGCCTCGGCCGGCCGGTCGATGACACTGACGTGGGCGGCGACGATGAACCAGCCATCGGGAAAGCGGACCCATGTCTGCATCTGCCGCCCGATGCGGTTCGGCCCCATGCTCTCGCGATGGAACAGCGTCGAGGCCGTGGCGCACGCGCGGCCGTATGTCGTGATGACCGTGCGCTCAATCGTGCGCGCGAGGTCGATGTTCGGCCGCGCATGGCGGAAGGCGGCGATCTCGTCGGCGCCGTACAGGTTCTCGCCAATGCCGTAGCGGATGGTCTCCGGCGCGTTGCGGAACAGTGCCGTCAAGGTCTCGACATCATTCGTCGTCAATGCCTTTTCGTAACGCTCGAACAAAGCGCTCACCTCGGCGACGACCTCAGGCAGGTTGACGTCCATGCGGATTTCCTAGAATGGCCACGGCGGCCGCGGGGCTTGAGCGACCTGCGCTTCCTCGAGATAGTGCGCGATGCGCAGCGCAATATCTTCGCGCCAGGGTGGGGCAACAATCTGCACGCCGATCGGCAGCGGGCGCAATGGGACCGGAACGCACACGACCGGCAGCCCGACGAAGGAGATCGGCTGCGTATAGATGCCGATGTTGGGGCGCAGCGGCACCTCGGCACCGTCGAGCGTCATGGTCTGCTGGCCGATGCGCGGCGCGGTCATCGGCGTCGCGGGCGCGAGGATTGCGTCATAGCGCGCGAAGAGGCGCAGCACCTGCTCGCGGTACCAGCGGCGGAACTTCTGAGCCTTGACGACCAGCGACGCCGAGACCATCGCGCCCGCGATCAGGCGATCGCGCGTTGCTGGATCGAAGTCATGTGCGCGCGTGCGCAGGCGGTCGAGGTGCAGCGCACCACCTTCACTTGTGGTGATCACGAAGGCCGCCGCGCGGGCGCGGGCCACCTCGGGGATCTCTATGCAGTCCCTCGCCTTGAGCTCATGCGAGACCGCCGACATCGCCCTGATGACCTCCGCACCGGCACCGCGCTCGAAGT
>JBKBPL010000024.1:27815-65929 GCA_046293075.1 Hyphomicrobiaceae bacterium | reverse complement strand
AAACCGAGGCCCCTTGAGGCAGCGCCGCCGCCGCCACCCGCTGCGCCGCCAGCGCCTCCGCCGGCGCCGGAGCCCGATCGCGCGGCGCTCGAGCAGAAGCTTGCGGCGCTGGCGCTTCAGCAGGCTGAGGAAGCAAAGCGCGAAGCCGAGGCGAGGGCCAAGGCCGAGAGCGAAGCAAAGGTTAAAGCGGAGGCTGAAGCCAAAGCGAGGGCTGAAGCCGAGGCCAGGGCGCGCGCGGAAGCAGAGGCCAAAGCCAGGGCCGAGGCGGAAGCCAGGGCCAAGGCGGAGGCCGAGGCCAAGCGCAAGGCTGAGGAGGCCAAGCGCCTCGCCGAACTCAAGCGCAAGCAGGAAGAGAAGCGTCGCGAGGAGGCGCGCAAGAAGAAGCTCGCTGAGGAAAAGGCCAAGGCGCAGTTCAGCGCCGAGCGTCTCTCGGCCCTGCTCGACAAGACGCCCGATCCGCGCGCACCGGCTCCCGCCGCGCCGCAGCCAACGACGGATACGCGCGCCAAGGGCCCGGTGCGCGGGGCGCCAGAGGGGCGCGATACGACCATATCGGCGAGCGAGGCAGCCTTCCTGGCCGGGCTCATGCGCCAGGCCGTCAGCCGTTGCTGGAACATCAATGCCGGCCTCGACGGCATCGAGCGCATGGTTGTGCGAATCGAGGTGCGCTTGCGCCCCGATGGATCGCTCGCAGACACGCCAAAGGTCGTCAATCCGACGAGTTCGCCGCTGTTCCGCGACGCTGCCGACAGTGCACTGCGGGCGCTGATCGCGTGCGCGCCCTATGCCTTGCCGCCCGACAAGTACGCGGGTGGCTGGGAGCACATGATCCTGTCCTTTGATCCCAAGGACATGTTCTGAGCGGCCGTCGGCCCCAGTGCTGTGCGCATTCTTCCGGCAGCATTTGCCGCCGCTTGCGCTTTATGCTCAATCACGGGCCATGCAGACTGGCGACGGTGTGATTCGCATCGCAGCCTGCTACCGGGCATTCTCGGCGTCAGGCAGGGAGGAAAGTGCGATGGCTGCTAACGGCGCGCGCGAGTCCTGGACGGCGGCCGGCGCCGCGCCGCCGCCTGTGCCGCGCGGCGAGATCTCCGATTTCCACCTGCATGATGAGGCACGTCTCGTCGGCGGCCTGATCGAGCGTGCGGTCTACACCGCCGACGAGCGCCGACGCATCGCCGCGCTCGCCGAACGCCTCGTCGGCGTCGCGCGCGCCGGGCGGACGAAGTTCGGCGGCCTCGATGCCTTCATGCACGAGTATGGCCTGACGTCCGAGGAGGGCGTCACGCTGCTCTGCCTTGCCGAGGCGCTGCTGCGCATTCCCGACGCTGACACCGCCGACGCACTGATCGATGAGCGCGTCGGCGGCGGCGACTGGGAGCGTCACCTCGGACATTCCGACTCGCTGCTCGTCAATGCCTCAACCTTCGGTCTGATGCTGACCGGGCGGATCGTTCGTCTCGGCCGCGCGCCCGGCTCGAGCCCCGGTGCGGTGCTGAAGCGTCTGGTCGCCCGCTCGGGCGAGCCGGTCATCCGGCAGGCTATGCGGCAGGCCGTGCGCATTCTCGGCGACCAGTTCGTGCTTGGCCGCACGATCGAGGCGGCGATCAGCAACGCGGGGGACTACGAGCAGAAGGGCTACGTCATCTCCTACGACATGCTCGGCGAGGCCGCCCGCACCGCGAAGGACGCCGCGCGCTATCACCAGCGCTATGCGAGCGCGATCGAGGCCGTGGGCAAGGCCGCTGGAGCGACAAGCGCCGAGAGCATCGAGACGCTGATGCAGCGTCCCGGCATCTCCGTGAAACTCTCCGCGCTTCACCCCCGTTTCGAGCCCGGCAAGGAGGTGCGTCTCGAAGCCGAGCTGCTGCCTGACCTCCTGGAGCTTGCGCGCCTCGCGCGCGCGCGCGGCCTGGCGATCACCATTGATGCAGAGGAGCAGGATCGCCTGGATCCGACACTGATGCTGTTCGAGCGCCTGCTGCACGCGCCGGAGCTGGCCGGCTGGCCGGGCCTCGGCCTTGCCGTGCAGGCCTATGGCAAGCGCGCGATCCCGGTGCTGCGCTGGCTGAAGCGCCTCGGCGAGACAACGCGGCGGATGATCCCGGTGCGTCTCGTGAAGGGCGCCTATTGGGACAGCGAGATCAAGCTCGCACAGGAGCGCGGACTGCCGGGCTATCCCGTCTTCACCGCGAAGACGCACACCGATGTCTCCTACCTTGCGTGCCTGCGCTTCCTGCTGAGCGAGACGCGATCCTTCTATCCGCAGCTTGCGACCCACAACGCCCACACGATCGCGGCCGCGCACGCGGCCGGCGGCGCGCTGCCCTTCGAGCTGCAGCGCCTGCACGGCATGGGCGAGGCGCTCTATGAGGAGGTCGTGAGCAGGACCGGCCTCGCGCGTCGTTGCCGCATCTACGCGCCCGTTGGGGCACACGAGGATCTGCTCGCCTACCTCGTTCGGCGCCTGCTTGAGAATGGCGCCAACACGTCCTTCGTCAATCGCCTTGCCGATGACGACATGCCCGCAGCAGAGATCGTGCGTGATCCCGTGGAGACCACGGAGGCTCTCTGGCAGGCGGGCCGCATCGCGGAGAATCTGCGTATTCCTCTGCCGGCTGCAATCCTCGGGCCGGGACGGCGCAACAGTGCCGGCCTTGCGCTCGCTGAGCCCGCAACGCGCGCGGCGCTGCTCAGCGAGATCAACGCCGCGCTTGCGGTCGACTTCACGGCTGGCCCAATCATCGACGGGAAAGCGATGATCGGGGGTGAGGCGGCGCGGCTGGTGCTTTGCCCGCACGACCGCCGCCGGCGCATCGGCACCGTACTCGAAGCCACACCCGATCAAGTCGAACGCGCGATTGCGAGCGCGAGCCAGGCCATGCACGGCTGGGACCGGCGCGGCGGCCCGGCGCGTGCGGCGCTCCTCGAAAAGGCCGCCGATCTCATGGAGCGCGACCGCGCGCGCCTCATGGGCGTGGTCGTGCGCGAGGCCGGCAAGACACTCGACGCCGCCCTCGGCGAGGTGCGCGAGGCCGTCGATTTCCTGCGCTACTACGCGAGCGAGGCGCGGCGGCAGTTTGCCGGTCCCACGGTGCTGCCGGGGCCGACGGGCGAGCGCAATACGATCGAGCTGTGCGGTCGCGGCGTCTTTGCCTGCATTTCGCCGTGGAACTTTCCGCTCGCGATCTTTACGGGACAGGTGGCGGCCGCGTTGGCAGCAGGCAATACCGTTGTTGCCAAGCCCGCCGAGCAGACGCCCGTCACGGCCTTCCTTGCGTGCGAGCTGCTGCACGCTGCCGGCATTCCTGGAGACGTCCTCCATCTCCTCCCTGGGGATGGCAGTGTGGGCGCGTCGCTCTCGCGGGACCCGCGCATCGCCGGCATAGCCTTCACAGGCTCGAACGATACAGCCTGGGCGATCCAGAAGACGCTCGCAGACCGGCGCGGTGCGATCGTTCCCTTTATTGCCGAGACCGGCGGCATTAATGCGATGATCGCCGACAGCAGCGCGCTCGCCGAGCAGGTCGTGCGCGACGCCGTGCGCTCGGCTTTCGACTCGGCCGGGCAGCGCTGCTCGGCGGCGCGCGTGCTGTTCCTGCAGGAGGAGATCGCCGATCCCGTCACCGAGATGCTGACGGGGGCAATTGCGGAGCTGGCGGTCGGCGATCCGCTCGACTATGCGACCGATATCGGGCCGGTGATCGACGAGGACGCACAGTCCATGCTCGAGGCGCACAAGCTTGCCATGCGTCGTGGCGCGCGCGAGCTGATCGATCCGCCGCTGCCGGCGGCGTGCCGCGCCGGCACGTTTGTGACGCCGGCCGCCTATGCCATCGATCGCCTGGACATCGTCGAGCGTGAGGTGTTCGGGCCGATCCTGCACGTGGTGCGCTTCGCAAGCGGCCACCTCGATCACGTCATCAAAGCCATCAACGCGACGGGCTACGGCCTGACGCTCGGCCTGCACAGCCGCATCGGCGCGGTCGCCGACTACGTGGCGGAGCACGCCCGTGTCGGCAATCTCTACGTCAATCGCAATCAGATCGGTGCGGTGGTCGGCGTGCAGCCCTTCGGTGGCGAAGGTCTCTCGGGCACCGGGCCCAAGGCAGGCGGGCCACACTACCTCGTCCGCTTTGCAACGGAGCGCGTGCGCTCGACGGACATCACCGCGACGGGCGGCAACGTCGAGCTGCTGGGCCTCGACAAGAGCTGAGCCGCTCAGGCCGCATTCGTAACCTGGATCAGCCGGTCGAGCGCAGTACGGGCGGCACCGGATTCGATCGCGTGAACGGCGAGGGCCACGCCGTCCGTCAGGCTCGCAGCCTTGCCGCCAACGATCAGCGCCGCCGCCGTGTTCAGCAGGACGATGTCGCGGAAAGGGCCCGTGGCGCCAGCCAGGAGCGCGCGGATCGCGGCGGCGTTGGTCGCGGCATCACCGCCCTTGAGATCGGCGAGCTTTGCGGGTGGCAGGCCGGCATCGGCGGGCGTCACCTCGAACACGGTGATCGTGCCATCCTTGAGCTCGGCGACGGTCGTGGCGCCGGTCGTCGTCAGCTCGTCGAGCCCGTCATGGCCATGGACGACCCAGACGTGCTCGGCGCCGAGGTTCGCCAGTACATGCGCGATCGGCTCGACCCACTCGCGCGAGAACACGCCGAGCACCTGCCGCGTCACGCCCGCCGGATTGGAGATCGGCCCAAGCAGGTTGAAGATGGTGCGGATGCCGAGCTCGGCGCGGATCGGCGCCCAGTGCTTCATCGCCGGGTGGTGCATGGGCGCCCACATAAAGCCGACGCCGGCGGTTTCGATGGCCCGGGTGACGACATCGGGCCCCACATCCAGCTTGACGCCGAGCGCGCCGAGCACGTCCGAGGCGCCCGAAATCGAGGAGACCGAGCGGTTGCCGTGCTTGGCGATCTTGAGCCCGGCGCCTGCAGCGACGAGGCTGGCGCAGGTCGAGACATTGTAGGTGCCGTGGCTGTCGCCGCCCGTGCCGACGATGTCGACCGCGCCAGGAGGCGCCATCACCCGCCTCATGCGCGCACGCATCATCTGTGCGGCGCCGGTGATCTCCTCGACGGTCTCGCCGCGTACGCGCAGCGCCATCAGGAAGGCCCCCATCTGCGCCGGCGTGGCGTGCCCCTCGGTCATGATCTCGAGGGCCGAACGGATCTCATCAGTGCTCAGTGTGGCGCCGGTCGAGACTTTCTGGACGAGGCGCTTGAGCTCGGCGGCGGGCATGGCGGAGGTCCAAGTGATCGGCTTAGGCGGCAATGCGGGGCGCTTTGGTGTTGCGCGTACGTGGCGTAAGGCCGGCGAGGCGGAGGAAGTTCGCGAGAATGTCGTGGCCGTACTCAGAGGCGATGCTCTCGGGATGGAACTGCACGCCGTGGACGGGATGCGTGCGATGCTGCACGCCCATGATGATGCCGTCGGCGGTCTCGGCGGTGATCTCGAGGTCGGCGGGGAGGCTCGCGCGCTCGATGATCAGCGAGTGGTAGCGCGTGACCTCGAAGCGCTTGGGGATCCCAGCGAAAAGGCCCTTGCCGGTCGTCTCGATGGTCGAGAGCTTGCCGTGCATGATCGTCGGCGCCCGTACGACCTTGCCGCCGTAGACCTGCCCGATGGCCTGATGGCCGAGGCAGACGCCGAGCAGCGGAATCCTGGGCCCTGCTTTCTCGATCAGCTCGAGGCAGATGCCGGCTTCATTGGGCGTGCAGGGGCCTGGCGAAAGCACGATCGCCTGCGGGGCCATCGCGATGGCCTCGGGCACGGTGATCTTGTCGTTACGGACGACCTCGCACGCAGCGCCAAGCTCGCCCAGGAAGTGGACGAGATTGTAGGTGAAGCTATCGTAGTTATCGATGAGGAGGAGCATGGATTTGGCTTACGCGGAGAGCGCTTAGGCGTCAAGGCGGGGCATGGCCCGGCGACGCCTCAGTGCGCCGTCCGGGGCCCGCAGCAATCGCTGCCGCGCTCCTCTTGGATCGGCGGACACGGTACGTCTCCCCACGAGCAGAAGACGCAGCAGTCGCCCCGCTTTGGTTTCATCTGCAGGCCGCATCCCTTGCAGGTGTAGATGTACTGGCAGGCGTCGGTCGGCCTGCTCTCGGTTGCTTGGTATCCGCATCCGGGGCAGGTGATGGTTGAGCGAAGTTCCAGCATGCGAGCGATCCGACCTATCCGACAAGTTCCAGTCTAATGCACGGCCGATGGTCCAGTCTCAGGTCGCCTGAAACACGGTTCGCACAAAATCGCGGTAGAGCATCATCTGGCGCGACAGGGCCGTGCGGTCCTTGAGGACTTTCGACAGAATGATACCACCATCGGCGATGGCCGACAGCATGTCCGCGAGATCGTCGAGGTCGACGGCGATACGTGGCGGATAGCGTTCGGCGATCAGGTCGAGGCGCGCGCGGAACCGCTTGCGCCACGCCAGGACGGCTGATGCGTTGAGGTCGCGCACCTGCTGGTCAAACAGGCGGTCCTGATAGCAGTATGAGGCGATCAAGCAGCCGGGATGGCCGTTCGGTAAGTCGGCGAGCAGCTCGGCGAGCATCTTGAGGCCCACGAGAAAGCCGTGCAGCGGGTCCTCGTTGAGCTCGTCGGCGCGCCCAAACAGATCGTCGAAGAGCTGGTTCTCGCGTTCGATGTAACGGGCCAGGAGGACCCGCGCCAGCTCGGTCTTGTCCCGGAAATGGTAGAAGAAGCCGCTCTTGGTGATGCCCGCGGCCGCGATCAGCTCGTCGATTGAGGTCGCGTCAAATCCCTTCTCCAGAACGGAAGCTTCCGCGATCTCGAGAATGCGCTCGCGCGCGTCGCCCTTTTTCCTTGGAATGGCGGCTGGGGTCGACATCGCAAACTTTACCTATGGTCAAGTTGAGAAGGAAACAGCGCCGGCAATTGCGGTCAATTATCCATTCGGTAGCGCTTAAGCAATTGGCTTCTAACACGGATTCAAAAGCTCCTGCAACTGCACCACGCGCCTTCTAGAGGCGCGCGCTGATGCCTCGTAGAAGTTGGGCGCCGAAGTCGGAGGGACTGTTCGGCTGAAGCTAAGAAAACGACCAGAGTTGGAGATCATCATGAGCAAATACCGCAAAGAACTGCCGCAGCTCGGCGCGCGCCTTTTTCTCACGGACGGCGGCCTCGAAACGACGCTGATCTTTCACAATGGCATCGATCTGCCCTATTTCGCCTCGTTCGACCTGCTGCGCACCGGGGAGGGGCGGAAGACGCTGCACGACTACTTTTTGCCCTACATCGAAAAGGCACGGCAGGACCGGCTCGGGTTCGTCCTCGAAGCGCCGACATGGCGTGCCAACCCGGACTGGGCCGCGAAGCTCGGCTACTCCCGGGAGGCGCTCGCCGCCGTCAATCGTGACGCGATCGCGCTGATGGAGGAGCTGCGCTCCGCCTACGAGACGCGCGACATGCCGATGGTCATCAGCGGCAACATCGGGCCGCGCGGCGACGGTTACGTCGCGGGTGCGGAGATGTCGGTCGAAGAGGCCGCCGCATACCACGGCCAGCAGATTGCCGTCTTTGCCGATACGACGGCGGATATGGTCGCCGCCTTCACGATGACCAACATCAACGAGGCACATGGCATCGTGGTCGCAGCGCAGCAGCACAAGATGCCGGTCGCGATCTCGTTTACGCTCGAGACGGATGGTCGCCTGCCGAGCGGCGCGACGCTCAAGAAGGCCATCGAAACCGTCGATGCCGCGACCGGCCAAGGTCCCGCGTACTACATGATCAACTGCGCGCATCCCACGCATTTCGACACGACGCTCGCCGGGGGCGGCCGCTGGATCGAGCGTATCCGCGGCATCCGTGCCAACGCCTCGAAGCGCAGCCATGCCGAGCTTGACGCCGCACCCGATCTCGATGCCGGTGATCCGGTCGAGCTTGGCGGCCAGTATCGTGATCTGCTGAAAGCCTTCCCGCAGATCCGCGTGATCGGCGGCTGTTGTGGCACCGACCATCGCCACGTGGGCGCGATGAGCACGGCGTGCGCCGGGCACAGCACGTCAAGGGCAGCGTGATCCCAAGTTCAGGCGGCCGCGGGTCCTGCCGCGGCCGCTTCAGTCATGCGCGGCTATGATAAACCTGAACGCTGCTGTCGTCGAAGGACTTGGCGGGCTCGAAAAATAGGCGTGTGAGGTGGTTTCGGACAGTCTTCATGCCGTCCTCTCCATAGACCCTTGGATGAAGCTCCAAGACCAAAGCTCTGACGCCATCCAGGGCCGGAACGCTCAAGAGCTGACACTCTCCGCCCTCGATGTCCATGATCAAGACATCCGGGCGATGGTCCGAAATGAGCCTGCTCAGTGGAATGCCCTTCACGGAAACCATGCGCACGTAGGCGGGCTCGCAGTCGAGCGAACTCCCCCAGAAGTCGGCTCGGCAGTAGAAGGATACGAGCCTCTCCTGATCCGATGGGAGCGCAACTCCGTGAATGACCTGCGTGTCCCGGACCGCATTGAGCCGGTGGACCTGCTGAATGTAGGGGATCAGGTCGGGGTTGGCTTCCACGCAAATGATTGCCCTCGCGGCCGTGCGCTTGCGAAGGAGGCTGGAGAGAAAGCCGAGGCCGGCGCCAAGCTCGAGCACCACGTCGCCGGGCTTCACAGCCGAAAGCGCGGCCTGGACCTCCTCGGCTTCGTACTTGTTACCGGCGAGGCGCCGCCTCATCCGTCGCGAAAGGATGTTCCGATCGAGCGGCAAGCGTACGCCTTCGACCACAGCCTCACCGCGAACGGTATTCAAGATGTGGCGGAATTCGCGTGCCAAGGACATAGCCAAGCCGTCTAACTCTGCCGTCGCAGCGGGCGGAGCACGGATCCAAGCTTAATCATGAAGTTCACAGAAAAACAGCGCAGCCACCACGCCGGCCCAAGCTTGCGGATATTAAACAGGAATGAAGCGGGTGTCCGTATCGGGTTGTTCGTCCAAGAGTAGGCGGTGGGTCGGGGCAGCCCCGTGCGAAGGCGGGAGCGACCGCGACGGTTGTGGCTGATGGACGACTTGAAAGTTGCCTTGTTTTGCTGAATTGGCGCCGCCCGCACGCCATAAGTCTCCATCTGGAAGACCCACGGCATTCGGGTATCCCAATCGACGGGCCAGACCCGCTTAATGCTCGAATTGAGCATTTTATGCGCCCCGTTGGCGCTCATAAGGTATCCGGCAGTCGTCGGCGGAACTCTCGAGTAACGCACCAGCTCACGCCCGCACGCGAGTGGCACCAGCGGCCTCACCGCTCTTTCGGGCTCGCCGCACATATGGATGAAATCCCACCCGGCGGGGGCCCGCTCGATGACCTCGTCAATGAGCTGGTCAAGGTCCGCTGGCAGGATGGCGTCGTCTTCGAGCACGAGCACCGCGGCGTGATTGGCGCGCGTGACCTCCCGCCAAACGCCGAGGTGGCTCGCGTAGCAGCCAATCTCCCCGGGGCTCATGAGAGGCGGCTTGCCATCACTGTGCGCGAAGTATGCCAGGAGCTCCGGCGGCACGTTGGCGCCGTTCACGGCGGGAAAGCGCTGGCCCTGCACGCCGCAGCGTTGCAGCTGTGCCTCGATCGCCGCTCGGCGATCAACATCGCGATCGAGATTGATGTAGAAGACGGGAAGCACTCAGTGTGCTTACTACAAGGATCAGCCGGCGCCACCGCGACATTAGGCAGCGGCTGCCGCCAGCATTTTCGGCGTGATGAAGTGAACGAGGCGGCCCTTGCGCGGGCCGACGTCCTTCCAGCTCTGGCCATCGAACGTGATGACGACGACGCTGGCGGTGGGCATTTTCTCCGAGAGCGCGGCGATCAGCGCGGGATCACCCTCACCGATGAGCTCCACGCCCAGGATCTGCAGCCCTGGGTTGTGGCCGACGATCATCAGGTGCTTGACGGTCTTCGGCGTCTTGCGCACGCGCTCAAGAAGGCTGTACGGCTCGGCGAGATAGAGGGCGCCCTCATACTTCGTCCGTGGCTCGGGCTGCCACCCGCTGCTGGCGAGTTCGAACGTCTGGCGCGTGCGAACGGACGTCGAGCAGAGCACGAGATCGGGCTTGAGGCCCTGCTGCCTCAGGAAGGCCCCCATCATCGGGGCTGCGGCGATCCCTCGCGCACTGAGAGGACGTTCGCGGTCGTCAAGCCCGGCAATATCCCAGCTCGACTTGGCGTGTCGGAACAGCGTGAGGGTCAGCATCGCGATCGGCCTCCTGTGGTCTACAGCGGTCGAGCGGGTTCGGCTCAGGGTTTCGTCGCCAGATATTCCTTCGTCCAGCGATCATAGCTATCAGCGCGTGTCACGCGCTTGACGAGATCGGCCGACGCCAGACCCTTGAGGTCCTGCGGCGCGGTGCCCGCGCGCAGCGCCTTGAGCGTATCGTAGATCGCCTGGATGGCGGCTTGAATGGGCTGATGACCCTGCAGGCAGACGCGCACGCCGCGCGCGGCGAGATAGGCGAGGTCGGCGAGCTCCGGCGTGGCCGTGCCGAGGATGATCGGCAGCTTGACCGCCGGCGCGATAGCATCGAGCTCCGCCCGCGTCCTGACGCCAACGAGGAATATCGCGTCGACGCCGCATTTCTCATAAGCCTGCGCGCGCCGGATCGTGTCCTCGATGCCCGTGATGATCGGCGCGCTGGTGCGACCGGCAATGCACAGATCCGGATCGCGCCGCGCGGCGACGGCGGCCTTCATCTTGCCGATGCCCTCCTCGAGGCTCAGGATCTGGGGTTTTTCGGTCGTGCCGAAGGGCTGCGGCAGGGCCGTGTCCTCGATCGACATGCCGCTGACGCCGGCAATCTCCAGTTCCTCGACCGTGCGCATGACCGAAAGCGCATTGCCATAGCCATGGTCGGCGTCGACCATCAGCGGCAGCTCCATGGCGCGGTTGATGCGCAGCGCCTGGTCGGCAAATTCGGTGAGCGTCAGGATGATGAGATCGGGCGCCGCGAGCACGCCAAGGGATCCGGTCGACCCTGCGAACATGCCGATCTCGAAGCCGATTTCCTGCGCGATGCGGGCCGAAATCGGGTCGTGAACGGAACCTGGATAATAGCAGCGGTCACCGGCGAGATAGCTGCGGAACTTCTGGCGGCGTTCAGTCCAGCGCGAGGGCATGGTGGCGGGGTTCTCCTGATCGAAGGCGGGGCGCTCCGCGCCGAGTTCAAATATGGGCGACGGCCTCAGGGCTCGGTGCAAGCTCGCCGCGCTCGACGCGACGGACGACCTCGACGATCGCGCTGTTGGCGGGCGTCGCGATTCCGAGTTCCGCACCCTTCCCGGCAACAAGCCCATTGATGTAGTCGATCTCGGTGCGCCGGCCTTTGAGAATGTCCTGGCCCATGGAGGGGCGCTGCTCGTCATTCCTGTGCTTGACCTGCTCAAGCAGAATGCCCTCGCACGCTTCGCGCGCGCCGCGGTCGCCCTCGCCAGCCGCGAGCAGCTTCTCCGGCGGAATATGGTAGACGGGCTCGAGCGCATAACCGTGCGCAAGGCCGACCTTGATCGCCTCGGCCGCGAGCCGGATTGCGAGCCACCGCGTCATGGGATCGCGGTCATTGCCATTGCCGCCGCGCCCGGTTGCCGCCGAGACCGGATTGCGCATGGCGTTGACAATCAGCTTCGACCAGCGCTCGCCCCAGAGGTTCGTCGTCGTCTTGGCGCTGTCGGCGACGCTCAGCATCTGCGCGATTTCCGTCACGCGGGGCGTAATGCGTCCGTGCGGCTCGCCGACGCGGAAGACCGTGTGGCGCGATCCGCCGAGGGCGACGTTGCGCTGGACCGTCGCCGGGCCGACCAGCTCGACAGAGATCGTCGAGGCAATGCAGCCAACGGTCTTTCCCCAGCCGACGACCGACGCAATGCGCTCCTCGTTGATCGAGTTCTGCAGCGACACGACATAGCCATCGGCGGCGAGGTACTGCGCGATCATCTGCGTCGCCCACACCGTGTCGTAGGACTTCATCGAAACGAACGCGATGTCGAAGGGTCGCTGATGGCCAACCTTCTGTAAGTCCGTGATGTGGATGGCATTCACAGGAACGGTGAAGTTCTCGGGCGCAGTCTGGCCGCGCAAGCTGAGCCCGTCGCGCCGCATGGCGTCGACGTGCTCGGGCCAGGGATCGATCAGCGTCACGTCCTGCCCGGATTTGGCCAGGTAGCCGCCGACGTGGCCCCCGAGCGCGCCGGCGCCCACAATCGCGATTCTGCGCTTCATCCCCTGTTCCTCTGCGCCATGGCCGCCCTGTTCGCCTTCTTGCCGCGGTCTGCCGGACTGCAGGATGGTGGGCGGAGAGGGGGAGGTCAAGCGTGTCCGGACTAAGGGGGCGCGGCAGCACGGGCGCGGGCCCGATGTCGGGAGTTGGGCCACACATTCGTCCTTGGAGCGTGATGTCTGCTGGAGAAACCAGCCGGCTCCCTCAGTCGACACGCCATTCACGGCCAAACGAGAGACACGCCATGAAGCTCACCGTCGAAGCCAACGTCGCCGCGCCCATCGCGCAGGTTTGGAACGCCTACACGAACCCGGAGGACATCAAGCGGTGGAATGCAGCTTCGGATGACTGGCACACGCCTTCGGCTTCCGTGGATCTGCGCGAAGGCGGCACCTTTTCCTCGCGCATGGAGGCCCAGGACGGCAGCATGGGCTTCGATTTCGCCGGGACCTACACGAAGATCATCGAGCACAAGCTCATCGCCTACACGTTCGGCGACCGCGCGGCCGAGGTCGAGTTCACGCCGGGGCCGAAGGGCGTGGCCGTGCGAGTGCACTTCGATCCCGAGCAAGAGAATCCCGCCGAGATGCAGCGCGCAGGCTGGCAAGCCATCCTCGACAGCTTCAAGCGGTATGTGGAGGCGAAGGCGCGCGGGTAAAGAGCCAATTCTTTGAGACCGTGCGCGGGGCGACGTCCCCGCGCTCGCGCACACGCGACGCGAACAGGAGCTATATGCCCGCCGGAAGCTTCGAGGCCATCATCTTTCGGCGGTCGAGCCGGCGCCCGTCGACGATAAAGGTCCCGTCGCCGACGGCGTGCAGCGTGCGCTTCTCCTTTCGCTCGGGATCGATGTGCGCTGCGACGGCCTCCAGCACGACGATGTTGTGCTTGGTGACGATGTCGGCGACCTTGCACTCGATGTTGGCCAGGCATTCTTTGATGAGGGGCGCCTTGACGACCGTGCCGGGCAGCGCCGTGAGCTTGAACTTGGCAAACTTGTCGGTGTCGGCGCCGGAGCACGTCCCGATGCCAACCACGGTATCGATCATATCGGCCGTCGGAATGGCGATCACGCACGCCTTGGTCTTGCGCAGGGCGGCATAGGAGTAGTTCCACGCGCCTGTCGTAATCGCAAACACCGGGGTGAAGTCCACCACCATGGTCCAGGAAATGGTCATGATGTTCGGCTTCTTCCCGTCGTGCGTGGTCACGAGGACGACGGGCCCCGGCTCGATGAGGGTGAAGGCCTTGCTCAGCTCCAGCGTACGCATCTGGACATCTCCCGTCACGTTCTATGGGCGCACGACGGCATGACTTCGCGGGCGGCTTGGATGTTCGGCGGCGCCCCGCCTCACGGGCGAGCGCTGCGGCTGAGCTTCACCCTCGGGTGGCAAAGGGCCTCGCATTGAAGCTTCTCCTCGAGGCAGATGTCATTCGGCGAGCAGCTCGGATAGCGGTTCTCGAATGACTTGCACGCCACCTCCAGCTCGGCGCACCTGGCGAGGCACAAGGACGAAATTGGTGGCCGGCTCATGTTCGGCGGGCGGCTCTGCGGCGCCGATGCGCCGGCGGTACCTGACCATCCGCTCCAGCCGAGGACGACCAAGAGGCAAAGGGCGGCTTCGTGTCCACCGGCTCTCATGCCGTCCATCTTACTGGCCGCCGGCAATCGCCACGACACATTCGCCCGACACCGGATCGGTCACGCCGAGCCCGCCCCCAAGATCTTCTAGCGTGTCGCGGAAGCTGTCGAGGATCGCGATCATATCGGGGCGTGCCGATGCGATCGAACTCATCTGATCCCACTCGCCGATGAAGCAGTAGGTGCGCTCGCCGGTCTTGACCAGAGACCCGCGGAGGAAACCGTTCGCAGCCATGCGTCCAGTCCGATGAGCGTCGATGAACTCCTGCTCACGGCCCGGCTTGACGCGAAACCTGACGACATTGAAGGCGGACATCGTGCTTCTCCTACGCAGAGCGGGGCAGCCAGAGCTCATGATCGGAGCGAAGCAAACTCTCGTGCAGCGCCCTTAGCGGCGCTTGCGCAGTCAGGCTACCGCGCGCGAAGGGGCGAAGCAATGAGGGCGGGGTCTGCGGACCGCGCCAGCAAGTCACGCTATTCCTTGATCCTGTTGATGCTCACGCTGAGCAGTCCTCCACCAGCCATGGGCCGTCCGCCAGCGAGGACCTGGCCATGCTGAACGAAGACCAGCATCTTCTCGTTCTGACCAGCCCAGGTGCTGTACCGCATGCGCCCGGCGTCGGCAGTGGCATCAGCCGGGCGGCCCATCAGCTTCACTATGAGTTCCGCGGCGTGCTGCGGCGGCGACTTCGCGTGAAGCAAGATCGAGCAATGGAAGCTCGTCCCTCCGGCGAACCGGGGCATGTCCCGGACCAGATCTGGATCGACCCGGGCGGGTGTGACCGACAGGGGGAATGTCGTACCGTCCACCGTCGCGTTCCAGGCGAGGATCATTTCCGGCCTTTCTTGCGGCATCAGCGCTCGGAGCGCTGCTCCTGTGATCGGTTGCCACTGTCGCTTTTGGGCCAGTTGGGCGATGGCGTCGAGATTGGGGAGCAAGCCGTAGCAAGTCTCCTCGAAGATCTTTGCGGCGGCGCGTGCGGCCCGGCGGCCTTGGTCCGCGTCGGCCTGAGCGGAGGCGCTACCACCGGACGTCAGCAGAAGGGCGACCAAGGCGCCCGTAGCGGCCATCTGCCGGGCGAGTTGGCCCGCGTGCGACCGCCAGTCGAGAAGGCCATACGCGGCGCGGCGCGCGGAGCTGGCGAGGGCCCTGGGGGACATCCAATTGGGCATGGTCGGCTCCGGCAATGGCAATGTGCTGATGGACGTACCGTTCAGGAAATGCAGAGGTGCTGCAGTTCCTCGCGTTACAAGCGGGCCCTTGCGTCGACTTGGGGTCCTTTCGCCGCGGGCTCGCGTAGATCCCGGCTTGCCGGCCCCATCCCCAACCCCGTCGCCGCACGCCTTAGCAACTGCGAGACAGCCCCGCTGCGCCCCGCTATAAGCCCCGGGAAGGCCCAGAAAGGCCTGAGCAACCCGGACCCGCCCATGAGCCGAACCGAGAGCCGCACCGACGAGACGCCAACCTACCCGAAGATCACGCCCGAGGTGGTCGCTGCGCACGGTTTCAAGGGCGACGAGTACGACCGCCTGCTCGGCATCCTCGGCCGCGAGCCGACGTTCCTGGAGCTCGGCATCTTCTCGGTCATGTGGTCGGAGCACTGCTCGTACAAATCGAGCCGCTACTGGCTGCGCCAGCTCCCGACCTCGGGCCCGAAGGTCATCCAGGGGCCGGGCGAGAACGCGGGCGTGGTCGATCTCGGCGATGGCGACTGCGCCGTCTTCAAGATGGAGAGCCACAACCACCCAAGCTTCATCGAGCCCTACCAGGGCGCGGCGACGGGCGTGGGCGGCATCATGCGCGATGTGTTCACCATGGGCGCGCGGCCGATCGCCAACCTTAACGCGCTGCGCTTCGGCGATCCGGCGCACGCCAAGACGCGCCACCTGGTCTCGGGCGTCGTCGCGGGCATCGGCGGCTACGGCAACTGTGTCGGCGTGCCGACGGTCGGCGGCGAGACGAACTTCGATCCCGGCTACAACGGCAACATCCTCGTCAATGCGATGTGCATCGGCCACGCGCGCGCCGACAGGATCTTCTACTCTGCCGCAAAGGGTGTCGGTCTTTCAGTCGTCTATGTCGGCTCGAAGACCGGGCGCGACGGCATTCACGGTGCGACCATGGCGTCGGCCGAGTTCGACGACAAGAGTGCCGAGAAGCGGCCGACCGTGCAGGTCGGCGATCCCTTCACCGAGAAGCTGCTGATCGAGGCGTGTCTCGAGCTGATGGCGTCCGACGCCATCATCGCGATCCAGGACATGGGCGCCGCGGGTCTGACGTCTTCGACGTCGGAAATGGCCGACAAGGGCGGCGTCGGCATCGAGCTCGACCTCGATCACGTGCCGCAGCGCGAACCCAACATGACCGCCTACGAGATGATGCTCTCGGAGAGCCAGGAGCGCATGCTCATGATCCTGCGCCCGGGCTCGGAAGCGGAAGGCGAGCGCATCTTCCGCAAGTGGGGTCTCGATTTCGCGGTCATCGGCAAGACGACCGATACGGGCCGCATGATCGTCAGGCATAAGGGCAGGGTCGAAGCCGACCTGCCCGTCGACAAGCTCGCGAACTCCGCTCCGCTCTACCAGCGTCCCTGGGTGCCGACCGTGCCGCCGAAGACCATCCTTGCGGAGTGGATCCCGGCGCCGGCGAGCATCACCGCCACGCTCGAAGCCATGATGAGCGGGCCGCACCTGTGCTCGCGTCGCTGGATCTGGGAGCAGTATGACCACCTCGTGATGGGCGACACGATCGTCCGCCCCGGCGGCGATGCGGCGGTGGTGCGCGTGCACGGCACGAAGAAGGCGATCGCCGCGACGTGCGACGTGACACCCCGCTACTGCCTCGCCGATCCCGTCATGGGCACGAAGCAGGCGGTCGTCGAGACGTGGCGCAATTTGACGGCCGTCGGCGCCGATCCGATCGCGATCACCGACAACATGAACTTCGGCAATCCCGAGCGGCCCGAGATCATGGGCCAGTTCGTCGGCGCGGTGGAGGGCATGGGCGAAGCCTGCCGCGCGCTCGCCTATCCCGTCGTCTCGGGCAATGTCTCGCTCTACAACGAGACGAACGGCAAGGGCATTCCGCCGACGCCGGCCATTGGGGGCGTGGGTCTCATTCCCGACTGGTCGAGGATCGCCGACATCAAGCTCAAGCACGACGGTCATCTGCTGATTCTCATCGGGCGCGAGCAAGGCCATCTCGGCCAGTCGCTCTATCAGCTCCATGTGACGGGCAAGAACGAGGGGGCGCCGCCGCCCGTCGATCTCGCCGACGAGATCAAGGCCGGCAATCTCGTGCGGGCGCTCATCCGTGAGGAGAAGGTCTCGGCCGTCCACGACGTGAGCGATGGCGGGCTTCTCGTGGCGGTCGCAGAGATGGCGCTTGCCGGCGACCGCGGCGTCGAGCTGTTCCCCTACGAGGGCAAGCTGCCGGCCCATGCCGTCTGGTTCGGCGAGGACCAGGGCCGCTACGTGCTGGCGGCCGCCCCCTCTACGGCCGAGGAAATTGCCGAGCGGGCCCGGCTCCTCGGCCTGGCGGTCCGAATTATCGGCCGCACGGGCGGCGATGCCATACAACTCAAAGGGGAGGCTGCCCTGCCGCTCGACCAGCTCCGCAGGGGCCATGCGGCATGGTTCCCGGAGTATATGTCCGGAAAGCGTAATTCCTGACGCCGCTTAGGGCTCGGGGGCGGGCGTGGTATCCTGGCGCCCCTGGAATTGCGGAGCTGAACGGCCGTGCGTGAGCGACGCCTGCTTCTCATCATCGGCGGTGGCATTGCTGCCTACAAGTGCCTGGAGCTGATCCGGCGCGCGCGCGATCGCGGTTTCGCCGTGCGCACGGTGATGACCAAGGCGGCGCAGGCCTTCGTGACGCCGCTCTCGGTCAGTGCCATTTCAAATGAGCGGGTGCTGACGGAGCTGTTCGACGTCGACGAGGAGCGCGAGATCGGCCACATCCGCCTTTCGCGTGAAGCGGATCTCATCGTTGTTGCGCCGGCGACCGCGGACCTCATGGCGAAGATGGCGGGCGGCCATGCCGATGATCTTGCCACGGCCGTCCTGCTCGCGACAGACAAGCCCGTGCTGATCGCGCCGGCTATGAACCCGCGCATGTGGCAGCATCCGGCAACACAGCGCAATGTCGCGGTGCTTCAGACGGACGGGATCCACGTCGTCGGCCCCAATGAAGGCGAGATGGCCGAGCGCAACGAGGCCGGGCGCGGCCGCATGGCCGAGCCACACGAGATCCTCGCCGCGATCGAGAAGCTCTGGGGTGACGAGACGGCCAACAACATCGCCGCCACGCAGCCGCTCGCCGGCCGGCATGTGCTGATCACCGCCGGCCCGACGCACGAGGCGATCGACCCCGTGCGCTACATCGCCAATCGCTCGTCCGGCAAGCAGGGCTATGCGCTCGCGGCGGCCGCGCGCGCGCTCGGCGCCCGCGTGACGCTCGTCTCCGGACCGACCGGCCTGCCGAGCCCGCATGGGGTGTTCGTCGCACGTGTCGAGTCCGCGCGGGAGATGCTGGCGACCGTCGAGGCCGCGCTGCCGGCGGACGTCGGCATCTTCACGGCTGCTGTGGCGGACTGGCGCGTGGCCGATGCCCGCAGCCAGAAGATGAAGAAGGATGCAAAGCACGCGACGCCGACGCTGACGCTCGTCGAGAATCCGGACATCTTGAGGACCGTAGGGCACGCGAAGGCCGGCCGTCGCCCGCCGCTGGTCATCGGCTTTGCCGCCGAGACCGAGAACGTGGTCGAGAATGCGAAGAAGAAGCGCAAGAGCAAGGGGGCGGACTGGATCGTCGCCAATGACGTCTCGCCGGCGACGGGCATCATGGGCGGAGACCGCAATGCGGTGCACATCGTCAGCGCCGAGGGGGTCGAGAGCTGGCCGGAAATGGACAAGGGGGATGTGGCGCGCCGTCTGATGGACCGCGTGGCCGCCTACCTTGCCGAGCACACGAGCGAGGCCTGATGGCGGGGAAGAGGAGGGTTACCGTCGAAGTCGTACGGCTGGCGCACAGCGAGGGTCTGGACCTGCCGGCGTATCAGTCGGCGAGCGCGGCCGGTCTCGACCTTGTGGCGGCGCTCCCCGAGGATGCGCCGCTCGAACTCGCGCCCGGTGCGCGCAAGCTCGTGCCGACAGGGCTCGTGCTGCAGATTCCCGAAGGCTACGAAGGGCAGGTGCGGCCGCGTTCGGGGCTCGCGCTGCGCCACGGCATCACGCTGCTCAACACGCCCGGCACGATCGATGCGGACTACCGCGGCGAGGTCATGGTGCTGCTGATCAATCTCGGCGCGACCACGGTCACGATCGAGCGCGGTGAGCGCATTGCGCAGCTTGTCATTGCGCCGGTCACGCAGGCGGCGCTGGTCGAGGTGAAGGCGGTGGCGGCGACGGCGCGCGGCGCGGGCGGGTTCGGGTCCACGGGGACAAAGACGAAAAGGCTGGGGAAGAGAGCCTAAAGTTGTTACTGGTGTTGCCCGCTCTGTTCCGCTGAAAGCTACAAACTCTTCGCCATGGAGCGCGCCCAGTTGGCGATCTGCCGATGTGCGTCTCTCGCTTCGATATGTAGCTCTGCGATGCGGCTCAGGTGTACCTGCTCTGCCTCAGCCGCCGCCTGCTCGTGGCCGGTTGCCTGCGCTTCGTGATAGTCCGCAAGTTGCTCTAGTTCGTTCATCGCGTGCCTCGCGCAAGTGCTCTATGGCGTAGAATCACTTGCGCAAGTTTACCACACGACCAGTGGTGAGCTTATCTCCCAATCCGTTCCATGCCGCCCATGTAGGGGCGCAGCGGCTCGGGAATGAGCACTGAGCCGTCCGCCTGCTGGTAGTTCTCCAGGACCGCGATGAGCGTGCGGCCGACGGCGAGGCCGGAGCCGTTCAGCGTATGCACGAACTCCGTGCCCTTGCCGCCCGCGGGGCGGAAGCGCGCCCCCATGCGCCGCGCCTGGAAGTCGCCGCACACCGAGCACGACGAGATCTCGCGGTAGGCGTTCTGCCCCGGCAGCCAGACCTCGATGTCGTAGGTCTTCTGGCTCGCAAAGCCCATGTCGCCGGTGCACAGGACGATCGTGCGATGGGGAAGGCCCAGGCGCTTGAGGATCGTCTCGGCGCAGTTCGTCATGCGCTCGTGCTCGGCGAGCGACTGCGCCGGCGTCGTGATCGAGACCAGCTCGACCTTGCTGAACTGGTGCTGGCGGATCATGCCGCGCGTGTCGCGTCCTGCCGCGCCTGCTTCCGAGCGGAAGCACGGCGTCCACGCGGTGTAGCGGAGCGGCAGTGTGGCTTCGTCGATGATCTGCTCGCGCGCGAGGTTGGTCAGCGACACCTCCGCAGTTGGCACCAGCCAGAAGCGGCTCTCGCCGGTCGTCTGAAACAAATCCTCCTCGAACTTCGGCAACTGAGCGGTGCCATAGACTGCCTGATCGCGCACCAGCAGCGGCACCTGGCATTCGGTGTAGCCGAACTCGCCCGTGTGGATGTCGAGCATGAACATGGCGAGCGCGCGCTCGAGCCGCGCCAGCGCGCCCTTCAATACGACGAAGCGGGCACCCGACATGCGCGTCGCCGCCTCGAAGTCCATGAGCTCGAGCGCCTCGCCGATCTCGAAGTGCTGCTTTGGCCTGTCGAGGTTGGCCGCGGGCATGGTCCCCGGATCACCCCAGCGGCGCACCTCGACGTTAGCCGTCTCGTCCGCGCCATCGGGCACGTCATCGAGCGGCAGGTTCGGGATCACCGCCAGCTCGCGCTCCAGCGCCGCTTCGAGCTCGCGCTGCTTGTCCTCGCCAGCCTGGATCTCGTCCTTGAGCGCGCCGACCTCGGCCATGAGCTTGCTCGCCAGCGCCTCGTCCTTGGCGCCCTTGGCCTTGCCGATCTCCTTCGAAGCGGCATTGCGCCGGGCCTGGGCTTCCTGCAGCCGCGTCTTGAGCGCGCGAAGCTCTTCGTCTCTCGCAAGGAGCCCGGCCGAGAGCGGCGCGAGGCCGCGGCGCTTGAGGCCGGCGTCGAAGGCGCCGGGGTTGTCGCGAATAGCCTTGATGTCGAACATGAAGAGTGCCCTGACGGGTGTGAAGTCAGCTCTGGCGCTGTCTTAGGCGGCGCGGGCAGACCAGTCCAGTGCTGCAGTCGTCACGCTTGCCGCGTGCAGCCGACAGCCGCTCCGCCATTCCCTCCCCCTGGTGGGGAGGGGGCAGCGGTGGGAGAGCCCCCACGGCGTGTGCCCTGCAATCCTCTGCCCAACCACTCCCGCAAAGCGCGGCTGATGGACCATGAGGGGTGGTCGCCACCTACCGATCGCCCTGCGCACGCTGCCAGTAGGCGGTGATGGTTTCGAGGAGGGCGCCATGCCCCATTCTCAGGCCCTGCGAGGCAACGCAGAGGCCGTCCGCGCCGATCGCCGCGTTGAGCGGCCGCGTGACCCTTGCCAGGGGCGTCAGCTTCAGCCCCCGCTCGTAGGCCGGATCGACGCTGAGTACGATTGCCGGCTGATTGTAGGCAGACCACGTCGACACGCTCCGGATGGCCGACCACGGCACGAGCGCCCCCGTCAGCCGTACATCGCGGATGCCGCGCGGCGATAGGGTCACGACAGCGCCGCGCAGCACCAAGAGGCGCCACGCCGCGATGAGCACGATGAAGCCGAAGAAGGCGACGCCGAAACCGCCGATGATCCGTCCGATCTGCTCGTGCGCCAGCGCGATGAAGATTGAGAGGAGCACGAAGCAGAGGCCGACGCCGATCACCCCGATCAATCGCCAGGGCGCGTGCCTGATCTCGATCGTGCGGGTCGTGTCGATGGCCATGAGAGCCACCCCGCTCTGCCTCGCCCGGGCCAGGCCGCAGCTAACGGCGGAACTGACCGCCCCCGTCCATGTCGATGACGGTGCCCGAGAGATATGTGACCTGCGGTGCGGCGAGCATGACCGTCAGCGCTGCTACTTCTTGCGGCTCTTTGAGGCGGCCGAATGGCAGGCTGCCGAGCAGCTCTTCCCAGCGGTTCTCGTCACCGAGCGTGATCTTCGCGCGGGTCTTTGTAAGCGTCATGATGCGGTCGGTGCGCGTTGCTGCCGGGTTGATGCCGAACACGCGCACGCCGAAGTCTGCAGCACCGGCGCCGACGCCCTTCGTGAAGGCATTGAGGCCGGCATTGCCCATGGAGCCGCAGATGTAGTCCCATCGCGGTGCCGGCCCCGCCATGCCGATGATGTTGATGATCGTGCCCGACTTGCGCGGCTGCATCTGCCTGAGGGCAAGCTGCGTCATGTGCACGTAGCCCATGACCTTGAGCGCCCACGCCTCAGACCATTTGGCCATGCTCATGTCCAGGATGCTGCCGCCGGGGATGGCGCCGGCGTTGTTCACAAGGATGTCGACATCAGGGAAGCGCGCCATGGTCGCCTCGCGCGCGGCTTCCTCGGAGAGGTCGGCGGCGTGCGTCACGACATTGGCCTGGTGGCGCGCGCGGATGCCGTCGGCGGCGGCATTGAGGGCGTCGGCGCTGCGCGAGACGAGGATGACGTGCGCGCCTTCCGCGGCAAAGGCTTCACCGATAGCGAGGCCGATGCCCTTCGATCCGCCGGTGACGAGAACCTTCTTGCCTGCGAGATGCAGGTCCATGGCAGCCTCCCTGAGTTCATCGTGCGGCGTTGTCAGCCGATGGTTTCGATCGCGACGGGAAAGAGCGGCGCGAGGTCGTCGACCTCCATGATGTGATAGACGCTGAAGCGATAGGCATCACCGGCCGTCATCTCCGGCGGCGTGAAGGGAAAGCCGAGGTTGCCGGCTGTCGAGATGCGCCCCGGGAAGGGGGCGTGCAGCAGGTACTGCTTGGCCGTGGCGGCGACGGCGCGGGCTTCTTCCTCGGTCTCGCCGATGCATTCGACGAGCACGCCGACCTCCTCGGGCACGGTCGTCACCGGCTGACCGCCGACGACGCCGAGGCCGTAGAAGCGGAAGAACAGCTCGTAGGGCCGCTTTGGATTGGGCGGCACGAGCTCGCGGACCATGGCCTCGACGCTCGCCGCAATCTCCTGCGCCTTGGCGATGAATACCGGATCCGTCGATCCGGCGACAAGGATGGCGCGCGCGCCGAGCCGCGTCGCGCCCTCGATCTTGACGGAGTACTGCGTGGCCGGCTCCCAGCGGCCGCCGGAGACGCGCACGCGGCGCTCGTCCACGGCTTCGTACCTCGCATCGGCGAGGTGGAGCACGCCCTCGGGCTCGGCGACCGAGAGCGGATCGGCCTGCTCGTAGAGGCTGTGGGCCGCGACCGACATGGGGGTCGCGCGTCGATGAGGGTTCATGCTTTCGAGAACGAAGCTCTCGCCCTCGAGTGTGCCGAGCATGGCGTCGCGTCCGCCGCCTTCGCAGCAGAGCGACGCGCACTCGATGATCTTGGCCATCTGCAAGGCTGCGCCTACGGGAAAGCCCAGGCGCTGGGGCAGCGTCGCGTAGATGGCCGTGTCACACGCGCGGCCGGCGATGATGATGTCGGGCTCGAGGTCGATGGCGCGGTTGAAGGCCTCCATGCCCATCTGGCCGACGATGCGTGCGGCGCCATCGACCTCGGCTTCCGTGAGCGCGCCGATGGGGCCGATCGGGCGCACCTTGCCGGCGCGGACGGCCGCCTTCACGAGGTCGCGCGGCATCTCGGCGCCGATCGTGGCCACGCGGAAGCGCAGATCGTTCTCGCGCGCGATCTCGCGGATGATGTCCATGGTCTCGGCGAGGTGCGGATCGCCGCCACCCGTGCCGGCGGTGCCAAGAATGAAGGGTATGCGGTGTTTGACGGCACCGACGACGGCAAGGCCGAGGTCGCGCTTCGATGAGCGCCGCGCCGTCGCGAGCTTGCCCGCGCCGAGGTAGTAGGGCCCGGGGTCAACCGAGCCCATGTCGGCGCCGATAAGGTGCGGCTTGCGCGCAAGCCCGGCGCGGAAGGCGGGTTCCGGAATGCCGTAGCCGAGCTGGCCCGAGGCAGAGAGGATGCGCAGTGGTCCCTTGCCGCGGCTCCAGGCCTCGATGGTTGCCGCGAAAGCACTCATATCTCGAGGTCCAGGATCGGGCGGTGCTGCTGGGCGCCGTAGACGTCGGTGTCGCCGGGCGTGCCGGCGATGATGCGGCGGGGAAGCACGATCTTGATCGCGTTGGCGGCCGGATAGGGGATGATCTCGGCCTCGGCAACGCTGAAGCGCTGGGCGATGACGGCCGCCTTGAGGCTCGGCGCCGCGAGGGCGCGCTCGTACATCTCGCGGCTGTCGAACATGAGGTCGAGCGTGACCTGGGTCGGCCCCGCATTCTTGGATCGGATGACGCGCGCGGCGTCGATGAGCTTCATGGGAGCACCCGGCGCAGGATGATCACGTCCGTACATAGTGCGGCACGGACGCATCGCCATGCAATGCCTTCAGGGTGCAGGGCAGCAGGCCCGCAGTGCAGGACACGCGGCTCGAACAGCGCAACCTGATACGGGAGCCTTTAGCTCACCTCGGCGAGCAGCGAGAGCTGATAGCCATTCGAGCCGTCACGATCGACGAGGCGCGTGGGGTAGTTGCCCGTGAAGCAGTGGTCGGTGAACTGCGGGTTCTTCGCGTCGCGCCGATCGTAGCCCATGGCGCGATAGGTACCGTCGATCGAGAGGAAGGCGAGGCTGTCGGCGCCCATGAAGGCACGCATCTCCTCGACGGACATGTTGGCGGCGAGAAGCTCGTCGGTGCGCGGCGTGTCGATGCCATAGAAGTCCGGATGCCGGATCGGCGGGCTGGAAATCCGCATGTGGACCTCCTTGGCGCCGGCATCGCGGATCATGGCCACGATCTTCTGCGAGGTGGTCCCGCGCACGACGCTGTCGTCAACCAGCACGACCCGGGCGCCGCGAATGACGCCGACGTTGGCCGAGTGCTTGAGCTTCACGCCGAGCTGGCGGATGCGCTGCTCGGGCTCGATGAAGGTGCGGCCGACGTAGTGGTTGCGCACGATGCCGAGCTCGTAAGGAATGCTCGAGAACTGGGCGTAGCCGATCGCCGCCGGCACGCCTGAATCGGGGACGGGCACGATCACATCGGCAGGGACGAGCGCCTCGCGCGCCAGCTCGATGCCGAAGCTCTTGCGCACCTCATAAACACTTCGCCCGCCGACGATGGAGTCCGGGCGGGCGAAGTAGATGTATTCGAAGATGCACGGGCGGGCCGGTCGTTTGGGAAACGGGCGGTGGCTCTCGATGCCCTCGGCCGTGATCACCACCACCTCGCCGTTGTCGATCTCGCGCACGAATTGCGCGCCGACGATGTCGAGGGCGCAGGTCTCCGATGCGAGCACGTAGGCATCGCCCAGCCGGCCGAGGACGAGCGGGCGGATGCCGACGGGGTCGCGCGCGCCGATCAGCATATCGTTGGTGAGGCCGACGAGCGCGTAGGCGCCCTCGATCTGGAGCAGCGCATCGATGAACCGCTCGACGATGCGGCGCTTCTTCGAACGGGAAATGAGATGGAGGATGACCTCGGTGTCGGAGGTCGACTGGCAGATGGCGCCGGAGGAAACAAGCTCCTGGCGCAGCGTCAGCGCATTGGTGAGGTTGCCGTTATGGCCAACGGCGAAGCCGCAGGTGTCGAGGTCCGCGAACAGCGGCTGCACGTTGCGCAGAACGACATCGCCGGTCGTCGAGTAACGGTTGTGGCCGATGGCCATGCGGCCCTTGAGCCGCTCGATCACGCTCGCCTTGCTGAAGTTGTCGCCGACGAGACCGAGGCGGCGCTCCTGGTTGAAGCGGGTGCCGTCGTAGGTGACGAGGCCGCAGCCTTCCTGGCCGCGGTGCTGGAGGGCGTGCATCCCGAGCGCGGTGATCGCGGCCGCGTCATCATGGCCGAATATGCCGAAGACCCCGCATTCCTCGCGCAGGCGGTCGCCATGCCAGTCGGGTTCGTCGGTCTGCAGCGTGTCGGCGTCCTGGGGCTTTGGCACGGACTTCATCGCTGCGGCTCCATCGCTGCCGGTTGCGCGCCGGATGTGTGGCGCGTGTCGCTTCAATTCAAGTTAAGCGGCGACGCCAATGGGCGGTCCTATATGTCAAAAACGTGTCAATAGCTATCCCCAACATGCAGCTCTTCCACGTGTTCCTTGCGGGGCGGTACATGAGGTCGCGGCGCGCCGGTCAGGCGGCCCCGGCGGCTCCGCGAATCACCATGCGCCCGGCGTACTGAGCGACGTCGCCGAGCTGCTCCTCGATGCGGATGAGCTGGTTGTATTTGGCGAGGCGGTCGGAGCGCGAGAGGGAGCCGGTCTTGATCTGGCCGGCGTTCGTCGCGACCGCGAGATCGGCGATCGTTGCATCCTCGGTCTCGCCCGAGCGGTGGGAGATGACGGCGGTGTAGCGGGCGCGCTGCGCCATGTCCACGGCGTCGAGCGTCTCCGTCAGTGAGCCGATCTGGTTGACCTTGACCAGGATCGAGTTGGCAATGCCCTTGGAAATGCCCTCGGCGAGGCGCTTGGTGTTGGTTACGAAAAGGTCGTCGCCGACGAGCTGGCAGCGGTTGCCGAGCGCCTCCGTGAGGGCCTTCCAGCCCGCCCAGTCATCCTCGGACATGCCGTCCTCAATGGAGACGATGGGATAGCGGGCGACGAGATCGGCGAGGTACTTTGCCATGCCGGGCCCATCGAGCGACTTGCCCTCGCCCTCGAGCACGTACTTGCCGCCCTTGTAGAACTCGGTCGCGGCGCAATCGAGCGCCAGCACCACGTCCTCGCCGGGCTTGTAGCCTGCCCCCTCGATGGACTTCATGATGAAGCCGAGCGCTTCGTCGGCGCTCTTGAGATTGGGGGCGAAGCCACCCTCGTCGCCGACGTTCGTGCTGTGACCGGCGTCGTGGAGGCTTTTCCGGAGCGTGTGGAAGACTTCCGCACCCATTCGGATGGCGTCGGCGCAGGTCTTGGCGCCGACCGGCATGATCATGAATTCCTGAATGTCGATCGGGTTATCGGCGTGGGCGCCACCGTTGATGATGTTCATCATCGGGACCGGGAGGACGCGGGCATTGGTGCCGCCAATGTAACGGTAAAGCGGGAGGTTGCTCGCGAGTGCTGCGGCTTTCGCCGTGGCGAGCGACACGCCGAGGACGGCATTGGCGCCGAGGCGGGACTTGTTGGGCGTGCCATCGAGCGTGATCAGCGCGGCATCGATGCGCCTCTGGTCCTCGGCATCCATGCCCGAGAGGGCGTCAAAGATCTCGCCGTTCACGGCTTCGACCGCCTTGAGCACGCCCTTGCCGAGGAAGCGGGCCGTGTCTGCGTCGCGCAGCTCATTGGCCTCGTGCGCCCCCGTCGAGGCGCCAGAAGGCACGGCCGCGCGCCCGACCGAGCCGTCCTCGAGCATCACGTCGACTTCGACGGTCGGGTTGCCGCGGCTGTCGAGGATCTCGCGGCCGGTGATGTCGACGATGGCGGTCATGACGGGCTCCGATCGGCAGGGGAAGGCTGATTGCGCGCGGGTATAGCCCGCGGGCGTCGGAACGAAAAGCCGATCGGTGGAATGCGGGCCAAAGGGACGCGGCTGTCCTCAGAGCCGCGAACCGATGACCAGGGTCCAGAAGGTCTTGAACTCGGTCTTGGGGTCATGGACCAGCGCAATGCCCATGTGCTGGGCGTCGGCCTGCAGGAGGTTCTTGTTGTGGCCAGGGCTTGTCTGCCATCCCTTGAGCACCTCCGCGAAGGTGGCCTGCCCAGTGCCGACGTTCTCGGCCGCGAGCTTGGCATTGTAGCCGGCACGCTTTACGCGATCCCAGGGGTTCGAGCCATCAGAGCCGTAGTGCGAAATCCGGTCCCACTTGGCGAGATCCTGGGCGTGTGCCCGCGCCGCCGCCGTCAGCTCGGCATCGAGCTTCA
Source organism: Hyphomicrobiaceae bacterium (assembly GCA_046293075.1). Classification (GTDB taxonomy): domain Bacteria; phylum Pseudomonadota; class Alphaproteobacteria; order Rhizobiales; family Hyphomicrobiaceae. The sequence goes on along the minus strand of JBKBPL010000024.1, from coordinate 38,179 downwards.
GGGGTTTCAGGCCCTTCGAGCGGCGGTAGTTGTTGATCGCATCGCGGGCCGCCTCCGGATTGAGGGCGGCGCGGGAATAGTCGCGGTCGGCCAAGGCGCCCTTAGGGGCGCGCTCCGCAGGGGCCGTCGCGGCGCTGGGTGGCGCAAGGCTCGCTGTGCGCTGGCGGTCGTCGATGCGGGTCGGGGTTCGGGCCCCAAGATCGCCGCCAAGTGAGGCCTGGCGTGCCGATCGGGCCGCGACGGTCGGGCTGTCTGTGAAGCCGGCGGTCAGGGAACTTGAATTCATGCTGCAGCCGGCCGTCCACAGCGCGACCGTAACCCCCACCAGCACGCGATACATGGCTCAACTCCTGCCGTCCGACGCGCAACAAACCCAGCCAGCGTTAACTATGCCGGCCGTTGGTTAATTTGCGATTAACAATAAGCGCACGGAAATCTCTTCCCTCTGCCAGGGCGGGATCCTCCAAGCCTTCCGCTCGCCATGCAGAGCCCCGCACGAACCCGGAATATCCGGACCCGCGGCCTCACCTGCATCGAGTGCGTGAGAAACCCATCCTGTCGCCCATAAGAGATGGAAACTTCGTGACATTATTGGGGCCGCGCGCCCCCTCTCGGCAAATATTGCTGCGACCCGCCGTGGCGCGATGCCCGCACCCGTTGCCCAACCTCGCCGAGGGGGGCCGGTTTTCGCTTGGCGGATTTGTAGCGCTCTTCCAGAATGCTATTGATTCTACGTTGATTCGTGCGGGTTGAGGGGCCCGGAGTTAGCTATTTCACGAGGGAAGCAGGAAAAGCTGCCTGATATCCGGAGGCGCGCGCAGGGGTGCGCGGCCAGCGGGGTTCCCAAAGTGTATCAGGTGTGGCTCGGCCCAGTGCGGCCGCGGCTGTGCGCGCGTTGTCGTCTCGGTTGAGCGGCTCGGAGGCAGACGGCGGTTTGCTAGGGGGCAAGGACATGGCGGTGGCGGTACTGGATGCGCCTCGCGCAGTGCCGGCGCGGGTCGATGCGCACCAGCTCGGCGCGCTTGTGCTCGTGCGGCTGTCGGTCAGCGAGGCGGGGGTCGGCGAAGCGGAGTTGGCGCGGGATCTGCAACCCTTGGTGAGCCCGGTCGTCGACGCTGGAGAGTGGCGGCTGCTGTTGGGGCGCCTCGTCGCGGCCCATATCAGGGATCAGTTCGCTGTGCGGCGGAGCAGCCGGCTGCACGCGACGGCGAGCGGGCGGCGCCGGGCGGAGCACTTCCTTGGCGCGAGTCTCGGGGGCGCGGAGGACTGGCCAGCCGTGCGCGATGGTGCGCTGGTCGCCCGTGCACTCGGGATGCCTGGCCTGCCGGCGCGGCGCCTCAGGGCGCTCCGCAAGATCGAGGGGCTGCGAAGCGCGATCGTGGTGGCGGCGCACGGTCTCAAGCCCCGCTCGGTAGCGAGCGCGTCGCGCTTGAGAAATGATCTGGCGCTGCTGGCGCTCGACCGAGCCTTCGGCAACCGCCTCCAGCGGGAGCTTGGGTCGAAGTCCGGACTGTCCGCCAAGGCCGCGCGCCTCCTCGCAGGTCAGCTTTCGGCGCGCCCGCGCGATTTCGGCTCGGACAGCCGGCTGGTCGCGGGCCTCGCGGCCGAGGCTGTCGGCGCGCCGAGCAGCACGCTGCCGGCCTTGAGGCTTGCCCTGCTGCGCCGCTTCATTGCCGGTGATCTCGCCTGGCCGATGGCGACGCCGAGCGCGCAGGAGGCGCCGGCGAAACCGGCGACGGCACCGCCACCGACCACGACCGCTGTCGCGCAGCGGCTGCGGCCGGCGCCGGCGGCGGGACACGTGCCATCGGGGCGGCCGGATCCGGAGGCGTTCGCGCGTACGATCAAGGAGCTGGCACGTCCGCTTGCGGTCGGCGGCTGGTCGGGCAGCCGCAAGGTCTTCATCTCACAGGTCTGGTCTGCCGTGCGGGATCGGCACCCCGGTTGGGGGCTGAGTGAGATCGAGTTCAAGGCGATGCTGACGGAGGCGCATCGCACAGGGCTTCTGGTGCTCGGAACATCGGATCTGCGCGACAAGCGTGATCTCGACGACATCCAGGCCTCGGCCACCGTTTTCAAGAACACGGTGTGGCACTTCGTACGTGTCGACGATTAGTCCCTCAGGGGCCAACACATCTTTGCGTCGAGGAACAAGAAGAACATGCAGCGTGCAGTAGACAACGCGGCCCCGGTCGAGAGTTTTGCGTCGGCGTTCGAGCACTCGATCACTTGGGAAGACGATATCTGGCGTGCTGACCCGGTCGACATCGCGGCCGTGCACAGGCCTGCGCGCGCCAGGTTCCAGAGTGCGCTCGATGCGATCGTCAATGCCGAGGGCGGCGTGACGCCGGCGCGCCTGCTGCTTTTCCACGGACAGTCAGGGGCCGGCAAGACGCATCTCATTCGCGCGCTCAGGACGAGCAGCCACCGCGCCGGTACGGCCTACTTCGGCTATGCGCAGATGACGCCGGACGTCGCAAGCTACGCCGACTATTACCTGCGCCGCCTCGTCGCCTCGCTCGAGAAGCCCTACGATCCCGATGCCGAGGGAGAGAGCGGGCTTGCACGCCTCACCAACAAGCTCGCGGCCGCCGCGCTCAGCGAGACGCAGCTCACCGAACTCACCGAGGCGAAGCTCGATGAGGACAAGCTCGCCAAGCTGATCATCGCGCTGGCCGATGAAATCGTCGCGAGCCCCTCGTTCGCCGATCAGGAGCTCGACATCAACATCGTGCGCGCGCTGCTCTATCTCCAGCGCGCCGACCCGCGTATCGACCAGCGCGTGCGCCAGTATCTCCAGGGCCGCCCGCTCAACGAGCTCTCACAGGCGTCGGTCGCCGCGCTCGACCCGAGCACCGGGGAGGGCCGCGCATTCGAGATCATCGAAAGCCTCGGCAAGCTCATGTGGACGGTCGATCGCGCCGCGCTCGTCTTCTGCATCGATCAAGTCGAGGATCTGCGCTTCTTTCCCGATTGCGATGATCGCTTCCAGAAGGCCGTGCGTGATCTCATCCAGATCGCCAACCGCGTGCCGTCCGCGCTGATCATCATCTCCTGCCTCGGCGATTTCTACGACCAGATGCGCGGCGTGCTCGCGCAGTCGTACATCGATCGCATCGAGAAAGCCGGGCCTGTTGCGCTGCTTGAGAGCCGCACCGCAGATGAGGCGCGCCTCATCCTCTCCCGTCGCGTCGAGCAGCACGCGATCGCGCGCGGCGTCGACCCGGCCTCTGCCGACCTGACCAAGCTCTTTGGGGCCGATTTCATGGCCGAGCTCGGTGGTCTCTCGACCCGCCGACTGCTCGAGGATGCGCAGGCGCGGCTGAAGCGCCGCGCCGCCAGCGACGACGCACCGTCCATCGAGCCCGAGGAGGCGGATGGCGCGGGCTTCATCTCGACGCTGGCGGCAGCACTGGGCTTCGGGCTCGGCGGCGCGCAGAGCGAGCCAGCAGCGGCGAACCAGATCGATTTCCGCGCGAGCTGGGAGCGTTTCGCGAGCCTGTCGGAAGCGGAGATGCCGTCCGACGACCAGGAACTGCTCGGCGTGCTGACCTCGGCGCTCGAGTTGGCGCGTGCCGAATGGGGTGATGCGGTGACGCTGTCCGTGCGCCGCGCTGATCTCGGCGACGACCTGCCCGCGGCCGACATCACGGTCACGCACGCTTCGGGGATCATGCAGAAGACGCGCGTTTTCATCTGCAATCGTCCGACTCAGGGGGGCGGCCTCAAGCGCCAGCTCGACAAGGTCCTGTCGAACCTTTCATCGGCAAGCGCCGTCATGCTGCGCGCGAGCGACTATCCGCCGCCGCGCAAGAACCAGACGGCCCAGGCATTCCGCAAGTTCCGCGAGAGTGGCGGGCGCGCGCTCGTCGTGCCGATGACGGAATGGGAGCGCATGATGACCGTGCGCGAGTTCCACGCGCGCCATCGCACCGACCCGGGCTTCGCCGGCTGGCTCGAGCAGGCCAAGCTTCTGTCCGGCCTTTCCGTGCTCGGGCAGCTCCTGCGGCTCGATCTCCTGGGTGGGGCCATGGCGATGGGCGAAGGGCCCATGAAGCGGCGCAGCGCGGAGGCACCCGCCGAGCCGGACGAGCGCAGCAATCTCGTCACCCTTCCCTGGGCGAAAGGGCCGCCGCCGCTGCCCGGCGATGCGCCGCCGCGCGAGGGCTTCAGCCTGCCGAGCTTGCAAAGTCGCCTCGCAGACTGGACGGGGTGGGCATCGACGAGCCCGGCAGCGCCGACGCCGTCCGACGAGGACCACGACCTGCCGCTAAGCGTCATCCTCGATGAGCATGGCTCGAATGCTTCGAGCATTTTTGCTGGACGCGAGATCGGCGGGCGCGGCAAGACCATCACGCTCAACAAGGACGTCCTGAAGCGTCACACGGCCGTGCTCGGCGGCTCAGGCTCAGGCAAGACGACGCTGGCGCTCTGCCTCATCGAGCAGCTTCTGATGAACGGCACACCCGTCGTCCTGATCGACCGCAAGGGCGATCTGTGCTCGTATGCCAACCCCGATGTGTGGCGCAGCCGCGAGGATGATGTCGGCGAGACAAGCAGCCGGCGCGAGAAGCTCGGCGATGCCATTGACGTCGCGGTCTACACGCCGGGCCGCGCCTCGGGCCGCCCGATCTCGATCACGCTGCTGCCGACTGGCATCAACGAGCTCCCCGAGCATGAGCAGCAGCTCCTCGCCAATCTCTCGGCGGCGGCGCTCGGCGACATGCTGCACCTCAAGAACTCGGCGACACACCAGAAGCAGTCGGGCACGCTCTCCGTGGCGCTGCGCATTCTCGGCTCGCGATTCAGCACCGAGGTCGGCCTCACCGATCTCATTCACCTGCTCGAGGACGAGGATCCCGAGCTCACCGAGCTGACACAGCGCATGGACCCCTCGGGCAAGATCCGGCGCGATCTTGTGGCGCAGCTCGACAGTCTCCGCCACCGCAATGCGGCGCTCTTCGAGACAGGCGGCGAGCCGCTCAGGATGGAATCGCTGCTCGGCATCGGGCCGTACGCGCGCCCCGACGGCCGCACGCGCCTCTCGATCATCTACACCGGCTTCCTCGGCGACAACGAGAACATCCTCTTCTGGGTCTCGCAGTTCCTCTCCGAGGCCTTGCGCTTCTGCCAGCGAAATCCCAACGACGAGCTGCAGGCCGTCGTCATGCTCGACGAGGCCGATCTCTACATCCCGGCGAACGCCAAGCCGGCGACGGCCGAGCCGCTGCAGAGCCTCCTGAAGCGCGCCCGCTCCGCCGGCCTCGGCCTCATGCTCGCGACGCAGTCACCGGGTGATCTCGACTACAAGTCGCGCGATCAGATCACGAGCTGGTTCATCGGCCGCGTGCGCGAGGATACCGCGCTTCGCAAGCTCAAGGCGGCCTTCCAGAGCGAGTCGGGCCTCGATCCGGCGGCCGTGCTGCCGCACCAGACGGTCGGCGAGTTCCACCTCGTGCAGGAAGGGCTCGTGCGGGCGCTCAAGGCGCAGCGCTCGCTGATCACGGCGGAGCAGGTGCCCTTCGACCGCATCGAGCAGCTCGGCTTCGAGACCAAGGGCGCCGGCGAACGCCAGCTCAGGCTGTTTGGATAAGTATTTCCCTCTCCCCGCGTGCGGGGAGAGGGTCAGGGTGAGGGGCGGCCACTTGCGCTGACGTTAGCGTTTGCCGCCGCCCCTCATCCCGACCTTCTCCCCGTAAGGACGGGGAGAAGGGGAAATTGATTTATTTTGTCCCACGTGCATGGGGCGTAGGCGGGGTGAGGGGCGACCACAGGCGCTGGCACGGAGTTTGATGCCGCCCCTCGCTCCGGCGGAATGCGCGATGGGGAAACAGGGCCTGATTCGCGAATGTGAGGCAGGTGATGGAATGGCTCCTACGGCTTCTCGGTGGCCTCGGACTCGGCTCGTTACTGAAGTCAATTATTGATCACTTGTATTCGCGTCGGGCTGTGGTTGGGGATCGCCTTTATCAAGAGAAGCGAGAAGCCTACCTGGGCCTGCTTGACGCAATACACAAAGCGGCGGTTGAGCCCTCACCGCACCGCTCTAAGGACCATGAGCTTTGGCAGGCACGTTGCCAGTTGTTCGGCTCAGATGACGTGTCCCGATAGGCGCAGGCCTTCCTCGATGCGAACGATGCGCCGCCCTCGGCAAGAGATACGGCATTTCGAGGCCTACTGGAGGCGATGCGGAGGGACCTTCACCGCTGACATCAGGACGTAGTCGGCAGTGCAAGGCTCAGCTGCTCCGAAGTCGCCTCCTCGCGTCGGCCGAAGCTCGAGAGCGTGACGCCGACGAGGCGGATGCCCTTGCTCAGTGGATAGACCGAGCGCATGAGCTGGAGGCTCGCGGCGTGCAGCGCCTCCCGCGAGCTGATGGGTGCATCGAACGTCCGGCTGCGCGTCGCCAGTTGGAAATCGGCGTATTTGATCTTCACGGTCACGGTGCGCCCGCAGGCGCGCGTCTTCTCGCACCACGCCCAGACATCGTCGGCCATCTCGCACACAGCAGCCTCGATCTCTGAGGGCTCGATAAGGTCGCGCGAGAAAGTCGTCTCGGAGCCGGACGACTTGCGCGGGCGATCCGGGACGACGGCACGGTGGTCCTCGCCACGCGCGAGGCTATAATACCAGGGCCCAGACTTGCCGAAATGCTGCTGCAGGAAGGCGAGCGAGTGCCGCTTCAAGTCCGCACCCGTGAAGATGCCGAGCCGGTTCATTTTCTCGGCCGTCACGGGGCCGACGCCATGGAACTTGCCGACCGGCAGATCCGCGACGAACGCCTCGCCCGCGCTTGGCGGGATCACGAACTGGCCATTGGGTTTGCGGTGGTCGGAGGCGAGTTTCGCGAGGAACTTGTTGTATGAGATGCCGGCCGAGGCCGTGAGGCGCGTCTCCGCGAGAATGCGCGCGCGGATCTCGGATGCGGTTGCCGAGGCCGTCGCAATACCGCGCAGGTTCTCGGTTACGTCGAGATAGGCCTCATCCAGCGAGAGCGGCTCGATGAGCGGCGTATAGGCGGCGAAGATGGCGCGGATCTGCTGGGATACGGCGCGATAGACCTCGAATCGCGGCCTGACGAAGATCAGCTCGGGGCATTTGCGCAGCGCTGTGCTCGACGGCATGGCCGAGCGCACACCGAACTTGCGCGCTTCGTAGCTTGCCGCCGCGACGACGCCACGCGCGGCACCATGACCGACAGCGACCGGGCGGCCCCTGAGCGCCGGATCGTCGCGCTGCTCGACGGACGCATAGAAGGCGTCCATGTCGATGTGGATGATCTTGCGGATGGGCGAGTCGCGCATGGCGCCCATACATTTAGCATGGCAGGAACGGAGAGTGAACTCATGCGCGCCGCTGTGCACCGCGTGGTGCCGTGCGCAGCGGATGTGCGCGGCTATGAAGCACTGATGCTGGTGCGGCGCTGCGGTATCATGGCCCCGTGACGCGAGGGAGCATCCCGTGAGCATTCTGATCATTGGCGCTGGCCATGCGGGCGGTTCGGTTGCAGCCAACCTGCGCCAGCTCGGCTCTGACGCCCCCATCACCGTTATCGGCGATGAGCCCTATCTGCCGTACCAGCGGCCACCGCTTTCCAAGGCCTGGCTCAAGGGTGATGTGGGGTTCTCTGCGGTCGGGCTCCGGCCGCAAAGCTTCTACGATCAGCGCGGGATCATCTTGCGGCTGGATACCCGCGTCACCGCGATCAACCGCGAAGCGCGCTCGATCACCTTGGCAGGTGGCGAGACCCTGCCCTATGGCACGGTGATCCTCGCGACAGGTGCGCGGGCCCGGCGACTGGGGCTCGCGGGCGAGGACGTTCCAGGTGTGCACGTTCTGCGTACGATCGCCGATGCCGACCGCGTCAAGGCTGGCCTTATCTCCGGGCAGCGCCTCGTTGTCATCGGCGGCGGTTATATCGGGCTCGAGGTGGCGGCCTCGGCGCGCCTCAAGGGCATGGATGTGGTGGTGATCGAGCGCGAGGCGCGCTTGCTGGCGCGCGTCGCCTCGCCGCCCATCTCGGCCTTTGTGCAGCGTTTCCACGAACGCCAAGGCGTCACCTTCCGGCTGGAGACGGGCGTCTCCGGTCTTGACGTGCGCGATGGCCGTTTGTGCGGCGTGCGGCTCGACGATGGACCCACCGAAGCCGCGGACATGGTGCTCGTCGGCATCGGCGCCGTTCCCAACACCGAACTCGCTGAGGTGGCGGGCATCACCTGCAACAACGGCATTTCCGTGGATCTCGAGGCGCGCACCAGCGATCCCGATATCTTCGCGATCGGCGACTGCACAGAGCGGCCGTTGCCGCACTACGGCTGTCGCGCTCGGCTCGAAAGTGTTGCGAGCGCGCTCGAGCAGGCGCGTCAGGCCGCGGCCGCGATCTGCGGTGCCAAGGCGCCGGCGCCCGAGGTCCCCTGGTTCTGGTCCGATCAGTACGATCTGAAGCTCCAGATCGCCGGACTGCCCATCGGGGCAACGCGCGTCGAGGTGCGCGGCGATATCGAGCAGGGCAAGTTCGCGGTCGCGCATCTGGATGATGACGGCCGCCTTTGTGCGGTCGAAGCTGTCAACGCACCCGCCGAGTATATGTCGGGCCGGGCGACCATCGGCAAGCAGCGGGCCGGCTGAGCGGCATCGTTCGAGGCCTCAAAGAAACGACACCGGCCGCGTTTTGGCGCGCGCGCGCGCGAGCGGCCAGAGCTTGGCCCCATCGAGCGGCACGGGACGGCGGAACTCCGCTTCCGCGGCAGCCACATCAGGGAGGCCGCGGGCAATAATGTCGTCGAGCCGGTCGGTCAAGAGGTCGTTGTGCAGCGCGCGCCAAAAGGCAACGCTTTCGCCCTGATAAGCGCGTACAAGCCGCTCGATCAAGCGGCGATCGTCGAATGAGCGCGGATTGAAGATCTGGAAGGCGACGTGGAGCTTGTCGTCGAGTGTCGGGCGGTGCGTATGCCATGTTGCGCGCCCGTCGCGGAACAACGAGGCCCGCATCGTCGTGAAGTTGTTGCCGGTGAAGATGACCGGCATGCCGCTGTCATCGAAATTGCGCGGCTCCTGCGTGTCGGCGAGCTGCTGGAGCTGATGCGTGATGAGCAGGCTGTTGATCGTCTTGCCGGTTTGGCCGTCGGCGGCGGAGATCGAGAGGTCGAAGTCGTCGGCAACGATCGCGATGCGCACCTTTCGCGTGCGCGATGTTTCGGCGGCGAAGGCCATGAAGTCGGCGAGCACGGCGCTGGCCCCGCCTTCATGCTCGCTGGCCAGCATGGACGCCGGCAGCAGGGCCACGGCGAAGCCGTAGCGCAGAGAGGCATCCGTCGCGGATACGGTCTTGCCGGTGCCGCGCGCGCCCTGGATGATCAGGTAGCGCTCGACGCGCCCCTTCAGCGAGGGCAGAACCTGCTTGAAGAGGTGCCGGCGGACGGCCCGCTCGAGCTCGTCGAACACGACGCCGTCCGGACAAAGATACTGCCCTGGCATGCGGATCAGGCCGGCAAAAGGCGAGGGCGCTGCCGGCAGCATGCTGGGCGCCAGATTCGTGATCCGGGACATACGTCGATCCTCCAAGGCGTCCGCCATGGGACGCAGGGCCACGGCGGTCACGGCGCCAGATTCGACGGCATGCAGCAAGATTCAATCAAGAGTTGATCCACAGGCGGATCATTAAAACCAATGATTGAAGCAGGGTGACCGTGTCGGCCCTGCCGCTCAGGCTTTCCCAGGCATCGATGCAACCCTTGCGAGCGGGCGGCCGGTGGATGGACCGACGCCAGATGATGCACGTAATGCGTGTGCTCCGGAGCCGGCTGTCGGCGATCCTCTTCCCCTCCGAAGGCGGATGTGGCCCAAATTCCTCACTCGTGCTCTCTTCTAAATTGCACGCATGGCGCGAGACGGCGAATCGCATACTCTACCTATGCGTGTGTGCCCTGGGGCGGGCTGAAGCCCTGAACCTCCATCAGATGAGAGAGCAGATGAAGAAGTTTCTATTGGTGGTTGCAGCCTGCGCCATTGCGACGCCGGTTCTCGCCCAGACCGCGCCGAGGGGTGGTGTCACGAATTCCGCGCGGGTGACCCAGACCGCCGGCGCCATGGCTTTCAGCCTGATCGCGCAGGGGGGAGAGCGCGCCTTGATCGAGGCCCCCCGTACCGATCCATATGTGCGGGTCGAAAGCGGCGCGTTCATCATGCCGTACATCAACGAGTCGTTTAACGCCGCGCTCGGTGGCGACGTGCGCGTCTACGATCCGATCGGCTCGTACATCGACGTGACGCGCGTCATCGTGAACGTCGATGGCGACGGTCCCAATCCCGGTCCCTGATCGCCTGCAGGGCATTGTGGCGAAGCCGCGCGGCGTAGCCCCAAC
>JBKBPL010000024.1:0-27805 GCA_046293075.1 Hyphomicrobiaceae bacterium | reverse complement strand
TTTCCGGGCGTGGCCCGCGGCCCCACCCCGGCCCCTTGTCGGCCGGCGGGCTTGGGGGGCCCCCCCGCGCGGCTTCGCCACAACGCCCGAAGCATTGGGCAACATTGTTCGACCGAAGTGTCGGGCTGCCAGCATGGATCCCGGCCAAACCGCATGAGGACTTCGATGCGACGTGCAACTGCTTGTGCTGTCGTTCTGGCACTGCTGCCGGGGCGCGCCCACGCTGAGCCGCTCACGATCGATCAGAACGCGTGGCTCAACTACGCCGTCATCGTCACCACGACCGGGACGGGCTCGAGCGTCAAGCTCAACCAGCACGGCGAGATCAACGGCATTTCGTCGGTGCAGATATCTGGCGCGCGAGACGCTGAGATCCAGACGCATCAGAGCGGGCGGCGAAACAACTCGGTGATCTATCAGAGCGGCTGGCTCACGGCATCGGTTGTTGTGCAGGAAGGGCCGCACGGTCTCGGCGGCGATACGAACCTGCCGACGCGGCACATACGCGTGCAGACGGACGAGGGGTATCTGTCGTACTTCGCGACCGGCGGCTTCAGCCTCGTCACGCTGACCGATCCCAATCACACCTGGTTCAGTCGTTTCGGTCGCGCGCGCTGAGGGGCGAACGCGTGCGACGCGATGCGTGATGCAGCACCTGGTCCAGGGACCGGGGAGGACTGGCATTGCTCGAATTTGCCCACCAACCGATCGACGTGCGGAGGCTGCAACACATGGCACGGGGGCTCAAGACTGGCAGGTGGCGTGCGGGGACGCTGGGGCTCGTGGCCGGTGGTTTGGCGCTTCTCGCGCACGCACAGGAAGCAAGTGCCGGAGGCGCTGCGCGCGCCGATCAGGCGGCGCCGGCCGAGATCGTGCGTGCCAACGACGACAAGCGCTGCCACGCGTATGGCCCGGGTTACATCGCTGTCGGTGGCTCAGGGCTCTGCGCCACCACGGGGGGGAGCGTCCTCCTCTCAGCGGCCATGGAGTTTACCCATCGCGACCTCTTCCTGACGGGCCAGCGCATTCCGACGATGTACACGCCTGGGCCGGGGGTTCCGATCGTCTACTACGATATTGAGGATGTTAGAAAGCAGACCCGGTATCCGTCGGCTGGCGTGGTGGCTTCGGCGTACCTCATGCTTCGCGGCGAAAGCGATCTCGGAATGGTGCGGGGCTTTCTCCAAATCACGGGCGACGCCCAAACCCGCTATGAGCGCGACGGCGATCTGATTCTCGAACTGCGCAAGACCGACGACTCCTATTATCTCGGTGCCATTGAGGAAGCATGGGTGCAGTTGAACGGCCTCAAGGTCGGCGTTCAGCAGTCCCTGTTCGGCTTCAACCGGCTGCCAAGCGTCGTCACACCCGGATACACGTCGATCATCACGACCATGGCGGCCTCGTACACGCAGCGCCTGGAGCGCAATGCATCGTTCTCGCTCGCGCTCGAGGACTCTGGTCGGCGAACGTATGGTGACGGTATTCTCGCGCGGCCGACCCGATCCGGCATGCCCGATATCGTCGCCATGGCGCGGATTGCGACCCCGTCCACGCTCTATCATGTCTCCGGAGCACTTCATCATGTCGAAGATGAGGTGGCCAAGGCATTCACCGGTGACCGTGACAGAAGTGTGTGGGGTTGGGCGTGGTCGGCGGGGCTGCAGTCGCGCGTCAAGTGGGAGGACATCATCGGGGAGCACGGCAAGGGAGCGTTCGGGCGCGCGGGCCTTTCCGTCGCCTACGCATCCGGCGCCATGGGCTATCTGGGCATTCCGTTCTTCGCCGCGGACTACGTGACAGGAGACGACGGCGTGGTTCACAAGTCGACGGGATGGTCGGCCCTCGCGTCCTACGAGCACATGCTGACGCCGCGCGTGAAGCTCAATTTCAATGCCTCCTTGTTCGACATCACGATGCGCGGCGGGCCCGACGCACTCATTCCGGATGCCGAGCCGGGGATCGCCACCATGCCCGGGCTGGATTTTCAGGTGGATGTGCGCGGTGCGGTGCTTCAGGCGGGCGTGGAGGTCGTGCCGAGGTCCGGGATGGTGCTGGGCCTCGAAGCCGGCTACACCCTCACGGATGCCAAGGGGCGCTACGTGGGCATCGAGGGCGACCGTCGAAGCGTGGGCTATCCGCACATCGGCGCTTACCTGCGCCACTCATTCTGACCTGTCTCCATCACGGCAGGGGAGCAGAAAGCAGAGCCGCTCTTGCGGGCAATCCCCGGTCGTGAGCAATTCACGAGTTCGGCCCGCGCTCCATCGAGACAGGCTGCCAGCGCCTGAGCCCGCTTGCCGGCAGCACCGTCGGGTTGACACAGGACATGGGCCAGCGGCCCGTCAGCACGAGCGCGAGCTCCCGGCCGACGCGCCTCTTGCGTGCCGGATCGAAGCGCGCGGAGGCAGAGGCATTGTGCGGCGACAGGACGACATTGCTCATCTTCAGCAGCGGATTGTCGGGCTTCGGCGGCTCGACCTCAAAAACGTCGAGGCCCGCGCCGGCGATCCAGCCCTCCTGAAGGGCCCTGATCAGCGCACTTTCGACGACCGTGGGCCCGCGCCCGGTGTTGATGAAAATGGCGGTCTTTTTCATCTGCCGGAAGTGGGGCTCCTTGAGGAAGCCCACGGCCTCCGGCGTGGCCGGCAGGTGCATCGAGACGAAATCGGATTTGCTCAGCACTTCTGAGAGGCTGGCCGGCTCGACGCCATGCGCGGAGATCGTGAGCTCGTCGAGGAAGGGGTCGTGAGCCATCAGATGCAGGCCGAAAGCCTTCGCGCGCGTAGCCGTTGCCCGTGCGACGCGGCCGAACGCGATGAAGCCGAGCGTCTGGCCCTGCAGGCGCGGTACCTTCAGCAGCTGCGGGCGCCCCTCGGACCAGCAGCCTTCGCGCACCATGCGATCCTGCTCGAGGGCCCGGCGATGCGCGGCGAGCAGCAGCATCATGGCGTGGTCCGCCACCTCCTCGATGAAGGTGTCGGGGCAGTTCGTGACCGGGATGCCTTTCTCGGTGGCGGCGGCCACGTCGACATAGTCGACACCGACCGTGCCGAGCGCGATGACCCGGCACTTGTCCAGGGCCTCGATCATCCGCCGGGTGAACTTCATGCCCTTGGCATAGACGGCATCGACGCCTTTGGCGGCGGCGATGAAGCCTTCCTCTGTCGCCGGGCACTCGACGATCTCGGCGTCGAGCCCCTCGAGAGCCTCCATCTCATAGGCGTAGCCGCCACCGTTGACCGTGAACGAAGCGCCGGCGGGCGTGAGGATCTTGAATTTGGGCATGTCGCGCTCCCTGCTGGACGCTGCTCTGGAGCCGGCAGCGATTGTGTTGTTCTGAGCGCGGAACCTGCCACGGTGCGCAGGAGCAAGGCAACGGGGGGCTGCCGCGGCGCACGGCTGCGTTTCGCGTGCCGCGTGGCGGTCTCCTGCTGACAAGTGCTGCCGAGGCAGTAGTCTAGCAGCACAACAATTGAGCCGCGTTCCAATCGCGGCGCGGCAAGGCGGAGCAGGAGGAAGCAATGAAGGCAGCGGTGTTTGCGGGAGACCGGCAGGTTGAGCTTCGCGAGTTCCCGGATCCGACGCCGGGTCCCGGCGAGGTCGTTCTCGAGATCAAGGCGTCGGGCATGTGCGGCAGCGATCTCAAGTTCTATCGGGCGGCGCCGGGCGAGGCGGCAAAGCTGCTCGGGCTCGGCCATACGGGCGCCGTCATCGCCGGGCACGAGCCGTGCGGCGTCGTCGCTGCGGTTGGCGCGGGTGTCAGCGAGAAGGAAGCGCGCGTTGGCCAACGGGTGATGGTGCACCACTATCGCGGCTGCGGGGTGTGTCCGCACTGCGCCACGGGCTGGATGCAGCTCTGCAATGAAGGCGTCGCCGAGATCTACGGTGCGACCGGTCACGGCGCGCATGCACCCTACATGAAGGTGCCGGCGCGCACGCTCGTGGCGCTGCCCGACGAGCTTTCATTCGAAACGGGCGCGGCCATCTCCTGCGGCACCGGGACGGCCTGGGGCGCGCTCAAGCGCCTGGAGCTTTCCGGCGATCAGACCATCGCCATCTTCGGCCAGGGACCGGTCGGCCTTTCGGCGACCCAGCTCGCGGCGGCCATGGGGGCGCGCGTGATCGCGCTCGATGTGAGCGAGGAGCGCCTCGCCCGCGCAAAGGACTTCGGCGCGGATCTGACGATCAATCCGGCAAGCACGAACGATGTCGTCGGCGCCATAAGGCAGGCGACGCACGGCCTTGGCGCGCACGCAACGCTCGATGCATCATCTTCGCCCGAAGCGCGCCGTCAGGCCGTGCAGAGCGTGCGTACGTGGGGCAAGGCCTGCTTCGTTGGCGAAGGCGGTCAGGTGACGCTCGAGGTGAGCCCCGACCTCCTGCGCCGCCAGGTGACGCTTATCGGCTCCTGGACGTTCTCGACCGTCGGGCAGGCGGACTGTGCGACCTTCATCGCCGACCGCGGCATCAAGGTCGATGATCTCTTCACGCACCGCTGGAAGCTCGATCAGGTCGACGAGGCCTACAAGCTTTTCGACAAGCAGACGAGCGGCAAGGGCGTTATTCTGATGTAGGAAGACTCGCAGCCTGAGTGCCCGTCCCCTAATCAATTGCGCGCGGAATGGGCACCTGAGCGGCAGATTGGTCGCCTTGCCGGGGGCCGCCCCGGTGCCTACTCTGGCAGCGCCGCCCCACCCGACGTTCGACGGCAAACATCACATTCGACAGGATCTGCAGGACCATGGCGCAAGAGCTCACCCATTTCATCGGCGGCAAGAAGATCAAGGGCACCAGCGGCCGCTTCGGCAATGTGTTCTGGCCCATGACCGGCGAGGTTGCGGCGCGGGTGCCGCTGGCGTCCCCCGCCGAGGTCGATGCCGCCGTGCAGAACGCGCGCGCAGCGCAGCCGGCCTGGGCCGCCGTCAATCCGCAGCGCCGCGCCCGCGTGCTCGCGAAGTTTGTCGATCTCCTGAACCGTGACATGGACAAGCTCGCCGACGTTCTGGCGCGCGAGCATGGCAAGACGATCCCCGACGCCAAGGGCGATATACAGCGTGGCCTCGAGGTCTGCGAGTTCGCGACCGGCATTCCCCATCTCATGAAGGGCGAGTACACGGACGGCGCCGGCCCGGGCATCGACATCTATTCGATCCGCCAGCCGCTCGGCGTCGTCGCGGGCATCACGCCGTTCAACTTCCCGGCCATGATCCCGATGTGGAAGTTCGCGCCGGCGATCGCGTGCGGCAACGCCTTCATCCTGAAGCCCTCCGAGCGCGACCCGTCTGTGCCGCTCATGCTTGCCGAGCTGATGATGGAAGCGGGCTTGCCGGCCGGCATCCTCAACGTCGTCAACGGTGACAAGGAGGCAGTGGACGCGATCCTGGACCATCCGCAGATCGAAGCCGTGGGTTTCGTCGGCTCGACGCCGATCGCGGCCTATGTCTATGCGCGCGGCACTGCGTCCGGCAAGCGCGTGCAGTGCTTCGGCGGCGCCAAGAACCACATGCTGATCATGCCGGACGCCGACATGGACCAGGTCGTCGACGCGCTGATCGGCGCGGGCTACGGCTCGGCGGGCGAGCGCTGCATGGCCGTCTCTGTCGCGGTGCCGGTCGGGCAGAAGACGGCGGATGTGCTCATCGACAGGCTCATCCCGCGCATCGAGGGTCTGAAAATTGGTCCCTCCACCTCGCAGGATGCGGACTTTGGTCCGCTCGTGACGGCTGCGCATCTTCAGAAGGTCAAGGACTATGTTGATATTGGCATCAAGGAAGGTGCCAAGCTCCGCGTGGACGGCCGGGACTTCAAGCTGCAGGGCTACGAGGGCGGCTTCTACATGGGGGGCTGCCTCTTCGACGAGGTGAAGCCCGGCATGCGCATCTACAAGGAGGAAATCTTCGGGCCCGTGCTCTCGGTCGTGCGGGCGCGCGACTACAGCGAGGCTCTCGGACTCGCTATGGACCACGAGTACGGCAATGGCGCGGCAATCTTCACACGCGACGGCGATACCGCGCGAGACTTCGCCTCGAGGATCAACATCGGCATGGTCGGCATCAACGTGCCGATCCCGGTGCCGCTCGCCTACTACACGTTCGGCGGCTGGAAAAAGAGCGCCTTCGGCGATCTCAATCAGCACGGGCCGGACTCGATCCGCTTCTACACGCGCACCAAGACCGTGACGCAGCGCTGGCCGTCCGGCGTCAAGGAGGGGGCGGAGTTCTCGATTCCGGTGATGAAGTAGGCGGGAGCGGGACGCAATTTGGCAGCGCCTCGGCCAGCAGAGGCGCGCCATCAACAGGAAGCCCCGATGTCCTCACGCCTCACGCTCTATGGCAGCTTCACGTCGAGCTCGAGCTACAAGCCGATGCTGTATCTCGCGCTCGCGCGGCTCCCATTCTCATTCCGCACAGTCAATCTCAAGACCGGCGCGCAGACCGAGCCGGCGCACCTCGCGCGCAACCGCTACGGCAAGGTGCCGGTGCTCGAGCACGCCGGGCTGACGATCGTCAACTCGAACGTCATTCTTGATTATCTTGCGCGGACCACGGGCCATTTCGAGGGCAGAAGCGTGCAGGATAGGTGGACAGCGCGCGAGTGGTGCGCTTGGGAGGCCGACGCGATCAGCAATGTCGCGAAGGTCCGCCATTACAGCCGCTTCCGTGAGGTGCACCCAGAGGTCATGGCCTACTTCCGGCCCGAGGCCGAAGCGGCGCTGACCTTCATCGACAACTGGCTCAAGGGCCGCCAATGGCTCGTCGGCGACGCGTGCACGATTGCCGATATCGCCTGCTGGGGGCGCATGGTGTTCATGGCCGAGGGTGGCCTCGACATCAACCGCTGGCCGAGCCTGCTGGCGTGGTCCGAGCGGCTCAAGGCCATGCCCGGATTCGCGCTTCCATATGATCTCATCCCGAAGAAGGACCAGGAGTTCGATCCCGCATGAGCGCGATCGACGGCCAGTTGAGGAACTCCATGACCCGCATTCCCTTTCCCGACCTCGAGAAGGCGCCGGCCGAGGTGCGCGAGATGCTCGCGCGTCTTCCGGCGCCCGTCGGCATCTTCAACATGATGGCGCACGCCGAAACCGTGCTGAAGCCGCTCATGAAGCTCGGCGGTACGTTCCTCGGCAAGCTCGAGCTCGATCCGCTCGTGCGCGAGCTGGTCATCCTGCACGCCGTGAACCTCGAGGGCGGTGAGTACGAGTGGGTGCAGCATGTGCCGGTCGTGCTGGCGCTCGGCGGCACCCAGGCGCAAATCGATGCCCTCAGGGCCGTGGACGATCAGGCCGCGTGCTTCAGTGACGCGGAGAAAGCCGTCCTCCGCTTCACGCGGGAGGTCGTCGTGGATGTGCGCGCCTCGGAGGAGGCGCTTGCCGGGGCGCGCAGGTTTCTGTCGGATCGGGCGATCGTCGAGCTGATCCTGGTCGCTGGCTTCTACATCATGCTCGCGCGCCTCACGGAGACGCTTGGCATTCCGAATGATCCGCCCGTTGGCGACAAGCTCGTCCATCAAATCGAAGCACGCGTGGCGCGCAACAAGCGGCAGTGAGGGGAAAGCGGCATGAAACGTGCGGTCTATGTCAACTGCGATGGTCTGGGCACCGACTGGATCAGCCCGGAGCGCACGCCAGCACTTGCCGCGCTTTCGGCGCGCGGTCTGCGCTGCGCCGAGCACCGGGCCATCTTCCCCTCGGTGACGCGCGCCTCGGCGGCGGCAGTAGCGAGCGGCTGCCGGCCGATCCGCCACGGCCTCCACGGCAACCGCATGGCACTCATCGAGGATGGGCGCCTCGTCGTGCGCGATGCGGGTCCGCCGGACTTCCGCGGCCACATGCGCAGGGCACTTGGGCGCACACTGCGCGTGCCCACGATGGCGCAGCGCGTCGCCGGTCACGGCGGCTTTGTCGCCTACTCGAATGTCTCCCCGGGTGCAGCGTACTTTCTTGATCCCGATGAGCACGGCGAGGTGCGCCACCGCGCGGGCTCCCACGGTCCGGGCGGCTCGGCGGTACCGGCGCTCCCGGTTCAGGCAGGTCTCGAAGGCGATGCGGCGATGGCCGATCTCTTCTGCCGTGAGGTGCTGTGCGGCAAACCGCGCGCGGTCTCGGTCATGTGGTTCGGCGATCCCGATCTCACCATGCACCATGCGCCGATCGGCTCGCCTGCGCACCTTACCGCGTTGAAGCAGATCGACGCGCTCATCGCAGATGTGGTCAGCACCGTCGACGGCTTGCGCGCCAAGGGCGAGGACATTCTGCTCATGGTCGGGTCGGATCACGGGCACGAGACGATCAGCAAAGGCATCGATGTCACATCCTGGCTCGACGAGAATGGCTTCGGGACGCTCCGCGAGTCGGGCCAGCTTGCCTTCGCAACCCAGGGTACTGCGGCGCTGCTCTATGCCATCGGCGACGCCGAGCGCATCGTGCCCAATGTCATGGAGAGCCTGAAGGCCTCGCCTTGGGTCGGCGGGATTGCCACGCCGGGCGAACTCGAGCGCCTCGGGATTGCGCCCGAAGGCGGGCTCGTCGCCGGCATCAGCCTCGCGCGCTCGCCCGAGCCGAACGACTTCGGCGTTGCCGGGCAGCGGTGGGCGGCGTTCAATGGCCCGGATTTCAAGGGGCTCGGCTTCGGCCAGCATGGCGGCTGGGGCCCGGACGAGACGCGGCCCTTCCTGATCGTCGACCATCCGGGTGGCAAGCCGGGACGACGCACGGAGCGGACGTCGCTGATTGACATTGCGCCGACCATCCTGTCGTTTCTTGGTCTGCCGGTGGACGATATGGAAGGAAGAGCGATCGCGTGGGGGTGACCCATGTCGAGTGCATCGATTGACGTCGTACAAGGCGACATCACACGTGTTCCCGCGGACGCGATCGTCAATGCCGCCAACAGCGCGCTCGCGATGGGCGGCGGCGTGTGCGGCGCAATCTTCCGTGCGGCCGGCGTGGCCGAGCTGACGGCGGCGTGCCGCGCAATCGGTGGGTGCGCGACCGGCAGCGCGGTGATCACGCCCGCGTTCGGGATCAAGACGGCCAAGTTCATTGTGCACGCCGTTGGTCCGATCTATGCGGAGCATGATCCGCAGAGGGCGGCCGAGCTGCTCCGCAGCGCGTACGCATCCGCGCTCAGGATTGCCGCGGACAACGGCTGTCGCAGCATTGCCTTTCCTGCCATCAGCACCGGCATCTACGGCTATCCATTGCGGGAAGCCTGCCGCGAGGCCGTGTCCGTGTGCGCCACCGAGGGCGAGCGCCTCGGGATCGACGTCAAGCTTGTCGCGTTCGACGAGGCGACGGCACGCGCGCTGAGAGAGGCGGTCGCCCGCCTCTCCTGAGCTGTTGCTTCCGCCAAACTCAGGCCGCAGCGAGGCCCGAGCGCTGCATCGCGCCGTGCTCGAGCCGCGCGAGGACGGCGACGACCGCGGCCTGTGCCACGATAAAGAGGGTGCCGAGCGCATTCGGCGCGATGAACGCGAAGACAGCGAGGCTCGCGATCACCCAGCCGATGTTGCCGAGCACGATCAGCCAGACGAGTGGGCGGGGCGGCGTTCTCTGCAGGCCGGCATAGATCATCAGCGCCGCGACCGGGAACAGGATGAGGCCGGCCCAATAGAGCAGCGGCGCCGGAATGCCGGTGAGACCGGCGACGAAGTTCGATCCGTAGGCCATCACGGCGCCGGCACTGATGCAGGTCGCGGCATCGAGCAGAAGGATGTGCTGAAGGAGGTTGGTTGTCGGCTTGGGGCTCATGATGGTGCTCCGTGGGCTTGGTGGCAGAGCCGCGGTTGGCTCCATGGCCCGAAGATGGCAACAGCGATGCGGCCGGTCGATTACGCGGGAGGTAATTGGATTGCGGCAGCTCCCCGGGCTACTTTGCGGCCATGCCGAACCTCGCGCCGACTGCCGGAACATTGCTCAGGACATGGCGCCAGCGCCGCCGCATGAGCCAGCTCGAGCTGGCGCTTGAGGCCGAGGTCTCGCAGCGCCACCTGAGCTTTCTCGAGTCCGGCCGCTCGGCGCCGAGCCGCGACATGATCCTCCATCTCGCTGAGCGCCTCGCGATCCCGCTGCGCGAGCGCAACATCCTACTGGTGGCGGCCGGTTTCGCGCCCGTCTACCAGGAGCGCAGCCTCGACGATCCGGCGCTTACCGCGCAGCGTGCGGCGATCGAGGTCGTTCTCAAGGGTCACGAGCCCTTCCCTGCCCTCGCCGTCGACCGGCATTGGACGCTCGTCGCTGCGAACGCGGCCATCGGACGGCTGATCGCCGGGATCGATGCCAAGCTGCTCGAGCCGCCGCTCAACGTGCTCCGCCTGAGCCTGCATCCCGACGGTTTGGCGCCGCGCATCGCGAACTATGCGGAGTGGAAGGCGCACGTCATCACGCGCCTGACGCAGCAGGTCGATGCCTCGGCAGATGCGAAGCTGAACGAGCTCTTGGAGGAGCTGAAGGCCTATCCGCGACCGCGCGGTGGCCCCGGCACGACGCCGGCGCAAAAGCGCGACTTCGGCAACGTGGTCGTGCCGCTGCAACTCATGACGCCGGACGGCGTGCTCTCGTTCTTCAGCACGACGACCGTCTTCGGCACGCCCGTCGACATCACGCTCGCCGAGATCGCCATCGAGGCGTTCTACCCGGCCGACAAGGCGACAGCCGAAGCCATGCGCAAGCCGGCTGCCGCCGGCCCGCCAGCGCCGTCGGCCAGCGGCAAGCCGCCTAAACGCCGTGGCGGCCGATGATCGAGATCGAGCACACGTTTTGGTGCGGGAAGCCGCCGAGATTGTGCGTGAGGCCGAGACGCGGCTCGTCCTGACGCTGGCGTGGACCAGCGCGGCCGAGCATCTGCAGGTAGATCTCGTAGATCATGCGCAGGCCCGAGGCACCGATGGGATGGCCGAAGCACTTGAGGCCACCGTCGATCTGGCAGGGGACGCCGCCCTCGGCATTGTAGAAGCCGTCGAGCACATCCTTCACCGCCTCGCCTTCCTTGGAGATGAAAAGGTCCTCCATGGTGACGAGCTCGGTGATCGAGAAGCAGTCGTGCACCTCGATGAGCGACAGCTCCTTCCTCGGATCCTCGATGCCGGCTTCCGTATAGGCGCGCTTCGAGGCCGTGCGTGTCGTCACGAAGTGGCTGCCGTCCCAGGAATTATGGCTCGCCTCCTGGCCGTTCGAGACCGAGAGCTGCAGCGCCTTCACCGAAATGATGTCCTTCTTGCCGAGGCTCCGCGCGATCTCGGGCGTCGTTACGATCGCGCAGGCCGCGCCATCCGAAACGCCGCAGCAATCGTAGAGCCCGAGCGGCTCGGCGACGGTCGGTGCGCCGAGCACGGTGTCGATGTTGATCTTGTTCCTGAGGTGCGCCTTCGGGTTCTTGGCGCCGTTATCGTGGCTCTTCACGGAGATCTGCGCCATGGCGCGCTTGAGGTCCTCCTGCGGCACGCCGTGCTTGGTGCGATAAGCCGCCGCCAGCTGGGCGAAGGCGCCGGGGGCCGAGAAATTCGCCCAGGACATGGAATTGAGCACGCCGCGCGATCGCTGCGGCAGGCCGCCGTAGCCCGTGTCCTTGAGCTTCTCGACGCCCATGGCGAGCGCGATGTCGGCCGCACCGGAGGCGACCGCATAGACGGCGCCGCGGAAGGCCTCCGTGCCCGAGGCGCAATAGTTCTCGACACGCGTTACGGGGATGTAGGGCAGGCGGAGCGCGATCGCGAGCGGCACGCCCGACTTGCCGACGTGCTGATCCTCGATGGCTGTTGAGAGCCACGCGGCATTGATCTGCTTCGTTTCAATGCCGGCGTCGGCCAGGGCCTCCTCGTAGGCCTCGACCATGAGGTCGTCGGCTTCCTTGTCCCACCGCTCGCCGAACTTCGAGCAACCCATGCCGAGGATCGCAACCTTGTCCTTGATGCCCGAAGCCATGGCTCAGCTCTCCTTGGGTGAGGTGGGGGCCGGTGCGGCCTTCCAGAAATAGCGGGTGAAGCCGCGCTGCGTATCGTGGTCCTTGATGCGGAACATCATGCGCATGGGCTGGCCGACCTCGAGCGCATCGGCATCGACGTCGGTGAAATCGAGCATCATGCGCCCGCCGCCCTCGAACTGCACCATGCCATAGCAGGCAGGTGGAGCGGGTGAGTAGGTCAGGCGGTCGGCGGTGAAGGAGTTGATGCGGCCGGTCTTGTCGGCGAACGGGTGCGGCACCTGCGAATGCATGGCGTTGCAGTTCGGGTTCACGCAGATGTTCGACTTCGGGATCTGCACCGTGCCGCACTTTGTGCACTCGCCGCCGAGGAAGCTCGTCAGCAGCGCGCGGTTGCGCCACAGTGCGGAAAGTGGCGTTTGCTTGTCCACTTCGGCGCGCATCCCGCGCTCGATCTCGACGAGATCGTTGATCGCGAGATAGCGGTTGTACGCCGTCTCTTCCTTGCGCCGCGCGAGATGGCCGCGAACGCCCTGGCGCGCGGGAAGTTCGGCAAGCTCCGGCGTGACGTCGAGGATGATCGCGTCCGCGCCCTGGCCGAAGCCGACGAGGAGAATGCGGTCACCCGCCTTCGCCTGCTCGAGCGTGTGGCCAAGCAGCATAAGTGGATGGGCGACGCCGGTTTCGCCAACCTGGGCCTGGAGGTTGTCGCGAACGCTCGCCTCTGGGAGCCCGGCGGCCTTGCCAATCGTGCCGGCAATGCGCGGTAGCGTGCCCGGCATGATGAAGTGCGTGATGTCGCCTGCCTGAAGTCCTGCTTTTGAGAGCGCCTCCGCAATGACCGGCGGCACCAGCTTCATGTAGCCTTCATCACGGATCCAGCGCTCTTCCCACTGGTAGTCGAACGGCTGGTCGTCGGTGCGGTAGTGGTCGACGAAATCGGCCGTGCGGCTCGCCGATGCGACGAGGCGCGCAATTGCAGCGCCCTCCCCGACGAGCACTGCGGCCGCGCCATCGCCGCTCGTCATCTCGTAGGGGCTCGCCGTCTTGGCACGCCGCTTCTCGGAGGCGATGAGCAGTGTCGGCCCACCGCCGATGAGGGCATTGAGCAGCGCCGAGGTCGCCGCCCGCTGGCTCGCCGTGACGTCGAGCGCCGCGACATGATCGGCGATGTCGAGGGCCTCGGCGACGATGCCGGCATTGAGGCGGTCGCGGAAGGGAAAGGAGGTGGAGGCGAACTGGAGCCCGCGCACGCTCTTGCGGTCGACGCCGGTGAGACAGTCGCGGGCCGCCTCGACGGCCATGGTGACGGCGTCCTCGTCCCAATTGCAGATCGCGCGCTCGCCCTTTGCGAGGCCCTTAAGGCCGGGATTGAACCAGGTGTTGGCTGCGGCGATCGCCTGGCGCTGCAGTCTGAGGCGCGGAATGTAGGCGCCATACGCCAGAATGCCGACGGTCATGGGGGCTCCTTCAGAGTTTCCTCGCGCTCATGCGCTCTTTTGATCGCACAGTGCACCGACCATGCCTGAGCGTCAACGGCACGCACGCTGACCAGTATTAGTAGGATTGAATATTCGCCATGCCGCTTCCAAATGGAAGCCCATACTTCTGAGAACTGGAACGGAGGTCTGCCATGCTCCACCCGGAGGTGTTCTCGTTCTTCGACGAGCCGACCCATACGGCGAGCTACGTGCTCAAGGACCCGGCGACGAACGCGGCCGCCATCATCGACAGCGTCCTCGACTATGATGCGGCGGCCGGGCGCACGGCAACCAAAGCCGCGGACGACATTATCGCGTTCGTCAAAGAGCGGGGCTTCGACATCCAGTGGCTGCTCGAGACGCACGTTCACGCCGATCATCTCTCGGCGGCGCCCTACCTCAAGGAAAAGCTCGGCGGCCGGATCGCGATCGGCGCCAATATCACGGTCGTCCAGGACGTCTTCGGCAAGGTCTTCAACGCCGGCACCGAGTTCGAGCGCGACGGCAGCCAGTTCGATGCGCTCTTCAAGGATGGCGACCGCATCCGCATCGGCGAGATGACTGGATATGCCATGCACACGCCCGGCCATACCCCTGCGTGCATGACCTATGTCTTCGGCGACGCAGCCTTCGTTGGCGATACGCTCTTCATGCCCGACTACGGCACGGCGCGCGCCGACTTTCCCGGCGGGAGCGCGCGCGATCTCTATCGCTCCATTCGCAAGATTCTGGCGTTGCCGCCCGCGACGCGGCTGTACCTGTGTCACGATTACAAGGCCCCCGGGCGAAACACTTACCAGTGGGAAACGACGGTTGCCGAGCAGCGCACGTCGAATGTACACGTGCGCGACGGTGTGACGGAGGACGCGTTCGTCGCCATGCGCGAGGCGCGCGACAAGACGCTCGGCATGCCGAAGCTGATCATACCGTCGATCCAGGTGAACATGCGCGCCGGCGATCTGCCGGAGCCCGAGGACAACGGCGTGCGCTACCTCAAGGTACCGCTGAACCGCATCTAAGATAGGATAACCATGGCGATCCTGCTCTCGTCGCGGCGCGATCTGTTGCGCGCCGGTGGATACGCTGTTGCTGCTGTGATCGTTGGTTCCGCGGCATCGGCAGAAGGGACGGTCGTGCGCGACGATCTCTTTGCCGTCTTCGAGCGTGAGGGCTTTCCCGGCACGTTGGTCGTGTACGATGTCGCGGCCGACCGCCTGACGGGGATTGGCGCCGCGCGGGCAGCGAGGCGCTATGTCCCGGCGTCGACCTTCAAGATCCCGAACAGCCTGATCGCGCTCGAGACGGGCGTCGTGAAGGATGCGGGCGAGGTGTTCCGCTACGACGGTAAGCCGCGCCCGGTGAAGGCGTGGGAGAAGGACATGACCTTGCGTGAGGCCATGGCCGCGTCGAATGTCCCCGTCTACCAGGAGATCGCCCGACGTATCGGCCTCGCGCGCTACCGCGACTGGATGGCGCGCCTGGACTATGGCAATCGGCAGCTCGGGACAATCGTCGATCAATTCTGGCTCGACGGACCGCTGGAGATCAGCGCCGTCGAGCAGGCGAGGTTCCTCGCGAGCTTCGGCGCGGGGCGCTTGCCGGTGTCCGAGCGGTCGCGCGGGGTCGTGCGGGATATCGTGCGCATCGAGGAGAAGGCCGGGCGGGCGCTGTTCGCGAAGACGGGCTGGTCCGGCAAGATCGGCTGGTGGGCCGGCTGGGTCGAGCAGGGCAGCCGTATCACGTCATTTGCGCTGAACATGGACATGACACGGCTCGAGGATGCGCCGAAGCGCATCGCGATCGGCAAGGAACTGCTCGCCCGCCTCGGCGTGTACTAGGGCTGCGCACCTGCCGATGGTCAAGGGCGGCGGTCTCCGCTATGACAGCAGGCCGATGACCCAAGCGCAGGATGCCCGCATGGCTGAAGAGCTGCCGTTCCGCAAGGAGATCGAGTTCGTCTATGGCGAGGCGAAGAAGCTCGCGCCGGGCATCGTGCGCATCGTCGCCAATAACCCGAGCCCGTTCACCTACAAGGGCACGAATACCTACATCGTCGGCGAGGGCCGCGAGGTCATGCTGATCGACCCCGGGCCCGCCGACGCCGCCCATCTCGAGGCTGTCCTCACCGCGCTCAAGGGACGCACGCTCACGCATATCGTCGTGACGCACACCCATCACGATCATGTGGACGGCCTCGATGCGCTCAGGGAGCGAACGGGCGCACGCACGGCCGGCTTCGGCCGCACGGTGGTGACGCCCGGGCGCACCCGGGCCAGTCCGGCCGGCGGCGAGTATGTGGAGAAGGATTTCAGGCCCGATGTCGTGCTCAGGGACGGCGACCGGCTCGAGGGCGACGGCTTCGCGCTTCAGGCCCTGCACACGCCGGGTCACGCACCGGACCATCTTTGCTTCGCGCTCAAGGGGACCGGGCTTTTCTTTTCCGGCGATCATGTCATGGGCTGGAACACCAGCGTCGTGGCGCCGCCCGAGGGCAACATGGGCGCTTATCTCGGGGCGATGGAGCGGCTGCTCGAGCGGCGCGACGAGGTCTATTTCCCCGGCCATGGCGGGCGCATCTACGAGCCGCAGCGTCTCGTGAAGGCCTATATCCTGCACCGGCGCATGCGCGAGCAGGCCATTCTCGACTGCGTGAGATCGGGGCAGACGACGATCCCGGAAATCGTGGCGGTCATCTATCGCGGGATCGATCCGCGTCTCGTCAAGGCGGCGTCGCTTTCGGTGGCTGCACACATCGAGCATCTCGTCGCGCGGGGACTGCTCATTTGCGAGGGGCCTGCCCTCGACCCGGCGCGCCTTTCGGTACCCTAGGCGGCGCTTTCGTGCCGCGCGCCTTGTCCTTGCCGCGCGGGGCAGCGGCGGCCGGAACGGCGGCTTCGAGGCGTGCCCTGAGCTCGGCGTAGAACTCCTTGATGCGGCTGGCATTGCGGCCGAAGTCATGGATGCCGTAGCGCGAGAGCGAGCGGACGTCGACGCGGGTCGTGCCGCCGTCGCTCTCTACGCGCACGATCACGTCATCAACGAAGCCGAGGATGAGCGTGCGGTCTTCCGCCTCGATGTAGCCGGCGGTGCCGTGCTCCTGTGGCGGCTCCTCGGAGACGATGCGCCACTTGAGCCGGCGCGCGGCTTCGCCAACAGCATCGAAGACCTCTTCGGCGGCGCGGTCGAGCACCATCGGCCGCACTTCCGGATAGTGCCGCTCCTGCAGCTCCGCGAGCAGGCCGCCCCGGTAGGTGACCGGGTTGGCCGCCTTCGGCCGATCGCGCGCGAGAACGGCGAACTCGGGCGGCTGCTCGAAGTCGGTCGTGACGTCGCTGAGGGGGGGCAATCTGAGGTAGAACGGTGCGACGCTTGCCGGCCATGCGAAAATAGCAAGGCTGACCACGATGCCGGCCGCGGCGCTCCAGGCACCGGCCACCCCCTTGCGCCAGATAATGACCCCGGCAGCGACCCCGCTGAGCAGGGCCAGACCGGCACCGGCAAAGCCGGTGAGGACGAGGCCGATGGCGAGTGGGGTTTCGATCCGACCCAAGCGGTGCAGCACGAGCGCGACAAGGATAAGCGCGGCGCTGAACAGGGCCAGGCGGCGCGCCCAGGTCGCAAGATTGGTGCGAGGCATTGAGGCGGCCAGTGTCATCGTCTCGCCGGATCGTCCTCAGTAGCCATGTGAAGCGGTCATGTGCCCTCGCTGGAGAGCCCGCAGATGCTCCGTGCCGCGCCGGCCTTATTGGCTTTGTCAGCTCCCCTCGTCCGCGCTACTCATAGTTGGGCTTCCCGTCAAGAACAGGACATACGCGCTATGGCCACGCTGACCAATTTTGCCGCCCGTGACGTCGAGACGCTGCTGCATCCGGCGACCAACCTCGCAACGCACCGCACGACCGGGCCCATGCTGCTCGAGCGCGCCGAGGGCATCCACGTGTGGGATGCCTCGGGCAAGGAGTACATCGAGGGCTTGGCGGGGCTGTGGTGCACAGGCCTTGGCTACGGCAATACCGAGCTGGTCGAGGCCGCCGCCGAGCAGATGAGGAAGCTCTCCTTCACGCACCTCTTCGGCGGCCGCAGCCATGAGCCGGCCATCCAGCTCGCCGAAAAGATCAAGGAGATCGCCCCGGCGCCGACGTCAAAGGTGTTCTTCACGAGCTCGGGGAGCGAGGCGAACGACACACAGATCAAGCTGCAGTGGTACTACAACAATGCCATTGGCAAGCCGAACAAGAAGAAGATCATCTCGCGGATGCGCGCCTACCACGGCGTGACGATCGCGGCGGGCAGCCTGACCGGCCTGCCCATCTTCCACGCCGACTTCGATCTGCCGATCCCGCGCATCCTGCACACCGATACGCCGCACTACTGGCGCTTCGCCAAGGAGGGCGAGACGGAGGAGGAGTTCGCATCGCGCCTCGCAGGCAAGCTCGAGGCGCTTATCGAGCGCGAGGGGCCTGAGACCATTGCGGCGTTCATAGCCGAACCGGTGATGGGCGCCGGTGGCGTGATCGTGCCGCCGAAGACATACTTCGAGAAAGTGCAGGCAATCCTGCGCCACTACGATATCGCGTTCATTGCCGACGAGGTGATCTGCGGATTCGCGCGCACCGGCAACATGTTCGGATCGCAGACCTTCGGGATGCAGCCCGATACGGTGTCCATGGCCAAGGCGATCACGTCGGCGTACATGCCGCTCGGTGCCGTCACGGTGCCCGAGCACGTCTATCAGGCCATGATCGACGAGAGCAAAAAGCTCGGCGTATTCGCACACGGCTTCACCTACTCGGGTCATCCGGTGGCGTCCGCAGTCGCGGTCAAGACGCTGGAGATCTATGACCGGATCGACATCATCGGGCACGTGCGCAAGGTAGCGCCGACCTTCCTGAAGCGTCTCAAGGAACTCGATGCGCATCCGCTGGTCGGCGAGACGCGGGGCGTCGGGCTGCTCGGCGGCATCGAGCTCGTGAAGGACAAGAAGAGCCGCCAGTCCTTCGATCCGCGCCAGGGCGTCGGCGCCAAGGTGAATACGTTTGCCCAGGACGAAGGCCTCATATCCCGCCCCATCGCGGGGGACACGCTTGCGCTGTGCCCACCGCTGATCATCAACACCGATCAGATCAACACGATGTTCGACCGCATGGCCCGCGCCCTCGACCGCGGGCTCGACTGGGTGCGCAAGGAAGGCATGATCTGATCGCCGCGGGCCGGCGTTGCTTGCGCCGGCCCATGCAACGGGCGGGCATGTGCCCTGGTCAAGCCGACGGTTTCATCAGGCCGCGCTCCGCCAGCACCTCTTCGGCGACTTTGAAGGCCTCGATGGTGGCCGGAATGCCGCAATAGGCGACGGTCTGGTAGAGGACTTCCTGGATTTCCTCGACGGTGCAGCCGTTGTTGATGGCCGAGTTGACGTGCAGGCGCAGCTCGGCCGGCTTTCCCATGGCTGTGAGCATGGCCATGCAAAGCATACTGCGGATCTTGCGGGGCAGTCCTGGGCGCGCCCAGATGTCTCCGAACGCATACGTCTCGGAAAACTGCCTCAGCGGCCTGTTGAAATCATTCGTTGAAGCATCTCGCCGCTCAAGATAGGCGGCGCCAATGACTTCCTTCAGGATCTCGCGTCCCTTCTTGCGCTGTTCCTCGATGTCCATGGTGTTTTCCCATCCTTGCTGCTGTTCAGAGACGGCGACTCTCGATCCACCGGCCGGGCGATGCAAGGTGTGGGGCAAGGCGGGTCAACTGGCCGATTAACCACAGGCATCCGGACGAATGCGACGGGATGCGCGAATGCTGCGGTCATTCACGCGGCTGTGACCCGCTGTTGACACAATCGCTTGTAACCTCGGGACGAAACCGGGGGGTGCGCTTGCTTCTCCGGACGTCGGGGTCTAGACAGACCCATTCACGTACGACCGGATAAATTGAGCTCGATGAGACCGCCCCCGATACTGCCGCCCGTGGAGCGCAAGCCGAGGCGCAAGCGCCGAAGCCTCCTGCTGGGCCTCCTCGGGTTCGCGTTCGCGTCAGGCGTCGTGCTCTTTCTTGCCGGCGCGGCGATCGGCGGCTTCTTTCTGTGGCGGGCCTCGAGCGACCTGCCGAGCTACGAGAGCCTTGCCAAGTACGAGCCGCCGGTCATGACGCGCATCCACGCGCACAACGGCGCGCTGATTGCGGAATACGCGCACGAGCGGCGCATTTTCGTACCGATCAATACCGTGCCGAAGCTGCTCATCGGCGCCTACCTCTCGGCCGAGGACAAGCGCTTCTTCGAGCACAACGGTCTCGACTTCATGGGCATGGCGCGGGCGGGCTACCGCTACGCCATGGATCAGATCCAGGGCCGCAGGCGGCGTGCCGAGGGCGCCTCGACGATTACCCAGCAGGTCGCCAAGAACTTCCTGCTGACCAGCGAGCGCACGGCTGACCGCAAGCTTAAGGAAGCCATTCTCGCGGTCAGGATCGAGCGCGCCTATTCGAAGGAGAAAATCCTCGAGCTCTATCTCAACCAGATCTACCTCGGCCTGAACACGTTTGGGGTCGCGGCCGCTTCCCTTACCTATTTCAACAAGGAGCTGAAGGATCTCGCGCTCGAGGAGATGGCCTATCTCGCGGCGCTGCCCAAGGGCCCCAACAACTATCATCCTTTCCGGCGGGAGAAGGAGGCGATCGCCCGGCGGAATGCCATTCTCGCGCTGATGGCCGAGAATGGCTACATCACCGACGCTCAGGCCAAGGCGGCCTCGGCCAAGCCCCTTCAGGTCAATATTCGACCCTTCGGCATCCAGACCCATGCTGCCGACTACTTCGCCGAGGAGGTGCGCCGCACCCTGATCGCACAGTTCGGCGAGGAAAAGCTCTACCAGGGCGGCCTTTCCGTCCGCACGACACTTTCGCCGCACTATCAGGCGCTCGCGCGCCGCGCGCTGGTTGAGGGACTGGTCGCTTTCGATCGCAAGGGCGGCTGGCGTGGCCCGGTCGAGAAGATTGCCGTATCGGGCGACTGGGGTATCCCGCTCGGCGCGATCCCGGACGTACCGAGCGATATCCAGCCCTGGCGGCTCGGCGTCGTCCTCAAGGTCGAGCGCGAGAAGGCGACTGTGGGGCTTCGCCCGCAACGCCAGCAGGACGGCAGCCTTGTCGCCGAGCGGGAGGCCGTCGAGGTTCCCTACGAGGAGGTCAGGTGGGCGAACAAGAAGCCGGGCAAACCGCCCGGTGTGGGCGATGTCTTGAACGTGGGGGATGTCATCTACGTCGCGCCTAAGAACCCCGATGAGCCGCAGGGCGTGTGGTCGCTCATGCAGATCCCGGAGGTCGGCGGCGGCATCGTCGTCATGGACCCTCATACCGGCCGCGTGTTGGCGAGCGTCGGCGGGTTCTCTTTCGCGCTCAGCCAGTTCGACCGAGCCGCGCAGGCGCGCCGTCAGCCCGGCTCGGCGTTCAAGCCGTTCGTATACGCGGCCGCGCTCGACAACGGCTACAAGCCGACCAGCGTCATCCTCGATGCGCCGATCACGATCGAGCAGGGGGCTGGCCTCGATGTCTGGCGGCCCAAGAACTACAGCGGCCAGTTCTATGGCCCGACGACCCTCAGGGTCGGCATCGAGCATTCGCGCAACCTGATGACCGTGCGTCTCGCCCAGGACATGGGCATGCCGCTTGTCGGCGAGTACTCACGCCGCTTCGGCATCTACGACGAGCTGACGCCCGTGCTCTCGATGGCGCTTGGTGCCGGCGAGACGACGCTGCTGAAGCTGACCGCCGCCTATGCGATGCTCGCCAACGGGGGCCGCCAAGTCCGCCCGACGTTCATCGACCGCATTCAGGACCGCTGGGGGCGCGCCGTTTGGCGCCATGACGACCGCCCGTGCCCGGACTGCCAGCAGGCGCATTGGAATGGCCAGCCCGAGCCCGAGCTTGTCGACGACCGCCGACAGATCGTCGACCCGCACACGGCCTATCAGATGACGTCGATGATGGAGGGCGTCGTGCAGCGCGGCACGGCCACGTCACTGAGGTCCATTGGCAAGCCGGTCGCCGGCAAGACGGGCACCACCAATGATGCCAAGGACGCCTGGTTCATCGGCTTCTCGCCCGACCTCGTCGTCGGCGTGTTCATCGGATACGACATCCCCAAGCCCATGGGCAAGGATGCCACCGGCGGATACGTTGCGGCACCCGTCTTCGGCTCGTTCATGAAGATGGCCCTCGCGGACAAACCGGCGACGCCCTTCCGCATTCCGCCGGGCATCAAGCTCGTCCGGGTCAATCCGTCGACGGGTTTGCGGGCTCAGCCCGGCGATACACGCAGCGTGCTCGAGGCCTTCAAGCCGGACGAGGAGCCGGATGATGCCTACTCGATCATCGGCTTTACCGACGAGAGCGGCAGCTTCGTGCAGCAGCCGGATCAGGAGGGCGGAGGGCAGCCGGCAGGCGGCTGGGCGCCCCGCACCGAGCGCAGTGGTACCGGCCGCGGCGAGGACGCCCGCGCGCTGTCCACACGCCGTGGGCTCTGGTGAGCGCGCTTACTCGGTACGCAGCGCGTCGATGGGATTGAGGTGCGCCGCGCGTCGCGCCGGGAAGAACCCAAAGACCACGCCGGTAAGCGCCGCGGCCGCGAGCGCCATGATGATGGCATCGGGGGCGATCAGGATCGGCCATTGCGCCGAGAGTGCCACTGCGGCAGCCGTGGCGACGCCGATCGCCACGCCGATAAGACCGCCGAGCAGGCAGAGCACCACCGCTTCGACGAGAAATTGCAGCAGAATATCGCGCCGCCGCCCGCCCACGGCCATGCGCAACCCGATCTCGCGCGTGCGTTCGGTGACCGAGACCAGCATGATGTTCATGATGCCGATGCCGCCGACGATGAGCGAGATGGCGCTCGTCGCGGCGAGCAGCCAGCCCATGGTCGTGAGCGCCGAGGTGCGGGCGCGCATGAACTCCGAGAGATTGCGGACGTTGAAATCGTCCTCGGTGCCGGCCTTGATGCCGCGCCGCTGGCGGAGCAGCGTTTCCATTTGCGCCTGGGCCTCGGCGAGGTCCGTGTCGGGGTCGAACTTCACGTGAATATTGCCGACATTATCGTTCACCAGCCGGCTTCGGCCGACAATGCGGCCGCGCGCTGCGGCCATCGGCAACATAACCACATCGTCCTGGTCGCGGCCGAAGGAGTTCTGTCCCTTGCTGTCGAGCACACCGATGACCTGGAACGGCACGTTCATCACGCGAATGGTCGCGCCGACGGGATCGCCGCCATTGAAGATCTTCTCGACGACCGTCTTGCCGACCAGGGCGACGCGTGCCGCCGTGCGCGTCTCGTTCGGCGTGAAACCGCGGCCTTCGACGACCGGCCAGTCGCGTACCTCGTTGAACTGGTCATGCACGCCCATGAACGAGGTGGTCCAGTTGGCGTTGCCATAAACAACCGGGCCCGATCCCTGAAGGACGCCGGAGATCGCCACGACGCCTGGAATTTTCTCGCGTAAGGCCTGCATGTCGCGCTCGGAGAGTGGCAACCGCGTGCCTGCGCCGCCGGCGCGGCCGCCGATCCGCGATGAGCCCGGGAATACGACGAGCGTGTTCGAGCCGAGCGCAGCGATTTGGCGATCGACCTCGCTGCGCGCGCCCGTGCCGACGGCTACCATGACAATGACCGAAGCAACGCCGATGATGATGCCGAGCGTCGTGAGGATCGAGCGCAGCATATTGGCGCGCAAGGCCGTGAGCGCGATGCCGAGGCTGTCGAGGAGATTCATTCAGCAGCCCTCCCCATGAAACCTGGCTGGGGGATGTCCTCGACCACGCGGCCGTCGCGGAACAGCACGCGGCGCTTGGCATACTCTGCGACAGCAGGCTCGTGCGTGACGACGACGACCGTGATTCCCTCGGTATTGAGCGTGCAGAAGAGCGCCATGATCTCTTCGGACGTCTTGCTGTCGAGGGCGCCGGTCGGCTCATCGGCCAGCAGAAGCTTGGGGTTGTTGACGAGCGCGCGGGCGATGGCCACGCGCTGCTGTTGGCCGCCCGAGAGCTGGCTCGGATAGTGATCCATGCGGTCCTGGAGGCCGACCTGCTCGAGGCGGTGGCGCGCCATGCCTTCGGCATCGGCAGGCCGCGGGTGGGCATAGAGCAGCGGCAGCATGACTTGGCGCAGGGCGCTCGTTCGTGGGAGCAGGTTGAACTGCTGAAAGACAAATCCGATGGTGCGGTTGCGCAGATCGGCGAGTGCATCGGAGCTGAGCGCGGCGATGTTGCGCCCGTCGAGTTCCATCGCGCCCGTCGTCGGCACGTCGAGAGCGCCGATCAGGTTCATCATGGTGGATTTGCCCGAGCCGGACGGCCCCATGATCGCCACGAACTCGCCGAGGCGGATGCTGAGCGAAACGTCGTCGAGCGCGCGGACCGTCTGCTCACCGACAGTGTAGATCTTCGAGACGCCGCGCGCCTCGATGAGCGGCCGGCCAGCGGGGCTCGGGGCACCGCTGGCAGCACTCACCTCGTCAGGTCGGCTCGATCGGTCCATGATGTCGTGCTCGGGATTGGGCAAGGGCAGCAGCTATCGCTTTGCGGCCAACCGCTGCCGGGTGATGACGCGATCGCCTTCCTTGATCCCCCCGCCAATGAGCTCGGCGAACTGCTCGTCACCAATGCCGAGCAGCACCTGCCGCTGTTGCGGCCGGCGATCCGGACCCATGACCCAGACGGTTGCCATGCGGCTCGACTTCCGCACCTGCCGCCAACGTTCGAGCAGCGGCTGCTGCGCGGCCGTCAACGTCGGCTCGAGGGCGGCCTCGATGCGCTCCATGAAGCGGTTGCGCGCCGCGGCATCCGGGCCACCGCGCACACTGCCGGCTCTGGCCTCGCCGGCGCCGCCACCCTCACCCCCGGCGTCGCCCTGTGCCTCACGCGCCTTCTGGCGCGCGGCGCGCGCCGCCGCCGCCTCGCGCAACATGTCCTGCACGACCGCGACCTGCTCATCGCTGAGCTTGAGCGCACCCTTCATCTGCTCGACGAGCCGCTCAGCGCGCTCCGCAGCCTGGGCGCCGCCGGATTGTTGCTGAGCTGCCGCCGCGGCTTCGCGGGGGCGGAAGCGCAGTGCGTCATTGGAGACGCGCAGGACATCTTGGCGCCGGGCCGTCTCGATCTGGACATTCGCAGTCATGCCCGGGAACAGGCGACGGTCGTCGTTCGCCGCCTCGATGATGACGGTGTAGGTGACCACGTTCTGGAGCTCGAGTGCGGCGAGGCGCACCTGCGTGACGGTGCCGCGAAAGCGCTCCTCCGGGTAGGCATCGACGGTGAACTCCACCG
Source organism: Hyphomicrobiaceae bacterium (assembly GCA_046293075.1). Taxonomy (GTDB): domain Bacteria; phylum Pseudomonadota; class Alphaproteobacteria; order Rhizobiales; family Hyphomicrobiaceae. The sequence goes on along the minus strand of JBKBPL010000024.1, from coordinate 3,087 downwards.
GATTGCCCCGTCTGATTGCGCCGACGTCGGCCTCGTTGACCTGGGCCTCGATCTGGATGCGGCGCAGGTCCTGGGCGATCTTGAACAGCTCGGGGGCCTGAAGGCTCGCGGCAACAGTCTGTCCGACGTCGACGGTCCGTGAAATGACAGTGCCGTCGATCGGAGAGCGGATCTCAGTACGCTCGAGATCGATCTCAGCGACCCTCAGCGCCGCCTCACGCTGCGCGATCGTCGCCTTCGCGTTCTCGATCTGCGCGTCGACGACGGCGATCTCGGCGGTGGCCACATCCACGTCGCGGATGGCAGCATCGAGCGTTGCCGCGGAGGCTACGCCTCTGGTCGAAAGTGTCTCCTGACGCTCGAGCAGCCGCCTCGCATTGCGGAGCACGGCTTCGGCCCTGGCGCGCGCGGCCTGCTGATTGGTGAGACCCGCCTGTGCTGCTGCAAGATCGGCGCGGGCCTGGGCGACACGGGCGGCGAACGTCTTGTCGTCGAGGCGCGCGAGCAGGTCGCCTTCCTTGACCTCGCTGTTGAAGTCTGCAGTGAGAGTGTCGATTCTCCCCGAGAGCTGCGAGCCGACGCTGACCGTCACGACGGCGCGGACCGGGCCTGACGTCGTCACCAAGCGGCGGATCTCGCCCCGGCTGATCTCAGCCATATCGTAGGCGAGCGCGCCATTGCCCGCGCTGCCGAAGCCGCCAAGGCCCATCATCCAGGCCGTACCGGCGGCCGCGGCGGCCAGCGGCAGCGCCAGTGTGAAAAGGTATTTGAAGCGGCTTGCCATCCGACCGACCTGCCTGCGCTCCATATTGCGCGCACTGATTGACCACCCCCGAAGGGCAGCCCCTGTCAGCTAAACGACGGCCAGTGAGATTTCCGTCGTGCCTCAGCATTCTGTCGGAAACGCTTCACCCGGAGAAGATGCCCCACGATTACAAATTGTCCAGCAAGCTTACCGAGGGGCCCGCCGGCGCGATGAACCCCGCGTGAATGCGACATTCAGAGGGAGTTCACGGCTTCCGGCGCACCATGGGCCTACCCTGGAGACAGCATCTTCCCCGGCGTGACGATTTGAGGCGCGGAGCCCAGGGTCTCCGCGCCTCTCACATTTGCGCAGCGCGTCCGGGCGGGATTCAACCCTGATTGAACACGCGAAGCGGCCGCAGCTCGCCGCGCTCGATCTCACAGAGCGCAATCAGCGTGCCCTTGGAGAGGGCGAAGGCCTCCCCGCTCATCACTGGCGCATCGCGGCCGCGGAGCAGCACGGGCTGGCCGCGCGCGAGGCGCGCCGCATCCGACTGCGAGACGTTGACCTCGAGAAGCTCGGCGAGTGCGCTCTCGACCGGCCGCAGCAGCGACTTGAGCTCGGCGCCACCGTCATCGAGCTTGGCGGCCTCCTCAAGTTCCTCGATGGTGACCGCCTGCGCCTCCTCGAACGGCCCGACGCGGGTGCGCCTCAGCGCCGTGACATGGCCGAGGCAGCCGAGTGCGCGGCCGATATCGCGGGCGAGGGCGCGGACATAGGTGCCGCGACCACATTCGGCCTCGAAGACGGACGTATCGGGCGCGGGCATGTCGACGAGCTCGAGCCGGTCGATCTGGACGGGGCGGGCCTCGAGCTTCACCGCCTCGCCCTGACGTGCGAGGTCGTAGGCGCGCTGGCCGTCGACCTTGATCGCGGAGAATGCGGGCGGCGTCTGCAGGATCTCGCCAAGGAAGCTCGGAAGCAGCGCCTCGATGGCCTCCCGCGTCGGGCGCACGTCGCTGTGCGCAACGACCTGTCCCTCGGCATCGTCGGTGTCGGTCTCGACGCCCCAGCGCACTGTGAAGCGGTAGGCCTTCTGACCGTCGACAGCATAGGGCACAGTCTTCGTCGCCTCGCCGAGCGCGATCGGCAGGATGCCGGTTGCGAGCGGATCCAGCGTGCCGGCGTGCCCGGCCTTTTGGGCCTGGAACAGCCAGCGCACCTTGCCGACGGCCTGCGTCGAGGTCATACCGGCCGGCTTATCCAGCACGACCCAGCCATTGATCGGATTACCCTTCTTGCGGCGTGCCACGTATCATCCCCCTTTCACGTCGCGTCGCACTCTGTCGCTGTCGAGAAGGCGCTCAATGCGCGCGGCTTCCTCGAAGCTCTCGTCCTCGCGAAAGCGGATCTCCGGTGCGAACTTCAGGTTCACAGCCCGGGCGATCTCGCCGCGAATGTATTTCTGGTTGCGCTTTAACGCCGCCAGTACGGGCGCGACATCCTGGCCGCCGAGGGGCATCACGAAGATCGTCGCGAGCCGCAGGTCCGGTGACATGCGCACCTCGGGGATGGTGACGACTGCGGCGGCGAGCACATCGTCATGGATGTCGCCCCGCGCCAGAAGCTCGGCCATGCGATGGCGGATCAGCTCGCCGACCCTCAGCATCCGCTGGGACGGACTGCCGGCCGCCGTGTGCCCGGCGCTCGATTTCTGTCGTGACATTCTCAATTCTGGCACCGGGCTCGAACCGCCGCCAGCTCCTCAAAATTCAAATGCGGCAATGCCGCGGGAAGCAGAAAGCGGATGGGCAGGTCGCCCATCCGCCCCCTGAAACGCCCCGGCAGTTAAAGGGTGCGCGCAACCGTCTCCACCTGGAAGCACTCGATCTCGTCACCCTCGCGGATATCCTGGTAGTTGGCAAAGGCCATGCCACACTCCTGGCCCGCCGGCACCTCGCGCACGTCATCCTTGAAGCGCTTGAGGATGGCGAGCGTGCCCTCGTGGATGACGGTCTTGTCGCGCAGCAGGCGGACCTTGGCACCGCGCTCGACCTTGCCCTCAGTGACGAGGCAGCCGGCAACCTTGCCCTGCTTCGAGATGTTGAAGACCTGCTTGATCGTGGCGTAGCCGAGGAAGACCTCCTTCTTCGTCGGCGCGAGAAGACCGGACATGGCCGCCTTCACATCGTCGACGAGATCGTAGATGATTGAATAATATCGGATCTCTACGCCCTGCTGGTCGGCAGCGAGCTTCGCCTGCGCATTGGCGCGCACGTTGAAGCCAAGGATGACCGCCTTCGAGGCGTGCGCGAGGTTGATGTCGGACTCCGTGATGCCGC
>JBKBPL010000023.1:0-68157 GCA_046293075.1 Hyphomicrobiaceae bacterium | reverse complement strand
AGTTCCAGAGGGATCAGGCCGCCTGCCCCCTTGGCCAGAATCGAGGTTCCGCCGTGATCGAGGAATTCCATCGCATCAAGCGCCTCCCGCCCTACGTCTTTGCGGAAGTGAACCGGCTCAAGGCCCAGGCCCGCGCCCGCGGCGCCGATATCATCGACCTCGGCATGGGCAATCCCGACCTGCCGACGCCCCGCCACATCACCGAAAAGCTTGTCGAGACCGTGGGTAAGCCCCGGACCAACCGCTATTCGGCCTCCAAGGGGATCCCGGGCCTGCTCAAAGCCCAGGCGGCCTACTATGGCCGCCGCTTCGGCGTGAAGCTGAACCCGGCGACGCAGGTCGTCGCCACGCTCGGCTCCAAGGAGGGCTTTGCCAACATGGCCCAGGCGATCACCGCGCCGGGCGACGTGGTGATCGTGCCCAACCCGAGCTACCCGATCCATGCCTTCGGTTTCCTGATGGCCGGGGGCGTCATCCGCTCGGTACCGGCCGCGCCGACCCCGGCGTTCTTCCCGGCGCTCGAGCGGGCGGTCAAGCACTCGATCCCGAAGCCGATCGCACTCGTCGTGTGCTACCCGGCGAACCCCACGGCACACGTCGCAACCCTCGATTTCTATCGCGAGCTCGTTCAGTTCGCGAAGCAGAACGAGCTGCTTCTCCTGTCGGACCTCGCCTATGCGGAGGTCTACTTCGACGACCGGAACCCGCCCCCCTCGCTTCTCCAGGTGCCGGGGGCGATGGATGTCGCGGTCGAGTTCACCTCGATGTCGAAGACGTTCTCCATGGCCGGCTGGCGCATGGGCTTCGCGGTCGGCAACGAGCGGCTGCTGGCCGCCCTGGCACGGGTGAAAAGCTACCTCGACTACGGCGCTTACACGCCGATCCAGGTCGCCGCCGCAGCAGCCCTCAACGGCCCCGACGACTGCATCCATGAGATGCGCGCGACCTACAAGCGGCGCCGGGACGTGCTGGTCGAGAGTTTTGCCAATGCGGGCTGGAGCTTTACCCCGCCCGAGGCCTCGATGTTTGCCTGGGTACCGATCCCGGAGGCTTTCAAGGAGGTTGGGAGCCTCGAGTTCTCGAAATTGCTGGTCGAGAAGGCGGAGGTCGCCGTCGCCCCGGGCATCGGCTTCGGCGAGCATGGCGAGGGGTATGTCCGCATTGCCATCGTCGAGAACGAGCATCGCATCCGCCAGGCGGCGCGGAACATCAAGCGTTTCCTCGCGCAGGGTGCGGCATCCATGCACAATGTGGTGCCGCTCCGCGACAAGGCCACGGGCTGATCCGCCCGCCCGCGCCTGGCCAGCGGCTGATAGGCATTGACACGGCGGGCCGCGCCCCCGATAAGGCGGGCTTCCAGCACGGAACGAGGCCGGGAGGCTCTGCCTCCTTCAGCGGTTTTGCTGCCTGTTGCTGCGCGTGGAGGGGTGCCCGAGTGGCTAAAGGGGACGGACTGTAAATCCGTTGGCTTCGCCTACGTTGGTTCGAATCCAACCCCCTCCACCACCGTCCGGAACGTTCCTCGTCATTTCAGTTGCATTGGGCAGGGTTGCAACCGGCTGCGCCGGCAGCCAGCTCGATATTCATCCAATAAGACGCGCATGCATTGGCACTGCAGCGGACACGCGCGGCCGGCGGGTCACCCGCAGCCTCAATAGCGGGAGCCCCAGCCCTATCACCCGCGCGCGCACTGCTTCCTATCGTGGGCCTCATCGTGCCACGGGGCGCGCTGCTCGGCGATCATCCCTCACCAATGTGTTTCTGGGTCACGGGTCCGATGGGAGCTCATCTGATCCAGGCGCGCGTCGCCGGCATGTGCCCCCGTGGCACAGACATTGTGGGCCATGGCCTCCACGGACGTCGCGGGGTTGCGCGGCCCCTGATGTCTCCCAACGTTCATGCGCTTGACGAAGCCCGCGTCGGGGGATGATGCGCTGCGCACCGTGTGCCTCGCTGCTCGGCTTCGAACGGTGCGCTTGCGGATCGCCGTCTGCGACCACTCAACCCAGCCCCCCGTCCGCCGCGTTGCCTGTGACGTTGCGGCGACGTATCTATTGATCAGATCGCAAGTGGTCGGGCGTTGCGCCAGCAGACGAATAGAAGTGCAGACTTCGGCTTGCTGGGGGGCGGGGGAGAAGGGCCATGTATAGCGTGCGGTTGTCGTGGGGCGCATTGTTCGAGCACGAGCTCAAGCTTCCCGCCATAAGGGGTGAAGCCTTTGTGTTCGGCGCGGCCCCCGATCCGGTGATTCCGGAGAGACTTCTCCACAAGGCGACCATAGCCACTGCAAACGCCTCGCAAATCCCGCTCGAGGCCTACGGCATCCACAAGCCGCATATCACCTTCATGCGGACGAACATGTCCAAGGGACGAGACGTCGACCTCATGAAGCTGGAGGCGCTGCGGGACCGACAGACGGGTCTCCTGGTCCTCATGGCCGAACAGGATGCCGCGTGCAAAGATCAATTGGCGCTCTTGAAGGCAGTCAATTATCGCTTCGACGACATGCTGATTGCTACGGCCGTCCAGAGATCGATGCTTCAGAACACCGTCCTCGGCACTCGCGCGGCGTTCCTGCTGAAGAGGTACCGGCCCTCAATGGGCTTTCAGGCGGTTATGTTTTGCCTGGGCATGGGCGCCGGCAGCGTCGCCCTCTCCGGCGTGTCATTCCGCTCCGACGGCTGTTCGTTCAGCCCCCTTTCCTACAAGCGCAAGCACGTCGATGGCGATCGCGCCGTTCTTGCGCGCATCCGCCGGCAGGGGCTTCCCGTATATGCCGTGGAGGAGGCATTCGCGGCGGATACGGGCCTGCCACGGTGGTCGACGATGGCGGCAGCCGCCTGAGGCCCCCTCAACCCGCATAAGGGGCGACTTGCGGTTCAACGATGTGGCGGGCAACGATCTCCGGGCGCGGGCGCATCTCGATCAGCGCTTTAACAAGCTCAAAGTCATCCGCATCATTGATATCGAGGCCCGTAATGGCTTCGCCGATGATCGGCACAATGGCCTTGCCCATGTAGCCCGACCCGAACTTTGCCAGGTTCGCGTGCCGGAGCACATCCAGATTGAACACCTGGTAGGCTTTGGGGAACTCCGTTCGGCGGATGACCGATCGCCCCTGCGGCCACCCGGAGAGCAGCGGCTCAAGGTAGCCCTGGTCATTGATCCGGCAGAGCCGGGTTTCTGAGGGGCTGACATGGCGAACGGAGTCGACCTCCGGCCGGTTCTTCAGGATCTCAATGGCCTGCAGGGCATGATCGACGCGTCGGAACGGATTGGTCGGCTTGAGGCGCAGCCAAATATCCGGCATCGGAATCCCGTAGCGGGGCAGGTTCGCCTCCATGTCCGCGAGAATGGCTTCTTCCATGGCGGTGTCGGAGCTGGCCTCAGCGCCGCGCAGGTACGGGCACTCGGCCCCATAATGCCGTGCGATCTTTGCGTAGTGCTCGGAATCCGTGGACACAATCACGCGATCGATGCCGAGGGCCTGCCCGAAGGCGATCGCATATGCCAAAAGAGGGTGGCCCCCAATCGGACGAATATTCTTGTCAGCCAAGCCCTTGGAGCCTGACCGGGCCGGAACGAATGCGTAGACGAGCTTTGTCATGATCTTCCAGGCCCGGTAGGGCCCCTCCACCTTCCCCGAACCACTCTGGCCGCGGCGCGACGCTCAGCAGAAGGGCATCACGTCGGGTGTCCGCCGCCCTGCGCTGAGGCTTCAATGCCGACCCTCAATCAATGATGCGGCATCACCCGCATCAACGCGCAATTTGTTGCAGGCATGTGTAGGCGCCATCAGCCGACGCGTTGGCCGACCCTGTCCCAACGCAGCTCGCATCCCGGCGAGGTGAGGCCCCCTGTCAATTGCGCGGCCCCCGTGGAACGGCTATAGGGCTCTCGGATGGACCGGCACGAGGGTGCTCGCGAGCCGGCCGCCGGCAGCGATGCCCGGTCGGTGGGAACGCCGGTGGGGGTAAGTGCGTGTTCCGGCACGCGTCGTATGCGCAAGACACTCGTGAGGCGCCAAACGCCATTGCAGGTCGGGTCGCCGACGCGGCCTGCCGCCCGATCCTGATGCGCGGGAGCATAACGATTTGAAATCAGGCACGCAGAAATCCCAGGCCGGCGGCTTCCGCGACATGATCAGCATCTTCGTGCATGCGCTGATCATTGCCTTCGTCGTGCGCGTCTTCTTCTATCAGCCGTTCAATATCCCCTCGGGCTCGATGCAGTCCACGCTGCTGATCGGCGACTACCTCTTCGTCTCGAAGCTTTCGTACGGCTATTCCAAGCATTCGCTGCCGTTCAGTCCGAACCTCTTTTCCGGACGCATCTGGGGGGCAAGCCCCAAGCGCGGGGACGTCGCCGTCTTCAAGCTGCCGCGCGACAATTCGACCGACTACATCAAGCGGGTGATCGGGCTCCCCGGCGACGAGATCCTGGTGCGCAGCGGTGTGCTGTTCATCAACGGCAAAGAGGTGCCGCGCCGCCGCGTCGACGATTTCGTACAGGTCGGGGAGGACGGCCGCGAGCGGCGCATCCCGCGGTACGAGGAGACGCTGCCGGAGGGCGTCAAATACTATGTGCTCGATGCCCGGCCGAATGGCGAATACGACAATGTCGGTCCGTACAAGGTGCCGGAAGGTCATTATTTCATGATGGGCGACAATCGCGACAACTCGACGGACAGTCGTGACCAATCGCCCCGCTATGGTGTAGGTTATGTGCCCCTTGAGAATTTCATCGGGCGGGCAGATATCATTTTCTTTTCCGCGGCCGTCGATGAACCGGGCCGGTTCGAGCTGACGCGCCCGTGGACATGGCCCTTCGACGTGCGCTGGAGCCGAATTTTCAGATTGGTTCGCTAACGAGGCAAAGTCTTTTGAGTGATGCGCTTGAGCATCCGCCCCTGCCTTTGGCCCGCGTGCTGAAGAGGCCGGGGTCTGCCTGTGCGCATGCGCAGCCCGCCACGCGCGGGTTGGCCGGCGGAGGGCGCGCACCGTGAGCAAGTCGCCGGCGGCCAAGAAGCCCGCGGAGAAGCTGAAGACGGCATCGCTTGAAAAGGCGCTCGGCTACAAGTTCAAGAGCCGCCCGCTGCTCAGGCGCGCCCTGACGCACGCCAGCGTGCGCTCCCAGCGCGAAAAGAGCGACGACAACGAGCGTCTCGAGTTCCTCGGCGACCGCGTGCTTGCCCTCGCCATTGCCGAGCTCCTCGTCGAGATGGATCCCGACGCGACTGAAGGCGAGCTTGCCCGCCGCTTCAATCGCCTCGTTCGTCGCGAGGCGTGCGCCCGCGTCGCCCGCAACCTCGCGCTCGGCCCCGTGCTCATCCTTTCAGCCTCGGAGGCCGATAGCGGCGGACGCGAGAAGGACACCATCCTTGCCGATGCCTGCGAGGCACTGCTCGGCGCCATGTTCGTCGAAGCGGGCTTCGACGTCGCGCGCGACGCGGTTCGCCGCCTGTGGATGCCACTCATCGTCAGCGCGCCTCGCGCCGTCGCCGACCCCAAATCGGCGCTACAGGAATGGGCGCAGGGCCAAGGCCTCCCCTTGCCGGAGTACATCGAGGTCGGCCGCGTTGGTCCCGACCACGCCCCCCGCTTCACAGCCCAAGTCCGCGTCGGCCGCCACAGCCCCGCAGTGGGCGTCGGCGCCAGCAAGCGGGCCGCCGAGCAGGCCGCAGCCACGGCGCTCCTGCGCGCCAAGGGCGTGTGGCCCACCGATGCCGCGCCAGAGACCCATGACTAGGGCGAGCCCGCGCAGCCCGACGGCCCCCGCCGAGAGCAGCGGTCCGGCGCGCTGCGGCTTCATCGCCGTCATCGGCGCGCCGAACGCCGGCAAGTCCACGCTTGTCAATGCGCTCGTCGGGGCCAAAGTCACCATCGTCTCACACAAGGTGCAGACGACGCGCGTGCCGGTGCGCGGCATCGCGCTCGTCGGCGCCAGCCAGCTCGTCTTCATCGACACACCGGGCATCTTCGCCCCCCGTCGTCGCCTCGACCGGGCCATGGTCGATGCCGCAACCGCCGCGGCTGCGGATGCCGACCTGGTGGTGCTGCTCGTCGACGCGCAGAAGGGCGTGAACGACGATGTGGCCCGCATCCTGCGCCAGCTCGCAGCCGTCGCGCGGCCGCGCGTGCTCGTCCTCAACAAGATCGACCGCGTGAAGAAGGAGCAGCTTCTCGCGCTCGCTGCAGACCTCAACGCGCGGCTGGATTTCTCAGCGACCTTCATGGTCTCGGCCCTGACCGGCAGCGGCGTCGAGGATCTGAAGGCGCATCTTGCAGCGCATGTGCCCGAGGGCCCGTGGCATTTCCCCGCCGATGACCTCTCCGACATTCCCGAGCGCCAGCTCGCGGCGGAGATCACGCGCGAAAAGTTGTACGAGCGCCTGCACCAGGAGCTCCCCTATTCGGCAACCGTCGAGACCACGGCCTGGCAGGACCGCAAGGATGGTTCCGTGCGCATCGAGCAGACGATCTTTGTCGAGCGCGAGAGCCAGCGCAGCATTGTGCTTGGTGAAGGCGGCCGCACCATCAAGGATATCTCCATGCGCGCGCGCAAGGAGCTCGCCGCCCTGCTCGAGCGGCCGGTGCATCTCTTCCTGCACGTGAAGGTGCAGGAAGACTGGGGCGATGATCCCGAACGCTATCGCGGCATGGGGCTCGACTTCCCCAAGGAATAGTTCGCAGGATAAGCGCGAGGCCGGCGCTGCGCGCTGGCGTGGATGCACGTTGCACCGTGCGGGCTGCGTTTGACCGCCGGCCATTGTCGAACGAAGGGCAGCTGGCGACGGCAGTTTACTGAACCGGCGCCAGAATCCGACGCCGGCACGGCTGTCTCGAGACGTCCGACTCCTGATATAGTTCACCGCGATGGACTGGACCGACGAGGGCATCATCCTGGGCGTGCGGCCGCACGGCGAGACCGCGAGTGTCGTCGAGTTGCTGACGCGCGCCCATGGCCGCCATCTCGGGCTTGTCCACGGCGGGCGCTCGCGGCGCATGCGCCCCATTCTCCAGGCCGGCAACCACGTCGAGGTGACGTGGAAGGGCCGTCTCGCCGAACACCTCGGCCACATGGCCATCGAGACGCGCCGTGCTTATGCCGCCGAGGTCATGGATCACCCCATGCCCCTCGCCGGGCTCGCGACGCTGACTGCGCTCGCCCGCCTGCTCCCCGAGCGCGATCCCCATCCGAGCCTCTACGAGGTGAGCCTGTTCGTACTGGGCTTTCTCGATGCGCCTGACGTCTGGCCGGCACTGCTCGTCCGCTGGGAGCTGGCCTTGCTCGAGGAGCTGGGGTTCGGTCTCGATCTCACGGCGTGCGCTGCGACCGGCCGCAACGACGATCTGATCTACGTCTCGCCGAAGAGCGGCCGCGCGGTCTCGGCTTCGGCGGGGGAGCCTTACCGCGACCGGCTGCTGACGCTGCCGCCCTTCCTGCGCGGGCGCCATCAGGGGGTTGTTTCGCCAGGCGATCTCGCCGCCGGCTTCGCGCTTACCGGCCATTTCCTGGAAACCCGGATCCTTGCCCCGCGCGGCGAGGCCTTGCCGGAGGTCCGCGGCCGGCTCGTCGACATGCTTAAGCGCGTGCGCAATCCCGGTGATGTGGTGGCACTCGCCCGCAATGGGTGATTGGCAAGCTTCTCGAAAAACAAGGGCGCCAGCGCCCGCCCGAGGCGCTATGATCCTCCTCGAAGACGCCCACCGGGTCCCTATTCCGGGCCAAGGCAGGCGCACCCATCAAACCCATCTCCCAGGAGGACCCCATGGACAAGAAAGTCATCACACTCCTGAAGACGCAGTGCTTCATCGACGGCAAATGGGTCGGCACGCCCGAGATCCCCGTCACCAACCCCGCGACCGGCGAGGAAATCGCCAAGGTCCCGCGCCTCGGCGCCGCCGAGACGAAAGAGGCCATCGACGCGGCCGAGAAAGCGTTTCCAGCCTGGAGCAAGCTGCTCGCCAAGGAACGCTCTGCCATCCTGCGCAAGTGGTTCGATCTCCAGGTCGCACACGCCGACGAGCTGGCGCTGCTGCTGACCAGCGAGCAGGGCAAGCCCCTCCCCGAGGCGCGCGGCGAGATCCTCTACGGCGCCTCGTTCACCGAGTTCTATGCTGAGGAAGCCAAGCGCATCTACGGCGAGACCATCCCGACCTTCAAGCAAGGGAGCCGCATCGTCGTCATCAAGCAGCCGCTCGGCGTCATCGGCGCCATCACGCCCTGGAATTTCCCGCACGCGATGATCACGCGCAAAGTCTCGCCCGCCCTTGCCGCAGGCTGCACGGTCGTGTGCAAGCCCGCGACGGAGACGCCGCTCACCGCGCTGGCCCTGGCCGAGCTGGCGCGGCAGGCCGGCATTCCGCCCGGCGTGTTCAACGTCATCACGGGCAGGTCCGCGGAGATCGGCAAGGAGCTGACGACGAGCCCCAAGGTGCGCGGCATCACGTTCACCGGCTCGACGGAGATCGGCAAGGTGCTGATGGCGCAGTCGGCCTCGACCATCAAGAAGGTCGAGCTCGAGCTTGGCGGCAATGCGCCGTTCCTCGTCTTCGATGACGCCGACATCGACAAGGCCGTCGAGGGTGCCATGGCGTCAAAGTACCGCAATGCCGGCCAGACCTGCGTCTGCGCCAACCGCCTGCTCGTGCAGGAGAAGGTCTATGACGAGTTCGTCAACAAGCTCGCCAAGGCGGCGCAGACCATGAAAGTCGGCGACGGCACGGAGACGGGCGTCATGCAGGGCCCGCTCATCAACAAGGCCGCCATCGAGAAGGTCGAGGAGCACATCGCCGATGCTGTCGCGAAGGGCGCCAAGATCATCACGGGCGGCAAGCGCCACAAGCTCGGCGGCACCTTCTTCGAGCCGACCGTGCTCGCAAATGTCACGCCCGACATGAAGTGTGCGCGCGAGGAGACGTTCGGACCCGTCGCCCCGGTCTTCAAGTTCAAGACCGAGGAGGAGGGCATCGCCATGGCCAACGACACCGAATTCGGCCTCGCCTGCTACTTCTATGCGCGCGATGTCGGCCGCGTGTGGCGCGTCGCGGAAGGCCTCGAGTACGGCATGGTCGGCATCAACGAGGGCATCATCTCGACTGAGGTCGCGCCGTTCGGCGGCGTCAAGGAATCGGGTCTCGGCCGCGAGGGCTCGAGCCACGGCATCGATGGCTTCGTCGAGATGAAGTACATGCTGATGGGCGGCCTCTGAGCACACGCCGCAAGCCGCGTGCATAATGAATAGGTCCCCTCTCCCCGCCCGCGGGGAGAGGGCCAGGGTGAGGGGCGGCGGCACATGCCGGCATCAGCGCGTGTGGCCGCCCCTCATCCCGCCCTTCCCCCGTGAAGGACGGGGAGAAGGAGAAGCAACAACGGGGAAACATCCAACATGGCCGAGCGCAGTAACGTCCGCCTTGCATGGTTCAACGGCAATTTCGTGCCCGAGAGCGAGGTGCGCATTCCCTTCCGCGACCTGAGCTGGGTCTATGGTGATGGCTGCTTCGACATGACCCGCAGCTTCGGCCACAAGCTCTTCAAGGTGAAGGAGCACGTGGACCGGCTCTACCGCTCGCTCAAATACCTGCGCATTGATCCCGGCTTCGGCCCCGAGCGCATGATCGCGCTCTCCGAGGAACTCTTCGAGCGCAATCGCCATCTGCTCGGCCCCGACGACGACTACTGGCTCGGCCAGCGCATCAGCCGCGGCGTCAAGGACGTGCCGGGCGACAATCTCGACGATCACGGGCCGAACGTCGTGCTCGAGTGCACGCCGCTGCCGCTCGTGCAGCGCGCCAAGCTTTTCAAGGAGGGCATCCGCGTCATCGTGCCCTCGCACCGGCGCACGCCGCCCGAGTCGCTGACCCCGCGCGCAAAGACGCACAACTACCTCAACATGATCGTCGCCAACCAGGAAGTGCAGAGCGCCGATCCGGAAGCCTGGGCGGTACTGCTCGACATCAACGGCAATCTCGCCGAGGGCATGGGCTCGAACATCTTCACAGTGCGCGATGGCGCCGTGCTCACGCCGCGCGAGAAGTTCGTGCTGCCGGGCGTCAGCCGCCAGACGGTGATCGACCTCGCGCGCGCGGAGGGCATCCCGGTCGCGGAGGCCGACATCGATCTCTACGACAGCTATACCGCAGACGAGATGTTTCTCACCTCGACCTCGCTTTGCATCTGCCCGGTCACCAGGATCAACGGCGTCGAGATCGGCCCGAAAGGGCAAGTGTGGGGGCCGATCACAAAGCGGCTGGCCGATGCCTACTGCCGCTTCGTCGGCTTCGATTTTGTCGGTCAGTACCTCAAGCGCTACCAGGAAGGCATGCAGGCGCGCGCATTCTGAGCCTCCCGGGCGACGGCATCGCACAAAATTCGGTGTTGCCGCGGCCGAGCTGCCGCTTCATTCAGCAGAACGTTCCGTCTCACCTGCTGGTATTTCGATCCGGCCCGTGTAGGATCAGGGGGCTTGGAGCCAGAGTGCCTAAACAGGAGACGACCAAATGAAGCCGACAACGAGACTTGCGTTCTCGCTGCCGATGATTTTAGCCGCCGCCATCGGAACCGCGAACGCCCAGACCAAGGAAGTCACGATCGCGCACCAGGACATGATCGTGCCGTTCCGCGTGGCGCAGGCTGCCGGCGCCGTCGAGAAGGCCACCGGCTATAAGATCGCCTGGAAGATGTTCGCCGGCGGCGGCGATGTCATCAAGGCCATGGCGTCCGGCCAGGTGCCCATTGGCGAAGTGGGTTCGAGCCCGATCACCGCGGCCGCCGCCCAGGGCATCGACATCCAGCTCATCTGGATCCTGGACGACATCAACAACGCCGAGCAGCTCGTTGCGTCGAACAAGTCCGGCGTGACGACGCTCGCAGGTCTCAAGGGCAAGAAGGTCGCGACGCCCTTCGTGTCAACGGCGCACTACCAGCTTCTGTTCGCGCTCAATGCGGCGGGCATCAATCCGAAAGAGATCCAGATCCTCAATCTGCGGCCGCCGGAGATCGCCGCCGCTTGGGAGCGGGGCGATCTCGACGCGACGTTCATCTGGGAGCCCGTGCTCTCCAAGGTCAAGGCCGACGGCAAGGTCATCATCTCGGCCGCCGATGTCGCCAAGCAAGGCGCGCCGACATTCGATGGCATCATCGTCAATCGGGCCTGGGCGGCACAGAACAAGGACTTCCTGACGGCCTATGTGAAGGCCATGGCGGCGGCCGATGCCGATTACCGGGCCAATCCGTCGAAGTACGCCAAGGGCTCCGAGTATGCGGCCACGATCGCCAAAGTGGTCGGCGCCAAGCCCGACGACGTCCCCGGCGTGCTCGCCGACTATGCGTTCCCGACGGCGGCTGAGCAGGCCTCCGAGAAGTGGCTTGGCGGCGGCGCCAAAGGCGGGGCCGCCCAGGCGCTTGCGAACACGGCGAAGTTCCTTCTCGAGCAGAAGCGCATCACCGAGATCCCGGCGGACTTCGGCAAGTTCGTCAATCCCGAGTTCGCCGCCGCGGCGGCGAAGTAGGCAGGCGCACCCACAGAGGAGACCGAGAGGCCCCATGGTGACGATGACACGGCCCGCCGCCGAGCGGCGGTCCGCCAACGCCACGCTCAACGTCAAGGACCTCTCGGTCCGCTACGCCACCCGCGACGGGATCGTCGAAGCGCTCGCGCGGGTGAACCTCGACATGAAGGCCGGCGACTTCGTCGTCGCGATCGGCGCCTCGGGCTGCGGGAAGACGACGCTCCTCTCCTGCATGGCCGGCTTCCTCCCGCCCTCGGACGGCGAGATCCTCCTCGACGGCGCGCCGGTCGATGGCCCCGGCGCCGACCGCGGGGTCGTCTTCCAGAAGCATGCGCTCATGCCCTGGCTCAACGTGATCGACAACGTCGCGTTCGGCCCCAAGATGCGCGGCGCCTCGAGGGAGGAGCGCTACGCCATCGCGCGCGAGAAATTGGCTCTCGTCGGGCTCGGCGACTTTGCAGAAAAGATGATCTACGAGCTTTCGGGCGGCATGCAGCAGCGCGTC
Source organism: Hyphomicrobiaceae bacterium (assembly GCA_046293075.1). GTDB lineage: Bacteria > Pseudomonadota > Alphaproteobacteria > Rhizobiales > Hyphomicrobiaceae. The sequence goes on along the minus strand of JBKBPL010000023.1, from coordinate 56,139 downwards.
GGCATCGCCCGCGCCCTCGCCTCAGACCCCGAGGTGCTGCTCATGGACGAGCCGCTCGGCGCGCTCGATGCGCTGACGCGCGAGCAGGTCCAGGAGCTGATCCTCGATGTCTGGCACCGCACGGGCAAGATGGTCTTCTTCATCACGCATTCGGTCGAGGAAGCGGTCTTCCTGGCGACGCGGCTCATCGTCATGACGCCGCGACCCGGCAAGATCGAGAAGACCTACGAGCTCGATTTCGGCCGCCGCTACATCGAGACGCGCAACGCGCGGACCGTGAAAGCAAGCCCGGACTTCATCGAACTGCGCGAGCAAGTGCTGCGCGACATCCAACGCCGCGACTGACGGGAGATCAGCATGGCCGTGAGCGAAGCCACAGGCGCTCCAACCGCACCCGCGCGCCGGGTCCGCACGAGCCGCTACCGCGTGCTCGGCGAAGGCTCCACGCTGACCATCAACGTCGTGACGATCGCCGTCCTGCTCGGCGCCTGGTGGGTAGCGACGCACATGGGCTGGGTGAGCCGGCTCTTCCTCCCCAAGCCCGAGGCCATCTGGGCAGCCTTCTGGCAGGCCGTGCACGGTGAGCTCGACAACGCCACCCTGCTCGGGCATTTCCTCGCCAGCATGGGGCGCGTGTTCGGCGCCTTTGGCCTCGCGGTCGCGCTCGGCATTCCGATCGGCATCCTCATGGGCACGAGCCGCATTGCCCGCGGCATCTTCGACCCGCCGATAGAGTTCTACCGGCCGCTGCCGCCACTTGCCTATCTGCCCTTGATGATCGTCTGGTTCGGCATTGGCGAGGAATCCAAGATCATCCTGCTCTTTCTCGCGATCTTCGCGCCGGTGGCGCTCGCGGCCCGCGCCGGCGTGCGCTCGGTATCCCAGGAGCAGATACAGGCTGCGCTCTCCATGGGCGCCTCGCGCGCGCAGGTCATCCGTCACATCATCCTGCCGGGTGCGCTGCCTGAGATCCTGGTCGGCCTGCGCATCGGCATGGGCGTCGGCTGGACGACGCTCGTCGCGGCCGAGATGGTCGCCGCCGATGCCGGGCTCGGCAAGATGGTGTTCAATGCCTCGAACTTTCTCAGGACCGATGTCGTGATCCTCGGCATCCTGCTGATCGGCTTCGTCGCGTTCGCCTTCGAGCTGATGATGCGCGCCTTCGAGCGCTGGGCCGTGCCGTGGAAGGGGAAGGTGTGAGCGCGACGGTCCTTGGTGGCTGCAATTAACTTCGAGTCTGGGTCAATTCCAGCCGTTGGGATTGATCGAAAGCGGGTTGTCGCGGCGAGACTGGTGTGCAAGCTTGGCGGCGCAGATGGTCGAAGGTTCAGGGAGGGCAGATGCCGTCTCCCGAAAGGCAGTCCCAGCAATGGGTGCGGGAGGACGTCGGCTTCCTCTCCGGCAAGGAGCGATGCGCCGCTTGGCTCTACCGGCCCGTGCAAGCGTGCACAAATGGAATGGTGGTGCTTGCGCACGGCCTTGGTGCGCCGCGGCACGCGCGGCTTGACGCCACCGCGGAGGCGTTGGCCGAAGCTGGACTGCCGGTGCTGTTGTTCGACTACCGTCATCTCGGCGCGAGCGAGGGCAAGCCGCGCCAGTTGGTCGACATTCCCCGCCAGCTAGAGGACTGGCGATCGGCAGTCGCCTACGCGCGAGGCATAAGCTGGACCGATCCTGAGCGTGTCGCGCTGTTCGGCACGTCGTTCGGCGGCGGACACGCGCTGTTGACGGCAGCAGAAGATGGCCGGATTGCCGCCGTGGTAGCGCAGACCCCATTTCTCGATGGTCGGGCGAGAATTGACTACCGTCCGAAAGGTCTGGCGCTGGCCGCAACCCTCCTAGCGGCCTACTGCGACCGCGTCGCCGGGCGTCTGGGGCTGCCCCCTATCAACATTCCGATCTGTGCCGCGCAAGGCGGGATCGGGGTGCTGACGACCCCCGATGCCTTGTATGGATTCCGGCTGCTCAACGTCGACGGAACTGGCCTCAACTACGCGCCCGCACGGATAATCCTACAAATCCCCAACCATCGGCCGGCATTGCGCGCTCGTGATGTGCGCTGCCCGGTTCTCTATGTCCTCTGCATCGAGGACACGCTCTCCCCGTACCGCGTGGCCAAGCGCACCGTGGACGCAACGCCAACCGCCGAGGTGCACACATACAGCGGAGGGCACTTCGACGTGTACGAACCGGGAGGCGCCATCTTCCAGGAGGCGACAATGGCGGAGATCGCATTCCTGCGACGGTGCTTGAGCGAGCGCTAGGCGTGGGCGGACCACACGGCGACGTACGCTCCGGAATGTACACTCGGAGTCCCGAAGCGGAGTTCCGAAACGGAGCTCCCAGCGCGGCCCGACCGCGCCGCACTACGCCAGATACCTCTTCTCCAGCATCACGTGCACACCGTTGTGGCCGTTGACGAGCTGCGTCACGCGCAGGTCCGCGGCAAGGCTGCAGAGCATATAGGCATCCTCGCGCGAGAGGCCCTTCTTTTCCCCAAGCAGCTTGATCATGTCGCGCAATGCCGCGCGTGCGGCACTGTCTAGGTCGGGATCGAAGGCCATGGTGATGGCGTGCGTGGGTGTCTCCGCACGTGGCCAGTCGAGCGTGCCGCCCTTGTGCAGTATGAAGCGGAAGGTGCCCTTGAGCGCGGTCTCGATCGCGGTCACGCAGACCTCACCGTCCCCCTGCGCGCCATGCCCATCACCCGCCGAGAAGTTCGCGCCGGGCACGTGCACGGGCAGAAACAGCGTCGTCCCGGCGACCAGCTCCTTGTTGTCCATGTTGCCGCCGTGCTGGCGCGGTGCGAGCGACGTGATCATGCCCCACGACGGCGGCGGCGCGACGCCCATCACGCCGAAAAATGGCTTGAGCGGCACTTCAGCGCCCCACGCGAGCTTGCCGACGCCGCGCTTGTGGTCCATCGGGATATGCACGATGCGCACGCGATCGAACTCGAGCGGCAGCGCACCGGACAGCGGACGGATCGCGTTGTAGCCCCAGTCCTGCCGGCATTCGATGGCCTCGATGTCCACCTGGAGCACGTCGCCCGGCATGGCGCCCTCGATGGCGATCGGCCCGGTCAGAATGTGCCCCGGCAGCTTGCGCGGGACCTGGGCATGAACCTCGAGCAGCTCCGGCAAAATCTTGAGGCCCGACGAGGGCGGCGGCATCACATCCGGCGCGCCGCTGAGCGTCTCCACGGTCACGCGGTCGCCGCTCCGGATCGTGAGTACCGGCTTTTCCTCAGCGTCGAAGTAGCCCCAATGGACGGTCCCGACGCGGGATTTAAGAACGTGATCGGCCATCGGCGCCACCTCGTTGCTGGTTCCTGCTCTGGGGCAGCCTATCGCTCCGGCAGCCACCCGTCATCCCGCGCAGCGCGCGATCCGGGCTTGCACGCGCCTGCCGGCCGGTCATGATGGCGGCCGAACAGGCACTCAAGGGGGAAGGCAGGCATGACCTACGCGGCATTCGATCTGACGGGCCAGGTTGCCCTCGTCACTGGCGGCAACGGCGGCATCGGTCTTGGCATGGCGAAGGCCGTCGCAGAGGCGGGCGCGGATGTCGCGATCTGGGGCACGAATGCCGCCAAGAATGCCGCCGCCAAGGCCGACCTCGAGAAGACGGGCCGGCGCATCCTTGCCCTGCAGGTGGACGTGGGCGACGAGACCGCGGTTGCGCAGGGCTTTGCCGAGACGCTCAAGGTGCTCGGCCGCGTCGACGGCTGCTTTGCGAATGCCGGCGTCAGCGGCCGCAGTGGCCATGCCTCGTTCGGCGAGATGCCAACCGAGGAGTGGAAGCGCGTCACGCGCATCAACCTCGACGGCGCCTTCTACACATTCCGCGCCGCCGCCCGCCACATGGTCGAGCGGGGCGGTGGCGGCGTGCTCGTCGGCACGTCCTCCCTCGCTGCGATCTCGGGCCCGCCGCGCAATGAGCACTATGCCGCCACCAAGAGCGCCATGATCGGCATGATCCGCTCGCTCGCCGTGGAGTATGCCCGCTATGGCATCCGCGCGCACGCCATCTTGCCGGGCTGGATCGAGACGGACATGACCGCCAATCTGATCGCCAACGAGAAATTCCACGACAACGTGCTGAAGCGCGTGCCCATGCGCCGCTGGGGCACGGGCGACGACTTCGGCGGCATCGCGATCTATCTCATGAGCTCCGCCTCGCGCTTCCACACCGGCGACACCTTCCTGATCGACGGCGGCTACGCGCTGTTCTGACACTCGGAAGGACGACCGCGATGGAGTTCACCGCCATACGATACGAGGTCGCGGACGGCATCGCGACCATCACGCTGAACCGTCCCGAGAAGCTCAACGCCTTCAACCGCGACATGGGCCGCGAGATCATCGCCGCCTTGGATGAAATCGACCGCGACGATGCCGTCCGCGCGGTCATCGTCACGGGCGAAGGGCGGGCCTTCTGCGCCGGCGCCGATCTCTCCGGCGGCGCCGGAACCTTCGACTACGCCGCACGCGGTCTCGTCAAAGGTTCCAATCCCTCGGACGACAGCGCGCGGGATGGCGGTGGCCGCGTCAGCCTGCGCATCTTCGCGTGCCTCAAGCCCGTCATCGCCGCAGTCAACGGCCCGGCGGTCGGCATCGGCGCGACCATGCTGCTTCCCATGGATATCCGCCTCGCCTCGGAGGCCGCCCGCTTCGGCTTCGTCTTCGCGCGCCGCGGCGTGGTCATGGAGGCCTGCTCGAGCTGGTTCCTGCCGCGCATTGTCGGCATCTCCCAGGCCCTGGAATGGACGATGACCGGCCGCGTGTTCGATGCGGCCGAAGCCCTCGACGGTCGCCTCGTGAAGAAGGTTCTGGCGCCCGAGAGCCTGCTTCCGGCGGCGCGCGCGCTCGCGCGCGAGATCGCCGAGAACACATCCGGCATCTCGGTCGCGCTCATGCGGCAGATGCAGTGGCGGATGCTCGGCGCCGATCACCCCATGGAGGCGCACAAGATCGACAGCCGCCTCATGGTCGAGACCGGCGCGAGCGCCGATGCGCGCGAGGGCGTCGCGGCCTTCCTCGAGAAGCGCCCCGCGCGTTTTCCAGGCCGCATCTCGGCGGATATGCCGCACTCCTTTCCATGGTGGCCCGAGCGCGCGTACGAGTAAGGGCAGCGGGTGCTCAGCCCCCCGTGATCGCCGCGATTTCACGCTCGCTGTAGCCCGCCGCCGTCAGCACCTCGCGCGTGTGCTCGCCAAGCGCGGGCGCCCGTGGCCCGGCTCGGGTCTCCGACGCCGACATGCGGAAGGCCGGGTTCAGCACCTTGAAGGCCCCCGCAGCATCGCGCACTTCCTCGAGCGAGGCGCGATGCTCGAGCTGCGGATCGGCGAGCGCCTCATTGACCGTGCGGTAGGGCCCGGCCGGCACGCCGTAGCGATCGAGAACGGCCATAAGCTCTTTGGTGGTGAGCGTGCGGGTCCAGGATTCGAGCTCATCCATGAATTCCGCCCAGTTGGCGCGGCGGTCGAGGTACTTCGCAAAGCGCGGATCCGTCGCCCAGGGCCGGCCAGCCGCCTTGGCGAGATCCTGGAACGTGCGCTCGCTCGCGACCGCGATATTGACGAAGCCGTCGGCGGTTGCCGCGGGGCCGTAGAGCGCCCGCTTGGGGCGCGGCGGCATGGCGAACTGCGCGGCCTGCAGCTCGACGGTCATCAGCGAGAGCATGCCCTCGAACATCGAGACGTCGAGGTGCTGGCCTTTGCCTGTCACCGAGCGCTGATAGAGCGCCGCCGCGATGGCGCCAAAGGCATACGTGCCGGCAACAACGTCGGCAATGAAGATGCCGCAACTGTCCGGCCGCTCGCGCCCCGGATGATAGGCAATGTGGGCCAGATCGTAGCCGGACGTCGCGTGCACGACCGGCGCATAGGCCGGCTTGTCGGCCGCTGGCCCTGTCTGGCCGTATCCCGAGATGGAACAGTAGATGAGACGCGGATTTCCGGCGGACACGCTCGCATAGTCGAGCCCGAGGCGCTTCATCACGCCGGGGCGGAAATTCTCGACGACGATGTCGGCACCGTTGATCAGACGCCGCCCGGCCGCCACAGCCTCCGGACGCTTCAAGTCGAGAACGACGCTCCGCTTTCCGGCATTGAGCTGGCCATAGGCCGTGCTGGCGCCATCCCTGAGCGGCGGGCGGCTCCGCATGAGGTCGCCCTCGGCCGTCTCGACCTTGATGACGTCCGCGCCGAGATCGGCGAGCAGGCGGCCGCAGTGCGGCCCGGCGATCGTCGTCGTGAAATCGAGCACCTTCATCCCGCTGAACGCCCGCATGGCGTAACCTCCCGTCCGTCATTGAGTGCGGCGGCAGCATTGACCGAACGGCGGCCCGGCGCAAGAAGTGCCTCGCGGCCGCTCAGCACATGCGTGCCCGCCCCGCGCTGGGGCCTGGTCTGGTGCCATGGCAAAACTGGATCGGTGCCATTCTCCGCGCGCACGCCTGTGGCGCAAGGATACGGAAATGCCTAACCTTGCCGCTGACGGCCCACCAGAAACCAAGTTCGAGGGGAAGGAGATCGCCATGACAAAGGAGAGCGGTCAGGTTGCGGGCAAGGTGGCATTGGTCACGGGTGGCGCCTCCGGCATCGGCGAAGCCTGCGCCCTAACGCTCGCGCGCGAAGGTGCCGGTGTCGTCCTCACCGACATCGATGTGCCTCGCGGCAAGGCCCTCGCCGAGCGCATCGCCGCAAGCGGCGGCAAGGCGATCTTCCTGGAGCAGGACGTGACCGACGAGGCCCGCTGGCCCGAAGTGATCGCCGCTACGGAGAAGACGTTCGGTGGCCTGCACATTCTCGTGGCCAACGCCGGCATCGGCATCATGGTGCCGATCCTCGAGATGACGCTCGCCGACTGGCGGCGCCAGAACGCGATCAACCTCGACGGCGTGTTCCTCTCCGTGAAATACGGCATCCCGGCCATACGCCGCACCGGGCAGGGCGGGTCGGTGATCATGATGTCCTCGATCGCCGGACTGAGGGGCTCCGCCGGTCTCGCCGGCTACTCGGCGACCAAAGGCGGCGTTCGACTGTTCGCCAAGTCCGTCGCGCTCGAGTGCGCCATTGCCAAGGACGGCATTCGCGTGAACTCCGTGCATCCAGGCGTCATCGACACGCCGATCTGGAGCAAGCTTCCAATGGCTGCCTCCGGCGCCGGCCACAACCGGCCGATCGATCCGCGCGAGCGCTCGCTGTGGATGATCCCGCTCGGCGAGCTCGGTACGGCCCAGGACATCGCGGACGGCGTGCTGTTCCTGGCGTCCGACGCCTCAAAACACATGACGGGTTCGGAACTCGTCATCGACGGCGGCATCATGAGCGGCGTCCTGCCGCGGTCCGCCCAGCCGAAATAGAGGCCCTTCCCGCCAGCTCCGGAGATCCCATGGACAAGTTGCATTTCAAGCCGGCGGTCGAGATCGCCGAGCTGATCCGCTCGAAGAAAGTCTCGGCCGTCGAGGTCCTCGAACATTTCCTGGCGCGCATCGAGCGCTTCAATCCCAGGCTCAACGCCATCATCTGGATGGATGCCGAGCGCGGTCGCAAACGGGCGCGGGAAGCCGATGCGGCGCTTGCGCGCGGCGAGGTGTGGGGCCCCCTGCACGGCGTGCCGATGACCATCAAGGAGAGCTATCAAGTTGCGGGCTCGCCGACGACCTGGGGACTTCCCGAGCACAAGAACAACATCACCGAGACGAGCGCGCTCGCCGTCGAGCGGCTCGAGAAAGCCGGCGTCAACCTCTTCGGCAAGACCAATGTGCCTGTCCTGCTCGCGGACTGGCAGAGCTACAATCCCATCTACGGCAGCACGAGCAATCCCTGGAACACCGCGTTGACACCGGGCGGATCGTCGGGTGGCTCAGCGGCAGCCCTTGCGGCGGGTCTCACGGGCGTCGAAGCCGGTAGCGACATCGGCGCATCGATCCGCAATCCCGCGCACTACTGCGGCGTCTTCGGCCTCAAGCCCACCTACGGCATCATCCCGCTGCGCCGGCATGCGCTGCCGAACAGCTTTGCACCCGGTGACATCTCCTGCGTCGGGCCGCTGACGCGGGGCGCGGCCGATCTCGACCTCATGCTCGGCGTCATGAGCGGCGCTGACGAGATCGAGGAGAACTGCTGGAAGCTCGAGCTGCCGCCAGCGAAGGCAACCTCGCTCAAGGGCCTCAAGATCGCCGTCAAGCTCGGCGACCCGAACTGCGAGATCGACAGCGCGTACAAGGACGTGCTGCAGGCCCTTGTCGAGAAGCTCGCCAAGGCCGGCGCCACCGTGAAAGAGACCGAGCCGCAGATCGACACAACGCGGCTGCACGAGATCTACGTGCAGCTCCTGCGCGCAGCGACGTCCGCCCGCACGCCCGATGCCGACATCGCCAGCTGGAAGGCCGCCCTCGCCGCCGCCGGCCCCAATCCCGACAGATATCTCGCGCTGATGGTGAAGGGCGTCGAGCTCTCCCATCGCGCGTGGCTGCCGCTCAACAACGAGCGCCACAAGCTGCGCTATGCCTTCGATGCCTTCTTCAAGGACTGGGACATCCTGCTCTGTCCAGCGGCATCCTCGGCAGCCTGGCCGCATGACCAGTCGGGCGAGCGCTGGCGCCGTACCATTCCGATCAACGGCAAGCCGCAGCCGACGACGGCGCAACTCTTTTGGGCGGGCTATTCGGGCGTCGTCTACCTGCCCTCGACGGTCGGCCCTGCAGGCCTCACGAAGGCCGGCCTGCCCGTCGGTTATCAGGCGATCGCGCGCCACGGCCACGACAGGACCGCCATTGCCTTCAGCCGTTTCGTCGAGCGCGAGATCGGCGGTTTCGTGCCCCCACCGGGCTACGAGTGACGCGCGACGTCGCCTGAAGCTTCGACGTCGCACGCGCGGCCACCTCGGCTGCGCGGCGGCACCATTCCCTCATGGCGTCATCATCATCGACAAGGAACTCGGGCGCGCGCCAGTAGGAGCGAAGCGCACGCTCACCGTTCTTGGTTCCGTAGACGAAGGGTCCGCAACCCTCGGCCTCGAAGTCGGGAATGGTCGCCTCATCGGCCTTGATATACAGCTCGTCGCCAACAACGAGCGCGAACATCAGGCCGTCGCGGAACACCCCAGCGCCGCTGAACATGCGCCGTGACGCGACACCACCGAGCGGACGGAGCACGTCCATGAGATGCGCGATGAGTGCGGCATCCGCGGACATGCGCCGTCTCCGAGCTACGCGGCCGCCTTGATGATCTCCGCAGCCTTCTCGCCGACCATGATCGAGGGCGCGTTGGTATTGCCGGATGGCATGGTCGGGAAGATCGAGGCATCGGCGATCCGCAAGCCTTCGATGCCGTGCACCCGCAGCTTCTCATCGACCACGGTGTTCGGCCCCGCCGGTCCCATCCGGCAGGTGCCAATCGGGTGATAGGCGGTCTGCGAGTTGTTGCGGATCCAGGCGAGGATCTCGTCGTCAGTGCGAACCTTGGCGCCGGGATCGAACTCATCGCCGCGATAGGGATCGAGCGCCGGCTGGCTCGCGATCTTGCGCACGATCTTGAAGCCGTCGACCATTGTCTGCTGATCGATCGGGTTGGTCAGGAAATTGAACAGGATCTTGGGCTGGTCATCCGGATTCGCCGAGCGGATGTGGATCGAACCGAGGCTCTCCGGGCGCAGCTGGTACACCGAGATCGTCATCGACGGGAACTCCTGCAGCTTGCGCCGCTTCGGATCCTTCACCGAGTACGGCACGATGTGCATCTGGACATCCGGCGTCTCCATTTCCTTGTGCGTCTTGAGGAAGGCGAGCAGCGGCGCCGATGGCAGGCTCAGGAACCCGCCGCGCGTCGTCGCATACCTCAGCGCCTCCTTCACCGCGCCGAAGCCGCGCGCCCTCGTGTTGTAGGAGACCTCGGGAACCTTCACGCGCCAGATCACGCGCGCGTTGATGTGGTCACGCAGGTTCTCGCCGACGGCCGGAAGCGCGTGCTTCACCTCGATGCCACAGGCCTTGAGGATCTCAGGGCGACCGATACCGGAGAGCTCGAGGAGCTGCGGTGTTGCGACGGCGCCGGCTGAGAGGATCACCTCGCGGCCCGCCCGCACCGCGACCTGACGCCCCCACTTCTCGTACACGATCCCGACGCAGCGCTTGCCCTCGAGCAGGATCCGCCGCGTCGGCGCCTCGGCGATCACGCGCAGATTGGGCCGCTTCATGGCGGGCTTCAGATAGCAGCGCGCGACGCTCATGCGCACGCCCTTGCGGATGCTCGTCTGCGTCTTGCAGATGCCTTCCTGGTCCTCGCTGTTGTAGTCCGGATTGATCCGGAACCCGGCCTGCTCGCCGGCCTTGAAGAGGGCATCATAGAGCGGGTTCTGGTCCGGCACGACCGACACGTGCAAGGGGCCGCCGTTGCCACGGCCATTCTCCGTGCCGCCCTCGAAATGTTCGATCTTTGCGAAGACTGGCGCCACATCCTGCCAGCTCCAGCCGCGCGCGCCCATCTGCGCCCACGTGTTATAGTCGAGCGGCTGGCCGCGCACCCAGACGAGGCCGTTGATCGCGCTCGATCCGCCGACGAGCTTGCCGCGCGGCACGGGGATCTTCCGATTGCCCGTGCAGGCCTCGGGCTCGGACTCATAGAGCCAGTTGGCCGCCGGATTGTGGATCAGCAGGCCGAAGCTCACCGGCAGCCATGAGTACATGTGGCGCGCCGCGCCGGCCTCGACGAGCAGGACGCTGTTCCTCGGATCCTCGCTGAGACGCGCCGCCAGTGCCGCGCCGGCCGATCCTGCGCCGACGACAATATAGTCATACTGCTCCATGGTGCTCCCTGCCCCGTATGCCGCGGACTTTTTGCCCGCTGTCGCGCCCATTCCTAGCAACCTCCGGCGGCTGGTGGCCAGTGCCGCAATGAAAGTGTGGGGCTGCTCTGCGAAACCGGCGCCGCGCGGCCCCACCTGAGGTCGTCGACGAGGAACGCTTCGTCGTGAACGGGGGCAGGGCGCACGATTTGACAGCAAAGACGTATTGCGAATGATCAGCCCCACTTGGACCGGTCCCCGCTGGAGCAGAAATCTGCGCGAGACTCCCTTAGCCCGGCCCTCCCGAGGCCACGAAACCGCGGACGACGCGCCGCGCGTGCTGCTTGTCGCCGGACCTTCCGGCGTTGGTAAGAGCACGTTCATCGAACAGATGGTCGGCGGCCACCTGCCCGACGAAATCCGGCGGGAGTTGCCGGAGGGCGCGGCGACGTGGCCGCAACTTCAGGGCAAGCATCTGCGGGCGCTGGGGCGTACGCAGCCCGGCATCCTGCCGGATCATCTCGGCGGCAGGCTCGTCGCGCACTACGACACCACATACATCATCCAGCGCCAGCTCAGTGCCCACGAGGAGGACTACGCCGCTGAATTCTTTCGCCCATTCGTGTCACTGACCATCGTTTCGATCGAGACCGACATCGAACGGCTGCGCAAGCAAGTCAACAAACGCAGGACCACGCGTGAAAAGTCCCGAAGTTTGCCGCGCCGACTCTGGGCGCGCCACGTACGGGAGCCAGTGCGGCGCCAGATTTGCCGCCTCAGCCGGGCTGCCGGATCGGCCCGGGACGCGGACAGGTATGCGGATCCATCCCACGTCGAGACATATCTCGAGAGGTGGGGCATGTACATGCGATCGCTTGTCGACGGCAAACCAGGCGCCTGCATTCTTCGGGTCGAGCCCGCCCAGGACCCGAACGGGCAACCTACATTCCAGCTCGTCGAGAAAATCATGGGCGCCTAGTGTGGTGATTACGAAGTCCGCCGCCACTTCGCGGAGGGTGTCGGAGGCGGACTTCGGAATCTAAACCACACGAGAAACATAGGCTTGCTCGTGTCCTTTCGATCGCGAAGTTCGTTCGAGAGCCCGCTGCAGATGGTGACGAACTTCGCGATCGGGACACGAGCGGGTACGCTCCTGCGCTCGTCGGACGGCCGCCTGCGGGATAGCCGCCGGGGTCCGCCTCGCCTAGGATAGCCTCGGCGCCCGCCCCCGAACGACTGATCGTCCCTATCGGAGGAAATCATGCCCGAGCCCATGACCTTTGCAGGCACCGTAGAATGGTCCGGCGAGAACCCTGGCATCTCGCTCAAGGAAAGCCCCGACGGCCCATATGTGAGCCTTGCGAGCTTTTTCCGTGTCGTGCTCTCACCCCACGGCCGCGGCCACGCGCTTGTTCTCATGCAGTCCCCCCAGGAAGCGAGCCCACCGCCTGCGCTTGCCAATTATGTGCTTCATGACAATGAGGCACTGGCGCGCTATCTCATTTCGGACTTCGTCTCACACTTCGGCACGTTCAAAGGGTTGGCGGGGCTTGAGCGCCTCACCTATCGCAGGCTCGATAGCGTGGCCGCATCCGGCGATCCCGGCTCTGCCTACAAGGAGACGGTCAAGGCCGGCGACCTCCATGTGGAGCTCGCGTGGAGCGGCCTCGGTAAACCCTTCTGCTTCGCGCTGCCGCCGGACAAATCGGCAACAGGCCGCCACTGGATGCCGAGCCTGTTCGTCGGCTGCAGTGAGGCAACGATCACCGTCAACGGCCGCCGCCTGCCCGGCAAGCCGGTCCCGCGCCAGATTGCCGGCCAGACGATCACCACCGCGATGCTGGCCTTCTCGGAGACGTGGATCAGGGTGTGAAGCTTCCCTTCTCCCCGTGCTCAACGGGGAGAAGGGAAGGACTTACATCGCCCGAGCCAGCACAGCGTGCAGGAGAACGTTGACGCCCGGCACGGTCGCCGCGAAATCGATATCCTCTGCCTCGTTGTGGGTGATGCCACGCTTGCAGGGCGTGAAGATCATGGCCGTCGGGCACACGCGCGTCATATTGTAGGCATCGTGGCCTGCCTCGGATTGCATGTCCATCGACGGCACGGCGAGGCGCGACGCCGTCTCGCGGATCAACGCGATCAGATCAGCATCAAATGTGAGGCCACCGAATCCCCACCGCTCGGCGATCACGATGCTGGTCCGTGAACGGCGCGCAGACTCGGCCACCGCTGCCTCCACCTCCGCCGCCATATCGGCGAGCCGCGCCTTGTCCGGATGGCGGAAGTCGATCCAGAGCTCCGCCTCATCGGAGAGGATCCCGGGCAGATTGGGCCGGAGATCCAGGCGCGCGGCGCTGGTCTTGCCCTCCTCCGGCGCGTAGCGCCAGCCGATGTCGTCGACCGCGACGGCCATGTAGGACGCCCCCACCAGCGCGTTGCGCCGAAGCGTCATCGGCGTCGGCCCGACGTGCGAGGTCTCGCCACGCACGCTGATGCGCATCCCCTGCATCGCAAAACCGCCCGTGACGATGCCGAGCGGCAGGCCCGCCGCGTCAAGCTTCGGTCCCTGCTCGATGTGCAGCTCGAAATAGCTGTCGATCGCACGCGCGCCGACAGGCGCGTCGCCGCGATAGCCGATGCGCGCGAGCTCATCCGCAAAGCGGAGGCCCTCCTTGTCGCGGCGCTCCTCGGCATAGGCGAGGCTCTCGCCGCCCGAGAACACAAGCGACGCCAGCATCGGCGGCGGGAAGCGCGCCCCTTCCTCGTTCGTCCAGTTCACCACCTCGATGGCACGCCTTGTCGTGATGCCACGCTCATCGAGCGTGCGCAGGATTTCGAGCCCCGACAGCACGCCGAGAATGCCGTCGAAGCGTCCGCCCTTGGCCTGCGTGTCGAGGTGACTGCCGACCAGCACCGGCGCCAGCGACGGATCGGCGCCCTCGCGCCGCACGAACATGCTGCCGAGACGATCGATCGTCAGGCGCCATCCCCCCTCGCGCGCCCAGCGTGCGAAGAGGTCGCGCACCGCTTTGTCCTCGTCGCTGAGCGTAAGGCGGCGGAGACCGCCGGCCGGCGTCCGCCCGATCTCGGCGGAAGCCATCAGGCTCTGCCACAGGCGATCTGGATTGATCGACAGGTTCACGCGCGCGCTCCTTGCTGGCTGCCAGACGGCGGCCACACTGATGGCCGCACTCCCAGTATGGAACCCTATTCCCGCGAGCGAACGGCTGGGAAGATGCTCCCTGCCTCATTGTTGGGTGAGGATGCGGCGCTTAAGGGCAGCCACGCCGCCCAGGACGCTCACGTCATGGGAAAGAATGCCCCGCCGCTCCACACGCCGAGCCGGCCGGTCTGGTCCTCGACGGCCATCTCGACGAGGTCATAGTAGAGCGCCCGCGTCACCAGCGCCTCGAGCCGGCCGCGCACGAGGAGATAGGGCTTGAGCCCGCCGGTCCCTGCCTCGGGGGCGAAGCGCAACGGGTGCTCAGGACCGCAGCGGACGATATCATCGACATTCGTGCGGAAGATCAGATCCTGGGTGCGTCCGTTCCCCCGAACCTCCATCTCTACGGCCAGAAAGGGCGCATCCGCGACCGCGACATCGACCTTCTCAACGGGGGTCACGAGAAAGTGACGACCGTCCGCCTCTCGCCTCAGGACCCGGGAAAAGAGCCGCACCAACGCTATCCGGCCGATCGGGCTGCCCTGGTAGAACCATGTGCCGTCGGCCGCGATGGCCATGCCGATATCGCCGCAATACGGGGGATTCCAGCTATCCACCGGCGGCAGACGATCCTTGTCCTGCGCCCGCAGCAGCGCTTCGAGGCCGGCAAGCGGCGCCGCGGCGGCAGCCTCGTGCCCTGCGTCATCCTGCCTTGTTTCCAGGCCACTGCCTTGCATATCGTGTGGACTCATGAGGCGACCTTGCTTGCGTAGCGCAGCTCGCGTTTGGCACCATACTTCTTCAACAGGCCGGCAAGCGGCCGGTTCCGCAGTGGATGGCGCGGCGGCCGCCCAGTTGACGTTAGGCGTCCCATTCTGGCCCGCTTGCTTACGCGCCCGGCACCGCGCTCCTTATTCTGAACATGTTCGCCGCCTCAAGCTTTCGCAACCCTCGAAAACGGCTCTATAGTGCCCCTATGACAACAGTAATCGACACCCAAGACAACATCGTCGCGCGCGTCGAGGCCGCCGGAGAGCGGGTGCGGCGCGTCCATGAGGCCACGGCCTCAGTGATCTTCGGGCAGGACAGGGTCATCGAGCAGACGCTGGTAACGCTACTGTCGGGTGGCCACGCCCTGCTCATCGGCGTGCCGGGCCTCGCAAAGACCCTCCTCGTGGAAACCCTTGGGCGCGTCCTCGGCCTCGATGCCAAGCGCATCCAGTTCACGCCGGACCTGATGCCCTCGGACATCATCGGCGCCGAGGTGCTCGAGGATGCCCAGGGCGGGCGGCGCAGCTTCCGCTTCATCCGCGGCCCCGTCTTCACCCAGCTTCTGATGGCCGACGAGATCAACCGCGCCTCGCCGAAGACGCAGTCGGCGCTGCTGCAGGCCATGCAGGAGCATCACGTCACGGTCGCCGGCCAGCGCCACGATGTCCCGCAGCCATTCCACGTGCTCGCAACGCAAAACCCGCTCGAGCAGGAGGGCACCTATCCGCTCCCCGAGGCGCAGCTCGATCGTTTCCTGCTGCAAATCGACGTCGACTATCCGGATATGGCCGCCGAGCGGCGCATGCTGTTTGCCACCACCGGCACCGAGGAGCGCCGCCTCGAGCCCATCCTCTCGGGTCAGGAACTTATGAGCATCCAGCGTCTCGTCCGCCAGATCCCGGTCCCCGACAAGGTCGTCGAGGCGATCCTCACGCTCGTGCGCACGGCGCGTCCCGGCACGGGCGCGGACGCCGAAACGGATCGCTTTGTCGCCTGGGGGCCTGGCCCGCGAGCGAGCCAGGCGCTCATGCTCGCCGTGCGCGCCAAAGCACTCGTTGACGGCCGGCTCGCGCCCTCGGTTGACGACGTGGTCGCGCTTGCCGAGCCTGTCCTCAAGCATCGTATGGCGCTCAACTTCACGGCCCGCGCCGAAGGCCGCCAGATTGGCGCCGTCATCGGCCGCCTGGCCGCCAACCTCACGTGAGGCGCACGATCGACGTCACGCACGCGATAGTCCCCTGGAGCCAGCGGGTGCCGGAGAGCCAGCACGTCACGCGATCGCGATGGAGGCAGCCATGAGCCCGGCCCGGGCCGCAGTCGGTCGGCTCGAGCTCGAGGCGCATGGCCTTGCCGATCGCCTGCCCGACCTTGTCATCGACGCGAACCGCGTCGCAAGCACGGTCGCCCATGGCATCCACGGTCGCCGCCGCGCCGGCCCCGGCGAGACCTTCTGGCAGTTCCGTCAGTTCGAGGGTGCCGACGCCGCGACGCTCATCGACTGGCGCCGGTCGGCGAGCTCCGACCAGTTGTACGTGCGCGAGCGCGAGTGGGAAGCGGCCCATACAGTCTGGCTCTGGCCCGATCTTTCGCCGTCGATGGATTTCCGCAGCGACCTCGCGCCGGTCACGAAGCGCGACCGCGCCATGGTCTTGATGCTGGCTGCAGCCGAGCTTCTGGTTCGCGGCGGCGAGCGCGTTGCCCTGCTTGGTCTCGGCCGCCCGACGGCGAGCCGCAAGGCGGCGACCGTGATTGCGGAAACCGTGCTGACGAACCTGACTTCGCCGCTGCTGACAGCGAGCCTGCCGCCTAAAATCAGCCTGCCGCGCTTCTCAGGCGCCATTCTCATCAGTGATTTCCTTGATCCACTCGACCAGCTCGGACCACGGCTCGAGGAGATGGCGAGCAGCGGCGTGAGCGGTCATCTCGTGCAGGTCATGGACCCGGCCGAAGAGACACTTCCCTATGAAGGCCGCGCGGAATTCCTCGGTCCCGAGACGGCCAGCGAACGCTGGATCGTCGACCGCGTCGAGAGCATGCGCGAGGCCTATGTCAAGCGCCTCGCCGCGCACCGGGATGGGCTCGCGGAGATCGCCGGCCGCCTCGGCTGGTCACTCCTCGTCCACCACACCGACCGGCCGCCACACGAGCCCCTGCTGAGCCTGATCCTGCGTCTCGGTGGTCAGGCCGGCAACTACCGCATGAGCGCGCCTCTTTCAGCGGCAGCAGGAGAGCACGCATGAGCATCGGCGCGCTCGCCTTCCTCAGTCCATGGCTGCTGACTGCGCTCGCCGCACTGCCGGTGATCTACTGGCTGCTGCGCACGGTACCGCCGCGCCCGCGCCAGATCGCCTTCCCGCCGACGCGCATCCTGGTCGGCCTCGAGAGCAAGGACAAGACGCCCGCCAAGACCCCGTGGTGGCTGACGCTCATCCGGATGCTCGCGGCCGCCTTCGTTATCTTCGCGCTCGCCGATCCCGTGCTCAATCCCAGCCGCAAGGCCGGCCTCTCCGGCACCGGCCCGCTTGTGCTCGTCGTCGATAACGGCTGGGCGAGCGGCGGCCAGTTCGCAACGCGCGCGCGCCACGTCGATCAGCTCATTTCGGAGGCCGAGAGCAGCAATCGGCCCGTCGTCGTCGCGCCCACGGCCGCGAGCGCCAAGACGCTCACACTGCGCATCGAGGCGCCGGGGACGGCGCGGGCCACTGCGGCGGCCCTCCAGCCCCAGCCCTTCGCACCCCAACGCGCCGAGCTTGCCGAGCAGCTTGCCCGCACGCTCGCCGGCCAGCAGGGCCTCGATGTCGTATGGCTGAGCGATGGCATCGACCACGACGGCAAGACCGCAGCATTCGCCACCGCTCTGCGTCAGCTCGCGCGTGGCGGCCGCCTTCAGGTGATCCGCAATCGCCCCGGCGACGAGCCGCTCGGCTTGGCGGCCGGTCTTGATCGCGACGGACGTCTCGAAGCCTTCATCGTGCGTGCCGAAGGCACAGCCCGCAATGGCAGCGCCCTTGCCTTCTCGGCACGCGGCCAGCGCCTCGCCGAGACCTCCTTCGAGATGCCGGCAGGGAGCCAGCGTGCAACGGCCCGCTTCGACCTGCCGCTCGAGCTGCGCAACCAGGTGACGCGCGTCGAGCTTGCCGGCGAGCGCAGCGCCGGCGCCGTGCACCTGCTCGACAACCGCTCGCGCTGGCATCGTATCGCGCTCGTCTCGGGCGAGAGCCGTGAGCAGGCGCAGCCGCTGCTGGCGCCGCTCTACTATATCGAGCGGGCCCTCGCGCCGTTCGCGGAGCTCGTCCGCCAGCGTGACGTCAATCTCGCCGTCGCGCTCGCCGATGCCTTCGAGCAGCGATCCTCTATCCTCGTACTCGCTGATATCGGCACGCTTGCCGGCGATCTTGGCGGGCGCGTCGGGGAGTGGGTGAGGAAGGGCGGTGTCCTGGTGCGCTTCGCCGGCCCGCGGCTCGAGAAGGGCGGCGATGACCTGCTGCCCGTGGGCCTGCGCATGGGCGGGCGCACGCTCGGCGGCGCACTCTCCTGGTCGACGCCGCAGCCGCTCGCGCCCTTCGAGGATACGAGCCCTTTCGCCGGATTGACAATTCCGTCCGATGTGGCCGTCAGCCGCCAGATCCTTGCCGATCCGGCTTATCTCACGGACGAGGTGAGCGTGTGGGCGCGGCTTGCGGACGGCACGCCGCTCGTAACGGCGCGGCGCATGGGTGAGGGCCAGATCGTGCTCTTCCACGTCACGGCCAACTCCGACTGGTCGAACCTCCCGCTTTCCGGTCTCTTCGTCGAGATGCTGCGGCGGATCGCGACTTTGGGCGTCAGCGGCGGCATTGCGGTCGGCGGCCCCGAAACCATGGCCCTGCCGACGACGCGCGGGACACCGGCACCCGACACGACCGAGGTTCTGGCGCCGACCCAGGTGCTCGACGGCTTCGGCACGCTGCGTCCGCCGACGCCGACGGCGCAGGCCGTGCCTGCCCGGCGCATCGACACGGTGACGCCCTCGCTCGACCACCCGCCGGGCTACTACGGTCCCGCTGCGAACCCGCGCGCGCTCAATGTCGTCACGCCGCGCACGGAGCTGAGGCCCCTTCCAAGCCTTCCGGCCGATGTCGAGCAGCGCACCTATGAGGGCACGAACCCCGAGCCGCTGAAGCCGTGGCTGCTGTCCGCGGCGCTCGCGCTCATCTTCGCCGACATCATGGCCGTGCTTCTGCTCCAGGGCCTCATCAGGTCACGCCGTCCGCCCCGGCCGACCGCCGCGACGGCCGCCGTGCTCACACTCACCATCGCGACGGCCCTCGCCCTTGCGAGCTGCCCAGCCGATGCGCAGCGGCGTCCCGATGCGCCGCCAGCCTCGGCAATGCCGTCGAGCCGCGATCTGCAGATGGCCATCCAGGCAACCGGCAAGGTCTCTCTCGCCTACGTCCTGACCGGCGATGCGGCAACCGACGACACGAGCCGCGCGGGCCTAGTCGGCATCGGTCGCGTGCTCGCCGCGCGCACGTCCGTCGAGCCGGGCGAGCCATTCGGCGTCAATATTGCGACCGACGAGATCGCCTTCTTCCCGATCCTCTACTGGCCCGTCTTGCCCAACGCGAGCACGCTCCCCGACGCGACGCTGGCCAAGATCGACACATACATGAAGCAGGGCGGGATGATCATCTTCGACACGCGCGACTTCGGCTCCGGGATCCCGACCGGCATCGGCATGGGCCGCGAGGGCGGCACACCGCTGCAGCGCCTGCTCGGGCGCCTCGACATCCCGCGACTCGAGCCCGTCCCTGAAGGCCACGTGCTGACCAAATCGTTCTATATCCTCCGCACGTTCCCCGGTCGCTGGGACGGCGGACAGATGTGGGTCGAGGCCGACAGCGCGGAAGCCGTCGACGGCGACACGCGCAAGGCGCGGCGCGCCGATGGCGTCAGCAGCATCCTCGTGACGCCGAACGACCTTGCCGCCGCCTGGGCGCTCGACGAGCAGAACCGGCCGATGTTCCCGACGGTGCCGGGCGGCGAAGCCCAGCGCGAGATGTCCTTCCGCGTTGGCATCAACATCGTGATGTACGCCCTGACCGGCAACTACAAGGCCGACCAGGTGCACGCCCCGGCGCTGATCGAGCGCCTCGGGCAGTAGTGATGAGCGTTTTGAGGCAGATCGGATGACCTGGTCGATCGATATCGCGCCAATGGTGCCGCCGCCGGTGCTGATCGCCGCGGTGCTCATGGCACTCGCGCTCGTCGCCGTCCTCTTCTTCCGGCGCACGCGCGGTGCGGCGCTGCGCGCCCTTGCCCTTGCCGCCCTTGTCGCCGCGCTCGCCAACCCGTCGCTCCGCCAGGAAGAGCGCGAAAGCCTCGCCAACATTGCGGTCGTCCTCATCGACGAAAGCATGAGCCAGACAATCGCCGGGCGGCCCGCGCAGACCGCCGCCATCCGCGCCGATCTCGAAGAGAAGCTGAAGCGCATTCCCGGTCTCGAGGTGAAGTGGATCGAGGCCGCCCGCCCGACGGGCGACCGCAGCTCGGGCACCAATCTCTTCGCCGACTTGAACCGTGCCCTCGCCGACGTGGCCCCCGACCGGCTCGCCGGCGTGATCATGATCACGGACGGCCAGGTGCACGACATCCCGGCCTCGCCCGCCGCGCTCGGCTTCAGCGCCCCTATACACGCCCTGATCACCGGTCGGCCGGACGAGTTCGACCGCCGCATCGAGGTCATCACCGCGCCAAAGTTCGGCATCGTCAACGGCCCCGCGCGCGACATCGAGATCGCGGTTCGCGAAACCGGCAAGAGCGGCCAGGCCGGCCGGCAGGTGAACCTGCGCGTGCGCCGCGAGGGGCAGCCGGACGAGACCATCCGCACGGAAATCGACGTGCGTACGCGCATCGCCATGCCCTTCCCGACCGCCGGCCAGAACATCGTCGAGATCGAGCTCGACGCCGTGCCCGGCGAGCTCACCCACCTCAACAACCGCGTCGTGATCGCGGCCGAAGGTGTGCGCGAGAACCTGCGCGTGCTGCTGGTCTCGGGCGAGCCGCACGCCGGCGAGCGCGTGTGGCGCAATCTTCTGAAGTCGGACGCCGCCGTCGATCTCGTGCACTTCACCATTCTCCGTCCCCCCGAGAAGCAGGACGGCACGCCCATCCATCAGCTCTCGCTGATTGCTTTCCCGACGCGCGAGCTGTTCTCCGAGAAGATCGGCAACTTCGACCTGATCATCTTCGATCGCTACCAGAACCGCGGCATCCTGCCGCCGATCTACTACGACAACATCGCGCGCTACGTGGCGAGCCACGGCGGCGCGCTGCTGGTCGCTTCGGGCGACGACTATGCGCAAGCCGCGAGCCTCTTCAGGACGGCGCTTGCCCCCGTTCTTCCCGCCGCTCCCTCGGGCCGCGTCATTGAGCAGCCTTTCAAGGCACGCGTTACGATCGATGGCCACAAGCATCCGGTCACACGCGATCTTCCGGGCCTGCGCGCTCAGAATGAGGAGCCAGACTGGGGCCGCTGGTTCCGCCAAGTCGAGACCAACGTGATCCGCGGCCGCACGCTCATGAGCGGCGTCGATGAGCGCCCGCTCCTCGTGCTCGACCGTGTCGGGCGCGGACGCGTTGCCCTCATGCTTTCCGATCATGCGTGGCTATGGGCCCGCGGCTACGACGGCGGCGGCCCGCACACGGACCTCCTGCGCCGCACCGCGCACTGGCTCATGAAGGAGCCGGATCTCGAGGAGGAGCGCCTGCGGGCTGAGGCGCGCGGCCTCAAGCTCACGATCGAGCGCCGCTCCATGGAGGCGGATGTCCCACCCGTCAGCGTGCAGTCCCCCGGCGGCGAGACGAGCGAGGTGCGGCTCGAGCCCGCCGGCAACGGCCTGTGGCGCACGACCATCGATGTCCGTCACCCCGGCCTCTACAAGATGCAGACGAACGGCCCTGCGCCGGAGCGGCGCATTCTGACGGCGGTCGCGCACGCGGGCCTCGAGGACGCGCGCGAGATGAGCGAGGTCACGGCGACCGACGCCAAGCTCAAGCCGCTCATCAACGCCACCGGCGGCGGCACCTTCTGGACGCGCGGCGGCGGCCTGCTCTCGAGCGGCAGCGACAGCGCCGTCGAGGTGCCGCGTGTGTCGCTGCTCGCCAATGCGAGGGTGCTTGCCGGGTCCGGCTGGATGGGGCTCAAGGATCGCGAGGCCTTCGTGACGCGCGGCGTGCGGATCACGCCAATGTTCACCGGCCTGCTCGCCCTTGCCGCACTCCTCGCCTTCATGACGCTCGCCTGGTGGCGCGAGGGGCGCTGAGCGCACCAAGGGCTGGGCTGAGGCGGCGGGAGCCCCGCTCCCGCCGCGGCCGGGGCCCTCCTTTGCCATCTGGACGACATTCACCCTTGCGCGGCGCCGCGCCCCGGGCTAACGCCGTGGTGCGGCCCGAGTGCCGCTGGCAAGAGGCATCAGACAATGGCGAACGTGGTGGTTGTCGGCGCCCAGTGGGGCGACGAGGGCAAAGGCAAGATCGTGGACTGGCTGTCGGAGCGCGCCGACATCGTCGTGCGCTTCCAGGGTGGCCACAATGCCGGCCACACGCTCGTCATCGGCAGCCAGACCTACAAGCTCGCGCTGCTTCCCTCCGGCGTTGTCCGGCCGGGCAAGCTCTCGGTGATCGGCAATGGCGTGGTGGTTGATCCCTGGCACCTTGCCGCCGAGATCGAGGCAATCCGCAAGCTCGGCATCGACATTGGACCCGACCAGCTCAAGATTGCCGAGAATGCGACGCTTATTCTCCCGCTCCACCGCGAACTCGATCAGCTCCGTGAGGAGGCGGCCGCCGCGCAGAAGATCGGCACGACCGGGCGCGGCATCGGCCCCGCCTACGAGGACAAGGTCGGCCGGCGTGCGATCCGCGTCCAGGACCTGCGCAACCTGCATAACCTCGGCCCCAAGATCGATCGCCTGCTCGTCCACCATAATGCGCTGCGGCGGGGCCTCGGCAAGCCGGAGATCGACAAAGACGAATTGATCGGCGAGCTCACGGCGATTGCGCCGACGATCCTGCCCTATATCGACACGGTGTGGGATACGCTCGACCGCGCGCGCAAAGCCGGCAAGCGCATCCTCTTCGAGGGCGCGCAGGGCGCGCTGCTTGATGTCGATCACGGCACGTATCCCTACGTGACCTCGTCGAACACCGTTGCGGGCCAGGCCGCGGCCGGCTCGGGGCTTGGCCCGGCGTCGCTCAGCTACGTGCTCGGCCTTGCCAAGGCCTACACGACGCGCGTCGGTTCGGGCCCGTTTCCGACCGAGCTGCTCGATGCCGACGGCAACCCCGATGCAATCGGCCGCCTGCTCGGCGAGCGCGGCAAGGAGTTCGGCGTCAACACAGGCCGCCCCCGCCGATGCGGCTGGTTCGATGCGGTCCTCGTTCGCCAAGTCGTGCGCGTCGCCGGCATCAACGGCATCGCACTCACCAAGCTCGATATCCTCGACGCCCTCCCCGAGATCAAGGTCTGCGTCGCATATGAGCTCGACGGCCGGCGCATCGACCGGCTGCCCGCGGGCATGAACGAGCAGGCGCGCGTGACGCCCATTTACGAGAGCTTCGAGGGCTGGACGGAATCGACGCAGGGCGCGCGAAGCTGGGCCAGCCTGCCGGCGCAGGCCGTCAAGTATGTGCGCCACATCGAGGAGCTGATCGAGTGCCCGGTGACGCTGCTCTCGACGAGCCCCGAGCGCGATGACACCATCCTGATGAAGGATCCCTTCGAGGATTGAACCACGGGCTTGCGCCGCGTTCTCCGCGTGCGGCGACTACAGCCCTACCTGCGTGCCGATCTCGACGACACGATCCTTTGGTATGCCGAAGTAATCGGTCGCGTCCGCCGCATTGTGCGCCATCACGATGAAGAGCGCCGTCGCGGGCAGCGGCATGGCCGACGGCCGTTCTGCCTTGACCTCCCGCCTGGAGAGCATGAATGACGTCGAAGCCGGCTCGCTCGGCAGCCCTTGCTCGCGACAGTAGTCGAGCACGGCCGGGATATTCGGCTGCTGCATGAAGCCGGTCACCACGCGCACGCGCGCGACCCGATCCGACAGCCGCTCGATCGAGACACCCTCGGCCATGCTGAGATACGGCCAGTTCGACGTGATCACCGTCAGAACGATGATCCGCTCGTGTATCACCTTGAAATGCTTAATCGTATGCAGGAGCGCCGTCGGCGTGTTGTCAGGATTGGCTGTAAGATAAACGCCTGTGCCAGGAACCACGGCGACACGCGATCTTGCGAGGCTCGGAAGGAGACCGGCCAGGGGAAGCTCGTTCCGCCGGGTCTTGGCGAGAAGAATGTCGGTCCCCTTCCACCACACGAGCATGATCGCCAGCATCACCGCGGCGATGAGCAGCGTCACCCAGCCACCATCGGCCACCTTGAGCAGATTGGCAGAAAGAAACACCAGCTCGATCGCCAGGAAAGGCGCCATGACGAGCGCGATCCGCAACCGGGACCACCTCCAGTGCCGCGCCATCATCATGATGGCGAGGATCGCCGTGACGATCATCGTCCCGGTCACCGCGATGCCGTAGGCAGCAGCAAGGCGCGTGGAGTTCTGAAAGGCCACCACAATCGTGAGCACGCCTGCCATCATGAGCCAATTGCATGCCGGCAGATAGATCTGACCCGCGTACGCGCCCGAGGTGTGCCGAACGGTCATGCGCGGCAAGAGCCGGAGCTGGATCGCTTGCCGGGTTACCGAAAAAGCACCAGTGATCGTCGCCTGGCTGGCAATGATCGTGGCGACCGTCGCGAGCCCCACCATCGGCAGGAGATACCCCGGCGGGACGGTGCGATAGAAGGGATTGTCGATGGCGGCCGCATCCGACAGCACGACCGCACCCTGCCCGAAATAGCTCAGGAGGAGAGCAGGCAGGACAAAGCTGAACCATGCGACAGTGATGGGCTTGCGGCCAATATGGCCGAGGTCGGCGTAAAGGGCTTCCGCGCCCGTTACTGCTAGAAAGACCGCCCCCAGTGTCGCGAGGCCGATCGTGATATCCGTCATCAGGAACGTCACGGCATGGTGCGGGCTCACGGCCGCGAGCACCTGAGGGTTGCGGACGACCTGATAGAGGCCCGCGCCGCCAATGACGAGAAACCACAGGATCATCACCGGACCGAACGCGCCTGCCACGCGGTGCGTGCCATAGCCCTGCACCGCAAACAGCGCGAGGAGGATCGCCATCGTCGCCACGAGGACGCCGTTCTCCGGCACGGGCATGGCGAGCTTGGCGCCCTCGACGGCCGACATCACCGAAATCGCCGGCGTGATCAACGCGTCGCCGTAGAAGAGCGCGGCCCCGGCGGCGCCGAGCACGAGCACGGGGAACGCCTTTCGCGACGACGCGCGCTGGACGAGTGCCATCAGGGCGAGGATGCCGCCTTCGCCATGATTGTCCGCCCGCAACAGGATCAGCACGTACTTCGTGCTCACGAGGGTGATCAGGGCCCACAGAATGAGCGAGAGGATACCGAGCACGGCATCGGCGCGCGGGGCTACTCCAACCCCGCCCGAGGCGGCGGCGACGGCATCCCTGAAGGCATAGAGGGGGCTTGTCCCGATGTCCCCGTAGACGACGCCAATGCCGACGGCCACGAGGGCCGCGAAGCGCCCCGCTTCGGAACTCGCGGCCTCCGCACCATCAGCGCGGTCATGGGCAGAAAGCTCTGGCATCAGGGCATCCGGCGAAGTCACAGGTGGCACTGCGTGCCGCAACGGTTGGCCCCTTGCGCTGCGCCGTGGCCGACGCTCGCCTGGGTCACAAGCCCCGCCTTATAGATCAAGTCCGCACCGCACGCCCTGTCTTCCGCCATGTGGGTTCCGCGCGGCGGACCTGCGCGCACCACTTTTCCCTGGCGGTTTCGGGCCTCTGCTGCGTGCGGGCTTGCCTGCCTTGCCAAGGCCCCTGAAGCGTATTAGAGAACCCCTGCCGACCGGCCCACGGCCCAGTTCCGGGCCGCCGTCGTCCCGTGCCGCCTTAGCTCAGTTGGTTAGAGCACCAGATTGTGGATCTGGGGGTCCGTGGTTCGAGCCCACGAGGCGGTACCATATATTTCAAACACTTCGCTTTTCGCCCCCTCCCCTGACTGCCGCCCTGGTCCCTTATGAGCCGACCGAGCCCGGGTAAGCTGTGCCATCGATCGCGTCCCAGCCGGTGGAGTAAGAGCGGCGGTCATGGCCTGAGCGCGATGCTGGCCCGGGCCACACTTCATGCTGCCGCGTTGAACCCCGTGGGGCGACCGTCCCGGAAGCCGCGCGCGGGCGGCGGGCAGCTTGCGCGTGCGCAACTTGATCCGCATCGAGGCGCGGTGGCACAGTGTAGCCATTTCCCAGCAGCTACAAGCCTGCACTCGTCGGCCCTGCCACCCAGGAAATCGCGCGATGCAAATATCCGGCAAAGTTGACCCGGTCATCCGTCAGATCGAGCGAAGAGATGTTGTCGAGGCGTTGATACGAGGACTTCGTGATTTCCAGTCCGCGCCCAGATTGGGCCTGCTCTTCGGGACGCTCTACGCCATGGGGGGCATAGCGATCCTGGCGTGCCTTGGCGCACTTCGCATGACCTATCTGGCCTACCCCTTGGCCGCGGGCTTCGCGATCATTGGACCATTCGTTGCGTTGGGACTCTACGAGGTCAGTCGCCGGCTGGAGCGCGGGGAGACCGTCTCACTCGCCAGCATCTGGAAAACCGTCAAGTCGCGGCGCGAGATCGCCTGGATGGCCTTTGTCACGGTCTTCGTGCTCGTTGTTTGGATGTATCAGGTGCGGCTGCTGCTCGCGCTGTTTCTCGGCCATGCCGGCTCCTTCGCTTCCATCGATGAGTTCCTGAGGGTTGTCCTCACAACGAACGAGGGGCTGATCTTCCTCGCTGTGGGCAACGTCATCGGCGCCGCGCTTTCGCTGATCCTGTTCTCTCTAACCGTCGTCTCGTTCCCGCTGCTCCTGGAGCGCGACGTGGACTTCGTTACGGCGATGATCACGTCGCTAAGAGCTGTTGCTGCGAGCCCGCTGCCCATGCTCGGCTGGGCGGCGCTGGTCGCCATCCTGCTGATCTTGTCGGCGCTGCCGATGTTTCTCGGTCTTATTGTGACGTTACCAGTGCTGGGACACGCGACATGGCACCTCTATCGCCGCGTGGTCGTCCCAATTGATACCGTGTCGGCTTGAGGTGCCTCGCGATGGCGCGGCCGCGAAGTCGCCGGCGGTTCTTGCCCTGGACGATGGGCGCCACCGCACCCGGACTCGCGATCATCTGTGCTCAGAGGTTGCCTAGAGAACTCTGATGGGTCGGACGGCCCAAGCCCACCCACCTCCGCGTCAACAGACCACCGAGACAAGACGGCCGATCGTTCGCGTTTACCAAAGGTCGGCAACCGCGACCCGATATTCAAGCCATATCTTGGAACTGTGCGATCGGCCTGCTAGGCAAACAACCTTGCTCGCGACGCCTGAGGTGCCTCCATGACGCTCCGTTTCGTTGCCCTTGTCCGTTCGCTCGCCATCGTGCTCACCATGGTCGGCGGCACGCAGGCGGCGGCGCAGGATCCGGCTGACACCAGCAAAATACCGCGGCCCAAAGGCGCCAACGTCATCTATGAGAGCCCTCAGACGACGATATTCTCGGTGTCTCTGAGCGTCGAAGCGGCCGCCAAGGCAGTCGAGGCCGTCCTGCGCGCAGCAGACTGGCAAGGTTATGCTGACCCGAGCGGCCGCTCGCCGGTCGATCCCCAGGCCAGGCACGTTGTCGTGCGCAAAGGACCAACTGGATTGCGTGTCAGGATTGCCCCGGCACCCGGACAAGGCAATGCGACGACGATCAACTATGTGAGCGCGCCCCTGCGTCATGACATCCCCTTTCCTCCGGACGGCTCGGACATCAAGTTCGATCCGAACGTCCCGCATCTTGAGGCGGTCACCGGCCAGTCATTCGACGAAATTTCGAAATTTTACGTCACGCAGATGCAGGAGCGTGGCTGGGCACTGCATCAGCCGTCAGATGGGAGCAGCGCCTTCGCAGGCGATGGCGTAAGCCAGCGCGCTTTTCTGACCAAGAGTGGCCAACGTCCGCTGCTCCTGTTCATGAGAAGGCAGGACGCCGGCGGCGTTGCCGTAAAACTCGAAGCTGTTTCCCCGCGCCTATTGCCCGGCGCGGAGGCAAAGCGCCCGCAGCCTCCAGCGCCGAAGGCCGCGGCACGCGAAGAGACCAGTGACATCGAAAAACAGGTCGAGTCGCTGGTTGGTGACGTGCTGCGCGACGTGCAAAAGCAGCTTCAGGGCATCGGTGCGGCCTCAGACATTGATAAGCTCGCGCGCATCAGGGAGGCGCCGAGCCTTCCCGATCAACCAGCCGCACGATCCCCGCGCGAGCGCCCCGCCGCTCGGCAGCCCGCATCAGCCGCTCCATCCCGGGCAAGCGTAAACCCGCCGATCCCGTTGCCGGAGAGAGCAACCAACCAGAAGTTCGACGCCACACGCGGGACGTTCGAGTTCAAGAGCCCGTTGAGCGTCGAGGTGCTCGCCGATTTCTACCGATCGGAGCTGACGCAGGCCGGCTGGACGCTCACGCCGAAAGGCATAAATCGTCCAACCATGATCGGGCTCGTTTTCGAACGCGAGGACACATCTCTCACCGTAACGGTTGCCCGGATCGGCAACGCCACGCACGTCATGGCGCAAGGCGATGCGCTCGTCTCAGCGAAGGCAACCGGCGACGATGCAATGAGCAAGGCGCGGACCGAGGCCGGGCGAGCGCAGGCCCACCCGGTCCTCGAGGTGATGGAGAGCCATGGCCTGCCTGTCCCCAGGCCCAACAGCTCGGTGGGTCGGGTCACGTCGCTTTTCAGATACGAGGCAATGGCGGTCGTCCCGGCGCCAGCCGAAGCCGTTCTGGCCTTCTATCGCAAGGAACTGGCCGCGCGCGGCTGGAAAGAGGTTGGCCAAGTGCAGCGCTCGGATGCAACGACCGCTGCGGAGTTCAACGCGCCTGATGGCCCGGCCCGCCTGACTTTGCTGTCGAAAGGCGATGAAACCCACATCACGCTCGCCGTCCGCAAGGAAGCAGAGGCGCGCAAATCGGGCCTGCTGCCGAAGCCGGGGATGGCGCGCCTGTTGTTCGGGAGCTTGCCGGATGTCGCAGGCAAGGTGAGCATCGCGGGACGCACAATCGACGTTCCGGCAGGCGTCGGCACAAAGGGAACGGATGGACCGTCAATCGAGCTCAAACCCGGCGCACATCGCGTGGTCGTGCGGATCGCTGGCAAGCCGCCATTCGAAGAGACCATTACGATCGGAGCCAACGAGATCTGGGGCCTCTTGATCGGTCCAAACGGCGGCCTTCCGCTCCAAGCCTACTGAGGGCCCGCCCGCGCCGTCGCGGCCGCCGCGCCATGCATCCGTAAAGGGCAGCCGATGCGCCAGGTACGAAGAGCAAGCGACTCCTCGGATGCGGGGGTTTGCCTGCTTGCCTACTCGCCGTCATAAATGTAGCCGATCCCGCGCACGGTACGAATGACCACCGGCTTCTTGGCGTTGACTTCGATCTTCCTGCGGATGCGCGAAATGCGGATATCGATGCTGCGGTCGAAGGGATCCCACGTCCGATCGTGCGCGCCTTCGAGGATCTGGTCCCGGTTCAGCACGCGGCCGCGGTTCAAGGCGAAAAGCTTCAGCAGGTTGAACTCCATCGAGGTCAGCGGGATATCGCTGCCGTCCTCAGCGATCAGGCGCGCAGCCTCAATGTCGAGCCACGTCTTGCCAAAACGAAACCGCTTGGTTGAGGGCGCATCTGCCGGCACCGGGGCCTGAGCCGGCGGCGCGACACGACGCAGCACCGTCTTGATGCGCGCCTCGAGCTCGCGGAGATCCACCGGCTTTGCCAGATAGTCATCCGCACCGAGTTCCAGGCCGACGATCCTGTCTACCACCTCGCCGGCCGCGGACAGCATGATCACGGGCAGATCCCGCTCGGTGCGCAGGCTCTTCAGGACCGACAGACCGTCCTCACCCGGCATCCTGATATCGAGCACGATGGCGGATGGCGGATCGCGCTCGAGCAGGGCGCGCAGTTCCGCGGCGTTCGCGGCCTCCGAAACACGAAATCCGCGGCGCGTCAGGTACTCCGAAACCATCTCCCTCAGCCCGCTCTCGTCATCACAGAGCAGAATATGTGCCGCTGACGTGCTCATCGCCCAATGCTCTCTGCAGCATCCTCGAGCAATCGCCGGGCCAGCGCACGCAGCTCCGCGGGCGCGATCGGCTTCTCGAGGTAGGGCCGCTGCGCACTGTCGAGAAATCCGCGTGCGGACGGGCTCATGGTATCGCCGGTCACGAACCCGACCCGAGCCGCCAGAGCGGGATGCTCCCGGACGATCTTCTCGTAGAAGCCGCGACCACCCAGCCCGGGCATGTTCAGATCGCTGAGGACCAGCGCGTAGGTATGACGCGCGAGCCGCTCGAACGCAGCTTCCGCGGACGCTGCATGGTCGACGTGATAGCCGTCGCGCTCGAGGATCTCGCGGATGAGGTGGGCCACGTCGCTTTCGTCGTCGACCACGAGCACGCGGACAGCCGGCACTTGGTCCAAGCCTGCGACTGCGCCCTGATCGGACGCCTCCAGCTGATCCGTTGCGGCCGCCGGCAAGCGAATGACGAACTTCGTGGCACCGGGCCTGCTTGTCGGATCGAGGCGGATTTGCCCGCGATGCGACGTCACCACGCGATGGCAGAAGGCGAGACCTATCCCGGTGCCCTTACCGACCTCTTTGGTCGTGAAGAGGGGATCGAAAATGCGGCTGCGAACCTCCTTCGGGATACCTGGACCATCATCGGTGATCGTGATCTCGACCATGCCAGCGCCGGCAACAAAGCGAGCCGCAATCGCTATGCGACCGCCAATGCCCGAGCCCTCAATAGCCTGATCGGCATTGCTGATCAGGTTCATGAAGACCTGGGTCACCTGGTCGGCATCACCAAGAATGCGTGGAAGGTCGGCCGGCAACATGACATCGACTGTGCTGACAAGGCCAGAAGCACTGAGCTGCAACGCCTCGATGGCCGTGTCGATCGTCTCATGAAGGTCAATCGGCTTGAGCTCCGTGGGGAGCTGCCGCGCCATTGCCAGGAATGATTTCACGATGCGCGCGCAGCGCTCTGCCGCATCGCTGATCTTGCCGATGCGGCGCAGCACGGAAGGATCGTGCGCCTCCTCACGCATCATGAGGGCATGGCCGACGACCACGGAAAGCGGATTGTTCAATTCGTGCGCCACTCCCGCGAGCAGTTCCCCGAGCGCCGACATCTTCTCAGCCTGGAAAATCTGCTCGCGCTGCTCGGCGAGCGTCCTCTGCAGGGCCACTTCCTTGCTGATGTCGACGGTGTTCGACACCATGACATCCTCGCCGTGATACTCGATGACGCGAGCCGAGATTGAGCACGGGAACTGCGTCCCGTCCGACCTGAGACCGGTCGCCTGGATATCGTCAACGCGGCCGTCGGGCAGCAGCGCCGTGATGAAGTCCGCGCGTTCCTCCCGGCTTGCAAAGTGATCGTAGTAGCAGCGCGAGGCGCCGA
The DNA here is from genome assembly GCA_046293075.1 of Hyphomicrobiaceae bacterium. Classification (GTDB taxonomy): domain Bacteria; phylum Pseudomonadota; class Alphaproteobacteria; order Rhizobiales; family Hyphomicrobiaceae. Next base: position 24,790 of record JBKBPL010000023.1, on the reverse strand, counting down.
GCAGCTCCGTCGCCGCCGGCGAGCGATAGAGAATCTGGCCATCGCCGATCCGCGACATCACGACATTGGCCGGGCACGCCTCGAGCACCTTGCCGAGCAGGACGTCCGCCTGCTGGTCGCTGATCTCATGCTGTCGGCGTTCAGTCACATCGCGCTGCGTGACGATGAAGCTGCCGTCCGACGCATGGCGCAGCGTGATTTCGTGCACTGCACCCGACGTGAGATGCAGCTCGAACGGCGGGATAGGTTCCTCTGTCTCCAGAAGAGACGTCTCCATTGATTGCAGCAGACGCCCTTCCCCCTCTGGGATGGCGCCACGCTGGACGGCCTCCCGAAGCAGCACCTCCCATGCAATGCCCGGGACGATGAGATCGGCAATACGCGGGTTGAGCGCGCGGAAGGCCGCGTTGCAGAGCGTGAGCGCGCCCGACCGGCCGAAGATGGCGACGCCGTCGGCAAGCGCATCGAGGATTTCCTCGATGATACCCTCGCCCTGCGGGTTGGCCGGATTCCCAGCCCTCTTTTCGGCGGCCATGTCAACCACCTCGCAGCCTTGCGGGCTCGCTTGTCATCTCCATGCGAAAGACAGCTTCGCCCTCCTCGCCTGCTGCGATCGGGGTGGCCGTAAACCGGTCCCCAAGCAGGCCGGCAATGACCGGTCCGGCGAGGATCGTCATCGGCGCCGCCTGCGCCCGCAGCCGCAGAGCCTGGCTCACGGCAGGGCCGAACACGTCGTAGATGTACTTCTGCACGCCGACGACCGAGCCGATCACCGCACCCGTGGCAATGCCGATCCGACACTGCCATTGTATCGGATGGCTCTCGTTGCGCCGGTCGAGGTAGCGGACAAAACGGACGGCGGCGTTGGCGACCGATCGCGCATGGTCCGGCATTGCGTCGGGCATCCCCGAGACCGTGATATAGGTGTCACCGATGGTCTTGATCCGCTCGCAGCCGAACTGCTCACCGATCCGGTCGAACGCGCTGTAGATGTCGTTGAGCTCGCTGACGATGACCGCCGGATCCAATGCCGGCACGATCGTCCGCTCGAAACCGGCGAAGTCGAGGGTCAGGACGGAGACGGGCTCATAGAGACGCGGCGTCACGACGCCGAACGTCTTGTATTCCTCGTAGACTGACCGCGGCATCATGTTGAGCAGGAGCTTCTCGACTTGCTCCTTTTCGCGCTTCAGCTCGCGCGTGTTGCGCTCGACCATCATCGAGTAGGAGTCGATCATTGATTCGAGCTCCTTGATGCGGGTGACGTTCTGGCAGACCAGCACGACGATGCGCTGCCCGGCATTTGGCGTCCGGTTAAAGTCCATGGCAACGCTCATGGTGCGCCGACGCAGCTTGAAGCTCGTCTCGGTGGTGTAGCGCGTGCTCTCGGTGAGCGCCGTTTTCAGCGCTCCAATCTCGAGGGCGGGAAAGAGGTCCGCGATCTGGCTGTTCACCTCCGGCTCGCCAAACCACTCGGCAAACGTATCATTGTGGAACAGGAAGCGGAAATCATCGAGGTTCAGCAGCGCCACGCCGACTCCGATCGCGCGCAGAAGCTGTTCATTGATGGCTTCGATTGACATGGCTCAGTCCACCACAAGGGCGCGGCGCTGCTCGAAGGCTGTGACGACCAGTTCGATGTCCTCTGGTGCCATGCCGTGGGCCGCCAGCGTCGCTCGCAGGATGTCTTTCATGACGTTGAAATCGGCGGCCGAGATCGCCAGATGCCGGTGCACGCGCTCAATGTGCTCGTCGCTGAAGCTGGCTGGCCCGCCGAGCAGGGAGGCGATGAATTTCGTCTGATGATCGACGATGCGCGCCATGTCGACATCGTCAAAATAGGGTCCTATGGTCTCGTCCTCGAGCAGGCGGTCATAGAGCGCGAGGACGATCTTGCTGACCTTGGCGAACCCGCCGTACTTCTCAAAGAGCGTCTGCTCCATCGCTGCGTGCTCCAAATCAGTCGACTGCGAATTTCTGTCCTAACCCTGCGTGATCTGCCCGGGTCAGCGCCGTTATACGCTCAGAAGCCGATAAATCCGATACCCTGATACAATTGAAACACGATGGCGCCGGCCGCGACATCCGACTGAAAGGCCACCCGCCCATATCGCTCCCATTCGAAGGAGCGATCCGCCCTGACGTCCGGTGGCGCGGCGCGTCTGCCGTCCAGCCGCCAAGCTCATGGGAGCAGAAACGCCGGCTCTCGCCGCCCGCGCCGCCGTGACGTGCAGGTCAACCGCCTCCTCGATTAAGGCGCCCCCGCCACCCAGGGACAATGGGAGCGGGCGCGCCTCAGTTCAGATCCAGCAACGAACTGGACACGAGGAGAATGACCATGAGCAGCTGTGCGCGGCACGCGCCGAAGTCTTTTGCCTCTGGCGACCTTCCATCGGCCCGTGCCTCTGGCGACCTTCCATCGGCCCGGCGCGGCGTCGTGGTCGTTGTCGGGGCCACCCTTGCGATGGCTCTCGGTTTCGGCAGCCTCGCACTGACGTCGATCTTCATGCGTCCCCTTGAAGCACAGTTTGGGTGGACGCGCGCCGAGATCAGTCTCGCCTATGCGATTGCTTCCGCCGGCATGGCACTCGGCGGCCTCGGCTGGGGCTGGGCCTCGGATCGGATGAAGATCCGCACACTTCTCGCGATTGGCGGCTCGGGCATGGTGCTTTCGGTCCTTGCCATGTCCGCCACTCAGTCCCTCTGGCACCTCTACCTCGCCAACGCGATCCTCGGCGGCTTCGGCTTTGCCGTGCTCTATGCGCCGCTCCTCACTGCAACCGGCGAGTGGTTCGAGGTCCGCAGAGGCCTGGCCGTTGGAATTGTCACCGCCGGTGGCGCGCTCGGGCAGGGCGTAGTGCCGTTCTCCGCCAACTTCCTCATCGACGGCATCGGATGGCGCGCCGCCTATCTCACCATTGCCGTGGTGATGTTTGCTTTGCTTGCCGTCAGCCTGCCACTGGTCCGGCGCCCCGAGCGTGTGCACCCGCCGGAGCGGCGCGCATCGACACTCACCGCGCATGATCCCCACGGCGCGGCGCGGCAGCGCATCGCCCTCCTGTCGCTGGCCGCATTCCTCTGCTGCGCCTGCATGGGCATCCCACTCGTTCACTTGGCGAGCTTCGTCACGATCGTCTGCGGGTCACCATCCGTCGGCGCCACGAGCCTGCTCGTCGCCATGCTGTTCGGCACGGCCGGGCGCGTCTGCTTCGGTCTACTCGCAGACCGGATCGGCTATCTGGCGAGCTACGCCGGCGCCTCGCTGCTCCAGACGATGGCAGTTGCCGCCTATCCGCTGCTCGACGACAGCGCCTCCATCCTGACACTGTCGGCCGTCTTCGGCTTTGGCTTTGCCGGCAACATGACGTGCCTCGTCCTGTGCATTCGTCAAGCCGTTCCCGAGCAGCGGTTCGGCAGCGCGCTCGGGCTTGTCATGCTCGTCGCCTGGCTCGGCATGGGCGTGGGCGGCTACGCGGGCGGCGCGCTTTTCGACAGCACCGGCAGCTACGTCGCGGCCTTTTTTCTCGCTGGAGCTATCGGCGTCCTGAACCTGATCGTCATCGGCATCGTGATGGCTGCGCGCCGAGCGACCTTCCGCCGGGTGCAGATCCCCGTGACTTCTGCAGCCTCGGCGTGACAGCCGCCACCGATCCCCAATCAACGCAAGCAGATCGCTCATCATCTTGGAGGTTCCCATGACTGGGCCATTCAACACCATTCTCGACACCATCGGCCGCACGCCGGTCGTACGTCTCAACAAGCTGGCGCCCGCAGGCATTGATGTCTTCGTGAAGCTCGAGGCCTTCAATCCGCTCGGATCGGTCAAGGACCGCCTCGCACTTGGCCTCATCGAGGCTGCGGAACGCGCTGGCCGCCTCAAGCCCGGACAGACCGTGATCGAGGCGACGAGCGGCAATACCGGGATCGGGCTGGCGATGGTCTGCGCCCAGAAGGGCTATCCGCTGGTCATTGTCATGGCCGAGAGCTTCAGTGTCGAACGGCGGCGGCTCATGCGGTTCCTCGGCGCCAAGGTCATACTGACGCCGGCGGCGGCAAAGGGAACAGGGATGGTCGCCAAGGCCAAGGAGCTCGCCGATCGCCACGGATGGTTCCTCTGCCGCCAGTTCGAAAACGAGGCCAATCCGGACATCCATGCACGCACGACCGCGCAGGAGATACTCGCCGATTTCGAAGGACGGCGCCTCGATTATTGGGTGACCGGCGCCGGAACCGGCGGCACGCTCAAGGGCGTCGCGCGCGTGCTCAAGTCCCGTCGGCCGCAGACACGCATCGTGCTCTGCGAGCCGGACAACGCGCCCATGATCACGAGTGGCACCGGCCAGAGCTACGAGGTCGACGGCGCGCCTGCGGCGAGCCATCCGCTGTTCCGGCCCCATCTCATGCAGGGCTGGTCACCGGACTTCATCCCGAAGCTCACCCATGACGCGCTGCTCGCCAATCACGTCGACGAGATCGTGCCCGTCAACGGCAATGAGGCCCTGCGGCTCGCGCGCGAGCTGGCGACGCAGGAAGGCATCTTCTGCGGTATCTCGGGCGGCGCAACGCTTGCCGGCGCGCTCGCGCTCTGCCGGAACATCCCCCGCGGATCGGCGCTCCTCTGCATGATCCCCGATACGGGCGAGCGCTATCTTTCAACCGCACTGTTCGATGCCATCTCCGAGCACATGTCGCAAGAGGAGCAGGCCATTGCCGCTTCGACGGATGGCTATCGGATGGGGAGCCCTGCGCCGTCACCTCTACCGTCGACGGCCCTTGCCGCACCCGAGACCACACCGCAAGCCGAGCACCTCGTCGACCGCCTTGTCCATGACCGCGCGCAGCCTGTGGTGATGTTCGCGCTCGAATGGTGTGAGTTCTGCTGGGCCCTGCACAAGTTCTTCCGCGCGCAGGGCATCCCATATCGCTCGGTCGACCTCGATTCGGTGGCCTACCAGAAGGGCAGCATCGGCGGCGAGATACGCAAGGTCCTGCACGCGCGCGTCAGCTCTCCCACCATTCCGCAGGTGTTCGTCGGCGGCAAGCCGATCGGCGGCTGCACGGACACGCTCGACCAGTTCAAGACCGGCGCACTTCAAGAGCTTCTGCGGCAGCATGGCGTGCCATTCACCGCGGACACGGCCTTCGAGCCATCGCGCTTCCTGCCGAAGTGGGTGCACCCACGCTGAGCCGTCACGTGTTTCCACGGTTGGCAACAGGCCGAAACAATCGAAACGAAATTGGCCCGATCGCGCGATCCTACTGAAACCTCAGCCCTCTATACGAAGAACGTCGGCGGCGAAGACACAAGCACCACGCAGGTGCATGCCCCCGAACAACAAGCGGCTGGGCCGCAATGGAGATGACCATGAGCCAACAATCGATCCCCGTGGTGGCAAGCAGCCCGCACAGCGGCCTGCTGAGGGCCATCACCGCCGCCATCGCTCAGGTGATTGCGGCCATTCAGGCATCGCATCAGCGCCGCGCCAAGCGGGCGGTGCGAGTCGTCCTCGGCGACTTCAGCACGCAACGCCTTGCCGCGTACGGCTGGAGCGCCGAGGAGATCCAACATCTCAAGTCAATGTGACCCTCTTTCGTCACGCAAGCAGACCGAAACCAAGGTGAATGTCATGAGCACACAGCATATGAATATCGAGGCGCCAGGCTTCGCACCCATCGCTACCGGAGCGCTGACGAACTCGGCCGGCAGCGCGCTCGCGGCCGCTTCGGCCTACGTCAGAAGCGCGATCGCCGCGTACATCCGCTATCGCACCTTGAAGTTGGCCGAGCGTCAATTGCTCTCGCTCAACGATCGGATGCTGCGGGATATCGGCCTCGATCGGACCGAGATCATGTCGGCCCTGATCAATGCGCATGGCGAGCGTCTGAACGGCGCGCAGCTCACGCAAGATCTCGGCGGCTGAGGGAGGAAACAGTCATGATTCAGGAACGCACACATCGGTGGTCCAGCGAGGCTACTGTCCGCGGGGCCAGCTACAACAGAGACCGGTCGGTACCCGTTATCGCCCTTCACTGCTCCGGTGCCGACGGCAGCGCGTGGCGCAAGCTTGCTGGCACCCTCGGCCCCTGGTTCGAGGTCATTGCCCCGAGCTTTATCGGCTGTGCGGATCGCGGCCCCTGGACGGGGGAGCGCGCCTTCAGCCTGGCGGACGAGGCTCGCCCCCTTATCGAGCTCATCGACGATCTCGACGGCCCGGTGCATCTTGTCGGCCACTCCTATGGCGGCGGCGTGGCCCTGAAGATCGCAAGCGCGCGGCCACAGGCTATTGCCAGCCTCACGCTCTACGAGCCATCGGCCTTCCATCTGCTCACGCAGATCGGCGAGCGTGGAGAATCTGCACGCGCCGAGATCGAGGCGGTTGCCGCCGCGATCGGTGACGGCATCGTGTCCGGCGCCTACCGGGATGCGGCCTCGCAATTCGTCGATTACTGGAACGGGCCCGGAGCATGGATGGCCATGCGGCCGAGCGTGCGCGACGCCCTCGTGCGCTGGCTGCCCAAGGCCTCGCTCGATTTTCGAGCACTCATCAACGACACCACGCCGCTTGCGAACTACGGCCGCCTCGCCTGCCCCGTTCATCTCATCAGAGGCGAGTACGCCCGCGGGCCGAGCCGCCTCATCGTGGATGAGCTCGCGCGCGCACTGCCGCACGCCACGCGCGACGTCGTGGCAGGCGCAGGCCACATGGGACCTTTGACCCATCCCTTCGAGGTGAACCTGTGCATCGCGGGGTACATCCGTGCGGCAACAGTGCGCGCGTCCATGGCTGCTGCTGGAATGCCGATCGCCGCCTGAGCGGCGCGGGCACCTGCATCACCATCCCCAGCCATCCAGAACGCCGGTTGGATGTGATCCGCCGGCGCACGGATACGGCTGCCCCGACGGGCGGCCGTCCTCAGCAGAGCAAGACCAACGAACTATAAGGAGACGAACAATGAGCAGCACGATGACCGCCCCGGCCAAGCCGAAGCGCACGCCGGTCGCCCTCAATGGTGTCAACACGCCAACGCTTCTTGCCACCATCAACGCCGTCGGCGCGCAGCCGGAGCTCGCCCAGTTCCAATTCCGCGCCAAGAGCCGCTGGGTTTCGGGCACGCACAGCCAGAGCACAATGTACGGCTTCTTCGGTGCCGGCGGCGAGCAGGAGCACGTCTTGCCCTACAAGGCCGATGGCGACCATCCCGGTGTCCTGTGCGGGGCTGACGCCGGCCCGACGCCGGTTGAGTGGGTACTGCATGCGCTTGCGTCCTGCCTTACCGCCGGCATCGCCAACATCGCGGCAGCACGCGGCATCAAGCTCAACAAGGTGGAGTCGGTGGTTCACGGCGACATCGACTTGCGCGGCATCCTCGGCCTCTCCAAGGAGGTTCGCAACGGCTACCAGAACGTTGCGATCACCTTCGCGATCGACGGTGACGCAACCCGCGAGGAGCTCGAGCAGGTTGTCCAGCAGTCGAAAGCGCGCTCAGCAGTGTTTGACATCATCACCAACGGCGTTCCGGTCGAGATCGGCGTCAATTCCCATGGGCGGGGCTGAGACGTCAGGGCCGTCGGGCTCCTGCCCGGCGGCCCGCCCCAACGAATGGATCAGCGGAGGAAACGTGCGATGCGCAAGAGCGACGTCGTCATCATCGGCGGCGGCCAGGCCGGGCTCGTGATCAGCCGGAGCCTCAGTGCGCGCGGCATCGATCATGTCGTGCTGGAACGCGGCCGCATCGGCGAGCACTGGCTGAGCGCGCGGTGGAACTCGCTCCATCTGCTGAGCCCGACAGCTTTCAGTACATTGCCGGGCCTTGCACATTCGGGCGCCGATCCGAATGGGTTCCTGCCGGCAGGCGCTTTCGCCGCCTATCTCGCGCGCTACGCCCGCGCCATCTCGGCGCCGGTCGTCGAACGCGCTGAAGTTGTATCGGTCGCAAAGACCTCGGCGGGCTTCCTCACCGTCACCACGTGCGGCACGTGGCAGAGCCGCGCGGTCATCGTCGCGACCGGCGCCTGCGATACGCCTTACCGACCGGCGATGGCGGATCGCCTGGCGCGTAGCATCCTGCAGCTGTCGCCGAGCATGTACCGCGCGCCCGACCAGCTTCGGCCGGGCGGCGTCCTGATTGTCGGTGCGTCCTCAACCGGCATTCAACTCGCCGAGGAAATCCATGCATCCGGCCGGCCAGTAATGCTCTCGGTCGGAGACCACACACGCATGCCCCGACGCTATCGCGGGCGCGACATCTATGACTGGATGAACGCCGCGGGCATCCTTGACGATCGCGCCGACAGCACGGCCAATCTCGAGGCCGCGCGGCGGCAGGCATCACTCCAGCTGGTCGGCAGCCCCGACAACCGGGATCTCAACCTTGACATCCTGAGACGACAGGGCGTCCGTCTCGTGGGACGGCTCACCGGCATTGAGCACATGCGGGCTCGCTTCGACAATGACCTCGGCCAGAGCATGGCGCGAGCGCACGCGCGCATGTTGCGCGTGCTCCGCCGCATCGACGCCCATATCGAGCAGACCGATCCAGCGGCCTCTTGCGTCGGCAGTGCCGAATGCGACGAGATCAAAGCTGAGGGTGTCCGCTGGGCCCTGGATCTGCAAGACCTGGGCATTCGCACGGTTATTTGGGCCACGGGCTACATCCGGCGCTATCCCTGGCTGACCATTCCGGTCCTGAGCCGCCGCGGCGAGATCGAGCATCGGGGCGGCGTCACGGCCGTGCCCGGCCTTTATGTGCTTGGCCTCACCTTCCTCAGGCGACGGCGCTCTGCGTTCATCGATGGCTGTGGGCGCGACGCGGAGGAGCTTGCGCCGCTCGTGCACACGCATCTCGGCATTCCATCAAAGCTTGCAGCTTGATGAGACCCGCAATTGCGACTGCGCGCGCCGGCCGCGCGCGCCCGCGAGGCTCCAGCATCAGCACATCAAGCACTTCATAGACGAAGATACAGGGGAGATCTGCTAGGCCGGCGGCTGGGTGCGGGCATTGGCCTGAAGAAGCGCTCGCCCGCGATCGGTCACGCTCACCATGACGCCGCCATGGGCCCTGCACGATGTCGCCACATAGCCGCCGTCGATGGCATCCTCCCAGATCGTCAGCCGCGGACATGATGTCCGCCATGCGTCCATGACCTCGGCATAGGGCCTCGGGGCCTTCGCGATCCACTCAACGAGATCCAGCACGAGCGCATTCGGTGGGTCCGCCATGGCACTGCTCCGCTACGGTCCGGCCTGCGCCATGAGATAGGCGCCCTGCGCGAGATAGGTGCAGGCAATCAAGGCGATGATGCGCGCCGCCCAGCTTCTGTACTGCGTTTCAGACAGGCGCTTGAGCACCGGTCTCGCGATCGTCGTGCCAATCATCGATGCCACCACCACGGCGGCCGCCAGCCACAAATCGATGCTGGCCGCCTGCTCAACAAGGCCGCCGAAATAGAGAAGCTTGGCACCGTGTCCGAAGATCTGGCAGAGCGCCTTGGTCGCGATGATCTGCTTGCGATTGAGAGTACCACCGAGGAAGTAGCTGTCGATCAATGGTCCCGCGACGCCGGTGAGCAGGATGAGGCTCATGCACGCCGATCCGTAGAGCGCGCCGTGCGTCAAGCGTTCCGGATCCGGCTTGAGCTGGGCGGGCAGCACGCGCACCAGAAACGGGGTTATGCCGAGCGCGAGCAGCGCCATCGGCTTCGAGGGCACATACCGCACCAAAGACCACGCCGCGAGCGCGACCGCGCACCCGACGAGATAGGCCGCCACGGCACGCCACCGCACGTGCCCGATCCAAAGGAGGCCCCGCCAGCCGTTCGAGGCCATCTGCGCCACGGCATGGAGCGCCATGGCCTCCGGCACCGTGAGCAGGGCCAGCAGAATGCCCATCAGGATCATGCCGCCCGCCATGCCGAAGATGCCCGAGAGGAACGATGTCGCGACCATCGTGCCGAGCAGGCCGATTGCCATTGCCAGCGACACGGCGTTCACCTCCTCATTCTTGAACGCCGGGACTATGGGCTGGACTTCACCATACGTCTAATGCATTTATTTTCTACATTATCATGCATATGAGTAATGATTTTGGATTTGCAGCAGCTAAGGACCTTTGTTGCGATTGCCGACGCTGGCGGTGTCACCAAGGCCGCCGAGCGCCTGCATCTCAGTCAGCCTGCGGTCTCACGCCAGATTCAGGCATTGGAGACGGCGCTGGGCATCGCACTGTTCGTCCGCGTCGGCCGGCGCGTGCGTCTCACTTCAGCCGGGGAGGATCTGCTTGCGCACAGCCGCCGCGTCCTCGCCGGGGCTCAGGCCCTGCGCCAGCGCGCCCGAGCGCTGCAGGGTGGCGACGCAGGCGTCGTGAGGATCGGGGCGACGCCGCCCATGATCGAGGCCATACTTGTGCGTTTCCTGCCCGGCTATCGCGTGCGCCACCCCGGTGTCGACGTGCATGTCATCGAGGATGGCGGAGCGAGTCTCATCACGCGTCTTGAGCGGGCCGAGGTCGATGTCGCGTATGTCCCGGCGGGACAGGATCGCCTCGTGGGGCGCCTGCTCTATCCGATCCATGTCGTGGCCGCCGTCCCGCGCAGACACGCCCTCGGCCGGCACCGGGAGGTCGAGGTTACAAGCCTCACGGCGTGGCCGCTGCTTGCCTTGCGCCGCGGCTTCGGCTCCCGCGAATGGTTCGAAAGCGCCTGTCTGGCGGCTAACGTTCGCCCGAACATCCTGCTGGACAGCGGCGCGCACAATGTTGTCCTGGGCCTTACCCAGGCAGGCTACGGCGTCGGCGTTCTGCCCTCGGCCGTGCCGCTGAACCAGCAAGGTATTCGGCTGCTCCCCATCGTGCACCGAGGTGCGCCGATCGGCAGGTGGACGATGCTGGCTTGGGAGCCAGACAGGCCGCTCGCCCCCTACGCCAATCAGTTCGTCGATGAATTCGTGCTGTTCGCGCGCCAACACTACCCCGGCCGCAGCCTGGTGCGACGTGTCCCCATCCCGCCTCCTATGGCGGGCCCACGGCCGCGCGCGAGACCATGAGTTGCAGCGCGGTCCCTGCGCCGGCAGCCGGGCCGGCCCCTCTCCAGACACGGCCCGAATATTGCCCGGCCGCTTCTGTAAGGAAGGCGGCGTAGCCGCGGGAGAGCCAGACCGGTCGCGTTACTTCTCGGCGAACGCGCAGCCTTCCCGCAACCCTAGCTTCCTGAATACGATCGCTGCCGGGCAGAAACCGGTGAAGGCTGCCTGCAGAAGGTTGAGACCAACGAACGCGGTCAGCAACAACCAGTACGGGCTGAAGTACCACGCCAAGGCAAGGCTGATGAGAATCATCAGTCCCGCAAGAGCAAGAACAGCACGATCGATATTCATGAGGGGTCTCCGTTGTTGACCTGAAGGCTCATCGACTTGTCGAAGCCTGCGCGAGAGATGATCGGGTCCAGGCGACAATTTGATCGGCGCGCATGACGCCTGAGGTCCGTGCCAGCACCTTTCCGCTCTCGATGAGCAGCAGCGTGGGGATGCTGCGGATACCGAGACGCGCGGACAGCTCCGGCGCCTCATCCGAGTTGAGCTTGAGCAGGCGGACATCCGGCTCGAGTGCGGCCGCCGCCTGCTCGAACATTGGCGCCATCACCCGGCACGGTCCGCACCAAGGCGCCCAGACATCGACCAGAACCGGAATGTCGTTGCGCGTCGTATGCCGCTCGAAAGCCGTCGCGTCGACCTCAACAGGACGCCCCGCGAACAGCGGCTCGTGACAGGCCCCGCAGCGCGCCCGCGCCGCAGGCCGGTCCATTGGCACGCGATTGATTTGGCCGCATCGGCCACAGACGATATTTCTCACTTCGCCCATGGTGCCTCCTTGGTCAGGCGGACCATCGATAACGTTGGGTTGACATATATTCGTCTATTCGTATATTCGCAACTATGAAAATACAGACCGAACGCATGCAGGCTGCGGCAGATCGCGCCTGTGACCTGCTCAAGGCGATGGCCAACCGCCACCGCCTGCTCATCCTCTGTCAGCTTGTCGATCAGGAGCGGTCGGTCGGAGAGTTGGCTGAGTTCCTCGGCATCCGCGATTCCGCCGTCTCGCAGCACCTCTCGCTGCTGCGCAAGGATGGTCTCGTGACCGCACGCCGCGACGGTCAGACGATCTGGTACTCGATCGCCAGCGCGGAAGCGCGGACCCTGCTCTCCACCCTCTACAGCGCCTTCTGTGCGCCGAAGCCGGCATCGCTCGCAAAAAACAAGGTCACGCGGCGCAGTCGAACGCGCATTGAGCGGGATCAATGAGGCAATTGCCATTGCCTCTCAGTACTGGCGGTGAGACATCCAAAGGGTTAACGACATGCTGCTCAAACTGATTGCTGCACTGGCGGTCTCTGCTGTGCCGATACAGACTTCCCTGGCGGCTGAAACGTATTCTGTGTCGCTGCGGGAGATCTCGGACGACAAGGCCGTGTTCGCGACCGTCGAGACGCCGAAGCCCGTGCCGGCCAGAGTTCGCACCGGCGGAACCGTCGCCCAACTCACCGTCAAGGAAGGTGACCGGGTCGACGCCGGGCAGGTGATCGCCACAGTGGGTGACGAAAAGCTCGCCCTGCAGATGAAATCCCTCGACGCCCAGATTGCCGGGCTGCAGGCGCAGCTTGCGCAGGCCAGGACGGACCTCGCCCGCGCCGAAAGTCTGGTGGAGCGCGGCACAATTCCCCGGGCGCGACTGGATGAAGCGCGCACGGCCGTTGATGTTGCCGATAATGCTCTGCGCGCCCGCATTGCCGAGCGCTCTGTCCTCGAGCGGCAACTGGCCGAAGGTGACGTCCTCGCGCCGACCGCAGGCCGCGTCCTGAGCGTGCCCTACACGGCCGGCGCGGTCGTGCTCCCCGGCGAAGTGATCGCCACCATCGCCGAGCAGAACTTCGTGCTCCGCCTGCGCGTTCCCGAACGCCATGCGCACTTCTTGAAGGTCGGCGACCGCATCCGTGTCGATGGCGAGGAGATCGGGCTGTCCGGCGCCCGCTTCGGCACCATTGTGCTCGTCTATCCACAGATCGAGGACGGCCGTGTCGTTGCCGATGCGGCCGTCGAAGGGCTTGGTGACTACTTCGTCGCCAGACGCATCCGCGTGTGGATCTCGGGCGGCGCGCGCCAAGCCTACATTGTGCCGGAAGCCTTCGTCTCGACGCGGTTCGGTGTCGATTACGTGAAGGTCCAGCTCGACGACAAGAGATCCATGGATGTGCCTGTGCAGCGTGGACGACCGCATCCCACGTCAGACATGCCCGATGGCCTCGAGATCCTGTCCGGCCTTAACGCCGGTGACCGACTGGTGCGGCCGTGAACCTCGGTATCTCTGGGCGCCTGACGCGCGCCACCATCCGCTCTCCGCTCACCCCGCTGTTCCTGCTGGCCGCCATCGCCATGGGGCTGATCGCGCTCCTCGTCATTCCGCGCGAGGAGGAGCCGCAGATCAGCGTTCCCATGGTCGACATCCGCGTCAATGCCGACGGCCTCAAGGCGCCTGATGCCGCCGAGCTGGTGACCAAGCCGCTCGAGACGATCGTCAAGGCCATCGACGGGGTCGAGCACGTCTACAGCCAGAGCGAGGACGACCGCGTCATGGTGACGGCGCGGTTCCTTGTCGGCACCAAGGCGGAAGACGCCATCCTGCGCGTGCATGAAAAGCTCCGCGCCAACATGGATCGCATTCCTGTCGGGATCCCCGAGCCACTGGTCGTCGGCCGTGGCATCAACGACGTGGCAATCGTCACGCTTACCCTGTCGCCTAAGCCGCAGGCGGCGGCCCGTTGGACCGACAAGGACCTCTATGAGCTCGCCGATAAGCTCCGCACCGAGCTGACGAAGGTCGAGAATGTCGGCCTTACGTATATCTCGGGTGGCAGTCCGCAGCAGATCCGCGTCGAGCCGTCGCCGGAGAAGCTCGCCCTCTACGGCATAACGCTGCAGCAGCTCGTCGCGAAGGTGCGCGAGGCCAATCGCTCCTTCCTGGCAGGGCAAGTGCGGGATGCCGGCCTCACGCGTGCCGTCGCCGCTGGCCAGACGCTCTCGGGCGTGCCCGACATTGGCCTTCTGCTGATCACGGCCCGAGATGGTCGACCTGTCTATGTCAATGACGTGGCTTCCGTGGTCATCGGGCCGAGCCCGATGGAGCACCGGGTCTGGCACGATGCCCGTGAAGGTGACGATGCCTGGCATCGCGTACCGGCCGTCACCGTCGCCGTCGCCAAGCGGGCGGGCGCCAATGCGGTTGTCGTGGCCGAGGATCTCCTGCATCGCCTGGATGCGGTCAGAGGCCGGCTCATCCCAGAGGAAGTGACCGTCACGGTCACGCGCGACTATGGCGAGACCGCGAACGAAAAGGCCAATGAGCTGCTGTTCCACCTCGCGCTTGCGACCATCTCGATCGTCATCCTGATCGCGATCGCCATTGGCTGGCGCGAGGCCGCCGTGACATTTGTCGTCATTCCAACAACGATCCTGCTGACGCTCTTCGCCGCGAACCTGATGGGCTACACCATCAATCGCGTAAGCCTCTTTGCGCTCATTTTCTCGATAGGCATCCTTGTCGATGACGCCATCGTCGTCGTCGAGAACATCGCACGACACTGGGCCATGCGCGACGGACGATCGCGCTTGCAGGCCGCGATCGAAGCCGTGGCCGAGGTCGGCAATCCGACGATCGTCGCGACGCTGACCGTCGTCGCCGCCCTGCTGCCCATGCTGTTCGTATCCGGCCTGATGGGCCCGTACATGGCGCCGATCCCGGCCAATGCCTCCGCGGCCATGCTGTTCTCGTTCTTCGTGGCCGTGGTTATCGCCCCCTGGCTGATGCTGCGCCTGGCGCCGAGCACGACCGAAGCTGCACCGGGTCACGATCCGCACGGGGAAGGTCTGCTTGGCGCTCTCTACCGGCGTCTGGCGGCCCCCGTGATCCGCACCCGGCGATCGGCGTGGCTGTTCTTGATCGCTGTCGGCCTGGCCACGATCGCGTCCCTCATGCTGTTCGCGACCAAGTCGGTGACCGTGAAGCTGCTCCCCTTCGACAACAAGTCCGAGCTGGCCGTCGTTCTTGATCTCCCCGAAGGCGCAAGCCTTGAAGATACCGAGCGCACGCTGTTCGCGATGGCCGAGGTCGCGCGCGGCCTGCCCGAGGTGCGATCCATTCAATCCTATGCCGGTACACCTGCGCCGTTCAATTTCAATGGGCTGGTGCGCCACTACTATCTGCGCCAGTCGCCCGAGCTCGGAGAACTTCAGCTCAATCTTGCGCCACGCGGAGAACGCGCGCGTGCCAGCCACGCCATCGCGCTCGATCTCAGAGAGCGGCTGAAGCGGGTGGTTGTGCCGACTGGGACCAGCGTCAAGGTGGTCGAAGTGCCGCCGGGGCCGCCAGTGCTCGCCACGCTGCTCGCCGAGATCTACGGGCCCGATGCAGAGACCCGGCGCGCCGTCGCGCGCGAGGTGAAGAAGATCTTTGCCTCTGTGCCCTTCATCGTCGATGTGGACGACTCCATCGGTGAGCCGCGGCCGCGGCTGCGCGTGTCCATCGACCAGGACCGCCTCGAGTTCTTCGGCGTCACACAGAGCGATGTCTATGACACCCTCCAGCTGTTGCTCGGCGGCGTCCCGGTCGGCTACTCGCATCGCGGCGAAGAACGCAATCCCATCGAGATCGCCGTGCGGCTGCCGAAGAGCGGGCTTGCTTGGTCGGAAGCCATGGCCTCGACGCCCGTGCCGGCCAATGCACTGCCCGGCAACCGCGGCGTGGTTGAGCTTGGCGAAGTCGTGCGCGTCACCAGAGAGCAAGGCTCGCCGGTCATCTTCCGGCGTGATGGTCGCTTCGCCGACATGGTGATGGCGGAGCTGGCCGGCGCCTACGAAGCGCCGATCTACGGCATGCTAGAAGTTGCCCGGCTGATCGATGCCCACGACTGGGGCACGCTGCCGAAACCGGCGCTGAAGCTGCACGGCCAGCCCACGGACGAATCGAAACCAACGCTGCTCTGGGACGGTGAATGGGAGATCACCTACGTCACCTTCCGCGATATGGGCGCCGCCTTCGCCGTCGCGATTCTCGGCATCTATGTGCTGGTGGTTGCACAGTTCGGCAGCTTCCGACTGCCGCTGGTCATCCTGACGCCCATTCCGTTGACGCTGATCGGCATCATGCTCGGACACTGGCTGTTCGGCGCGCCGTTCACCGCAACCTCGATGATCGGCTTCATAGCACTTGCAGGCATCATCGTGCGCAACTCGATCCTGCTCGTCGACTTCATTCGCCACGGTCGGCGGCCGGCCAGATCACTGCGCGACGTGCTGATGGAGGCCGGGGCTGTGCGGTTCAAGCCGATCCTCCTGACGGCGCTCGCCGCCATGATCGGTGCTGCCGTCATTCTTGCCGACCCGATCTTTCAGGGACTGGCGATCTCGCTGCTGTTCGGCCTCGCCTCGTCGACGCTGCTCACGGTTCTGGTCATTCCGGCCATCTACATCGTGCTGCGTGACGACCAGTGAGCTGACCATCGGATCCATCGCCCCGAGGTTCGGCCCGCAACGCACGCGCCTCCTCGAGAGAAGGGTTGCGCGCGGGCCGGCTTTCGGGCGAAAGAATGCGTGCCCGAACGACATCACGGATCGAGGCATGGCATGCTGACCCTCCCCGCCCGCACCACCGTCGTCGAGGTCGCGCCGCGGGACGGCCTGCAGAGCTTTCATCGCTGGGTCGACACGGACACCAAGGTCGCAATGGTCAACCGCCTCTCGGAAGTCGGCTTTCCGGTCATCGAGGTGACGAACTTCGCGCATCCGCGCGTCATCCCGCATCTGAGGGATGCCGAGGCGGTCATGGAGCGGATCAGGCGCCACCCCGGGATCGTTTACCGGGCCCAGGCGCCGAACCCGCGCGGCGCAGAGCGCGCCGTCGCTGCCAAGGCGCAGGAGATCCTCGGCCTCATCACGGCGAGCGCGGCCTACAATCTCAAGAACCAGAACATGACGCTCGAGCAAGGCGTGACGGCCGCTATTGAGACGTTCCGGATCGCCGATGCGGCACACATCCCGTTCGTGCTGGCCATGGGCATGACCATGTGGTGCGCCTACGAAGGCCGCATCCCGGAAAGCCGCGTGCTGGATCTCGTCGCAAAGCTGCGCAGCGGCGGCATCCGGCGCTACTATTTCGCCGGCTCGCTCGGCATGGAGGATCCGCGTCACGTGAGCGGTCTCTTCCGGCAGGCGCTCGACCGCTTTGCCGATATCGAGATCGGCTTCCACGTGCACAATCTTTCTGGCAACGGGCCCGCCAATATCGTCGCGGCGCTGGATGCCGGCGCATCCTTCATCGAAGGTGCTATCTGTGGCATCGGCGGCGGCATCATGACGCCGACGACCATGGGTGCGGTCGGCAACCTTGCAAGCGAGGACATCGTTCACCTGCTGAACGAGATGGGCGTGGAGACGGGCATCAGAACCGAGACCGTCGTCGAGGCCGCCCGGGATGTCGCGGCGCTGCTCGGCATCACGCCGCAGAGCTACGTAACGGCGGCAGGGACGCGTGACGACATCCTCAGGAGCGCGGCAGGCAATGCCCGATCCCATCCGGCCTGAGGATTCTTCAGCAGCGCGAAGGTCACATGCCCACCTGAGAGAAGTTGCAAGGGGGGCGACGATGATCAGCCAGAACTATCCTCAGCCAGCGCACCGGTGAGACGAAGCCACCCCTCACCGCCCCCGTAGGCGCCGAGCACCGTGCCGATGATTGCCGCATGTCGTGCGCCCGCCTGGCGGAGCGCGTCGACACAGGCCTCGGCGTTGTCGGCGGCAACGCCAAACAGGAACCCCCCCGCCGTCTGCGGATCGAAGAGGATCGTGCGCACGTGCGCATCGCTCGCACGATCACCAACCAATGCCGATGCGAGGCGGCTGTTCTCGGGCAGCAGGCTCGACGCCACTCCGTCGCGCGCCAGAGCCATCACTGAGCCATAGAGCGGAACGCGCGAGAGATCGAGCTCGGCCACCATTGCCCCCGCCTTCAGCATCTCCAGCAGGTGTCCCGCGAGCCCAAAGCCCGTCACATCCGTCGCAGCACGCGGCTTCCAGGTGCGGATGAGCCGAGCAATGTCGCCGCTCGACTGGCGCATGCTGTCGAGGACGCCTGCGATCGCTGGCGCCCGCGCCCGCCCGCGCATGAGCGCAGCGAACAGAATGCCTGTGCCGAGCGGGCGCGTCAGGATCAGCCGGTCGCCAGGGCGCAGGCCGCGCTTGCCGAGAACAGCACCGCGTTCGACCTTTCCCGAGACGAAGAAGCCGGCTGCCAGCTCTGTACCCTCACTCGAATGGCCGCCGACAATCTCGACACCTTCCCGCTCGAACGCGGCCCGGGCCCCCGCGAGGAGCTGGTACAGATCCTCGGCGACGCGCTGCGAGCTGGCATAGGGCAGCACGACGTTCGCGAGCGCGTGGGTCGGTATGGCGCCCATGGCAAACACGTCATTCATGGCATGATTGGCCGCAATCTCACCGAAGACATAGGGCTCCGGCCAGAATGCCCGAAAGAAATCGACCGTCTCCACGCGCAGCTCCGCGCCGCCTTCATCGATGATGGCCGCATCGTCGCGCGCAGGGGCGCCGCGGTCCTGAAGCCGGTCGAGGGCCGCAGCGAGCGTGACCGGTCCGATCTTTGCGGCACAACCGGCGCAGCGCATTTCGTCCTCGCTCGCGCCGACCATCGGGGGCAGCACATTGAACCTGTCCATGAAGGTGCGGTCGATACGGTCCTTCCAGCGCCAGAGCAGATCGCCCGCAAAGGCGAGGCCATTGCGCGCGGCAATCGCGTGGCGACGGCCGGTCGCGAGCAACGTCAGGAAATGGCGCTGCGGTGTAAAAGGCTTCGCCGCCATCCCGCGCGCGCGCAGCCGCAGGTTCTCAGTAAGCGGCGGCCCCTGGCGGACGGCGAACACACCGGCCTTCTCGCGTGGATGCTTAAGCACGGCAGCGCAGTCGCCGACGGCGAAGATATCGTCATCATCGAGAATCTGCAGCGTCGGCCGCACGGCGATGAAGCCTGCGTCATCGCAGGGCAATCCGGATGTTCGAAACCATTCGGCCGGGCCGGCATGCGTTGCGAAAAGCGTGGCATCCGCTGCGAGCGTGCGTCCGCTGGCGAGATGAACTGTGCCCGGCACAACCTGCACCACACGATCGTTCTCGATCAACGTCACGCCCTGCGCGGCG
Organism: Hyphomicrobiaceae bacterium; assembly: GCA_046293075.1. GTDB lineage: Bacteria > Pseudomonadota > Alphaproteobacteria > Rhizobiales > Hyphomicrobiaceae. The sequence continues at coordinate 5,534 of JBKBPL010000023.1, read as the reverse complement.
ATCTCGCGGCGCGCGAGCGCGCGCGCCCATGCGCTATGGCTTGGCAGAAGCACGGAGCCGCCGACGAGCGCGAAGCTGAACGCATCGGGATCGATGCCGGCTGCGGGGGCCTGCATTCTCAAGTAGTGGCGGATAGCCAGTACCAGCTCGAACCCCGCGGCACCTGATCCGATGACGGCGATGCGCCGGGGTCCATCCGCCGCCAACGCCGCCCGCGCGAGCGCCCGCCACCGCGCCGCGAACGTCGATACGGGCTTCACCGCGAGCCCATGCGCATCGGCACCGTCGATGCCCTCGAGGCGCGGCGTGATGCCTACATCGATTGAAAGCAGGTCATAGGCGAGCGGGGGCCGCCCGTCGATCTCGACGCGCCGCGCCTTGCGATCGATGCCAATGACCGTGCCTTGGATCATCCGCGCCCCGGCCCAGGCGGCGAGCCGCACGACGTCGATGTGGCACTGGTCATACGTGTAGTGGCCAGCTACGAAACCCGGCAGCATTCCCGAGTAGGGGGCCTCGATCTCCCTCGTGATCAAGGTCAGCACAACGCCGGGCTCAGGCTTCATCCCAAAAGACTTGAGCGCGATCACATGCGCGTGGCCACCGCCGACCAGGACAATATGGGTCGAAGCCGGCGCGCTCTGCATCACTCGCTCACCGGAAAGCAGCCGGCGAAGTCATTCTCGTCGAGCCAACGGGTATAGGCCTCTGCCATTGCGTCGCCGGTGAGCAGGGCATCGAGCGCATCGGTGCGCTGCGGCCGGACGACCATCATCCATGCGGCGCCATAAGGATCGGTCGCGAGCCAGCCGGGGTTGCGTATGAGATCCTCATTCACCGCTTCCACCACCGCATCGAACGCGATCCGCGCCGGACCGACCCACTTGCTGCTCTCAATTGTCGCGCACGATCTCTGCGCCTCGACCTCGCGGCCGACACGCTTGGGTGTGAAAGCGAATATGCGGTAGTCGGCAAGCGCCGGTCCGACGACAGTCATGCCGAGGCGGACGAGACCGCCCGGCAAGGGCTCATACCACATATGGTTCTCGATGTCGTAATGGAGACGCTTCGGGAATACGCAACCGCGTATCTCCAGCACCTCGTCGCCATCTGCGCCGCCCGCCATCAGTGAAGCTCGACAGGATCAATGCGAACGTGCCGTCCGCGCGTATCGAAGAAGCCGGCATCATTGAGAACCATGCGATTGACCGTCACCTCGTCGATGCGCTCCTGCAGTCGCGCCTTGGCCACGACGTCGATCAGAGGACCGCCAGCGGGCTGCGATTCAGGAAAGACCGCGAACGCATCCCACTTGCGCCGGGAGGCATCCAGCATCGTCTTCATGCTCTCCCAGCTCACCTCGTTGCCGATGACATGCACATACGAGCACGAGATGAGGTCGACCCTGTTGCCGCCAAGGGTGACCAGGAGAATGAGCGCGGTGAAGCCACCCGTCGCAGCGTACTGCTCGACGATCCAACGCTCGAACTCCGCCCCCTTAGAATTCGACAACGGGATACTCCTGCTTCTCCTGATCGAGGATCGCGAGATAGTTCGAGCCAAATTCCGCTTCGTACCAACGCTCGAACGCGAGAAGCGCGTCGGCAATATCCGGTGGCGGCACGATGCCGGCGGCCTCCGTCTCCTCGGCTGGTGGCCGCGTGGCTGCCCATACGGCAAGCGCCACCGGCCGCCAAGCGGCGAAGATCCGCTTTCTCGGCTCGCTCTCGCCGTGCCAGCCGAACTCGGCTCTGAGCGCGGCGGTCTGTGCGGCGATGGCCTTTTCCTCGTCCTCCGCCCCATGCGCCGCTTTCAGCATGAGCTCGGCGAGCGAGAGGCGGCGGAAGGCGTACTGGCGCGCCCGCTCGCGCCGCTCAATCTCGCGGCCGACATTGTCGCGGAAAGAGATCTCCTCGCGCTGCGCGGCCGCGGCCGCGTCAGCCAGCGGCCTCAGCAGTTGCTCATCGCGGTCACGCGCTTGCGTCATTGAGAGACCACCACCCCATGAGGCTCGAGCCTCGGTCCTGAAATACCAGGCTCCTGCTGGCTCCTGGCGTAGCCACTCAGCCGGGTTTGATCAAGGGCCTCGCCCGGGGGCTTTGGACCGCCCTGCGCACCGGACGACAGGACATCCTGCCGTAACAGGGCCCTACAAAGAGGCTCCCCGGCCGCCAGACGCGAGGGCCGGGCCGGCGGCGGTTATTGCGCGCTCCCCGCAAATGTCGCGACGGCCTGCACAAGTCTCAGAACTTCGTCTTCGGTGTTGTAGTAGTGGGGAGAGGCCCGCACGATCATCGGCAGCGACCGCGCCGTCGCATCAAGAAGTGTGCTCGACGGCTGCGATGTGGTCACGTTGATACCTTGGGCACTCAGGCGTGCGCACACCTCCCTCGCGTCCAGGCCCGCCACCGTGAATGTCACGATAGCCGCCCGCTCTGTTCCGAGATCGTGGAGGGCGACCCCCGGTATGCGCGCGAGCTCAGTGCGCAGCTGGTCTGCAAGCAGCCGGCACCGGGTCATGATCGGCTCCATGCCGATGGCGAGCGCGTAGTCGACGGCCACGCCGAGCCCGAGCCGGGCCGCGTAGTTGTTCTCCCAGGTCTCGAACCGCCGGGCATCGGGGCGCAGATCGTAGCGGTCTGCTGCGACCCATGGCGCGGCAAAATGATCGATGAGCGGCGGCTCAAGGCGGAGCATCAGATCGCGGCGCACATAGAGAAAGCCCGTGCCACGGGGGCCCCGGAGGAACTTGCGCCCCGTGGCCGAGAGCATATCGCAACCGAGCGCCGCCACATCGACCGGCATCTGCCCGACGGCCTGACACGCGTCGAGCAGGTAGGGAATGCCATGCTTGCGCGCGATCTTACCGACGGCTGCAGCGGGATTGACCAGGCCACCGTTGGTCGGCACCCACGTCATGGCGATGAGGCGCGCGCGGTCGTCGATCATGCTTTCGAGCGACTCGGCACAGAGGGCGCCGCTTGGATCGTTCGGCACGACCTCGATAACGGCGCCCGTGCGCTTCGCGACCTGAAGAAAAGCCACATAGTTGGCCGCGTACTCAGCCTGAGCGGTGAGAATGCGGTCGGCAGGCCGGAACGCGAGGGCATAGAAAGCCATCTGCCATGCGACGGTGGCATTTTCGGTGAGCGCGATCTCGTCGGGCGCGGCGCCGAGCAGCCGCGCGACGCTGGCATAGACGCCATCAAGCCGATCGGCCTGCTCGCGGGCCGCCTCGTATCCGCCGATTTCCGCCTCGCGCCTCAGATACCCCGTCATCGCATCGAGAACGGGCGTGGGCATCAGCCCGGCACCAGCATTGTTGAGATGAATGCGGTTGTTCACGCCGATCGTGTCGGCTCGCACGCGCTGAACATCGATGGTCATGCGGTTCCTGCTCGGTGGAGGGTTCGCGACGCCGCCGTCACAGCAGCCGCCGGTGATCCCGCTCGCATCGAGGAGGGCACTCAAACACGGGCCGGTTCAGTATCGTCGCGATTGGCGCGGACGTCTTAGCGCGAGGTGGGGCGGGCCCCCTTCGCTATGTCCTCGACGCGCCGCTGCATGTCACGCGCGCGCTCTTCGGCCGCGCGTGCCTGCGCCTCCAAGGCCAATGATTGCCTCAGAGCTTCCATTTCGCGCCGCTGCCGCGCAGCTTCAGCGCCCGCGCGCGCCTCCGCCGCGCCCGGCCGGTCGGATCCGGGTCGCTCAAAGGCCAGGGCCTCCGCCATCGGCCCGGCCGCGCTCGCCAGCAGCGCACACACACCGAGGACCGAGACGAACCGAGGCAAAATCCGCAAGTGCATCAGGGACACCTCCTTTTGGGTTGCCGCCTCCTTGGATATTGGGCTGCCGGCCGTCGTTTTCCAGCGCTGTCGCTCGGGGGCCTATCCGCAGCCAGAGCCTGATATGGTACGCAACTGTGCGCGCATCATGGCCAACGGGCCGCGCGGACCATATGGCTAGCGCATGGATTTTAGCTGAGCATCGGATACTTCTTGGCGGAGGAGGCAGCATCCGAGCTGATGCCGTAGAGCCTTGTCTCTCAAGGCCCCGCTTCCATGACTCTATCGCTGATATGCGAATTGGGTGGCAATCACTCCGGCCAGGGCTCAGGCACCTGGCCGGACGAGATCGCCCGCATCAGGACACGCACGGCACAGGGCGGCGTTACGTCGGTGCCGCGCCCGCGCACGGCGCTGCGATCGTACTCGGCCACTCTGGAACGGGAGATCCCGAGCGCGGCAGCCGCCTCGTCGAGAGTGAACCCACACGATTGGCGCCAGCGCCAGCAGACCTGCGCAGGGTTGGAGGCAATGACCGAGCCCGGCCTGATGCTCAAGCGTCACCTGCCGCCATGCGCCGCCCTCAGGAAACGTGTGCCAGATGGCGCGCGTGCGCCGGCCGGCAGGGCCCCTTTCCTCAACAATTTCGTATGTTCCCAGCCGCGACTTTCCCACCTTGGAGACGCCCTTTGGAGCACCGGGCGATTGGTTTCCTCTGGCATCCGGGGACGCCGCGGAACGCATCGCAAAGCCGCCCTCGGCGACCCATTGCAATGGTCAGCAAAGGCATGGGTCGAGTGCTACCGCCGCTCCCCCCTGTCAACGGACTCCGACTGCCGCGCGGGCTGACGTCCCATCGCGTGGTGTAGGAGGCGGGGCGGCGGCGTTCGTCGGAGGGGGGCCGTAGGCCTACCGGAGAGGAACGCCGCGTGAAGCCTTTTCCCCCAGGGTGACCGCAGCGGCGCCGAGCGGGAAGGCGGTCATGGTCAGAATCGCAGTTGGCTCGGGTTGCGAAGCGCGAAGCAACCGGAGACTGACCATGGCGATCGACAGGATGACCCTGAAGGCCCTCGTTGAGAAGGGCTCGGACGACGATCTCCTCAGGGAGATGGTGGCCTACGTCGCCAACCGCATGATGGACATGGAGGTGGAGAGCCTCACCGGCGCCGGGCACGGCGAGCGCACGGCCACGCGTACCAATCATCGCAACGGCTACCGTGAGCGCGCGTGGGAGACGCGCGTCGGGACCGTCGATCTCGCCATCCCGAAGCTCAGGAAAGGCAGCCACTTCCCAGCCTTTCTGGAGCCGCGCAGGGCTTCCGAGAAGGCGCTCACGGCGGTGATCCAAGAGGCCTACGTGCACGGCGTCTCGACGCGCTCGGTCGATGATCTCGTCAAGGCGATGGGCATGACCGGCATCTCCAAGAGCCAGTTCTCCAGGCTGTGCGCGGGGATCGACGAGCGCGTGCACGCGTTCCTCAACCGGTCGATCAAGGGCTCGTGGCCCTATCTGTGGATCGATGCCACCTGTGTGAAGGCGGCAATCGATTGTTCGGGCGTTGCGAGATTTCGTTTGTCTATCAGTACTTAGAGCTCATCACCTGAGAGCGTTCCTGACGTGAACATGCGCTGTACATGCGCAGAACATCCCAACGGACTTGCGACAAATCTGGTGCACACCAATCGGAGCGCGACAGCCAGGCCCAGCGCGAAACGAACCGTCGCGCCGGACAACGCCATGTCGCTGTT
>JBKBPL010000022.1:0-74408 GCA_046293075.1 Hyphomicrobiaceae bacterium | reverse complement strand
ATCTGCCCGCGCGGCCGGCGCGGAAATACACACCGGCGCCCGCGTCGCCAGGCTGCGCATGGCCGGCGGGTACGCCGCCGGCGTCATTCTCGACACCGGCGCGGAAATCCGCGCGCGCGCTGTCGCCTCGGGCATCGGGCCGAAGCTGCTCTTCCGCTCGATCGTGCCGGAGGATGCCCTCTCGCCCGACCTGCGCGCCCGCTTCCTGCGCATCAAGACCGGCTCCGGCACATTCCGCATGAACGTTGCTCTCTCGGAGCTGCCTGACTTCGCGTGTCGGCCGGGCACCGAGAAGCAGGCCCACCATGGCGCCGGCATCATCATCGGTCCGACAATCGACTATCTCGACCGCGCGTATCTCGATGCGCGCCGCGAGGGCTGGTCGCGCGAGCCCGTCGTTGAGATGCTGATCCCTTCCACACTCGACGACGGCCTCGCGCCATCGGGGCAGCATGTCGCAAGTCTTTTCGTGCAGCATGTCGCGCCGCAGCTTCCAACGCCCCGCACGTGGGCCAATGGGCACGAGAAGGAGCAGTTTGCCGACCTCGTGATCGAGACGGTCAACCGCCACGCGCCGAACTTCAAGGCATCCGTGATCGCGCGCCAGGTGCTCTCGCCGCTCGATCTCGAGACCCGCTTTGGCCTCGTCGATGGCGACATCTTCCACGGCCAGCTTTCGCTCGATCAGCTCTTCTCGGCGCGGCCTCTTGTCGGCCACGCCAATTACCGTCTCCCGGTGCCGGGGCTCTATCTCTGCGGCTCAGGCGCGCACCCGGGTGGCGGCGTGACCGGCGTGCCCGGCCACAACGCCGCGCGCGAGATCATCCGCGATTTGAAGTCGACGTGGCGGTGGACGTAGTGGCGCCTCACATGTGAATGGGGCGCTTGTCGACGGCGAGCGCGGCCTCCTTAATGGCCTCGGAGAGCGTCGGGTGCGCGTGGCAGATGCGCGCCAGGTCCTCGGCGGAGCCGGCGAACTCCATGATCACGGTTGCCTCGCCGATCAGCTCGCCAGCGTTGGCACCGATGATGTGGACGCCGAGAATGCGGTCCGTCGCGGCGTCCGCCAGCACCTTCACAAAGCCCTCGCTCGTGCGGTTCACCTTCGCGCGCGCATTGGCGGTGAAGGGGAACTTGCCGACCTTGTAGGGTATGCCGAAGGCCCTCAGCTCTTCCTCCGTCTTGCCGACCGAGGCGACCTCGGGCGCCGTGTAGATCACGCTCGGGATGGCATCGTAATTCACATGCCCCGCCTGCCCGGCGAGGATCTCCGCGACCGCGACGCCCTCGTCCTCGGCCTTGTGCGCTAGCATGGGCCCAGTAATGACGTCACCGAGCGCGTAGATGCCCGGCACGCTCGTCTCATAGTGCGCATCGACAGCAATGCGCTGTCTCTCATCGAGTTTCACGCCCACCGCCTCAAGGCCGAGCCCGGTCGTGTACGGCACGCGGCCGATCGCCACGAGGACCACATCTGCCTCTATTTCCTCGGCCTCGCCGCCCTTGGCCGGCTCGACGGCGACCATGCAGCCGCGCGTGCCGGTCTTGACCGCCGTGACCTTGGAGCTGAGCTTGAACGAGAAGCCCTGCTTGGCGAGGATGCGCTGGAAGCTCTTCGCGACATCGAGGTCCATGCCCGGCAGAATGCGGTCGAGATACTCGATGACGGTCACCTCCGAGCCGAGCCGGCGGTACACACTGCCAAGCTCCAAGCCGATCACGCCCGCGCCGACGACCAGCAATTTCCCTGGCACCTCATCGAGCACCAGGGCGCCCGTCGAGGACACGACCCGCCGCTCGTCAATCTCGATGCCGGGAAGCCGCGCGACGTCGGAGCCGGTCGCGATGACGAGGCTCTTGGTCTCGAGCGTCTCGGTGCCGCCCGCGGTCAGCACGACCTCGACCTTGCCCGCGCCGGCGATGCGCCCGAGACCGTGATAGGCCGTGATCTTGTTCTTCTTGAAAAGGAACTCGATGCCGTTCGTGTTCCCTTTGACACCCTCATCCTTGTAGGCCTGCATGCGCGCCAGATCGAACGTCGGCTTGACGTCGATGCCCATGGCTGCAAAGCCGTGCTGCGCCTCGTGGTAGAGCTCGCTCGCGTGCAGCAGTGCCTTCGAGGGAATGCACCCGACATTGAGGCAGGTGCCGCCATGCGTCGCGCGCTTCTCGACGACGGCGACCTTCATGCCGAGCTGGGCTGCGCGAATCGCGCACACATAGCCGCCGGGGCCGGTGCCGATGACGATGAGATCGTAGGAAGCGCTCATGACAAGCTCATTTTCTCAGGGCGTTCGCGCACGCGCCGCCTGTTGATGTTGCACGTGCCCGCAGAAGGGCGATGACGGCTTCACAGTTCCAGGATGAAGCGCTGCGGGTCTTCAAGGCACTCCTTCACGCGCACGAGGAAGGTCACGGCCTCGCGACCATCGACGATGCGATGATCGTAGCTCAGCGCCAGGTACATCATCGGCCGGATCACGATCTGGCCGTTCCGCACGACGGCGCGGTCCTCGATCTTGTGCATGCCGAGAATGCCGGACTGCGGTGCGTTGAGGATCGGCGTCGACATGAGCGAGCCGTAGACGCCGCCGTTCGAGATCGTGAAGGTGCCGCCCTGCATTTCCTCGATGGAGAGCTTGCCATCGCGCGCGCGGCGGCCGAAATCGGCAATCTTCGCTTCGATCTCGGCGAGGTTCATGCGATCCGCCTCGCGCACGACGGGTACCACGAGGCCCTTCTCCGTGCCGACGGCGACGCCGATGTGATAGTAGTTCTTGTAGATGATGTCGGCGCCGTCGATCTCGGCGTTGACGGCAGGAATTTCCTTCAGCGCCTGGATGCACGCCTTCACGAAAAAGCTCATGAAGCCGAGCTTCACGCCGTGGCGCTTCTCGAAGAGATCCTTGTACTGCGCGCGCATGGCCATGACGGCGCTCATGTCCACGTCGTTGAACGTGGTCAGCATGGCGGCGGTGTTCTGCGCATCCTTGAGGCGGCGCGCGATGGTCTGCCGCAGCCGCGTCATGCGCACGCGCTCCTCGCGCGCCTCGTCATTCGGCGCGGAGGGAAGCCGCATCTGCTGCGGCGCAACTGCCGGCACGGCTGGCGCATAGGCGACCGCAGCGGCCGCAGCAGCGGCTGGCGCCGGCTCGGGCTTGGGCCGCGCCTCGGCCGCGAGAACATCCTCCTTCAGCACTTGGCCGCGCCGGCCTGAGCCCGCGACCTCGCCTTCCGCGAGACCCTTTTCTTTCATGAGCTTGCCGGCGGCCGGCGATGGCGGCATGGCAGGGCCGGCGGCGGGCGCCGCTTTCGGTGGCGCCTTGGCTTCCGCCTTCGCCGGCGCAGGTGCCGCGGCCGGCGCGGCCTTGGCGGGCGCGGGAGCCTTGGCCACAGCACCACCTTCATTGAGACGCCCGATCACGGTGCCGACCGCGACGGTTGCGCCCTCATCGACCGCAAGCTCGGCGAGCACGCCGGAAGCCGGCGCTGAGACTTCGACGGTCACCTTCTCCGTTTCGAGCTCGCACAGCGGCTCGTCGACGGCGACCGCCTCGCCCGCCTTCTTGAACCACTTGGCAAGCGTTGCCTCGGTCACGGACTCGCCGAGCGTCGGCACCTTGATATCGATCGCCATCTCATCTGCCTCTGCTCGCGCGGCCGCGGATCGGCCGCGCACTTACCTTCCTGCTCAGCCCCCGCGCTCTCAGCGCAGCGCCTGATCCATTACCGCCTGCTGCTCCTCGGCGTGCTTCTTGGCAAGGCCCGTCGCAGTTGCCGCCGAAGCTGGCCGCCCGGCATAGCGCGGTCGCGGGTGCACGGCCTTGACCTGCTCGAGTACCCACTCGAGGTTCGGCTCGATGAAGGACCACGCCCCCATGTTCTTTGGCTCTTCCTGCGCCCAGACCATTTCCGCCTTCGGGAAACGGGCAAGCTCGTGCATCAGCGCGCGCGCCGGGAACGGATAGAACTGCTCGACGCGCAGCAGGTAGATATCGTCGATCCCGGCCGCCTCGCGCGCCTCGTAGAGGTCATAGTAGACCTTGCCTGAGCACATCACGACGCGTCGAATTTTGTCGTCCTTGACGAGCTTGATCTTCTCGTCCTCGCGGGACTGCGCGTCATCCCAAAGGACGCGGTGGAATGTCGTCCCCGGCCCCATCTCGTCGAGCCGCGAGACGACGCGCTTGTGCCTCAGCAGCGACTTCGGCGTCATCAGGATGAGCGGCTTCCTGAACTTGCGGTGGAGCTGACGGCGCAGGATGTGGAAGTAGTTCGCCGGCGTCGAGCAGTTCGCCACCTGCCAATTGTCCTCGGCGCAGAGCTGGAGGTAGCGCTCAAGGCGCGCGGAGGAGTGTTCAGGACCCTGGCCCTCATAACCGTGCGGCAGCAGGCAAACCAGACCGGACATGCGCAGCCACTTCCGCTCGCCCGAAGACAGGAACTGATCGAAGACGACCTGGGCGCCGTTCGCGAAGTCGCCGAATTGCGCCTCCCACATGACCAGCGCCATGGGCTCGGCGAGCGTATAGCCATATTCGAAGGCCAGCACCGCTTCCTCCGAGAGCATCGAGTTGATGACCTCGAAACGTGCCTGGTCGGGGGCGACGTACTTGAGTGGCGTATAACGGCGCTCGCTCTCCTGGTCGATCAGCACCGAATGGCGCTGCGAGAAGGTCCCGCGCTCGACATCCTGACCCGAGAGACGGACCGGGAAACCCTCCTTGAGCAACGTGCCGAAGGCGAGGTGCTCGGCCATGGCCCAGTCGATGCCTTCACCGCTCTCGACCATCTCGCGGCGGCGGTCGAGCAGGCGCTGAATAGTGCGGTGAGCATTGAAGTCCTGCGGAATCCGCGTTATGCGCCGCCCGACGTCGCGCAGCACATCAAGATCGACGCCGGTGTTGCCGCGGCGCGCCTCGTCCTCGGCAAAGCCGATGTCGGCCCAGCGACCGTCGAGCCAGTCGGCCTTGTTCGGCTTGTAGCTTTCGGCGGCGGCAAACTCTTCATCGAGGCGGGCACGGTTCTCCTGGCGCAGCCGCGCCTCGTCCTCCGCGGTGATCGTGCCTTCCTCAATGAGCTGCTTGGCGTAGAGCTGGGCGGTCGTCGCGTGCGCGCGGATCTTGCGGTACATCAGCGGCTGCGTGAACGCCGGCTCGTCCGACTCGTTGTGGCCGAAGCGGCGGTAGCACACCATGTCGATGACCACCGGCTTCTGGAAGCGCTGGCGGAACTCGGTCGCGATCTTGGCGACGTGCACCACGGCTTCCGGATTGTCGCCATTGACGTGGAAGATCGGCGCCTCGACCATCTTGGCAACATCGGTGCAGTAGGGCGACGAGCGGGAGTAGCGCGGGTTCGTCGTGAAGCCGATCTGGTTGTTGATGATGAAGTGGATCGACCCGCCCGTGCGGTGCCCCTTGAGGCCCGAGAGGCCGAAGCATTCGGCAACGACACCCTGCCCGGCAAAAGCCGCGTCACCGTGGATGAGCAGCGGCAGCACGGGCTGGCGCTCGCCGGGCTTGCAGCCGTGCTGGTCCTGCTTGGCGCGCACCTTCCCGAGCACCACGGGATCCACGATCTCGAGGTGTGAGGGGTTCGCGGTCAGCGAGAGATGAACCTTGTTCGCGTCGAATTCGCGATCCGACGAGGCTCCAAGGTGGTACTTCACGTCGCCGGAGCCCTCGACCTCGTCGGGCTTGAACGAGCCACCTTTGAACTCGTTGAAGATCGCGCGCAGCGGCTTGCCCATCACGCTCGCGAGCACATTCAAGCGGCCGCGATGTGCCATGCCGATGACGATCTCCTTCACGCCGAGCTGGCCGCCGCGCTTGATGATCTGCTCGAGCGCCGGCACCATCGACTCCCCGCCGTCGAGACCGAAGCGCTTGGTGCCGGTGTACTTGAGATCGGCGAACTTCTCGAAGGACTCGACCTCGATCAGCTTGTTGAGGATGGCGCGCTTGCCTTCCGGCGTGAAGACGATGTCCTTGTCCGCACCCTCGATGCGCTCCTGCAGCCACGCCTTCTGTTGCGGGCTCGTGATGTGCATGAACTCGACGCCGATGTGCCGGCAGTAGGTCCGCCGCAGGATGCGCAGGATCTGGCGCATGGTCGCGGTCTCGAGGCCGAGCACCTTGTCGATGAAGATGGGCCGGTCGAGATCGGCCTCGGTGAAGCCGTAGGTCTCAGGGCGCAGCTCCTTGTGGATCTTGCGCTCGGCAATGCCGAGGGGGTCGAGATCGGCGGCGAGGTGCCCCATCACGCGATAGGCGCGGATCAGCATGAGCGCGCGCAGGCTGTCCTGCGTGGCGCGGTAGGAAGCGGCGGGGGACAGGTCATAGCCGAACGTTTGCGCGCGCTGGCCGAGCTTCTCGCGCACGTCCCGCTCGGCCGCCCCGAAATCTGATGTCAGCGCCGCCACCAACTCGCCGGGCGCTTGCAGCTCATCGAGGGAGCGGCCCCAGGACGGCCCGGTGTGCCCTTCGCCGCCGTGGCGTGCCTGCTCCTCCTGGAGGCTTTGAAAGAAGAGGCGCCATTGATCGCTGACCGAGCCCGGATTGCGCTCGTACTGGGCCTGCATCTCCTCAATGTAGGCGGCGTTCACGCCATTCAAAAAGGAGGTCAGGGCAAAGGCTTGATTGGATTCCTGGCGAGACATCTCAGGTTTCGTCCTGTTGTGGCCTAACGTGCCGGGCGCACGAATGCCGCCGGCTTGCGGCGCATCCGGCTTAAGATTGCGGCGTTCCTTAGACCATATCCGACCACGTGAGTAGTCATTACATCGGTGCACCCCGGGCGGGGTGCAATGGGTGGGCGTGCAACGATTCTGTCATGGGCGCCACACATTACTGAGGACGCGTGACGTATGGGTGCACGTTCTTCAGGCGCCGGAGGCGACGCGCGCCGGCCCCCGCCGGCCGGCGGCGTACCGGGAGCTTAGACGCGGAAAACACTGACAGACCGTGAACCCAGCCGGACGATGGGCCGGCAGAACTCAGCCTTTGGCCGCCGCGAGCAGCGTCGTCCCGAGGCTCGCCGGGCTATCTGCGACCGCGATGCCGGCGGCGCGCATCGCCGCGAACTTGTCCTCGGCCTTGCCCTTGCCACCCGAGATGATGGCGCCGGCATGGCCCATGCGGCGGCCTGGCGGCGCCGTCGCGCCGGCAATGAAGCCGGCCATGGGCTTGGAGCGCCCCTTCGCCGCCTCGCGCCGAATGAACTCGCAGGCATCCTCCTCAGAGGACCCGCCGATCTCGCCGATCATGATGATCGCCTCGGTCTCGGTATCGGAAAGGAACATGTCGAGCACTTCGATGAAATCCGTGCCCTTGACCGGGTCGCCGCCGATCCCGACGGCCGTTGACTGGCCGAGCCCGGCATCGCTCGTCTGCTTCACCGCCTCGTAGGTCAGCGTACCGGAGCGCGAAACGATGCCAACATTGCCCTTCTTGAAGATGTTGCCGGGCATGATGCCGATCTTGCACTGGTTTGGCGTCAGCACGCCGGGGCAGTTCGGCCCGATCAGGCGCGACCAGCTCCCCGAGAGCGCCCGCTTGACCTTGATCATGTCCATCACGGGGATGCCCTCCGTGATACAGACGATCAGCGGGATCTCGGCGTCGATCGCTTCCAGAATGGCATCGGCGGCAAAGGGCGGCGGAACGTAGATCGAGGTCGCCGTGGCCCCCGTCGCTTCCTTGGCCTGCTTGACGGTATCGAAGATCGGCACGTCGGCAAGCTCGGGATCGGGGTGCCGCGAGCCGCCCCGGCCGGGGGTCACGCCGCCGACGATCTGGGTCCCGTAGGTCTTTGCGGCCTTGGTGTGGAAGGTGCCCTGGCTGCCGGTGATACCCTGACAGATGACTTTGGTGCTCTTGTCGACGAGAATGGCCATCAGCGGTTTCCTGGTTGATCGCCCCCTTCTCCGACAGATCGCGGACGTGATCAAGTGCCCCATTCAGCACAGGAATGCTGCTTTCGGCCTAAGGCATTCGTCGGGCCGGGAAGCGCGGCTTGCATGTCAGGGCTGTAGAAAACGACGCCACCTCACCGGGCCGCACCCGCTTTCGCCATCTTGTAGCATTACCCGATCGCGTGAGATGGATGGGCTGTCCGGTTCATCCGAGGCGGCAAGCGGAGGCAGGCGAGCATGGTCTTGCATTGCGCTCACGTGCATGCGCCCGGCGCGAGCGATGGCGGCGAGGCGCCGGAGCTGCACAGGCAGATGTTCCCGGCGCCCTATCGCTCGCGGATTGCCCAGCTCACCGAGGGCAACCGCAATGTGGAGGACCTCGCCGCTTCCTTTCCCGCCCTGCTCTTCGCCCTGGCGACCGGCCATGGGGCAGAGGAGCAGCGCCGCACCGCACTCGATGCGGTTCTCGCCGGCAAGAAGCTCAAGGTGGCCGCGCAAGTCCTGGGGCTCCCCTTCTGGCTCCGGCGCCTTCCGCCGGCCGCCCTTACCGGCCCGCTCCCGGTCCTGCCGAACGACCCCGAGTTCGCCCTCGCGGTCGTGCCGGGTTTGCCCCGTCACCCCGAGGGCATGCTGCCCTGGCTCGACTTCATTAGTCTCGCTGACCGCCTGGCCGGACGTGACATCGGCCTCTGGTTCGCACGCCACGCGCGGCTTGCCCCGCCCTCAGCGCCGGCGACGGAAGCGTTGTGGATGCTTGCCTGGGCCTTTTTTGCCAAACGTCCCGAAACGCTTGCCGGCCGCATCCAGCGACAGGTCTGGACGCCGCGCACCGGCCCCCGCGCGGCGCGCGACGAGACTGCGAACTGGCGCAAGCGGATCGAGGGTCTGCTGGCGCTCGGCACAGGCTTCCCCAACACCTGGTTCGCAGACGGCACGGCCATGGGCTACACGTTCGTCGCACTGAAGGGCCCCGAGGACCTGTTCGCCGAGTGCGCCTCCATGCGCAACTGCCTCGATCTCTACGCGCTGCGCCTCGGGCACATGCGCTCGCGCCTCTTCAGCGTACGCAGCCGCGGCAAGCCGGTTGCGACGCTGGAACTGGGCCTGCGCAGCGACGAAGTCGGCGTGCCGTTCATCGTGCAGCTCAGGGGGATCGGTAACCGGCGCGCCGCGCCGTCCGTTTGGCAAGCCGTCCACGCCTGGATGGGGAGCCAGTCCTTTGCCCGTCTCGACCGGGCGCCGCGCCCCAAGCGCATGTCGCTCGTGCTCCGGCGTCAACTGTGGGCGCCGCTGACGGAAGCCGCAGCCGCCATCGGCATGGGCGATCGCATTGAGCCCCTGACTCTCGGCTCTGCGCCCGCACGCCGGAACGCACCGTCGCGCTGAAGAGCGACCGCTCTCCCCGCCTCACGTGCCAAGCCCGAAGGCGGCCGCGAGCTGGCGCAGCGTACGCGTGCGAATCTCGTAGGACGGCGCGATGGCGACAACAATCACCTCGTCGGCATTGAACTCGGCCTTGAGGTCGACGATGCGGGTGGCGACCTCATCAACCGATCCGATCGTTGCACGCGGCCGCTCGCGCGCGGCGATCGCCGCCTCGCGCTCCGTCATCTGGTGCGCGGCGGCTTGCTCGAGCGTCGGCATCCGGCGGTTGATGCCCATCGCGGTCCACGCCCAACGCAGCAGCATCGCTTTCTCGATCGCCTGAGCCTCCTCGGGACTATCGGCACAGAGCGCGATCATGGCGAGCGCGAGGCGCGGTTCCTCGTCATGC
The DNA here is from genome assembly GCA_046293075.1 of Hyphomicrobiaceae bacterium. Lineage (GTDB taxonomy): Bacteria > Pseudomonadota > Alphaproteobacteria > Rhizobiales > Hyphomicrobiaceae. The sequence goes on along the minus strand of JBKBPL010000022.1, from coordinate 64,719 downwards.
CCTTTTCGGAAGTGCTCACGATACGCGTGGGCAACCTGGGCACCGGTGTAGGCATTAATGAAATGCGCAAACGCAAAGCGCATCCCGAGATGCGCGGCGAAGGAAGCGCCGCCGGTCGATGAGCCGAGCACCCACATCTCAGGGTTTGTCGGTCCGACAGGATTGGCGATTTCGCCATGAAGTGGATGGCCATCCGGCACCGTGCCTTTGAAGATCGCCGAAAGCTCCATGAGCTGGCGCACGAAGCCTTCCTCGCTGTCCATCGGCTTGCCGTCGAACAGCACACGCGCCGTACGCGGATGACCACCTGGCGCGCGTCCGAGCCCGAGATCGATTCGGCCCGGATAGAGTGCCTCGAGCATCCGGAACTGCTCGGCGATCTTGAAGCTTGCATAGTAGGGCAGCATGATACCGCCCGTGCCGATGCGGATGCGCTCGGTCTCGGCACCAAGCCGCGCGAGCAGGATCTCAGGGCTCGCATCGGCAAGACCCAGAAGGCCGTGATGCTCGGCGAGCCAGTAGCGGTGATAGCCAAGCACATCCGCGAAGCGGGCAAGCGCGATCGTCGACTGGATGGCTTCGGCAGGCGTGGCATCGCCGATGATCGGCGACTGGTCGAGCACCGAAATGGGGAAATCAGCCATGGGCACTCAGCCGGGCTTCTTACCGCCGGGCTCGACGGGGCCGCCTGCTTCCTTCCATCCCTTGAAACCGCCGAGGATATGGGCGACGGGCCTCAACCCCATGTCCTGCACGGTCTTGGCAGCAAGCGCGGAGCGCAGTGCCCCCGCGCAGAAGAAGACGAACTTCTTATCCTCGCCGAAGATCGGTTTGAAATACGGGCTGGCGGGATCGATCCAGAATTCGAGCATGCCACGCGGCGCATGGAAGGCGCCGGGCACCTTGCCATCGCGCTCGAGCTCGCGCGGATCGCGGATATCGACAAGAACAACGTCCGGATTGCCGTGCAGCTTGATGGCTTCCTCCGGCGGAAGTTCCTCGATCTCGCTCTTGGCCTCCTTGACCATCGTCATGACGCTCTTGGTGATCGTCTGAGGCATTTCATGGGCTCCCTGAAAGAGACATCTGCGGTGTTTCGAAGCGACGATGGCACCCTGAGACGGCGCCGACAAGTGCGCCGCCCTGCACGTGCAGATGCGCACCCATGCCCTTGACGCCGAGTTGCATGCGGGCTTAACACGCGACGTGGTTGATGGAGATGCCTGATGAGCAGCGCCTACGACAGCAGCAACATCTTCGCCAAGATCCTTCGCGGCGAACTGCCGGCCTACAAGGTTTACGAGGATGCCGACACGCTGGCGTTCATGGATATCATGCCGCGCTCGCGGGGGCACTCACTCGTGATCCCGAAGACGCCGGCGCGCAACATCCTCGACGCGAGCCCGGCTCAGCTCGCGGCCTGTCTGGCGACGGCGCAAAAGGTTGCGCGCGCGTCACTGAAGGCCTTCGACGCAGACGGCATCACGCTCCAGCAGTTCAATGAAACCGCTGGCGGCCAAGTCGTCTTCCATCTCCACTTTCATGTACTGCCGCGCTGGAACAGCCAGAAACTGCAGCCGCACACCGGCCAGATGGAGAAGCCCGAGGTGCTGGCGGCCAACGCCGAGAAGCTGCGTCAGGCGCTCAACCTTTGAGCGGCAGTCCGGCCATTACCCCAGTGCCCGAACATGAAAATGCCCGCCAGTGGCGGGCATTTCCTGTCTAGACCGCTCGGCGCATCGCCTCAGTCGTCTTTCCTGCGTCGCGGCACGCTCGGCACTGCCCCCGAGGGCTTCTTCGGTGCGGCGAGCGAACGCTTCGCCCCCGCACCGACAAGCACATCGGCCGGAGGATCGTCATCGACGATATCGTCGTCATCCTCCTCTTCTTCCGCCTTGACCTTGGCCTGCTTCAAAGCAGGATCGGCCGGCAGGTACTCGAAAGCGAGCTTCGCGTCCTCGCCCGTGCCCTCGGTGGTGATCTTGACGATCCCGCCATGCTCGAGCTTGCCGAACAGCAGTTCCTCCGCCAGCGGCTTCTTGATGTACTCCTGAATGACGCGCGCCATCGGCCGGGCGCCGAACCGCTCGTCGTAGCCCTTGGTGACCAGCCATTTGGTGGCGCCTTCGCCGAGCTCGATGGTCACGCCGCGGTCAGCAAGCTGAGCCTCGAGCTGGAAGACGAACTTCTCGACGACCTTGGTGATGACATCCTCCGGCAGACCGTTGAACGCCACCACGGCGTCGAGCCGGTTGCGGAACTCCGGCGTGAAGAGCCGGTTGATCGCCTCCGTGTCATCGCCTTCCCGCTTCGAGCGGTTGAAGCCGATTGCCGGCTTGGCCATGTCGGCCGCGCCGGCATTGGTCGTCATGATCAGGATGACGTTGCGGAAGTCGACCTGCTTGCCGTTGTGATCGGTCAGCTTCCCGTGGTCCATGACCTGCAGAAGGATGTTGAACAGGTCCGGATGCGCCTTCTCGATCTCATCGAGCAGGAGAACGCTATGCGGATGCTGATCGATCCCGTCGGTCAGAAGGCCGCCCTGGTCGAAGCCGACATAGCCCGGCGGCGCACCGATCAGCCGCGAGACCGTGTGCTTCTCCATGTACTCGGACATGTCGAAGCGCAGGAGCTCGATACCCATGAGGCTGGCGAGCTGCTTGGCGACCTCGGTCTTGCCGACGCCGGTCGGACCCGAGAACAGGTAGCAGCCGATCGGCTTCTCCGGCTCGCGCAAGCCCGCTCGGGCCAGCTTGATCGCGCTCGCCAGCGCCTCGATGGCCTTGTCCTGGCCGAAGACGACCCGCTTCAGGTCCTTCTCCAGGTTCGCCATGACCTCGGCATCGGACTTGGAGACGGTCTTCGGCGGAATGCGGGCCATCGTGGCAATGGTCGCCTCGATCTCGCTCACGCCGATCTTCTTCTTGCGATTCTCCTCAGGGACCAGCATCTGGCTGGCCCCCGTCTCGTCGATGACGTCGATCGCCTTGTCCGGCAGCTTGCGGTCGTGGATGTACTTCGCCGAAAGCTCCACCGCCGCCTTGATCGCGCCGCGCGTGTACCTGAGCTTGTGGAAGTTCTCGAAGTACGGCTTCAGACCCTTCAGGATCTCGATCGTGTCCTCGACCGACGGCTCCTTGACGTCGATCTTCTGGAAGCGGCGGACGAGCGCGCGATCCTTCTCGAAGTGCTGGCGATACTCCTTGTAGGTCGTCGAGCCAATGCAGCGCACGGCCCCCGACTGAAGCGCGGGCTTCAGCAGGTTGGATGCATCCATCGCGCCGCCCGAGGTGGCGCCGGCGCCGATCACGGTGTGGATCTCGTCGATGAACAGGATGGCGCCCGGATAGGCCTCGACCTCCTTCATCACCGCCTTGAGACGCTCCTCGAAGTCGCCGCGATAGCGCGTGCCTGCAAGCAGCGCGCCCATGTCGAGCGCGAAGATCGTCGCGTCGCGCAAGACCTCCGGCACCTCGCCGCGGATGATCTTGCGCGCCAGGCCCTCCGCGATGGCCGTCTTGCCGACGCCGGGGTCGCCGACGAACAGCGGATTGTTCTTCTGGCGCCGGCAGAGCACCTGGATCGTGCGCAGCACCTCGGGCAGGCGCCCGATCAACGGATCGATCTTGCCTTCCCGGGCCTTCTTGTTCAGGTTGACGCAGTAGGTATTGAGCGCATCGGCACCCGGCTTCTTGTCGCCCGACGCGCCGTCGCTGCCGCCGTCGTCATCGACGCCGCGGACCTGGCGCGGCTCGTTCATGCCCGGCCGCTTGGCAATGCCATGGCTGATGTACTGCACGGCGTCGAACCGCGTCATCTCCTGCTCCTGCAGGAAGAACGCGGCATGGCTCTCACGCTCGGCGAAGAGCGCGACCAGCACCTGGGCGCCCGTCACCTCCTCGCGGCTTGAAGACTGCACGTGCACCACCGCGCGGTGGATGACGCGCTGGAAGGCCGTGGTCGGCGCGGCCTCAACGCTGTTCTTCGACACGTGCATGTCGAGCTCCTCGTCGAGGAACTCGGTGACGCGGCGGCGGATCTTCTCGATGTCGACGTTGCACGCGCGCATGACGCCGGCGGCGTCGCTGTCATCGAGCAGCGCCAGCAGCAGGTGCTCGAGCGTTGCATACTCATGCGACCGCTCGTTGGCATACTCGAGCGCGCGGTGGAGGGCCTGTTCCAGGCTTTGCGAGAAGGATGGCAAGGGCGTCCTATTCCTTTTCCATAGTGCACTGCAGCGGATGCTGGTGCTGGCGCGAGAAGTCCATCACCTGGGCAACCTTCGTCTCAGCGATCTCGTACGTGTACACCCCGCATATGCCGACACCTTTGTGGTGAACGTGGAGCATAATCCGGGTCGCATCTTCCCGCCCTTTGTTGAAGAAACGCTCAAGCACATGCACGACGAACTCCATCGGCGTGTAGTCGTCGTTCAGCAGCAGCACCTTGTACAGGCTTGGCCGCTTCGTCTTCGGACGGGTCTTGGTGACGAGGCCGGTCTTGCCCTCGCCGTCGCCACCTTCGCCGCCCGCTCCGTTTCCGTTCTTGCCCGCCATCGTCAGTTGAATTCGATCCAGCATTCCCGAGCCCCAGCACTTCCCAAGCTCGAAAGCCCCAACCGGCACGCATCGCGGCCTCTGCCGCGTAGCTCTGCTGCACACATTCTAAGGGCAGCGCGCGCGGGACTGCAATTCGTTCGATGCTGAAAGCCGGTCCATGCAGCACCCCGGCGCGACCGGGCAGGCGGCGGCGCGCCCCCGTCCGGTCTCGCCGAACCATATCTGGTGTCGCGACGCGACAAAATAAAGGCCGTCAAGCCGTGACCGGCACGCGCGGCACGCCTGCACGGAAAACGCGGCGCTGCGCCGGGCGCGGGCCGGACGGCGCACGCCAGCCTGCGCTTGACCCGCCGAGGTGTCATGATTCGCTTGCCTGAAGGCGACGCTCTTGACCGGCGCCCCGGGATAGCATTCAGATCGCGGCCGGACACCAAAAATCGCCGCCTCGAACCCGGAAGCACTCGAATGAAATACGTGATCGATCCTCCACGCCAGGCGGCCCTGCCCGTCCGCGGCTCATCCGCGCTTTTCCCCGTGCACCGCATCTACTGCATCGGGCGCAACTATGCCGAGCACGCACGCGAGATGGGCCACGATCCCAACAAGGAGCCCCCCTTCTTCTTCCAGAAGAACCCGGACAACCTGCGCACGGACGGCAAGTTTCCCTACCCGCCGGGGACGTCGGACGTGCACTTCGAGATCGAGATGATCGTGGCGCTGAAGTCGGGCGGCCGCGACATCAAGCCGGAGGACGCGCTCTCCCGCGTCTGGGGCTACGGCGTCGGCCTCGACATGACCCGGCGCGACCTCCAGGGCGAGGCGAAGAAGCTTGGGCGCCCGTGGGAAATCGGTAAGGCCTTCGAGCATTCCGCCCCGGCGACGCCGCTGGTCCCGGCGGCGGAGATCGGCCATCCGACCTCCGGCGCCATCTGGCTGGACGTGAACGGCCAGCGCCGCCAGTCGGGCGACCTCAACCAGATGATCTGGGATATCCCGGGCCAGATCGCCTACATCTCAACGCTTTTCGAGCTCCAGGGCGGCGATATCATCATGACGGGGACGCCCTCGGGCGTCGGCGCCATCGTCAGGGGCGACAGGCTGCACGGCCACGTCGACGGGGTCGGCGATCTCGAGGTGGAGGTCATCTGACATCCGGGCGAGAGGATAATAGTGGCGTGACCGGCTTTCATGGCGTCTTTCCTTATCTCGCCACGCCGACCATGGCGGACGGCGGCATCAACCGCGACGTGCTCGCGCGCCTCTGCGACGACCTGATCGGGCAAGGGGTGCACGGCCTGACGCCCCTCGGCTCAACGGGCGAGTTCGCCTATCTGGACGTCGCCAAGAGGCGCGATGTCGTGGAGACGGTCGTGACCGCTGCGGCTCGGCGCGTGCCGGTTGTCGCCGGCGTCGCCGCGACGACGATCGGTGATGCGGTCGCGCAGGCGCGCGCCTGGGAGAAACTCGGCGTCGACGGCATCCTCGCCATCCTCGAGGCGTACTTTCCGATCGACGACGAGGGTGTCGTTCGCTACTTCACCGCGATCGCCGAGTCCGTGCGTCTCCCGGTGGTGCTCTACACCAACCCGAATTTCCAGCGCTCCGATCTGACGCTGGCGGCCATCGCGCGCCTCGCGAAAGTGCCGAACATCGGCTACATCAAGGACGCCTCGAGCAACACCGGACGCCTGCTCTCGATCCTCAATCTTGTCGGGGCTGACATGAAGGTGTTCGCGGCCTCGGCCCATATTCCGGCCGCGGTCATGCTGATTGGCGGCGTCGGGTGGATGGCCGGCCCAGCCTGCGTCGCCGCCCGCCAGTCTGTGGCACTGTATGACCTGTGCCGAAAGGGCGATTGGACCGCCGCCATGGCGCTTCAGCGCGACCTCTGGATGCTCAACCAGGCCTTCGCCAAGTACAATCTCGCCGCCTGCATCAAGGGCGCCTTGAAGCTGCAGGGATATGACGCCGGCGATCCACTGCCGCCGCAGGCGCCCCTCTCGGCGCAAGGCCAGGAGGAGGTCGCCAGCGTGCTGCGCCGGATTGGCGCCCTCACCTGACCGCAGCGCGGCACGGCCATTATTTGTCATTATACACCCTATCTGCTAGAAGCAGAACAGCTGCACGCCCTGAGGAACACGCGCCCATGACCACGCCGAGCATCCCCAAGACCCAGCGCCGCGTCGTCCTCGCGAACCGCCCGGACGGCGAGCCTTCGGGCCAGGATTTCCGGATCGAGGAGGTGCCGGTGCCCGAGCCCGGTCCGGGCCAGATCCTCGTTCGCGCCATCTATCTCTCGCTCGACCCCTACATGCGCGGGCGGATGCGGGACGTGGTCTCCTACGCCCCCGTCGTCCAGATTGGCGAAGTCATGCCCGGCGGGATCGTCGGCGAGGTCGTGAAGTCGAACAATCCCCACTTCAAGGTCGGCGATATCGTCGAGGAGCGGCTCGGCTGGCAGGAGTACGCCGTGAGCAGCGGCGGCGCGCGCAAGATCGACCCCGCGCTGGCGCCGATCTCAACCGCGAACGGCGTTCTCGGCATGCCGGGGCTGACCGCCTACTTCGGCCTTTTCGAGATTGGCCAGCCCAAGCCTGGCGACACGGTCGTCGTTTCGGCCGCCTCGGGCGCCGTGGGGCAGGTGGTCGGCCAGCTCGCCAAGTTCGCAGGCTGCCGCGCCGTCGGCATCGCCGGCGGCCCCAAGAAATGCGCGTTCGTCAAGGACGAGCTCGGCTTCGACGCGTGCGTCGACTACAAGGCCGGCGGCGACCTCGCGGCGGCAATCAAGGCCGCCTGTCCCGATGGCGTGGACGTCTATTTCGACAATGTCGGCGGGCCGGTCACCGATGCGGTGGTCGCCAACATCAACTTCTGGGCGCGCGTGGCGATTTGCGGTGCGATCTCGCAATACAATTCGACCGAGACCGAGATGGGACCGCGCACGCCAGGCTTCTTCGTGGGCCGGCGCGTGACGTCGCGCGGCTTCATCGTGTCCGATTTTCTGACACGTTTCCCATTCGCCATGGCGCGGCTCGGGAACTGGGTCCGCACGGGCAAGCTCAAGTACCGGGAGGACATTGTCGATGGCGGCATCGCCAAGGCGCCGGAGGCATTCATCGGCCTGCTGAGAGGCGAGAACTTCGGCAAGCGCCAGGTGCGCATCGGACCCGAGCCGGAGGGTTTGCCGAAGCGCTGACCGTGGGACGGCGACGGGGGGCTACCGCATGAACGCCGCGCGCAAGCCTGACATTCTCGCGATCGGCGAGCCTTTGGTGGAGTTCAACCAGTCGGGCGGGCCGGGCTCACGGAACTATCTGCAAGGCTTCGGCGGGGACACGTCGAACTTCGCCATAGCCGCCGCGCGGCAGGGTGCAAAGGCTGCGGTCTTCACCCGCCTCGGCGATGATGTGTACGGCCAGATGCTGCGCGATCTTTGGGCGCGCGAAGGCATTGATGCGAGCGCCGTGGAGAGCGACCCGCACGCCTTCACGGGCATCTACTTCGTGACCCACAGCGAAAGCGGCCATCAGTTCTCGTTTTTCCGAACGGGCTCTGCCGCAAGCTGCGTGCACCCCGCACAGTTGCCGCTCGGCATGGTGCGCAGTGCCCGCCTGTTGCACGTTTCAGGCATTTCCTTCGCCATTTCCACCTCCGCCGCCGACACGTGCTATGCGGCCATCGAGGCGGCACATGCAGCCGGTGTCATGGTGTCGTTCGATACGAACCTGCGCCTGAGGCTCTGGTCGAAGGACAGGGCGCGGGCTGTGATGAGCGACGTCATTGGTCTTTCCGACATCTGCCTGCCGAGCTACGACGACGTCGTTGTCATCACCGGCGTCACCGACCCTGACGCGCTCGTCGATTTCTGCCTGTCGCGGGGCGCGCGCATCGTGGCTCTCAAGCTTGGCGCGGACGGCGCGATCGTCGCCGATCGGGAGCAGCGGATCAGGATCGCGCCGCACCCCTGCAAGCCGGTGGATGCCACAGGCGCGGGCGACACGTTCGGTGGTGCCTTTGTCGCGCGCGTGCTGGCCGGCGACGACCTCGCGACCGCCGGCAAATACGCCACTGTTGCCGCCGCCCTCTCGACGGAAGGCTTTGGCGCCGTTGAGCCGATCCCAACAGCGGAGGAAGTCCGCCGCGCCATGAAGGGGGCCGCGCCATGACCGCACTCAGGACCGATGCCGCGGGTTGGCGTGAGCAGGCGATCATTCCAGTACTAACCGTGCGCAGAGCCGCCAGCGCCGCGCGCGCGGCCGCAGTGCTGGCCGAAGCGGGCCTCAAGTTCGTCGAGGTGACGCTGCGCACGCCGGAGTCGCTGGCCGCGATCCGCGCCATGGCTGCCGCCGACACTGGCGCGATCATCGGCGCCGGCAGCATCCGCTCACCGCGCGATATTGACGAAGCGGTCGCAGCGGGTGCCCAGTTCCTCGTCTCGCCCGGACAAACGGACGCGCTTCTGAAGGCTGGGCTCGCAGCGCCTGTGCCCTTCATCCCCGCCGCCGCAACCCCGGCGGAGATGATGCGTGCCATGGAAGCGGGCTACCCAGTCGTGAAGTTCTTCCCCGCCGAAGCCTCGGGCGGCATCAAGACGCTGAGCGCCATCCTCGCACCGCTGCATGATCTCGTCGTCATGCCGACCGGTGGCATCACGCCGGCGAATGCGCCCGATTATCTGAAGATTGCCAACGTCATGGCCGTCGGAGGCTCGTGGATGGTCAAGGCCGACGACCTCGACGCGGGCCGCTTCACGGACATCGCTGCGCTGTCCCGCGAGGCCGCAGCCCTCGGCCGGCGCCGCGGCTGACGGTCAACCCGTCATTGATCCATCGCAACGCCCTGGTCCTGCAGAAAACGTATTCAAGTCGGCTTATACGATGGGCCGTGCGCGGCGACGTGGATCGCCAAGATCCGCCCGGGTGCCTTCCAGGCCACGAGATCAACCCCAATCCTGGCATGATCATGGGAGCCCGAATGCCGGACCAACACCCCCCCCCTCTGCCCGACAAGGTCTGGCACGCACTGAGCGCTGAAGCGGCGATCGCCGCCCTCGCCAGTCAGCGCGATGGCCTCACCGTCGAGGAGGCCGCCGCGCGCCTCGAACGCCATGGCCCCAATGCACTACCGGTCGCCGCTCGGAAGACCTTGCTGCAGCGCTTTCTCAAGCAGTTCGACAACCTGCTGATCTACGTGCTGATCGCCGCCGCCGCGATCACGACGCTGCTCGAGCACTACGTCGATACGGCCGTGATCCTTGCGGTGGTGATCATCAACGCCGTGATCGGCGTCATTCAGGAGAGCAAGGCCGAGGCCGCACTTGAGTCCATCCGCGACATGATCAGCCCGCACGCCTCGGTCCTGCGTGCTGGCCGCCGCATGACGATCGATGCCGCACACCTCGTACCCGGCGACATCCTGCTGCTCGAGGCCGGCGACCGCGTCACCGCCGACGTCCGCCTCATCAAGGCACGCAATCTGCGCATCGACGAGGCGATCCTGACAGGGGAATCGGTCGCCGTGACCAAGGACACGGAGCCGTCGGGGGAGACCGTAGCGCTCGGCGACCGCCGCTCCATGGCCTACTCGGGTACGCTCGTCACGGCTGGCCAGGGTGCGGGCGTCGTCGTCGCAACCGGACCGAACTCCGAAATTGGACGCATCAGCGCCCTTCTGAGCCGCGTCGAGCAACTGGAGACGCCGCTCATCCGGCAAATCAATCTGTTCGCGCGCCAGCTCACCGTCGCCATCCTCGTAATCTGCGCGGTCACGTTCGCCTTTGCCGTTTTTGCCCGCGGCTTCGCGCTCGATCTTGCGTTCCTCGCCGTCGTCAGCATGGCCGTGTCCGCGGTGCCGGAAGGCCTGCCAGCGGTGATGACCATCACGCTCGCGATCGGCGTGCAGCGCATGGCCTCGCGCAACGCGATCATCCGTCACCTGCCCGCCGTCGAGACGCTCGGCTCGGTGTCGACCATCTGCTCCGACAAGACGGGCACGCTCACGCGCAACGAGATGACCGTGACGCGCATTGTTCTTTCCGAACGCACCTATGACGTCGGCGGTGTTGGCTATGCGCCCAAGGGGGGCTTCAGCCTCGACGGCAGCGAAGCCGACCCAACAGCAGATGCGACGCTCATGAGCGCCGCGCGCACGGCGATCCTGTGCAATGATGCTGACTTGCGTGAGCGCGACGGTCAATGGTCCGTCGATGGCGATCCCATGGAAGGTGCGCTCGTGACGTTCGGCCTGAAGGCCGGTTACGAGCGGGAGCAACTCGCCAAGTCCTTGCCTCGGCTCGATGAGATCCCCTTCGATGCGGCGCACCGCTACATGGCCACGCTTCACCGCAGCCATGACGGCGCGGTCTTTGCCTGCGTCAAAGGCGCGCCGGAGCAGGTTCTGGACATGTGCCGCACGCAAGCGACGGACAGCGGCGAAGCCCCGCTCGACAAGGCCTACTGGCTCGACGCCGTCAACGACCTCGCCCGCAAGGGCCAGCGTGTGCTCGCGCTTGCTTCCATGCCCTTTCCGCCCGACAAGCGCACGCTCGATTTCGGCGATGTTGATGAGGGCCTGCGGCTCGATGGCCTTGTCGGTCTCATCGATCCGCCGCGCCCTGAAGCCATCGCCGCCGTCGCCGAATGCCGCAGCGCCGGCGTTGCGGTCAAGATGATCACCGGCGATCACGCGGCCACCGCCAGCGCCATCGCGGAGGAACTGGGCCTCGCCGCCGGCAAGGTCGTCACAGGTCAGGACCTCGACGCCGTCAGCGATACAGCCCTTCCCAGGCTTGCCGCCGAAGCGAGCGTGTTCGCGCGCACAAGCCCCGAGCACAAGCTCCGTCTCGTCAAGGCCCTGCAGGCCGAAGGCAACGTCATCGCGATGACCGGAGACGGGGTCAACGATGCCCCGGCGCTCAAGCGGGCCGATGTGGGTGTCGCGATGGGCCAGAGCGGCACCGAGGCGGCCAAGGAAGCCGCCGACATGGTACTTGCCGATGACAATTTCGCCTCGATCGTGGCCGCCGTGCGCGAAGGACGCACCGTCTATGACAACCTCACGAAGGTGATCGGCTGGACGCTGCCGACGAACGGCGGCGAGATGCTGATCGTTCTCATTGCAATCCTTGCCGGTATGACGCTGCCGATCACGCCGGTCCAGATTCTCTGGATCAACATGGTGACCTCGGTCGGCCTCGGCCTCGTGCTCGCGTTCGAGCCGGCAGAGCCGAACATCATGCAGCGCCCGCCGCGCGCGCCCAATGCCCCCATCCTGTCTCCTTTCCTGCTCTGGCGCGTCGTATTCGTGTCATTCCTCTTCGCCGCGTGCGCGCTCGGCATCTTCGCCTGGGCGAAGTCCCGCGGCCTCGACATCGAGACGGCGCGGACCATGGTGGTCAACACGATCGTGGTGCTCGAGCTCTTCTACCTCTTCTCGGTCCGGTACCTGTACGGCGCATCTTTCACCTGGCGCGGGGTACTCGGGACACCGGCCGTACTGATCGGCATTGCGTTTATCATCAGCCTGCAATTGGCCTTCACGTACCTGCCCTGGATGCAGTACCTGTTCCAGACCACCGACATTGGCTTCATCGAGGGCGCCGTCATCATCGGCACGGGCGTCGCCCTGTTCGTGGTGCTTGAGATCGAGAAGCACATCGGCCGGGCCCTCTTCCCGACGCTGCGTCCCGGCGCCACAAGACTTGAAGCTCGGACCACATGAAAGCGCGACTGGCTGCGCGGCACGTATCGACACACCAAGCAAGAAAGGGACTACCATCATGGCCTATAAGTCCATCCTGGTGCACCTCAACAACGAGGGCCGCGTGGCACGCCTCATGGGCGCCGCCATGCAGCTCGCACTCCCAGCGAATTCGCACGTTGTCGGGCTCTTCGTCGTGCCCTCTGCCCCGGCCAGATCGCCGCTGTTCCCGTTCATCTCCGGCACGGCCATGGCGAGCGCGATCGAGGCCTATCGGAAAACCGGCGAGGGCATCCGCGGTGCCTTCGAGCAGGCCACCAGCGGCCAGCCCGTGGTCGGCGAATGGCGGCTCTATCAGGCGAAACGCCCCGGCTATATCGAGGCCGTACTCGATCATGCGCGAACAGCCGACATCGTCGTCGCAGCGCAGAAGGAGAGCGACTGGGACTATGCCGACATGTTCGATATCCCGGATTGGCTCGCGATGGATGGCGGCCGGCCGGTGCTGATCGTGCCAAAGGCCGGCAACATTACGTCGATCGGCGAGCGCGTCGTGGTCGCTTGGAACAACAGCCGCGAGGCGGCGCGCGCCGTCTTCGATGCGCTCCCCATTCTGACGAAGGCGAGCGAGGTTACGGTGCTCTCCGTCGAGGAGCCGGCAAAGCCGGAGGCGACGAATGAGATCGCCGGCGCGGAAATCGGCGCGACCCTGGCCCGCCACGGCGTCAAGGTCGATGTGCAGCAGGTGAAGCCGGGCGCACGCGGCGATGCCGGCGCCGAGCTGCTCGCCCAGGTCGCAGCCATGCGCGCCGACCTTCTGGTCATGGGCTGCTTCGGCCGTTCGCGCCTCAGGGAGTTCGTCCTCGGCGGGGCGTCGCGACATGTTCTGCAGAATGCGACGGTGCCGGTCCTGATGGCCCATTGAAGACGGCACAGGTCGTCTCTCCGCACTCGCGTGCGCAAGGATCAATGGGGCGGGCCCTGGCGCCCGCCCTTTCTGCGCACGGGAGCGCCGCGGCGGCCAGGCGGCGATGTTTTGATGCTGGTACGGAGCACGACCATTTGCCATGATGCCCCCAAAAAGGCGGGATGAATGGGAGCATCCAAATGAGCGAGCGGCCTCCGGTTACTGACTGGCTAACGGACTGGGACCACCTTGACCCGCGGTGGGTCGACGATCCTTTCCCGATCTGGGACCAGATCCGCAGCGCCGAGTGCCCGATCGCGCACACCGAGCGCTACAAGGGCGCCTATCTGCCGACCCGCTATGCCGACATTCGCGAGATCGCGTACGATCCTGAGCACTTCTCGTCGCGCCAGGTCGTCATCCGCGACAGCCAGCCAGTTCAAGGTGGCGGTGCCCCGCCGATCACCTCAGATCCGCCCCGCCACCGGACGGCGCGCATGGTGCTGCTGCCACCGTTCACACCACAGGCCATCGAAAAGCTGAGGCCCAAGACCCGGGCCATCTGCAACGAGCTGATCGACGCCTTCGCCGACAAGCCCGGCTGCGATGCCGCGGTCGATTACGCCCAGCACATCCCGGTCCGGGTCATTGCGGCCATGCTCGGCATCCCGGAGAGCGACGGCGATCAGTTCCGCAAGTGGATACATGAAATTCTCGAGCTCGGGACCACCGACGACGCCGTGCTCCAGCGCGGCCTCAATGAGATCACGGAATACTTCGCCGGCCACATGGCGGCACGACGCGAGGCCCCCGGGGACGACCTGATCAGCTACCTCATGCGGGCCAAGTATCCCGATGGCGAGCCCTTCAAGCCGAACCACGTGCTCGGCAGCCTGAGGCTTCTGCTCGTCGCCGGCATCGACACCACCTGGAGCGGCATCGGCGCCTCGATCTGGCACCTGGCGCGCACACCGGGCGATCGTGAGCGGCTCGTCCGCGAGCCCGAGCTCATCCCGACGGCCGTCGAGGAGTTCCTGCGCGCCTACGCCCCGGTCACGATGGCGCGCCTCGTCGCCAAGGAGACCACGGTCAACGGCTGCACCTTCGCGGAGGGCCAGATGGTCATGCTGTCCTTCCCGGCCGCCAACCGGGACCCCGCGGTGTTCCCCGATGCCGACAAGGTCATCATCGACCGTCAGGAGAACCGGCACGCCGCCTTCGGCCTCGGCATCCATCGCTGCATCGGATCGAACCTCGCCCGCATGGAGATGACAGTGGCCATAGAGGAGCTGCTCCGCCGCCGGCCCGAGTTCCGGCTTGCGGGGGACGTGACATGGTCGCACGGCTCGGTGCGCGGGCCGCGCCGGCTGCCGATCGCCTTCGCCTGACACACATGGGCAGAAGTGCCCGCGTGCCACGGTGCGGACGCACCGACGCGCATCCGGCTTGAAGATCGGTGTTCGAAATGGTTCAAGGGGCCAGCCATCGGCAGCGCCAGAATCGGGACGGAAACGGGGCATGGATCTCACGCGCAGAGCCTATCTCAGCGGCATGGGCGCGGCTCTCGGCGCCGGCCTGATGCCGCGAGCGGCCGGTGCGCAAGTCAAGCCGCTCCCGAGCCTGCCTTCGACCATGATCTGGAGCGTCGGCGACGACGACGGCCCGCGCTACAAGGAGGCGCAGGCGATCGCCGAAGCGATCAGCAAGGCTCACGGCACGCGCATCCGCCTGCAACCCTCCGAACGGTCGTTCGGACGCATTGAGCAGCTCAAGGAGCGCCAGGTTACGCATGGCCTGCTTGGGATGGAGGCCCATTTCGCCGCCGAGGGCCTCTTCTCCTACGTCGCAGCGACGTGGGGGCCGCAGGACCTGCGCTGTCTGCTCGGGCGCATGAGCTCGATGTCGATCGTGGCTGCCGCGGCGAGCGGCATCAAGAGATTGCCGGACATCAAGGGTAAGCGGCTTGCGCGCGTGCCCGGCAATATGGCGCTTACCTATCGGACCGACGCGCTCCTCGAGGCGGCCGGCGTCAGCGGCAAGGATCTGACTGTCATCGAGTTTCCGAGCACGGCCGAAGCCTTGGCGGCGTTTGCCCGGGGCGAGGTTGATTGCGCGGCTGCGGTGCCGACGGCCGTCTCTGCACAAGCCCTCGATGCTGTTGCCGAGACCATGATCTGGATCGAGCTTCCGGCAGCCGATAAGGATTTCTGGGGCCGGCTCCAGCGGGCGCTGCCGGTTGCGCTTCCGTTCGTCGAGGACATTGGGCCCGGGATCAGCAAGGCCGCCCCCAAGGCGCTCATGGGCTACCGAGACCCGGTGGTCACCGTCTACGCGAACGCCGACGAACTCGAGGTCTACGCGGTCACCAAGGCGATTGCCGACAATTTCGAACTCTACCGGCACACGACGCCGGTCATGGCGCGTTGGGAACTCCCCCAGTCCGCAGGCTTTCCGACGGCACTGCCTTATCACGACGGAGCGATCCGCTTCCTCAAGGAGAAGGGCGTCTGGTCGCCCGATCACCAGCGCTGGCAGGATGGGATCATGCGGCGCCAGGGTCGGCTGCGGCAGGGCTGGGCCGAGATGATGGCCAAGGAGCCGGCGGCCAAGGATGCCGATCCCGCGAAGCTCACGGAGCTCTGGGCCCCGAGGCGCGCAGAGATCCTGAAATCTCTCTAGATTGCCGGGTGCGAAGGTCGCCTGCCCCCCGTGTCTCGCGCCGCTCGGGACCTCGCGGCTCGCCGCCCAAGCAGGCCGGTTTTTTGGCGCCCCACGCCAGCCCCCGCCCCCTCGTCCTGCGGCCCACCGCAATCCGGCGAATGTCCGAACAGGAGGTCCCTCGTGCTTCCCGCCGGGAGAGGCGCATCTATGCGTGTTCCGCGATGGCCGCTTAATGTTTTCAGAATGTTGCCATTTGATGCGACATTTTGACACTCACTTAACCATGTAACTCCCTGTTTTTGCCTGATTCCGGCAGCTAACAGCCCCCCGGCATCCGCGCTGTAGCGGCTGCCGCCGACGTCCCGCGGCCACCTCGGCACGGGCCTACAGGTGCACAGACAACGGGGGAGTTTCTCATGTCTTGCGTATCAACTGCGCTGCGGCTCGCCGCCGGCGCGCTCGCTCTGACCGTCATGCTGTTTGCCGGCGCAACGCCTTCCGCGGCACAAACGTCAACCTCCTGCCTTCCGGCCTCGATCCAAAGCACGCTGAACCAGATCCGCGCCAAGTTCGGACCCGTCCGGGTCATCTCAACCTTTCGCCGCGGCGCGGTCATCGCCGGCACCGGCCGGCGCAGCCTGCACGCCTCCTGCCGCGCGGTGGACTTCCATGCGCCGGCTGGCAAGCGCGCCGCCGTGATCGCGTGGCTGCGCGCCAACCACAAGGGCGGGCTCGGGATCTACAGCTGCGGCATGAGCCATCTCCACATCGACAACGGCGGCCATTACACCTGGAACAAGTGCGTCGGCGGGCGCCGGCGCGTGGCCCAGGCGAACTGACCGCGGAACGCGCTCTGAGCCATGGACGCGGTCTCGGCCGCGACCATGGCCGGCCCGCCGGGCCGTGGAACCTCAGCCGGTGTGCTCACGTTGCCGTCCATACTCACGCCGCGCTCGCCGCCTAGGCAGTGGTGCGCGGCAGATGGCCGAGCCGGAGCACTTCAAATGCGCACCCTTCTTCTCGCAGCCGCCCACGCCCTGATCGCGCTGCCCCTCGCGTGGACGCCACCGGCCTTTGCGGCGCAGACACGCGCGCCAGGAGCGCCGACCACGGCCGTCAAGGTCGAGACTGTGGCCAGGGGCCTGGTGCATCCCTGGGGTCTTCAGTTCCTCCCGGATGGACGGATGCTGGTCACCGAGCGGCCTGGCCGGCTGCGCGTCGTGGCGCGCGACGGCACGCTCTCGCCGCCCGTGACCGGCGTGCCGAAGGTCCATGCGGTCGGCCAGGGCGGCCTGCTCGACGTGGCGCTCGCGCCCGACTTTCCGACCTCGCGGGAGATCTTTCTCTCGTTTGCCGAGCCCCGCGAGGGTAATGCCAATGGTACCAGCGTGGCCAGCGGCCGCCTCGAATTGACCGCAGACGGCGGCAGCCTCACCAACGTCCGTGTGATCTTCCGCCAGCAGCCCGCGTACGCCTCCAATCTCCATTTCGGATCGCGCATCGTGTTCGCCGAGGACGGCACGTTCTTCCTCACGGTCGGCGAGCGCTACACGCTCAGGCAGGAAGCGCAGAATCCGGCCAACCACCTCGGCAAGATCATGCGCCTCAACCGCGACGGGACGCCGTTTGCGGAAAACCCGAAGCTTCCCGGTTGGGATCCCGCAATCTGGTCGATTGGACACCGCAACGTCCAAGGTGCCGTGCGCCATCCCGAGACCGGTGAGCTCTGGATCGCAGACCACGGCGCGCGCGGCGGCGACGAGATCAATGTCGTGCGCAAGGGCCACAACTACGGCTGGCCCGTCATCACGTACGGGCGCGACTACTCGGGCGCCAAGATCGGCGAGGGCACGGCGAAGCCCGGCATGGAACAACCGCTCTACTACTGGGACCCGTCGATCGCACCCTCGGGCGCCGCGTTCTACACCGGGACACGCTTTCCCACGTGGCGCGGCAATCTCCTCGTCGGCGGTCTGGCGGCGCAGCAGCTCTCGCGCCTCGTGCTCGACGGCGAGAAGGTCGTGGCCGAGGAAAGGCTGCTGGTCGACCTCGGCGCGCGTATTCGCGACGTGCGCATAGGGCCTGAGGGCGCGGTCTGGATCCTCACTGACCACGCCGACGGCCAGATCCTGCGCCTCGTACCGGGCTGACCTTTCCTGCCTGCCGTGAAATCGGCCTGATTGCGGATACACTTTGCGCTGCGTGCGCGCGGAACGGCCTCGGCCGCCACGACGGGCGCACATGATCTTGCGATGCACTGACGACAACGCGTTTCGCGTCCCGCGGAGCGCACCTCACGACCCGGAGCCGAATAAGACGTCGCGTACGCGAGCTGCAGGGCGCGACTTGATCCGGCGCCATCATGGACTAGAGTGCGGCTGGCGTTCGGACGGGCGCCCCCACGCAGCTGAAGCTGTCTTAGCAGCACCTTACAAGGACTTGGTTCGATGCTTGGCCCCTTGACCTACCTCGACGCGGCCGTGATCGCGATCGCCCTCATCTCGGGGCTGCTGGCCATGTATCGCGGCTTCACACGCGAGGTCCTGTCGATCATCTCGTGGATCGCGGCGGCCGCGGCAGTACTGTACTTCGTGCTGTATCACAAAGCGACGGCTGAGCAGATCGCGCAGCAGTTCGCCGCTCCGCTTGCTGTCGCCCAGGTCGTCGTCGGCGGCATCATCTTTTTGATCGTGCTCATCATCGTGCATCTGATCACCTCGCGCTTGTCGGACACCATCCTCGACAGTCGCGTGGGCATGATCGACCGCCTGCTCGGCCTCGTGTTCGGCGTCGTACGCGGGTTCATCCTCGTGGTGATCCCGTACATGTTCTACGAATCGTTCGTTCCCGATCAGCAGCAGCAGTATCCCTGGGTCCGCGAATCAATCTCGCTCCCGTACATCCAAACCACCGGCAACACGTTCCGTGACGTGCTGGTGCGGATTGTGCCACCGTCGTTCAATCAGCCGTCCGGGGGGCAACAGGGCTGAGGGAGCGGGCTCAGCTTCCGTGCACGTAGACCCGCTGGAAACGGGGTCCAAGACGGGTGAGCACCTCATAGCCGATCGTTCCTGAGCTATCGGCAAGGTCGTCGACCTGGACGTGCCGGCCGATCAGCTCAGCCCAGGCACCGCGCTGAGCCAGCGCGGCGGGAATGTCCGTCACGTCAATCGTCACAAGATCCATGGACACCCGGCCGACGATCGGCGCCGGATAGCCGGCCACGTAGGCTGGCGGCGGCGGCCGTCCGATCGGGCCGCTGATCGAGCGCAGGAAGCCGTCGGCATAGCCCGTCGCGAGGGTTGCAATCCGCGACGGCCGCGAGAGCGTGCACGTGGCGCCGTAGCCGACCGTCTCACCGGCCGCAGCCATGCGGATCTGGAGGATACGCGCCTCGACGCGCACCACCTTGGCGGCCGGATTGGGGCGCCCCTCGAGCGCCCGTCCGCCGTAGAGCGCGATCCCAGGCCGCACGAGGTCGTAGCGATAGTCGGCGCCGAGCAATGTTCCGGCCGAGTTGGCGAGGCTCGCCGGCGCGGCCGGGAGCTTTGCCCGGAGCGCGTCGAACGCTGCCTTCTGGCGCGCATTCATGGGAGAAGCCGGCGCATCCGCGCAGGCGAGGTGGCTCATGACCAGTGCTATCGGAAACGCCGCGAGCGGCGCCGGATTGGCGGCAAGCGCCTCGAGCTCGCCCGCCGTCATGCCGAGCCGGTTCATGCCTGTATCGATGTGCACCGCAGCCGGAAGCCGGGCGCCGACGCTGCGCACGTAGGCCGCCCACTCCTCGACCTCCGCGAAGCTGCCCAGCACCGGGCGCAGGCCATGGGCCTGATACAGCGGCGCTGTCCCCGGCATAAGCCCATCGAGCACGTAGGCCGTAGCGGCCGGGAGCGCGACCTTGAGGCGGCGCCCCTCGCTGAGCGTCGCAACGAAGTAGGTACGGCAGCCGGCCTCCCAGAGCGCCTTGACCACAGGCTCGAGACCCAGGCCATAGGCATCGGCCTTGACCACGCCGGCGCATTCCGCCCCGCGCGCGACGGCCGCGAGCCAGCGCCAGTTCGCCTTGATGCCCGCCAAATCAACCGTCAGCAGCGCGCGCGCGGCCGCGCTGACAGCGCCCGGATCAGGAGCAGGTGGGGCAGCAGGAGCGGACAACGGTCTGATCCCGGTTATTCGTGCCGAGCTGGAAGATACTCATCGCGCGCCAGATCCGAGAACCGCGTGTACTGGCCTTCGAAGGCCAGCGTCACCGTGCCGACCGGGCCATGGCGCTGCTTGCCAATGATAGCCTCGGCCTTGCCGCTGACCATCTGCATTTTTTCCATCCAGGTCTGGAACTCGGCCGTCCCCTCGCTCGGCTTGGTTCGCTCGACGTAGTATTCCTCTCGGAACACGAACATGACGACGTCGGCGTCCTGCTCGATCGAGCCCGATTCGCGCAAGTCCGAGAGCTGTGGCCGCTTGTCGTCGCGCTGCTCGACTTGCCGCGAGAGCTGCGAGAGTGCGATGATGGGCACGTTGAGCTCCTTGGCCAGCGCCTTGAGGCCGGTTGTGATCTCCGACACCTCCTGCACGCGTCCCTCCGATGCACGCCGCGACGATCCGGTCAAGAGCTGGAGATAGTCCACGATCAGCAGGCCGAGACCCCGCTGGCGCTTGAGCTTGCGGGCCCGCGCCGCGAGCTGGGCAATCGAGATGCCGCCCGTCTGGTCGATGTAGAGCGGCAGCGTGGACATCTGCTGGGACACCTGGACGAGACGCTTGAACTCGGCCTCGTTGATCATGCCGCGGCGGATCTTCTCCGAGGAGATCTCCGCCTGCTCGGCAAGAATGCGGGTCGCGAGCTGCTCGGCCGACATCTCAAGCGAGAAGAAGCCGACGATCGCGCCGTCGAGCACCCTCTCGGTGCCATCGGGCTGGCGCTCGACCTTGTAGTTCTTCGCGACGTTGAAGGCGATGTTCGTCGCGAGCGCCGTCTTGCCCATGGACGGGCGTCCCGCGAGGATGATCAGATCGGAAGGCTGCAGGCCGCCCATCTTGGCGTCGAGGTCCCTGAGGCCCGTCGCGATGCCGGACAGCCCGCCCTCGCGCTGGTAGGCGTTGTTGGCCATCTCGATGGCATGGGTGAGCGCCGACCCGAAGCCGATGAAGCCCTGGCCGTACTTCCCCGTTTCGGCAAGGCTGAACAGGCGCCCCTCGGCGTCCTCGATCTGCTGCTCGGGCGGGAAGTCAACCGGCGCGTCGTAGGCCGCGTTGACCATGTCCTCGCCGATGAGGATGAGCTGGCGGCGCACGGCGAGGTCGTAGATCGTGCGGCCATAATCATGGGCGTTGATGATCGTGGTCGCGTTCGCCGCAAGCCGGCCGAGGTACTGCGGCACGGTGAGCCCGGGCTCGATCGGCGGCGCCGATTCGAAATAGGTGCGCAGCGTGATCGGGGTCGCCTGCTTGCCGCTCGCGATCAGCTTGGCTGCCGTCTCGTAGATCTGCTGGTGCAGGGGGTCGAAGAAGTGGTGCGGATCGAGAAAGCCCGACACGCGGTCGTGGGCCTCGTTGTTGACCAGGATGGCACCGAGCAGGGCCTGCTCGGCGTCGAGGTTGTGGGGAGGGTTGCGCAGCGGCAGCGCCTCGGCATCGGCCGTGCGCGCGCCGGTGGCAAGGCTCAAAAGGTCGGGGGCAGTGCGGGCGTTGTTCATGCGCGCGAAGATCGCCGATTCGGGCGTTCCTCGGGGCCGCGCAAGTGCCTCACGCCGGGCAACCTCCACACTATGCACAGCCAGCCGACGCGCCGCTTGCTGTGCGACCGAATCGCCCACTGTACGAATCGCGCCGATCGCGCTGTACGAATTGTACTGGCAGCCAACTGCGGCTATTGCAGGGGCGCTTCAACAGTTGCACCGGCGACGCTCGCGCCGACCACCGAGGACCAGAGCCCATGACGCCCACCAACGTTCGCATCACCCGCGCCCTGATCTCGGTGAGCGACAAGCGCGGTGTAGTCGAGCTCGCGCGTCGCCTTGCAGCCGCCGGCGTCGAGATCCTGTCGACCGGCGGTACCGCGAGCACCCTCAAGGCCGCCAGTATCCGGGTGAAGGATGTCGCCGATCACACCGGCTTTCCCGAGATGATGGATGGGCGGCTCAAGACGCTTCATCCGAAGGTGCATGGCGGCCTGCTCGCCATTCGGGGCGATGCCGCCCACGAGGCCGCCGCCAAGGCGCACGGCATCGCCGCCATCGATCTGCTCGTCGTCAACCTCTACCCGTTCGAGGAAACCGTGGCGAGGGGTGCCTCGCTCGACGACTGCATCGAGAATATTGACATCGGCGGCCCGGCGATGATCCGCGCTGCGGCCAAGAACCACGCCGGCGTCACCGTGGTTGTCGATCCCGACGACTATGACCGCGTGCTCGCGGACATGGACGCCAACGGCGGCGCGACGACGCTCGCGCTCCGCCGGACCCTCGCCGCCAAGGCGTTCGCACGCACGGCCGCCTACGATGGCGCCATCTCGAACCACCTCGGCGCACTGTTTGAAGGGGGCGAGAGTGCCAAGACCGGCTTCGGTCCGACCTTCACCCTGCAAGGGCGGAAAGCGCAGAACCTGCGCTACGGCGAGAATGCGCACCAGCGTGCCGCCTTCTATGTCATCCCGCCCATCGAGCCCGGTACGATCTCCTCCGCCCGCCAGCTCCAGGGGAAGGAGCTTTCCTACAACAACATCGCTGACACCGACGCCGCACTCGAGTGCGTGAAGCAGTTCACGGATCCAGCCTGCGTCGTCGTCAAGCATGCCAACCCGTGCGGGGTTGCCGAGGCCGCGAGCGTCTCAGACGCCTACGACCGCGCCTTCGAGACGGACCCCGAGTCCGCATTCGGCGGCATCATCGCCTTCAACCGAGCGCTCGACAGCGCCACCGCCGCGCGGATCGTCGAGCGCCAGTTCGTGGAGGTGATCATTGCGCCGAGCGTGGCGCCCGGCGTCGAGGCCATCATCGCGGCCAAGAAAAACGTGCGCCTCCTCGTTTGCGGCGACTGGCCCGCAACCACGCCGCCACGTCTCGATCTCAAGAAGGTGGCCGGCGGCCTGCTTGTGCAGGACGCCGACCTCTCCCTTCTCGACAGCTCGCACGTCGTCACCACGCGCCGGCCGACCGACCAGGAGATGGCGGACCTGCTCTTCACCTGGAAGGTCGCCAAGTTCGTGAAGTCAAACGCCATCGTCTATGGTCGCGACCGGCGCACCATCGGCATCGGCGCCGGTCAGATGAGCCGCGTGAACGCGGCGCGGATTGCCGTCATCAAGGCCGAGCAGGCGGGCCTCGCCATCAAAGGCTCGGTCGTGGCCTCTGATGCCTTCTTCCCCTTTGCCGACGGGCTCATCGCGGCCGCGGAAGCGGGCGTCACCGCTGTGATCCAGCCGGGCGGCTCGATGCGCGACCGGGAGGTCATCGCCGCTGCCGATGAGCGCGGGCTCGCCATGGTGTTCACCGGCCTGCGCCACTTCCGCCACTGAGACCTCCGTGCCCGATATTACGCTGCGCCCCTTGCAGGCTGCCGACTGGGACCAAGTACGCGCGTGGCTGCTGCAGGCGGAGATCCAGGCGTGGTGGGGCGGCCTTGCCGCGGCCGAAGCCGAGGTCGCCATCGCAGCCGAAAGCCCGTCGGCCGTCTGCCGGCTGATCCTTGCGGCAGCCACCCCGATCGGCTATGGCCATGCCCTCGATGCCGACCTTGTCCGAAGTCCGCGGACCGAGGGATTGCCACCCGGCACCTATCTCGCCGCACTTTTCATTGCCGATCCGGCCCATCGCCAGCGCGGCGCCGGCGAGACGGCGCTCGCCGCGCTGACGCGCGAGGTGTTCTCATCCACGCTCGCCCCGGCCTGCGCGACGCTGGTGCCCGTGCGCTATGAACCGGCGGTGCGCGCGGCCGAGCGCGCCGGGTATCGCTGGACCGGCATCCGCGATGATGGCCTGAGCGGCCAGAGTTGGCTGATGATAAGCGACAGGCCCTAGAGCCTACACCCGACCGGCCGAACCGGCAGAGGAAAACGACCCGACCACACGCCCGACGAAGGGCAACTCGCGAAAGCGGCCGGCGAGGTCCATGCCGTAGCCGACCACGAAGACCGGCGGGCACTCGAAGGCCGCGAAGTCCGCCTCGATCGCCACGGCCCGGCGCGCCTTCTTGTTGAGCAGGACGCAGGTGATCACGCGTTTGGCCCCCCGCGCGACGATAAGGTCCTTCGCGAAGGCGAGCGTGCGCCCGGTGTCCAGAATATCGTCGACGAGCAGGACATTGCGCCCCGCGACATCGAGTTCCAAGTCGCGAACAATGTCCACCTTTCCCGCCGATCTGGTGCCGTGCCGGTAGCTCGACACCGACAGGAAATCGACCTCGGGCGCCAGACCCGCCCGGTGCAGGCCGCGCAGCAGGTCACTTGCGAAGACGAAGCTCCCGGTGAGGACAGGCACGACCAGGAGCCGATCGAGCTTCAGGTCGGCGATGGCCTTGGCCAGCTCCGCGATTCGACCGGCGATGGCCTCGGCCGTAAAGATGACCTCGATCGCCTCCGCTCGCGCGACCGTTCCCTCGGCGCTGTCAGACATCTGATTCGCTCACACCAGGCAAACTCGGGGTTGCAGCCGGACCGGCGCGAGGTATAGCAGGCTGATGACGCCATTGCGATGGAGAGCGGTTGCAGGTCTGCGGCGTGCGATCGCATCGGCACTGGAGGAAGGCCCATTACCCTGCCACAATCCTTGTTGATTCATCGCGCGGCGAGACCGTCTCCGGCAGCGGTCGGCAGGAACGGCGGCGAGGGCGAAAGCCGCAGGGGGATCGGGGCGTGATCAGGCTCCAGAACGTCGGACTGAGATATGGGCGGGGCGAGGAGGTGCTACGCGACGTCTCCTTTCATCTCGAGCCCGGCTCTTTCCACTTCCTCACCGGGCCGTCGGGGGCCGGGAAGACGTCCCTGCTGCGGCTCCTGTTCCTCTCTCTGAAACCGACCCGCGGCACGATCGAACTCTTCAACCAGAACGTCAGCCGCGCGGACACAGCGCGCCGATCGGAGCTGCGACGCCGCATCGGCATCGTGTTCCAGGACTTCCGCCTGCTCGACCACCTCTCGACCTGGGAGAACGTCGCGCTCCCCTTGCGCGTCGTCGGCCGCCGGCTGGAGGAGTACCGGGAAGATGTGACCGACCTTCTGCAATGGGTCGGGCTCGGCGAGCGGATGCACGCGAATCCCTCGGTGCTCTCGGGCGGCGAGAAGCAGCGCGCAGCGATCGCGCGCGCCGTGATCGGCAAGCCCGAGCTGCTGCTGGCGGACGAGCCGACCGGCAACGTCGATCCGCAGATGGCGCGCCGACTGCTGCGCCTGTTCGTCGAGCTGAACCGCCTTGGCACGTCCGTCGTCATCGCGACGCACGATCACCAACTCATGCGCCAGTACAGGGCGCCCCGGCTGGAGTTGAACGAGGGCCATGTCCGGATCGTATGACAGGCCGGCGTGGCCACGTGGGAGATCGCCAGGGTCGCGGACGTACGACGATGTCGACGACTTCGCGACGTCGCCGACCGGTCCGCCCCATCAGGACGACTACAGCCAGCCGCTCGAGCTCGCCGCGCCAGCCAACGATCGTTCCGAGCCGTCCGCGCTGCCACCCGTCGATATGGCCTCCATCCAGGTCAATTCCTCGATCGTGCCCGCCGGCACCGTGACCGGCACCTCGCTGACGCTCGTCGTCACAATCATGTGCTTCCTCGCCTGCCTCACGGCCGGCGCCGTCTACATGATCAATCAGTCGGCCTCGGCTTGGCTGCGCAACGTCTCGAGCGAGGTGACGGTGCAGATCGAGCCGCGGGAGAACGTCGACACCGAGCGCGTGGTGCGCGACGTCACGGTGTTTCTCGCCGGCCAGCCGGGCATCCGTGGGGTCAGGCCTTTGAGCCTCGAGACGGCCACCGAGCTGATCGAGCCCTGGCTCGGAAAATCCGAGGCCCTGAAAGAGCTGCCGGTGCCCCGTTTGATCGCACTCGAGCTCGACCGCAGTGCACCGCCAGACCTCGAGCAGCTCCGCACAGGCCTCAGCGCGCAGTTCAAGAGCGCGAGCCTCGACGATCATCGCCATTGGCAGCAGCAGATCCGCGCTGTCACCCGCTCGCTCGCGCTCGGCGGCATCGCGATCCTCGTCCTCGTTGGTGCCGCGACGATGGCGATCATCATATCCGCGACCCGCAGCGCCATGGCCTCCAACCGCGAGATCGTCGAGGTCTTGCACTTCATCGGCGCGACCGACCGCTTCATCGCGCGCGAATTCGAGACGCAGTTCCTGAGATTGGGCATCCGCGCGGGCTTCGTAGGCGCTGCCTGCGCCATGGCAGTCTTCTTTGTCATGCCCACCATCACCGAGCTACTCGGCGGGGGGGCGCTGGGCATGGCGGAGTTCAGACGCCTGATCGGCGCCGGCACGCTCGATTTGCTCGGCTATCTCGTACTGGTCCTCGTCGTGCTCATCATCGCCGTGCTCTGCATGTTCACCTCGCGCCTCAGCGTCAAACGCATCCTGCATAGCCAGCACTGAGACCGCGCGTGAAACGGCCGCCGATTGCCGCATCCAGCGCCCGCGCGTTGACAGAGGTCCGGTTGTGGGCACAAATCCGCCTCGCGCGCGGCATCCGGCGCCCGCGCCGAGGGGGAGCCACCGGAGCCGGCCGATGATGCGGCGCATTTGCATCCTGCTGAGCCTTGCGGCTGCCGGTTTCATCGGTGGCTTCATCGCCTTTGCGGTGAGCGCGACGACCTCGCCGGAGCCACAAGGACACAAGGCCGATGCGATCGTCGTTGTCACGGGGGGCGAGGACCGGATCAGCGCCGCTCTCAGCCTCCTGCGCCATGGCAGCGGCCGGCGGCTGCTGATCTCGGGCGTCAATCCGCGGACCAGCGCGGCGGCCATCCGAGACCATACGGGCGAGCGGCGGCAGCTTTTCGAGTGCTGTGTCGACATCGGTCGCGAAGCAAGCGATACGGTCGGCAATGCGGAGGAAGCGCGCGACTGGGCAGCAGCGCACGGCTACCGAACGCTGATCGTGGTGACTTCGAGCTACCACATGCCTCGCACGCTCACCGAGTTCGCGCGCGCCATGCCCGATACGGGTCTCGTCCCGCACCCTGTCGTGTCACGCCACATGCGGGACCGGTCATGGTGGCAGCATCCGGCCTCGCTGCGATTGCTCGCCAGCGAATACGTGAAGTTCATCGCCTCTGCTACCCGCCTCGGATGGGCGCGGGCGCAGGCTGTTTTTGGCAGCGGGCGCCCTCAGTCGGCTGCGGCAGTGCGGTAACTGTCGATGTTATCCAAAGCGGCTGATGATCCGGCCTCCGCCTGTGGACGCCGGAGGGCGTCTGACCTATAAGGCCGGACACATGGATCGCGGCCTTTTTGATGCTGCGTCAGAGGAGCCGGAAGGCACGTGTTCCCGGCTTGTGGCCGGCCTTTCCGGCAGCATCCGAACCCGAAAGGTGGGCATGTCCGAAGAGGCACGTGAGCCGGTCAGCAGAATCGAGAAGCTTTGCGCCGAGCAGGGCTTGCGGATGACTGCGCCGCGACGCGTGATCGCGCGCGTGCTCTCGGATGCATCGGATCATCCGGATGTGGATGAGGTCTACCGGCGGGTGAGCGCGGTCGACCCACGCATTTCGCTTTCAACCGTCTATCGCACCGTGGGCCTGCTGGCGCGCAAGGGCATCATCGCCCGGCACGACTTCGGCGCCGGACGGATGCGCTTCGAGGAGGCCTCGGGCGAGCACCACGACCATCTCATCAATGTCGAGACCGGCGACGTGATCGAGTTCCACAACGAAGAGATCGAGCGCCTGCAGGAGCGCGTCGCCAAGGAGCTTGGCTTCGAGCTGGTCGGGCATCGCCTGCAACTCTTCGGCGTACCGCTCAAGCGGCGGCGTGAGCCGCGTTAGGCCCCCGGGACGGTCACCGGATCCCCAACGGCCAGCGTTCCGCCAGCGACGATCTTCGCATAAATGCCGAAATCGCTGTGGCCCCATGTGCGCAGGAGAAGTGTCGGTAGGCCCATATCGCGCGCGCCCGTTCGCGGATCGACATTTGTCGCATCGCAGCGCTCGGTTCTGTCGATGACAGTCGCGCGGATCTCACCGAGTGCCACCTCACGCCCCGCCCAGCCAAGCTCCGCCCAGGGTGGGATGCCATCTATGTAGACGTTCGCGCGAAAGCGCAGCGGATCGACCGGCCGCCCAGCGACGCGCTCGACATCCCGCACCGTCGCGAGGTTGACGATGTGCAGACACTTGAACGGCACATCCGAGAAGCTGTGGCCGGGAGCGGAGACGATCTTCGGCGGCCCGCGCAACTCGGCCTTCATGTAGGCGGCGAAGAACTGCTCGATCATGCGCCGGCCGAGTGGCGTCGTGAGCTGGCCGCGCGCGACCTGCCTGCCGGCACGCATCACCGTCAGCGTCTCGGTTGCATCGTCGAACATCGTGACGAGGGTTGCGAGCCGCTCGTCGCGCATGAGCATGAGGAACGTGATCTTCGGGAGATGGCGCGGATTGTCCGGATCAAAGCGGCCCGGACCGTTCTCGATCGCGTAGGCACGGTCAAACGGCATGGTGCCGCCCGGCTCGAGCGCGACGCGGTCGCGCTTCTCACCGCTCAGCCCCTTGACGGCATAGCGGTAGAGACCGGTGACCGTTGGCGTGGTTGAGGCGGCCATCGTCCTCAGCCTCTCACGCTACTCGCTCTCGCGCTTGGCCTTCTCGATTTCGATCATCCGGCGGTCGACGTACTCGCCGACGATCTGGCTCAGCTCTTCGTTCTTGTCCTCGAAGAAATGGCCGGCGCCGGGAATGATCGTGTGCTCGATCTTGATGCCCTTCTGCGTCTTGGTCTTGCGCGCCATCTCCTCGACGGCCGCGCTCGGCACCACCTTGTCGCGCTCGCCGGAGATCAGCAGACCTGACGACGGGCATGGTGCGAGGAACGAGTAGTCGTAGAGGTTTGCCGGCGGTGCCACGCAGATGAAGCCGTCGATTTCCGGCCGCCGCATGAGCAGCTGCATCGCGATCCAGGTGCCGAACGAAACGCCGGCGATCCAGCACGAACGGCTGTCGGGGTTCTGGAGCTGAAGCCAATCGAGCGCCGAGGCGGCGTCGGCAAGCTCGCCCGGCCCGTTGTCGAAGTAGCCCTGGCTACGCCCGACGCCGCGGAAGTTGAACCGCAGAACCGAGAAGCCCCGCTCGGTGAACGTATAATACAGGTGATAAACGATGGGGTTGTTCATCGTCCCGCCGAACTGCGGGTGCGGGTGCAGGATCAGCGCGATCGGGTTTTCGCTGCGCCCCTCGTGATGGTAGCGGGCTTCGAGACGGCCGGCCGGGCCGTTGATCATGATTTCAGGCATGGGGTGTTCGGGCCTTCTGCGCTCGCGGGCGGGCATGAGTCGAGGCTGAGCGGCGGCGTTCGTATGCACCCGATGCGGCCCGGATTGGCATCTGCAGGCTCGGCATCGAAAATACTTGACTCACTCGCTCGGAATTTCCATATACAGACTAGGATTTAGAAACGCTCCAAATTGAGCGTTGCTGTGCCGGGCCTGTGTCGCGCGTGTCTTAGCACGTAACCATGCCTTGAATGCAAGGCCGTTGTGGCGGCTCGGCATCGCCCCTTGTGGCAGGCCGGCCAAGGCGGGAAGCAGGGTGCTTAGCGATGCTCGTTCGGGTTGCGTGAGGCGCGTCGGACCATGGAACTGAACACCAAGGGGCGGTACGCCGTAATGGCGATGGCGGACCTCGCCAGCCAGGGCTCCGATGAGGCAACGCCCCTCCCCGCCATCGCGGAGCGTCAGCAGATCTCAATCGCCTACCTTGAGCAGATCTTCATCCGCCTGCGGCGCGCCGGCCTCGTGGAGAGTGCGCGTGGCCGCGCCGGTGGGTACCGGCTCGCCCGGCCGGCCGGGGAGATCGTCATCGCCGACATTATGTCGGCCGTGGACGAAGACACGCGCATGACTCGCTGCCGCGGCGAGGGCGGCGCGCCCTGCCTGTCGGGTCAGCGCTGCCTCACGCACAATCTTTGGGAGGCGCTTGGCGCCCAGATCGCCGGCTTCCTTGCAACCGTGACGCTGCAGGACGTGCTCGACGGCGTGCCCACGTCCACCGGACGGCCCGCCGTAGAGGCCTTCATCAGCCCTGCCGATGTTGGGGCAGCACGATGATCCCAGAGCGCACATACCTCGACTGGAACGCCACTGCGCCGCTGCTTCCCGAAGCGCGGGCGGCCATCGCGCGGGCGCTCGACGCGGGCGGCAATCCCTCCTCGGTTCATGCCGAGGGGCGGCGCGCCCGCGCCATCGTCGAGACCGCGCGCGAGCAGGTCGCGGCCCTCGTGGGAGCGCGGCCCTCCGAGGTGATCTTCACGAGCGGCGCCACCGAGGCCTGCGCCTCCGTGCTCGCGGCACCCTGGGCGGCCGTCCTCGCCACCAGCATCGAGCACGACGCCGTGCTGCGGCCGGCCGAGGCGGTGGCAGGCCGGCGCGTGCACGTCGATGTTGCCTCGGATGGGCGTGTCAACGCCAGTGATCTCGCCGGCAAGGCCGCGACCGCCGTTCGCGCATTCGGCCCAGGCAACGTGCTGATCGCGCTGCAGATCGCGAACAACGAAACGGGCGTCATCCAGCCGGTCGCCGAAGCAGCCAGTCTGGGCCGCGAGGCGGGTGCGCTCTTCTTCACGGATGCCGCGCAGGCCGCAGGCCGCATCGCGGTAGATTTCGCTGCCCTTGGCGCTGATTTCTTGGCCCTTTCGGCCCACAAGCTCGGCGGTCCGACGGGCGTCGGCGCGCTTGTCATTCGCGACGGCCATGAGCTGCCGGCGCTGCTCGGCGGCGGCGGGCAGGAGCGGCGGCGCCGCGGTGGAACAGAGAACGTCCCTGGCATCGCGGGCTTCGGTGCGGCCGCCGAGGCCGCACGCAGCGCGATCGCCGCGCATGGCCGCATCGCGCGCCTGCGCGACCGGCTCGAGGCGGGGCTTCTCGACCTGACACCGGAAGCCAGGATCATTGGTGCGTGCGCCGAGCGTCTGCCCAATACGACCTGCCTCACCTTGCCCGGACACACAGCAGAGACGCTGGTCATCCGCTTCGACCTCGCCGGCATCGCCGTGAGCGCGGGCGCCGCCTGCTCGGCCGGCAAGATCGGCGCCAGTCACGTTCTGATGGCCATGGGGCTCGACGAGGCGACGGCCCGGTCCGCCATCCGCTTCAGCATCGGCCCCGCGACCACGGATCATGATATCGACCGCTGTCTCGCCGCTTGGCGCGAGATCGCCGCCCGTCCACGCGCGCGGACAGCCGCCTGAGCGACATAACAGAAACAACACGATCAGGAGCACGGAGAAAAAGATGGCCGCTGTTCAAGAGACCATCGAACAGGTCAAGGCGATCGACGTCGACAAGTACAAGTACGGCTTCGAGACCGAGATCGAGACCGAGAAGGCCCCCCGCGGCCTCAATGAGGACGTCGTTCGATTCATCTCTGAGAAGAAGGGCGAGCCGTCTTGGATGCTGGAGTGGCGCCTCGACGCCTACCGCCGTTGGCGCGCGCTCAAGGAGCCGACCTGGGCGAAGGTCACCTACCCGAAGATCGACTTCGATAGCCTCTACTACTACGCTGCGCCCAAAGGCACGACCGGCCCCAAGAGCCTGGACGAGGTCGACCCGCAGCTTCTTGCGACCTACGAGAAGCTTGGCATCCCGCTGAAGGAGCAGGAGATTCTCGCCGGCGTCCGGAAAGCCGGCGAGCCGAGCCCGAGCGACAGCGCCGATGGCTATGCGAGCATGGCCGGCAGAGTTGCGATCGACGCCGTGTTCGACTCCGTCTCCGTGGTCACGACCTTCAAGAAGGAGCTCGCCAAGGCCGGGGTGATCTTCTGCTCGATCTCGGAGGCGCTGCGCGAGCATCCTGAGCTCGTCAGGAAGTACCTTGGCTCCGTCGTGCCGCAGTCCGACAACTTCTATGCTGCGCTCAACTCGGCGGTCTTCTCGGACGGCTCGTTCGTCTACGTGCCGGAAGGCGTGCGCTGCCCGATGGAGCTTTCGACCTACTTCCGCATCAACGAGAAGAACACGGGGCAGTTCGAGCGCACGCTGATCATCGCGGACAAGGGCGCGTACGTCTCCTACCTGGAGGGCTGCACGGCCCCGATGCGTGATGAGAACCAGCTCCATGCCGCCGTGGTCGAGCTGATCGCCCTCGACGATGCCGAGATCAAGTATTCGACCGTCCAGAACTGGTACCCTGGCGACAAGGACGGCAAGGGCGGCATCTATAACTTCGTGACCAAGCGC
This sequence comes from Hyphomicrobiaceae bacterium, assembly GCA_046293075.1. Taxonomy (GTDB): domain Bacteria; phylum Pseudomonadota; class Alphaproteobacteria; order Rhizobiales; family Hyphomicrobiaceae. Next base: position 32,511 of record JBKBPL010000022.1, on the reverse strand, counting down.
GGCGACTGCCGCGGCAAGAACTCGAAGATCTCCTGGACCCAGGTCGAGACCGGCTCTGCGATCACGTGGAAGTATCCGAGCTGCATTCTGCGCGGCGACGGCAGTCGCGGCGAGTTCTACTCGATCGCCATCTCCAATGGCCACCAGCAGGTCGACAGCGGCACGAAGATGATCCATCTCGGGCGCAACACAACGAGCCGGATCATCTCCAAGGGCATTGCAGCGGGCAAGTCGCAGAACACCTACCGAGGCCTCGTCTCGGCGCATCGCAAGGCGACCGGCGCGCGCAATTTTACGAACTGCGACAGCCTCCTGATCGGCGACAAGTGCGGCGCGCACACCGTTCCCTACATCGAGGCCCGCAATGCCTCAGCCCAGTTCGAGCACGAGGCCACGACATCGAAGATCTCGGACAACATGCTCTTCTACTGCACGCAGCGCGGCCTTTCTGAGGAGGAGGCCGTGGCCCTCGTCGTCAACGGCTTCGTCCGCGATGTCCTCCAGCATCTGCCCATGGAGTTCATGGCCGAGACGCAGAAGCTGATCGGCATCAGCCTCGAAGGCAGTGTGGGCTGATGGGAGTGAGTTAACGATGTTCGATTGCGGATGTGCGGGAAAAATACGTGTGCGAAAGCCTGCCAATTCGGTCAGGAATGTGTAGGATGGCGACATTCGGCCACAGGTCGGACCAAAAAAGAGGGTGTCGGGCGGAGGGGCCCTGCACCACGGAGTGCTGGGAGCGAAGCGCGGGGGCGCTAATGCGGTGGCTGCCCAATCTGAGGAGCGAGCAATGAGTGACGCAGCTGGTTTCGGTCAGGTGACGATGAAGGCGCGGCTCACACGCGAGATTGGGGAAAGCGAGTGCAAACAGCGCAATGCCTTATCGATCAAGCGGCCCGGCCTGATGCTTCGCCAAGGCGCCCAGGTGACCGTTCTCGAGACCCTGGAGCAGGGCCAAGCGTTCCTGGTGGAGTTCGGGCAGAAGTCGCCCGACGCCTGTGACTGGCTCGGCGTGCTCTATCCCTCGGAGATCGAGCTGGAAGAGGCAAGCCCGCAGCAGGCCGCCTGAGCCGCGACAGACCGCAGCGCGCTGACGACACGGGAGTGCCGCGGCAGCGGCGCTGGAGGATAGGTTATTGCGGCAACACGGGCCGCACGCTGGATGAAGGACATCGTCCCTCTCCCGCTTACGGGGAGGGGAGAAAGTAAGTCAGGAGAGCCGCACGATCATGCTCGAGATCAAGAACCTGCACGCCCGCATCGCCGATGACGGCGCCGAGATCCTGAAAGGCATCGATCTCGTCGTGCCCACAGGCGAGGTGCACGCGATCATGGGCCCCAATGGCTCGGGCAAATCGACGCTGGCCTATGTTCTCGCCGGCCGCGACGATTACGAGGTCACGGCAGGCGACATCCTTTGGAATGGCGAATCGGTCCTCGAGATGAGCCCCGATGAGCGCGCCGCGAAAGGCGTCTTCCTCGCCTTCCAGTACCCCATGGAGATCCCCGGCGTCGCGACGATGACCTTCCTGCGCGCGGCTTTGAATGCGGTCCGCAAGAAGCGCGGCCAGAAGGAGCTGACGACACCGGAGTTCATGAAGCTCATACGCGCCAAAGCGGCCGAGCTCGGCATCAGCGACGAGATGCTGAAGCGACCGCTGAACGTCGGCTTCTCGGGGGGCGAGAAGAAGCGCATGGAGGTCTTGCAGATGGCGGTCCTCGAGCCGACGCTCTGCGTCCTCGATGAGACCGACTCCGGCCTCGACATCGACGCCATTCGCATCGTCTCGGAGGGTGCGACCAAGCTGCGCAGCCCTGAGCGCGCGATGCTGGTCATCACGCACTACCAGCGCCTGCTGAACTACATTGTGCCCGACAAAGTGCACGTTCTTGCCAACGGCCGCATCCAGAAGACGGGCGGCAAGGAGCTGGCGCTCGAGCTTGAGACGTCCGGCTATGCCGATTTCACCGGCAAGGCCGCGTGAGGGCACGATGAGCGTCACGTCCCTGAGAACGAAGGCCGAGAGCCAGCTGCGCGAGCAGTTCGATGCCACGGTGGCGCGCCTGCCGGGCACCGGCTGGGTCCACGCGTTGCGCGCCAGCGCCATGGAAGCGTTCGCGGCGGAGGGCCTGCCCCATCGCCGCATCGAGGAATGGAAGTACACCGATTTGCGCGAGCGCCTGCGGGACGTGCCGGCGCCGGGAGCCACCGTCTCACCGGTCGGTGCCGCCGCGGACATCGACCGCGCGCTGGGCCCGCTCGCGGCCGTCGGCGCCGAGCGCTTGGTCCTTGTGGATGGCGTCTATCGCGCCGATCTCTCGAAGATCGCGGCGGGAAATGCGGTCATTGAGCTGATGTCGCTCGCCGAGATGCTCAAGAAGGCCCCGTCCTGGCTCGCAGGCAAATTCGCAGCGCGCGGGGGGCCCGTCGTCGCGCTCAACACCGCATTCATGAGCGACGGCGTGCTGCTCAAGGTGCGCAAGGACCAGGATCCTGGTAAGCCCGTGCTGCTCGTCCACGCGCGTACGGCCGCGGAGCCGAGCGCCGTCGCAGTGCGCAACGTCATCAGCGTCGAGACCGGCGCCAGGCTGACGCTCATCGAAGCGCACGTCACACTCGACGGTGCCGCGCGCGGCGCCCTCAGCAACGCCGTCACCGATGTCACGCTGGCCGATGGCGCCACCTGCGACCACATCAAAAGCCTCGTCGATCGAACGGGCTCAACGCACTTGGCCACGTGGACGACGACGCTCGGGAAGGACGCGACCTACCGCGGCTTCCAGCTCACCGCGAGCCCTGCGCTTGCGCGCAATGACATCAACGTCACGTTCAGCGGCGAAGGCGGCAAGCTCGACCTTTCCGGCGCCTTCCTCGGCCGCGGCAGTGATCACATCGACACGACGCTCGTCGTCGATCATGCCGTGCCCGCCTGCGAGAGCCGCGAGCTCTTCAAGGGCGTGCTCGCCGGGCGCGCTCACGGCATTTTCCAGGGCAAGATCATCGTGCGCCCCGATGCCCAGAAGACCGACGGCAAGCAGATGTCGCAGGCGCTCATGCTTTCGCCGGACGCGCAGTTCTCCTCGAAGCCCGAGCTTGAGATCTACGCGGACGACGTCGTCTGCGGCCACGGCGCCACCTGCACGGAGATCGAACCGGATCTGCTCTTCTACTGCCGCTCCCGCGGCATTCCCGCAGACGAGGCGCGCGCCATGCTCACGGAGAGCTTCATCGGCGAGGCCATCGAGAAGATCGGCGACGAGAGCGTTCGCCAGGCGATCGCCGCACTGGCGATTGGATGGCTCCGCACCGAGCCGCTGAGCTAACAACCGGGCGACCGACACAGCCCGGAGCGAGGACCGATCATGGCAAGCACGGAAACGGTCGTACAGATGCCGGCGAGCGCCGCGACCTTCGACGTCCAGCGCGTCCGGGCTGATTTCCCGATCCTCTTCCGCGAGGTCTACGGCAAGCCGCTCGTCTATCTCGACAACGGCGCCTCGGCGCAGAAGCCGCGCGCCGTCCTCGATGCGATCGACCACACCTACAAGATGGAGTACGCGAACGTCCATCGCGGGCTGCACTACCTCTCAAATACCGCCACGGCCAAGTTCGAAGAAGCGCGCGAGATCGCACGGCGCTTCCTCAATGCGCCAAGCGCCGATCAGATCATCTTCACAAAGAGCATCACCGAGGCCATCAATCTTCTTTCGTACAGCTTCGGTGCGGGCTTCCAAGAGGGCGACGAGATCGTGCTCTCGATCATGGAGCACCATTCCAACATCGTGCCGTGGCACTTCCTGCGCGAGCGCAAGGGCTGCGTGCTGAAGTGGGCGCCGATCAGCGATGACGGCGAGCTCGACCTCGACGCCTTCGAGACACTGCTCGGGCCGCGCACGCGCCTCGTTGCCATCACGCACATGTCGAACGTGCTCGGCACGGTCGTTCCGATCAAGGAGATCGTGCGCATTGCCCGCACGCGCGGTGTCCCGGTCTTCGTCGATGGCGCCCAGGCCGCCGTGCACATGCCGGTAGACGTTCAGAGCCTTGACTGCGACTTCTACGCCTTTACCGGGCACAAGGTGTACGGGCCGACCGGGATCGGCGTGCTCTATGCCAAGCGCAAGCACCTCGATGCGATGCCGCCCTTCCTTGGCGGCGGCGAGATGATCGAGACCGTGACGACGGATAACGTCACCTATGGCGTCACGCCGCACAAGTTTGAGGCGGGAACGCCGCCGATTGTGCAGGCCATCGGGCTCGGCGCTGCGCTCAGCTACGTCATGCAGATCGGCCGCGAGAACATCGCCGCGCATGAGGCGGATCTGTGTGCTTATGCCCATCAGCGCCTCGCCGAGCTGAACTGGCTGAGGATCTACGGGCGCGCGCCAGGCAAGGGCGCCATCGTCGCCTTCAACATCGACGGCATGCATCCGCACGACATCTCGACCATCATCGACCGCTCGGGTGTCGCCGTGCGCGCGGGACATCACTGCGCGCAGCCGCTGATGGAGCGCCTCGGCGTCACCGCGACGTGCCGCGCTTCCTTTGCCATGTACAATACGCGCGCCGAGGTCGATGCGCTCGTCGAGGCGCTGATCAAGGCGCACGACTTCTTTGCCTAGTGGAGTGAGCCCGATGGACGGAAAGCCAGTGGAGCGCGATACGCTGACCATCGGCGCCGAGACGCCGGCGGCGCCGGCCCGCCGCACCATGGCGCCATCCGTCGCAGAGGGCGGCACGCCCGTCGAGGGCTCGAGACTGTCTGCCGAAGAGCTCGAGCAGATGACGGCGGATATCGTTGCGGCCCTCAAGACAGTCTACGATCCCGAGATTCCCGCCGACATTTACGAACTCGGGCTTATCTACCGCATTGACATCGACGACGACCGCAACGTCGGGATCGACATGACGCTGACGGCTCCCGGCTGTCCGGTTGCGGGCGAGATGCCGATCTGGGTCGAGAATGCCGTCGCCAGCATCGATGGCGTCGGTCGAGTGACGGTGAATCTGACCTTCGATCCGCCCTGGGACCAAAGCCGCATGTCCGACGAAGCCCGGCTCGCGCTCAATATGTTCTGAACGCTCCGCCCTCGGCGCGATCCATCGTCAGCAGTCAAGCGTCGTCTGGCGCTCCCACTCGGTCAGGTGGCGCGCGTAGTCGTTCCAGTCGGCATGGCGCAACTTGGCATAGGAGGCAACGGTCTCCGCGCCGAAGGCTGCCTTGAGCATGGTGCTCGCCTCGAAGCTGCGCAGGGCATCAAGCAGATTGAGCGGAAGGCGGCTCACGTCACTGACGGTGTGCCCCTCGGTGTACATGTTGATATCGAGGCGCCTGCCCGGATCGCGCCTGTTGCGCAATCCGTCGAGCCCGGCCGCGAGGATCGCCGCCTGCAGCAGGTACGGGTTTGCGGCGCCGTCCGCGAGGCGGAGCTCAAACCGGCCCGCATCCGGGATGCGGATCATGTGCGTGCGATTATTGCCCGCATACGAGATCGAGCTCGGCGACCATGTCGCGCCCGACATCGTCGGTGGGGCATTGATGCGCTTGTAGGAGTTCACGGTCGGGTTGGTGATGGCGGCGATCGATCCCGCGGCCTGCAGAAGCCCGCCAATGAAGTGATACGCTTCCGGCGAGAGGCCGAGCTCCCCGTCCGCGCTGTCGAATAGGTTCTTGCCCGTCCCCGTCGACCACAGGGACACGTGCGCGTGGCAGCCGTTGCCCGTGAGGTTCGCGAAGGGCTTGGGCATGAACGTCGCGCGCAGCCCGTGCTTCTCGGCAATTGACTTCACCATGAACTTGAAGAAGGCGTGCTTGTCCGCCGTGCGCAGACACGTGTCGAATTCCCAGTTCATCTCGAACTGGCCGTTCGCGTCTTCATGATCGTTCTGATAGGGGTTCCAGCCGAGCGTGATCATGGAGTCGCAGATCTCCTTGATCACTTCGTAGCGGCGCATCAGCGCCTGCTGGTCGTAGCATGGCTTGACCTGGAAGTCGGCGGGATCCGAGATCGACGTGCCGTCCGGCGAGATCAGGAAGTACTCGCACTCGACGCCCGTCTTCATTTCAAGGCCGTCACGTGCGGCATCGGCGATGACGCGCTTCAGGACCTGCCGCGGGTTCTGCTCGACGGCCTTGCCATCCATCATTAAATCACCGGTCACCCACGCGATCTCCGGCTTCCAGGGGAGCTGGATCGCCGTATCCGGATCCGGGAACACGAGAATGTCGGGATGCGCCGGCGTCATATCGAACCACGTGGCAAAGCCTGCGAACCCGGCACCGGACTTGGCAACACTATCGATGGCAGTCGCGGGGACGATCTTGGCGCGCATGGTACCGAAGAGGTCCACGAACGAGATCAGGAAGTATTTGATCCCTCTTTCCTTCCCGTAGCTTCCGAGCGACGCCATCCCTTCCCCTCCGTACCTGCTCACATACGTTCAAAGCTTCGCCGATCAGGATCCGCCCGCGCCCGGAATCCAGTTGGTTCCGGCGAGGGGCACGCCGGCCATGGCCGCCGCCTCGACGGTCAGCGCAACGAGATCCTCGGGCTCGAGGTTGTGGACGTGGCTCTTGCCGTTGGCGCGCGCAATGGTCTGACACTCGAGTGTGAGGACCGAGAGGTAGTTCGCGAGACGCTTGCCGGCTGCAACGGGATCGAGACGCTTCGTCAGATCCGGGTCCTGCGTCGTGATACCTGCCGGATCGCGCCCCTCGTGCCAGTCGTCATAGCACCCGGCCGTCGTGCCGAGCTTGCGATACTCTTCCTCCCAGCGCGGATGATTGTCACCGAGTGCAATCAGCGCCGCCGTGCCGATCGAGACGGCATCGGCGCCGAGCGCCAGCGCCTTCGCGACGTCCGCGCCCGAGCGGATGCCGCCGGAGACAATGAGCTGAACCTTGCGGTGCATGTCGAGCTCCGTCAGGGCCTTCACGGCGGGCCGAATGGCCGCGAGCGTCGGCAGGCCGCAGTGCTCGATGAAGACCTCTTGCGTCGCGGCCGTGCCGCCCTGCATGCCGTCGAGCACGACGACATCGGCCCCGGCCTTCACCGCAAGCGCCGTGTCGTAGTAGGGCCGCGCCGCGCCGACTTTCACATAGATCGGCTTCTCCCAGCCGGTGATCTCGCGCAGCTCGAGGATCTTGATCTCGAGGTCGTCAGGCCCTGTCCAGTCGGGATGGCGGCAGGCCGAACGCTGATCGATGCCGGCCGGCAGCGTGCGCATCTGCGCGACGCGGTCGGAAATCTTCTGGCCGAGCAGCATCCCGCCGCCGCCCGGCTTGGCTCCCTGGCCGATGACGATCTCGATAGCGTCGGCCTTGCGGATCTGATCGGGCTCCATGCCATACCGCGACGGCAGGTACTGGTAGACGAGCAGGCTGGAGGCTGCGCGCTCCTCCTCCGTCATGCCGCCGTCACCCGTCGTCGTGGAGGTGCCGACGGCCGAGGCCCCACGCCCAAGCGCCTCCTTGGCAGGGGCTGAAAGCGAGCCGAAGCTCATGCCCGCGATGGTGATCGGGATCTTGATTTCGATGGGCTTCTTCGCAAAGCGGGTGCCGAGCATGACATTGGTCCCGCACTTCTCGCGGTAGCCTTCGAGCGGGTAGCGGCTGATCGAGGCGCCCAGAAAAAGGAGATCATCGAAATGCGGCAGCTTCCGCTTCGCGCCGAAGCCGCGGATGTCGTAGATGCCGGTCGCGGCGGCGCGATGGATCTCCGCGATGGTGGCGCGGTCGAAGGTCGCCGACTCGCGGGGCGGCGTGTGGATCCAACGCTCATCGCCGGTCATCAGTAGGACCCCAGGTTGTCGATGTGGAAATGATAGAGCTTGCGTGCCGAGCCGTAGCGCGTGAACTCGGCGACATCGACCTCCTGCCCGATGCCGGCCGCATGGAGCAGCCCGCGCAGCAGCGTGCGGTGCTCCTCGCGCATTTCCTTTGCCACGCAGTCCGTGCCGAGGCTCTTGACCTTGCCGCGGACGAAGAGGCGCGCCTCGTAGATGCTGTCGCCGAGTCCGTCGCCCGCATCGCCGAGCACGACGATGTTGCCCGCCTGCGCCATGAACGCCGCCATGTGGCCGATCGAGCCCTTCACGACGATATCGAGCCCGCGCAGTGAGATGCCGAGCCGCGCCGAGGCATTGCCGTCGATGACCAGGAGCCCGCCGCACCCGGTCGCACCTGCGGACTGCGAAGCATCGCCCTTTACGTGCACGCGGCCCGACATCATGTTCTCGGCGACGCCGGTGCCGGCATTGCCGTTGATGGTGATGCTGGCCCTCTGGTTCATGCCCGCGCAGTAGTAGCCGACGTGCCCCTCAATGGTGACATCGATCGGGCTCATCAGCCCGGCCGCGAGCGCGTGCGCACCGCGCGGGTTCGCAATCGTGAACGCGCCGGCCTCGGCATTCTGAAGCGTCTCGTTGACCTGTCGGAGTGACAGGCTCGCGAGATCGAGCCGGGTATTGCGCGTACCCTGCACCGTCCTCATCCCGTCCATGGCCGGCGGCATGCTCAGCTCCGGCTCCAGGCATAGACGGTCGCCGGTGCGGGCTCCCAGATACGCGCGCCGTCGATGCCGGGAAGCGCGGCAAGGGCGCGGAACTCCGAGCCGAAGGCCACCCAGGCGTCCGTCTCAGCCATCACAGCCGGTTTGCACGCGATCGGATCGCGCAGCACGGCGAAGCCGTCGCGCGTGCCGACCACGAACGTATAGAAGCCGTCGAGATCATCGAGGGCGTGCTCGAGTGCCTCAGCGAGGCTGTCGCCTTCCTTCATGCGCCATGAGAGGTAGCCGGCCGCAACCTCCGTGTCGTTCTCGGTCTGGAAGCGCTCGCCGTGGCGACGCAGCGTTTCGCGCAGGCGGTTGTGATTGGAGAGCGAGCCATTGTGCACGAGGCAGGTATCCCGTCCGGTCGAGAAGGGGTGCGAGCCGGCGATCGTCACGGCGCTTTCCGTCGCCATGCGGGTGTGGCCGATGGCGTGCGTGCCGCCGAACGACGCCAGCCGGAGCCGCTGGCTGATGGCGTCCGGGTCCCCGACGCCCTTGTAGATCTCGATAGCCTCACCCTCGCTGAGGACCGTTGCCTCAGGGACATTCTCGATCAGCCAGGCGCGAGCTGCCTCGCCGTCGCCTTCAATGCGCATGACCGCATGATCCTCGATCGTCTCGTAGGTCACCACGCTTTGCGTGGCTTGGCCGAGCCGGGCCGCGACGCTGGCCCAGTCAAGCACGCAGGAGCGGCGCACGGCGCAGATCTTTGAAGTTCCCTGGACCGGGCTGCCATAGATCGCGAAGCCGGCACTGTCCGGACCGCGCCCGCACATCTCGTGCAACATCGCGGCCGTGAGACGCCCGAGCTCCGGCTCCAGTCCCCTGTCCTTGAGAAATAACCCGACGATGCCGCACACGCGCGCTCTTCCTGCTCGTTGGTAGCCGCAGCCATCCCGCCGCACGGGGCATGGCCTGCGTCAATATTGGGCGTCCACCTACTAATATAGGCAATCGACGTGCTGGCAATCTGTCCAGCCGATGCGGGGTGCCTGTTTTTTGAGCGGAAGGCTCAGGACGCAGTCTCTGCGGCGATCGGTTTGCCGGCGTACGGCCTTGCTGCGTACCTCCAGCGCATAGCGGTCTGCGCGGCACTGCCGCTGCCGCGCCCGCCCTGCCCGCGCTAGGCTCTGCCAGAAGGAAAAGCACACGGCAGGGCGGAAAACATGCGGCGGCAGCTCCATCTCAACCTCTTCATCAATAGCCGCGGCCACCACGAGGCCTCCTGGCGCCACCCCAAGGCCTCGCCCCGGGCGCTGAGCGACGTGTGCTACTTTCAGGAACTCGCGCGCAAGGCAGAGGCCGGCCTCTTCGATTCGATCTTCCTTGCTGACCAGCTCGCGCTCGCCGATGACATTGCCCGTGCGCCCCGGACATGGCTCGAGCCGATCACGACGCTCGGCGCACTGGCGGTCTCGACGTCGCGCATTGGCCTCATCGCCACCGCCTCGACGACCTATACCGAGCCCTTCAACCTCGCGCGCCAGTTCGCCTCGCTCGATCACATCAGCGGCGGTCGCATCGGGTGGAATATCGTCACGTCATGGATGGCCGCGGCCGCCCGCAACTTCGGCGGGGTCGGTCAAGTGTCTCATGGCGACCGCTATGCCCGCGGCGATGAGTTCGTCACCGTCGTGCGCGCGCTCTGGGACAGCTGGAGCGATGACGCCATCGTCGATGACCGTGCGAGCGGGTGCTATGCGCGCGCCGAGGCAATCCGCCCGATCAACCACAAGGGCGCGTACTATCAGGTTGCGGGGCCGCTCAATGTGCCGCGCCCGCCGCAGGGTCGGCCGGTACTCGTGCAAGCCGGCTCATCCGACACCGGGCGCAGCTTCGCCGCGCGGCATGCCGAGGCTGTTTTCACGGCTCATATGGAAAAGGCGACGGCGCAGGCGTTCTACGCCGATCTCAAGGCCCGCGTCGCTGCCGCCGGGCGGCGCCCGGACCAGGCCCTCATCCTCCCGGGCCTGAGCCCGATGATAGCGGCAACGGAAGCGGAGGCGCGGCGCCTCGAGCGCGAGCTCAACGCGCTGAGCGACCCCGAGGTCGGCAGGAAGCGCCTCTCCGCCCGCTTCGGCGGTCACGACCTCTCCCATCTGCCGCTCGACAAGCCGCTGCGGCCCGAGGACTTCCCGGCCCCGGATGCGCACGAGGCGGCCCGCAGCCGCACGGAGGTGATCATCAGTCTCGTGCGCCGCGAGCAGCCGACATTGCGCCAGCTTCTCGCGCGGCTTGCCGGTGCGCGCGGACACTTCACGTTCGCCGGCACGCCCGAGCAAGTCGCCGACCTTATGGCCGACTGGTTTGAGAGCGGCGCGGCAGACGGCTTCAATCTCATGCCGCCGATACTTCCCTGGATGCTCGATGTATTCATCGCCGAGGTCGTGCCCATCCTGCAGAGGCGCGGACTTTTCCGTACGGCCTATGAAGGCGCAACGCTTCGCGCGCACTACGGGCTCGAGCGCCCCTCGGTCCGCCACAGACAGGCGCCATGAGCGATCGCAAGGCCCTAGGAAAGCCATCCCCCCTGATGAATGCCCATTCACATGAATGGCCATTAAGATATTGAAAAAGTGACAGGAATCACGACGGATCGAACTGAACCAAGGCGTTCTCCCCATGCCCGCCGCCGGGACCACGCGAAGAAGCGAACGGTGGTCGCCGCGGCCGAAACATGAGGAGAAGACGCCATGAAAACCACCTTGCTTGCCGCTGCCGCGGCCACTGCCGCAACCCTCACGTTCGCGTCGGGTGCCGCCTTCGCCGACACAGTCAATACCTCCACCTGGAGACCGCACGGCGCGCAGGCTGGAAAGATCTACCGCGCCACACCGCGCGTCGCCGTGAGGCATGAGCACGTCTACCGGCCCGTCTACCATCGCCCGGTTTATCGGCCGACGCCCATCCAGATCAGCGCCGCAAATCTTGCCGCGTTGCGCCGCGAAATCTATGCCGACGGCCGCGTGACGCTCATCGAAAGGATCAAGCTGAGAGCCGCCGAGCGGCGCCACGCAGCCCTGGTGCGGAGCTATTACCGCTGACCCCGCCGTCACGGGCACTCGGCGCCTTAAGCCAGATCAGGAGGGCCGCGCCGGCACGGCCCTCCGCTCTCGCCGGCACGAGGCAGCGGATCCTTGGCCCTACACCGGCCACACGCCCTCGACCTTCGTTGCCAGCCAGCGCGCCAGCGCGGCATTTACAGCAACGGGCTGCTCCTGGGCCATCCAATGGCCTGACGGGATCACGACCTCGGTGAGGTTCTCGCACGCCGCCCGCATCGGATCGGCGAGGCGCGACGCGGTCGTTTCGCACACGACGTCGTAGTCGCCATGCAAGAACAGCACGGGCATCGCAAGCCGCCCGCCATTCGGTGCGCGACGCGCATATTCACCATTGCGCCCATGGTTCATGTACCAGCTATCGGGACCGAAGAAGCCGTTGCGTTCGAGGGCCTCGACATAGACGGCGAGTTCTTCCTCGCTCAGGACGCGCGTGTCGAGCGGCACAGGCGGCGCACGGTCCAATGGTGCAAACCACCCGCCGCGACGGCGCACATCCGACGTTCGCGCCGGCTTGCCCTTGCTTGCAGCCGTTCCCGCACGAAACAGCGCCTTGACCGTGCTCGTGACATCGGCCTCGAAATCGCGCCGCGCCTTCTCGAAATTCTCCTCGTAGAAGAGCTGATAGTCCCACTGGCCGACCGGGTACTGAGCCTCGGGATATACGGTCCGATCGACGTAGGGCACCACGCTCTCGGGACGGAATCCGCCCGGCAGATATGGCACGCAAAGGCTCGCAACCGCCGTGCAACACTCGGCGTGATGGCTCGCCAGACTCCAAACGACCGGGCTTCCCCAGTCGTGTCCCACCCATATCGCGCGCTCGTGCCCAAGAGCGGACAAGAGCTCCAGCATGTCCTCGACAATGACCTCGAGTGCGTAATCCTCATGCCGCGCATAGGTGGCGGAGCGCCCGTACCCACGCATGTCCGGCGCGATCGCGCGGAAGCCCAGGCTCGCAAAGCACGGCAGCTGATGCCGCCAGCTCAGAGAAAGCTCCGGCCAGCCATGGACGAAGATGATCACCGGCGCCTCAGGTGCGCCGCAGGCGAGGAAGAACGTCTTGTGCCGCGCCGTCGCGATCGTGTGCTCGGTTACAGGGAACAGCGACCTCATGACACCCCCTCAGTCTCGCGCGCCGGCATACCAATGCCGCATGTGCATTGTTGCGTCATTTCCTAACGGGCGCCATCCGAAACAGGTATAAGCCGCCCGAAGCCGTGAAGAGGCTCGTGAAACTCGGCATCGGGATACCAGGCGCCATGCAGCGCGAGGCGGAGGGCGAGGCAGCCCAGGCAGGAACCAGTGCGCTGCGGGGCATCGGCCTCATGTGCATCGCGCTGGTGTTGTTCTCGGCGCTCGATGCGACGGCCAAGTACATCGCCACCCGGAGCGGCCTCCCTGTCTCTCAAGTGACATGGCTACGCTTCATGAGCCAGTTCGTGCTGGTGGTGCTGACGTTCGGCATTCTCGCCGTGCCCCGCCTCCTCTACAGCCGCAAGTGGCAGCACCAAGTCCTGCGCTCGTTCCTCATGCTCGGCTCGACCATGTTCAATTTCATGGCACTGCAGACACTGAGGCTCGACCAGACGCTGACGATTGGCTTTCTCGCGCCGTTCATCGTCGCCCTGCTCGCAGGGCCCTTTCTCGGCGAATGGATCCGCTGGCGTCGGCTGATCGCGATCATCGTCGGCTTCTGCGGCATCCTGGTCGTCATCCGGCCGGGATATGCCGCTCTTGAGATCGGGATGATCTTCGCTGGCATCAGCATGCTTTGCTACGCCATATTCATGCTCCTGACGCGCTACTTGTCACGCTTCGACCCCCCGGAGGTGACGATCTTCTATTCGATGCTGGCCGGCGTCCTCGTCATGGCGCCCTTTGCGATCGCCGAATGGGTCTCGCCCGCCGATGCCTTCACCTGGGCGCTGTTGCTCTCGACCGGTCTCTGGGGCGGGCTCGGCCACTACATTTTCATCCTTGCCTATCGACATGCGCCCGCCTCGACGCTGGCGCCGTTCATTTACTTCGGCCTGATCACGCACACGGCCCTCGGCTATGTCATCTTCGGCCAGCTACCGGATACCTGGACGATTGCCGGCGCGCTGATCGTCATCGCGTCAGGCGTCTATCTCGTGCACCGCGAGCACGTGACCGCCATCGAGCGGCGGAAGCAGATGCAAAGCTCCTCTTGAGCGGATACGGTCCACGCGCCGAACGGCTGTGCCGCCGCAAAGGTCAACGGAATGATGACGGACGAGGAAATTCGTAAGCTGCTCAGCCGACCCGAGATCGCGCCGCCCTGCGCCCGATTTCTCGGCCTCGAAGTTCTGGATTACTCCATCGACGGTGGCTGGGCTGAACTCGCGTTCACACCACGAGCCGAAATGGCCAATCCTGCCGGCGTCGTGCAGGGCGGTTTCGTTGCCGCGATGCTCGATGATGCCATGGGGTTGACGGCGACGATCACGACCAGGTTCGTGTCCATCGTGCCGACTTTGCAGCTCTCCGTCACATTCCTCGAGCCCGCACCGTTCGAGCGGCTACTCGTCTGCGCAAGGGTCCTCCGGCTCTCGAAGTCGACGGCCCAGCTCGAGGCCTCGATCCGCCGCTTGAGCGGCCAGGTTCTGGCGACCGCGACCGCCTCTGCCGTGGTGCGTCCGCTGCCGGACAGCCTGCGCGCGCCTCCGCCGGCCTAGAGCGCGTTCGCTCATCTTGGAGATGTAATTCCCCTCCCCTGTGTGGGGGAGGAAGAAGTTGGTGCGTCAGGTGAGCACAGCCCAAGCAAGGCGCACGCGCTCTAGTCGCCCGCACCGGATAGCTTTTGACGAGTCACCTCCGCCCAGGCCGCAAAGCGCCGCTCGCGGATGGCCACACGCATGGCCGCCATCAGCTCCTGGTAGAAGCACGTATTGATCCACGACAGCAGCATCGCGCCGAGCAGCTCGCCCGATTTCACGAGGTGATGGAGATAGGCGCGCGAATAGTCCCGTGCGGCCGGACACGTGCTCTCCGGATCGAGCGGCGCCAAGTCCTCGGCGTGCTTCGCATTGCGCAGGTTCACGCGGCCATTCCAGGTAAAGGCGAGCCCGTGCCGGCCATTGCGTGTCGGCAGCACGCAGTCGAACATATCGACGCCGCGCGCGACCGCCTCGATGAGATCCTCGGGCGTGCCGACCCCCATCAGGTAGCGCGGCTTCGACGCCGGCAGGAACGGCAGTGTCGCGTCGAGCGTGCGCAGCATCACCTCGTGCCCCTCGCCGACCGCCAGCCCGCCGATGGCATAGCCGGGGAAATCCATGCCCACGAGCGCCTCCGCCGAGCGGCGCCTCAGGCCAGGCTCGACACCGCCCTGGACGATGCCGAACAGCGCCTGCCCCGGCCGGGCGAGGCCCCGCTCTACACTCTGCGCGAAGGCGACCTTGCAGCGCTCGGCCCAGCGCAGCGACAGCTCCATCGCCCGCGCCGTCTCAGCTTGGCTCGCCGGCAGCTCGATGCACTCGTCGAGCTGCATCTGGATGTCCGAGCCGAGCAGGCACTGGATCTCGATCGCACGCTCCGGGCTCAGCACGTGCCGCGAGCCATCGAGGTGTGATTGGAAAAGCGCCCCTTCCTCCGTCACCTTGCGGATGCGTGCGAGGCTCATCACCTGGAAGCCACCCGAATCCGTAAGGATCGGCCCTTCCCACCGCATGAACGTATGCAGGCCGCCGAGACGATGGATGCGTTCCGCCGTCGGCCGCAGCATGAGGTGATAGGTGTTGGCCAGCAGGATGTCGGCGCCGGCTAGCTTCACCTGCTCGGGGTAGAGCGCCTTGACGGTCGCCACGGTCCCCACCGGCATGAACGCAGGGGTGCGGATGAGGCCGCGCGGCGTCGCAATCTCGCCGACGCGTGCCAGCCCATCCTCGCCGAGAAGGGTGTAGCGGAACTGCGGGGCAGGTGGTGGTGACTTGAGCATCCGAGCCCTATAGCGCGGCCTGGGCGGCTTGGCACGCCCCCTCGGCCCTATGCTGTGCGATCGCGCCTCGCGGGATGCAGCAGGCATGCATCGCCATACGAGTAGAAGCGATAACCGTGCGCGATCGCGTGCGCATAGGCGACCTTCATGGTTTCGAGCCCTGAGAAAGCCGCCACCAGCATGAACAACGTCGAACGCGGCAGATGGAAATTGGTCATCAGCACATCGACGGCGCGGAAGCAATACCCAGGCGTAATGAAAATGCCGGTCTCGCCGCGGAACGGCCGAATGGAGCCATCGGCACCCGCCGCCGACTCGAGCAACCGCAGCGCCGTCGTCCCAACCGCGACAATGCGGCGCCCCGCGCGGCGTGCGGCCGTCAACCGCGCCGCCGTCTGAGGCGTGACCTCGCCCCACTCGGCGTGCATGCGGTGGTCGGCCGTGTCCTCGACCTTCACGGGAAGGAACGTACCGGCGCCGACATGCAGCGTCACCAGCTCCGTCGTCATGCCCGCGGCCTTAAGCCGTTCGACGAGCGCGGGTGTGAAATGGAGGGCCGCTGTCGGCGCCGCGACCGCCCCTTCGCGCCGAGCGAACATCGTCTGGTAGCTCTCTCGGTCCTCCGGCCCTGGCGGCCGCCGGGCAGCAATATACGGCGGCAGGGGCATCCGCCCAAGCGCGTCGACGGCCTCATCGAGAAAGGCGCCGTGAAAAGAGAAGGCCAGCTCGACCTCGCCATTATCGAGCTTCGCCGTGACGGTTGCATCGAGCGTGCCGAGCAGGCAGACGCGACCATCCGTCTCCGCTCCGAAGCGGATCCGGTCGCCCACCTTGAGGCGCCGCGCCGGCTGCGCGAAGGCACGCCAGCGGCTCTCATCTACGCGTTTGATCAGGTTGAACGAGACAGGCGTCTCGTTTGCGTCCCGGACGCGCGTGCCCGCCAGCGCCGCCGGGATCACGCGCGTGTCGTTGAACACAAGAACATCGCCGGGCCGCAGGAGGCGTGGCAGATCGCCAACCGCATGGTCGGCGAGCGCCGGATCGTCGCCGGGCCGCACCACCAGCAGGCGCGCCGCATCGCGCGGCACGGCCGGGTATAGGGCAATGCGGTCCTCAGGAAGGTCGAAATCGAACTCGGCCGTGCGCATGGGCTTCCAGTCACATTCGGCCGCCACCCCTTTGTGAGGACGGCCACTGCCGTCTGTACATCGTTCTGCCCCATAGCTACTAGACATTGAGTGCAATCGAGAGCTGTGTCGACGGAGCCCCTCAGCCCTCGAAGGAGGACCGCTCATGAAAGCGACCATCAACGGCGTGGATATCAACTACGAACTCTCCGGCCCCGCCGACGGGCCCGTCGTCGTCCTCCACCATCCGCTGGCGACCAATCTGACGAGCTGGGACGAGCTGACGGCGGCCCTCGAACCCAAGTACCGGGTCCTGCGCCTCGATGCGCGCGGCCACGGTAAGAGCGATGCCCCCTCGCCTCCTTATCAGCTCGAGTCGTTGGCCAAGGACGTCGTCGATCTGATGAGCGCCTGCGGCATCGGGAAGGCAAGCTTCCTCGGGCTCTCCATGGGTGGCATGGTCGGCCAATACCTCGGCCTTCTCCACCCCGAGCGCTTCAACGCGCTCATCCTGGTGTCGACCTCGAGCCGCATCCCGGATGAGGCGCAGCCCATCTGGGACCAGCGCATCGCGTCCGCCTTGACCGGCGGCATGGTCACGCAGGTGGATGGCGCCATGCAGCGCTGGGTCTCGCCGCGCGCGCTCAACGAGAACGCCACGCTCGTCGAGCGCCTGCGCAAGATGATCCAGTCGACGCCCATCGACGGCTATGTCGGCTGGTGCCATGCCATTCGCCGCCTCAACGTGACGGACCGCCTCGGCGCCATTCGCCTGCCGACGCGCGTGATCGTCGGCGAGATCGACCCGGCGACACCGGTCGCGGCGGCACAGGCGATCCACGCGGCCATTCCGGGCTCCGACCTCGTCATCGTGCCTGGCGTCTCACACATGCTGCACAATGAGGAGCCGGAGTTATTCCACTCCCATGTCCTGCCATTCCTTGAGGCCCACGCGGGGTCGTAGCCGCCCGCCGTCCCTGCGCACCGCACTGTTCGCCCTGGCGCTCGTCATCGCTGACGCGCTGATCCTTTTCGCACGTGCCGATGAAGCGCTGAATGCGCGCGCGCGCGCGGTGCTCACGACGCATTGCACGCCATGCCGCGCGGCCATCGGCGGCGCCACGCTCGACCTCGCTGCCCTTGCCCGCGACCCGACGCTGATCAGACCGGGCAATCCGGACGGATCGCCCGCCTACACCGAGCTGTTGCGCCGGTTCGGCGGCGACCCAGCCGGCCCGAGCCCGGATGAGCTGGCCACGCTCCGCGCCTGGATCGAGGCCCTGCCCGCCGACGCCGCGACGTGCCCGACCGCCACCTTCGTCCCGCGCGAGCGTATTGAGGCGGAGCTGGCGCGCCTTGCTGCAAACATGAAGAAGCCGGTCTCGGCGTACCGCATTCTCAGCTTCGCCCATCTGGACCTCGGCTGCGCAACACGGGCGCAACTCGCCGAGTGGCGGGAGATGATCGGATTGCTCTTGGCCGCAGTGGCCGGCGTCCCGCACGCCGTAACGACCCATATCCTCAACGCGCAAGACCACCACATCGCCATCGACATTCAGGACCTCGGCTGGGATGCCTTCCGCTGGCGTGCGATCCTCGGCGTGAAAACGCAGATCCGGCGCATTCCAGGGCCGCTCATCGTCCGTGCCGACCAGCTTGTCGCGCAGGTGCTGCGCGGCACGTTCGGCACAGCGAACGCCGGACCCAATGGCCCCGTGCCGGCCCATCTTGCCGACAGCCATCTCATGCTCGACAACGACCGCGAAACCGCGCGGGCCATCCTCGCCCCGGTCGCGCCGCCTGAGAAGCTCGAACGCCATGCCGAGCTGATCCTTCAGCTCGCGCGCCAGCATCTGGCGCCGGTCAATGTTCATCGGGTCGCGGCCGAGCTCGGCATGAGCTCCGCGGCACTCGTCAGCGTCCTCGAGCCCGCCGCGAGCGGTGAGCGCCACCTGCTGCGCCGCCTGATCTACGGCACGGTTCTGCGCAATGACCTCGAGGATGCCTGGGCGCTGATCGCGCGCCTTCTGCGCGTCTTGCCGCCGGAACGGGCGGTGCCGCTCGTGCCCCTGGACGCGGTCCGTCCGCCCGTGAGCGCGACGACGCCGATCGATCTCACCCTCTATCCCGATCTGCCGCGCTATGCGACCGGCAACGCGATCGAGATCACCGTGCGCTCGAATGTCGATTGCTATCTGACGGTCATCAGCATCGATAGGGAGGGCTACGGCACGGTGATCTTCCCCAACGATTTCGCACCGGGCAATCGCATCCCTGCCCACCTCAGCGTGACCATTCCGCCGCAAGGCGCACGCTATCGCCTCCGCGTGAAGGACAAGGGCCGCGAGCGGATCGTGGCGCTCTGCACGCGCATGGAAGGCCTC
This sequence comes from Hyphomicrobiaceae bacterium, assembly GCA_046293075.1. GTDB lineage: Bacteria > Pseudomonadota > Alphaproteobacteria > Rhizobiales > Hyphomicrobiaceae. The sequence continues at coordinate 13,424 of JBKBPL010000022.1, read as the reverse complement.
GTCGACGGCATCCGCCACGACTTCGAGCGCCAGCGTTTCCAGGAGCTCGGCCCCTATGCGGCCTTTCTCGATGCCCACTTGCGCCGGCCGCCGCCTGTTGCCGAAGGTGAGCAGAAGGAGGATGCGCCACCCCCCGGCCAGGCGCACGTGCCGCAGAGCCAGATCTGGCGGACGGGTATCGTGATTGAGGTCCAGTAATCAGGCCTTCACCAGAAAGCTCTCGATGACGCGCTTCCTGTCGCCGCTGTCGAAGTCGATCGTCAGCTTGTTGCCGTCGACCATCGTCACAGTGCCGAGGCCAAACTTCTGGTGACGCACGCGGTCCCCTTCGACGAACGCAGAGACATGATCCGAGGACGCCACGAGCTGGCCTTCGATCGTCTGCGGCGGGCGGCGCGCGGGGCGGGCCGCCTTCCACTGCTCCTGTGCCCGCTGCCAGCCCGGGGTCGTGTAGCTCGTCGCGAACGGCGAGGGCGCATCGTCGAAGCGGCTCTTGCCATAAGGATTGGCGCGCCCAAAGCGTGGCTCGCTGCCCATGCTCGCATAGACGCCACCGAAGGGGCTCCGCGACTCGAGCACGTCGACGTGGTCCTCCGGCAGCTCGTCGACGAACCGCGAAGGGCACGCCGTCTGATAGAGCCCGCGAGTGCGCCGGTTCTGCGCGAAGCTCACCTGCACGCGCCGCTTGCCGCGCGTCAGGCCGACGTAGGCGAGCCGGCGCTCCTCCTCAAGCCCGGCGAGCCCGCTTTCATCGAGCGAGCGCTGGTGCGGGAATAGGCCCTCCTCCCAGCCCGGCAGAAACACCGTCTCGAACTCGAGCCCCTTGGCCGCGTGCAACGTCATCAGCGACACGCGGTCCCCGTCATCGCTCTGCTCGGCGTCCATGACCAGCGCCACGTGCTCGAGGAAGCCGCCAAGGGTCTCGAACTCGTGCATGAAGCGGATCAGCTCCTTGAGGTTTTCGAGCCGGGACTGTGCCTGCGGGCTCTTGTCCGCCTGCCACATGGCCGTGTAGCCGCTCTCGTCGAGGATCAGCTCGGCAAGCTCGGTATGCTTCATGCCCTCGACTTGTCCGCGCCAGCGCAGAAAGGCCGCGATGAGATCGCCGAGCGCGCGCCGCGCCTTCGGCTTCAACTCGTCGCTCTCGGCGAGCTGGCGCGCCGCCTCGAACATCGGGATGCTGCCGGCGCGCGCAACGTCGTGGATCTGCTTGATCGTGGCATCGCCGAGCCCGCGCTTCGGCACGTTGATGATGCGCTCGAACTTCAGGTCGTTCGCCGGATTGTGTGTGACTTCGAGATACGCGATCGCATCCTTGATTTCCTGGCGCTCATAGAAGCGCGGGCCGCCGATCACGCGATAGGGAAGCCCGAGCGTGATGAAGCGGTCCTCAAAGACACGCATCTGGAAGGAGGCCCGCACCAGGATGGCCATCTCGTTGAGCCGGTGGCCACGCTTCGCCAGACGCTCGATCTCCTCGCCGATCGCGCGCGCTTCCTCCTCGTCATCCCAGACGCCGAGAATGGCGATCTTCTTGCCGAGCTCGTCGTCCGTGAAGAGCGTCTTGCCGAGACGGCCGGTGTTGTGGGCGATGAGCCCCGCGGCGGCGGCGAGAATGTGGCCCGTCGAGCGGTAGTTGCGCTCGAGCCGGATCACGACGGCACCGGGGAAATCCTTCTCGAAACGCAGGATATTGTCGACCTCCGCGCCGCGCCAGCCGTAGATCGACTGATCATCGTCACCGACGCAGCAGAGATTCGGCTGCCCCCCCGGCGCCTGCGCGATGAGTCGCAGCCACTGATACTGGACGACGTTGGTGTCCTGGTACTCGTCGACGAGGATGTAGCGGAAGCGGCGCTGATAGTCGGCGAGCACATCGGGATGCTCTCGGAAGAGCCGCAGCGACTCGAGCAGCAGATCGCCGAAATCGACGGCGTTGAGCTCCTTCAGGCGCTGCTGATAGGCCGCATAGAGCCGTGCCCCAATGCCGGCGAACACCTGGGAGTCGCCGGTGCTCACCTTATCCGGCGTGAGGCCCTTGTTCTTCCAGTTGTCGATCATCGCAGCGAGCTGACGCGCCGGCCAGCGGTCCTTGTCGAGTCCCGCCGCCTCGATGACCTGCCGCACAAGCCGCAGTTGGTCGTCCACGTCGAGGATAGTGAAACCGTCCTTCAGGCCGACAAGCTCGGCGTGCCGGCGCAGGATCTTCACCCCGATGGCATGGAATGTGCCGAGCCACGGCATGCCTTCGACGGCACCGCCGATGAGGTCGCCGATACGCTCCTTCATCTCGCGTGCCGCCTTGTTGGTGAAGGTGACGGCGAGCACCTGCGACGGATAGGCCTTGCGGGTCGCGAGGATGTGGGCGATGCGCGTCGTCAGCACCCGCGTCTTGCCGACGCCGGCGCCGGCAAGTACGAGAACCGGGCCCTCGGTCGTTTCGACGGCACGGCGCTGCTCGGGGTTGAGGCCCGCCAGGTAGGGGGCGGCGGCGGCCTGCGCCGCGGCGCGCGCCGAGATTGTGAGCCGGCCCGCCGGCTCCCCCTTTGCCGCAGCCGCATCGGGCGCCGCAGGGAGGTCGAACGGCGGCTCGTCGGCATCCTCGGCCGGCAAGCCACTCATTTTCACCTGATTCGCTGACATGACGGGGCCTTATAGCATGGGATCGGCGGCGGCAATTCGGCGTCTCAACGCCCAAGCCCGCCCCCTTCCGGGCCTGATGACATCGCTTCCTTTGCCGGGCTGCCCAGCGTACTGTTCCGGCCCAGCGAATGACCGTTTACGGGGAGGAAATGCCGTGCAGCTTCAAATGACCGGCCGCAACGCGCTCGTCACTGGCGCCAGCCTGGGGATCGGGCTCGCCATTGCCAAGGCGTTCGTCGGGGCCGGCGCCAACGTCGCCCTTGTCGCCCGGCGGCAGGAACCACTCGACGCGGCGCGGCGCGAGCTTGAGAAGGTCGGGCCCGGCAAGGTCGCCGCCATTGCCGGCGACGTCAGCAAGGCCGAGGACTGCACCCGGGTCTTTACCGCCGCTGAAGAGGCCCTCGGTCCCCTCGACGTACTGGTCAACAATGCCGGCACCTCCAAGACGGGCAAGTTCGAGACCATCACCGACGAGGTCTGGCAGGCCGATCTCGACCTCAAGCTCTTTGCAGCGATCCGCCTCTGCCGGCTGGCTTTTCCTGGCATGACGTCGCGCAAGTACGGCCGCATCATCAATGTCCTCAATACGAGCGCCAAGGCGCCGGCGGCCGGCCGCGCGCCCACTGCCGTCTCCCGTGCGGCCGGCATGGCGCTGACGAAGGTGCTGGCCGGCGAGGGCGCGCCCCACAACGTCCTCGTCAATGCCGTGCTCGTCGGCCGCATCGAGAGCGATCAGTGGGTACGGCGGCATGCGCACGAGAACAAGGGCCGCAGCCTCGCCGCGTTCTACGAGGAGATGGGCAAGGACATCCCCCTCGGCCGGGTCGGCACCGCCGAGGAGTTCGCCAGCATGGTGCTGTTCCTCGCCTCCGACGCCGGCTCCTATATCACCGGCACGGCCATCAACATCGACGGCGGCGCCTGTCCGGTGGTCTAAGACGTTTCGCATCCAGAAACCCATCTACCGGAGCTTAGGCAATGCGTCTCGATGTTCGGTGGCTGGCGCCGGCCTTGGTCGTGTTCGCCATGGCGGCAACGCCGCTTGCCGCCGCGGAAATCGCGGGCACATCCACGATCTCGGCCGTCACTGTCTTCTCTCGCGGGGCCGAAGTGACACGCACGGCCCAGCTCAAGATCGCGCAGGGCGAGCATGTCCTGGTGTTCAAGGACTTGCCGGCGCAGGCCATCGAGGGGTCGATCCGCATCGAAGGCCGCAGCACCGGCCGGCTTGATATCGGCTCGGTCGATACGCGCAGGGTGGAAATTCCGCGCCTGGGCCCCGCTGCCAGCCACAGCGAGCGCCGCAAGCTCGAAGAGGCCATCGAGAAGCTTCAGGACGAGCGCGCGCTCATCGCCGCCGAGGTTGAGGCCGCCGAGGCGCAAAAGCGGTTCATCGAGGGGCTGGTTGCGCTGCCGACGCAGCCCGGTGCAAGACCGGGCGAGAAGGGAGAAAAGACCGAAGAATGGCGCGACATCTTCCTTCTGATTGGCAGCCGGCTCGCCGAAGCCGAGAAGGCACGGCTTGCTGCCAGCCTCAGGGTGCGCGAGTTCGACCGCCGGATCACTGATCTCGAAAGGGAATTGTCCGACCTTGCCCCGATCGAGGACGCTCGCACCGAGGTGCGCGTCAAGGTCACAGCCGCCGCCGCGCTCGAGGCGAACCTGCTGCTGCGCTACCAGGTGCCCTCGGCTTCCTGGCAATCCCTCTACGATGCGCGGCTGATGACCGGCGCCCGCAATGTGGCGCCAAGCCTGGTGCTCATCCGGCGAGCCGCCGTGCAGCAGCGCACGGGCGAGGACTGGCGCGATGTCGTTCTCACCCTCTCGACGGCGCGCCCGGCGAACGGCGCTTCGGCACCGAGCCTCGATCCGACCATCATCGATTTCGTCCCTGACGCACCGGCGCCGCGCCCGATGGCGAGCCCTGCGCCAACCACGGCACCACCCGCCGGCAGAGCCCGCCGCCCGGGCGCTGACGGCAGCAGCGCGCCGAGCGCGGCCGCAGCTGCTGAAAGAGAAAAGGACGCGGAAGCGGAAATCGGGGAGCAGCAGGCGAGTGCAGAGATCTCCGCCTTCCAGGCGCGCTTCGACATCCCGGGCCGGACGACCGTCCTCGCCGGCAGCGACGTCAAGCGGGTGTTGATTGATGAGGCAAAAATCGAGCCGACTCTTGTGGTGCGGACCGTGCCACGGCTGAGGACCCAGGCCTACCTCTACGCCAAAGTTGCTGCGCCGAAGACGACCGCCTACCTCCCCGGCGCCATCGCGCTCTTCCGGGACGGCACTTACGTCGGCCATGGCAAACTGCCGCTGCTGGCCCCTGGACAGGAGCATGAGATCGGCTTTGGCACTGACGATTCGGTCCGCGTGCGCTATGCGACGGTTGAAGACAGGCGCGGCGAAACGGGGCTCATCTCCTCGCAGCAAACCGACACGCGCGCCTACCGCATCTTGGTCAAGAACCTGCATGAGCGGGCCATTGCGGTCTCGGTGCTGGACAGTATCCCCACGTCCCGCCAGCAGGACATCAAGGTCGAGTTGATCGGCAAGACGCCGCCGACGCGCCGCGACGTCGACGATAAGCGTGGAGTGCTGGCCTGGGAAGCACTGCTCCAACCGGACGAGGAGCGTCAGATCGATTTCGGCTATCGGGTTTCGTGGCCAGCGGGCAAGCGCGTCATCTATGGACGCTGACGGGCGCGGCAACGCTTGGGGATCGCCTCCCGGGCAGAACAAAGGGGCCGCTCACCAAATGAACGGCCCAAGTCTAGGGAGGAAACGCCCGAAGTGGGCAATAGCAACGATAGATCGTCATCGCAGCTACGTGTTGACCATGCCAACGCGCGGCTGATTCGGCAATGTCAACGCGACAACTATATGCGGAAATGCGAATGTTGATAAGTGATGTGCGGCCAATTCGCCACATATTCGCAAACTGAGCATTGATCAAAACGCAACAAAGCTCTTTGAACGGTCCATCATCTCCGTGAGACCCTCCGTGACACCCCCGATCAAACCGCCCGCCGCCGCATTCGCGGCCCTGCTCCAAACCGCGCACACCCTCGCGGACCTCTCAGGGGAGGTCATCCTTCGCCGCTTTCGCCGGCCGATCGCCGTCGAGGACAAAGGGAGCGCGTTCGGCTTCGATCCGGTTACGGCGGCCGACCGCGACGCCGAGCGCGTGATCAGCCGGTACCTGGCGCGCCACCACCCTTCGCATTCCATCGTCGGTGAGGAGCACGGCGGGCGCGACGGCGATGGCTCGAGCCACCTTCGCTGGGTGATCGACCCGATCGACGGCACCAAGGCCTTCATCATGGGCAGCCCGCTCTGGGGAACGCTCATCGGCCTTCTCGACGGCGAGACGCCGATGCTCGGCATGATGAACCAGCCCTTTACCGGCGAGCGCGTGTGGTCCAGCCGCACAGCCACCCATTGGCGCACGGCTGACGGCCGCACACGGCGCGCGAAGACGCGTGCCTGCCGCAAGATCGAGCACGCTATCCTGACGACCACCAGTCCCAATCTGCTCGCGGAGCGGGATCGCAAGAAGTTCTTCGAGGTCGCGGCCCGCGCGCGCCTGACCCGCTACGGGGGCGACTGCTACGGCTATTGCCTGCTCGCCGCCGGCCACGTCGATCTCGTCATCGAGACCGGCCTCAAGCTGCACGATGTTGTCGCCCTGATCCCGATCATCGAGCGCGCTGGCGGGTGCATCACGACATGGGAGGGCAAGCCCGCCACGCAGGGCGGGCGGATCGTCGCCGCCGGTGACCCGGCGCTCCATGGGCAGGTGCTCAAGATCCTTAGCGGCTGAGCATCACCGCGCTGCGCGGTGGCAAGGGCCCGATGAATGCGTTTTCATCGGAGGGCCACCTTTTCGCGCGCCGACGATGCTTCCATGCGCCCCATCATCCGTGGATCAGCGAGGGAGAAAGCTCATGATCGGAAAGCTCGCGCTCGGCATGGCTGCGGCCATTGCCATCGCCGTCACAACAAGCGGCGCCGCGCACGCACAAGTCTGTTCGAGGAACATCATCGCGGCCACCGGCAAGACGTCGATCACCGCCGTAGGCGCGCGCATCAGTGCGCGCAATGCCTGGCGCGCGACCGTGACGCGACGCCTCGGCGCCCGCTATGCCTCGATTAGCCGCGCGCGCGCGGCGCGCACCGTCTGCCGCAAAATCGGCAAGCGGACCTCCTGCCGGTTTATCGCCCGGCCGTGCCGCGCATGAGGCCCCAAAACAGCGGGGCGCCCCCAGGGGCGCCCCGAACTCATGGCGATGCTCGCTGCGCGTTCTGCGCGCGGCCTCAGTTCAGCTTGCCCTTGAGGTCGCGAATCGAACGGTTCACCAGATCAGCGCCCCCGTCGGCCTTGAGCTTGTCGGCAATCAGGCGCTCCGCCGCCGACATCGCGACATCGACCGCTGCCGCCCGGACCTCGCTGACGGCCTGAGCCTCGGCCCGCGCAATCTTCTCCTCGGCGAGACGGGTACGTCGCTCGATCTGCTCCTTGAGGCTCCGCGCGCTCTCGGCCTTCATCGCCTCGGCCTCACGCCGCGCCTGCTCGATGATCGCCCGCGCCTCCTCATCGGCAGCGCGCTGCTTGCGCTGATAGTCGGCAAGCAGATCCTGCGCCTCCTCGCGCAGCCGCCGCGCCTGATCAAGCTCCTTGCGCACAGCGTCCGCACGATCGTCGAGCGCCTTCGTGATCAGCGATGGCACGCCGAGCTTGACGAGAATGCCGACGAAGGCCAGGAACGACACGGCGACCCAGAACTCCGGCGCGTAGATCATGTCTCACATCTCCTGTCCGGATCGCCTCAGCCCGCTCGGACCTTGGCCAGCGCCTGACGCACCTCGTCGTCGGAAACGGCCTTGCCGGTCAGCAGAGCCACGACATCGGACGCTGTGCTCGCCGCAATCTCGTCGACGCTCGCGAGCGCCCGTGCCTTGGTCTCGGCGATCCGCCTCTCGGTCTCGGCCAGCTTGGCATTGAGTTCCGCCTCGACGCGGTGGCGCTCGGCCTCGGTCTCGGCGGCCAGCCTATCGCGGGTCTCCTTGGCGAGCCCCTGCGCCTTGCCACGGGCGTCCGCCAGCGACTGCTCGTAGGCCTTCAACGCCACGTCCGTCTCCGCCTTCAAGCGCACGGCCTCATCGAGATCGCGCTGGATGCGGTCGCGGCGCTCCTCAATGACTTCGCCGATGCGCGGCAATGCGATCCGCGCCATCAGGAAGTAGAGTGCGCCGAAACTCAGCGCGAGCCAGAAGAGCTGCGAGGGGAACGTGCGCGGATCGAACGGCGGAAACACCTCCGGCGCCGCGGCGCTCGGAATGAACTCGCCAGTCGTCACGGCGACTGCCCCGAGAAGCAACATGGACATTGCGCCCCTGCCGTCAGTTTGGCACCGGACCACGCCGATGCCCGAATACGCGGTGCGGCGGCGTCGAGCCGCCACGTCTTATCCGGCTGGCCATGGATCCCGCAGGATCGGCCCCCCGGATCAGACCACGAACAGCAGCAGCAGCGCGACGAGCAGCGAGAAGATGCCGAGCGCTTCCGTCAGCGCAAAGCCGAGGAGCAGCGTGCCGCGCTGGCCGTCAGCCGCCGATGGATTGCGCAGTGCACCCGAAAGGAACTGCCCGAACAGTTGGCCGAGGCCGATGCCGGCGCCGGCCATGCCGATGCAGGCGAGGCCTGCGCCGATGAACTTTGCTGCCACTGGATCCATGATGATCTCCCTGGGTTGATCGACTGTGTAGGTGGGATGGAAAGGTCCGATGCGCGAAGCCGCTAGTGATGAGCTCCGTGCACCGCGTCGTTGAGATAGACGCAGGTGAGGACCGCGAAGACATAGGCCTGCAGCACTGCCACCAGAACCTCAAGCGCGGTCAGCGCAATGGTGAGCAGCAGTGGCAGCGGCGAAATGAGGCCCCACGCCCCCGCAGCAAGCAGCGAGCCGACGAAACCGGCAAAGATCTTGAGCGCGATGTGCCCGGCCAGCATGTTGGCGAAGAGACGCACCGACAGGCTCAGTGGCCGCGACAGGAACGAGATGATCTCGATCGGCACCATCAGCGGCAGCAATGCCGGCGGCACATCCGGCACGAACAGCTTGAGGAAATGCGCGCCCTGCGTCGCGACGCCGTAGACGATGACGATCCCGATCACGAGCAGCGCCAGTGCCGCCGTCACGACAATGTGGCTCGTCACCGTGAACGAGCCCGGCACCATGCCGAGCAGGTTGCAGATCAGCACGAAGATGAACAGCGAGAAGACGAGCGGGAAGAACTTCATGCCCTCCTGGCCGACGTTCTCGCGCACCGTATTGGCGACGAACTCGTAGAGCACCTCGGCGATCGACTGCGTCCGCGTCGGCACCAGCGAGCGCCCGCGCATGGACAGGATCAGGAAGGCGGAGATCAGCCCCACCGCGATGATCATGAAGAGCGCGGAATTGGTGAAGGAGGTATCGAAACCGAACAGCCTCATCGGAACGAGGCTTTTGATTTCGAACTGCGAAATGGGACTATGTACCCCGTCAGCGCCAGCAGCCACGTGCCCGTGCCCCTTACCTGTTCTCGTCCTCGTCGTCGTCCGGTACGGACGGCGCCGGCGGCGTCTTCTCGCGCATCGCGACCCTGATCACGTTCAGGATGCCCGCAGCAGCGCCCAGCAAAAAGAACAGGACGAACATGATCGGCTTTTGCATGCCGAGCCATGCGTCCAGATACCACCCGATCAGACCGCCGGCCACGATGCCGCCGATCAGCTCAGCAGAAGCCCGCATGGCGCGCCCCGCAGTCGCCCGGCCCTGTGGCCGCTGCACTGCCTCGCGCCCGCGCTTGACCTCGTCGAGACGCTGGCCGATGGCCTCCGATCGCCGCCTCAGAGCCTCACGATCCTCTGGCGTGATCTCGCCACGAGGCTCGGGTTGCTTGCTGCCGCCGACCGACATAATGGCTGCCCCGACGCGCTCCGAGGACCGGAGCACGGCCGCTTCCAACTGCGCGGGGGACCATAGATAGGCCCCTTGGGGGTGTCAAGAAAGCGGTGATGGCCCTCTCGTGGCCGCAAAGGCGGCGAAAGCGCGCAGGCCCGCCGGATGCCTACTTCGCCGCCTCGTAGTCGCCGGAGAGGAACAGCTGATAGGCTGGATTGCCCGTCTCATCCCAGTAGGGGTAGCCGAGCGCATCGAGCCGCTCTCGGAGCTGGTCGCGCGCGCCGGGCGCCACCTGGATGCCGGCCAAAATGCGACCGTAGTCGGCGCCATGATTGCGGTAGTGGAAGAGCGAGATGTTCCACTCCGGCGCCAAGCTCTCGAGGAAGGTCAGAAGCGCGCCCGGCCGCTCGGGGAACTCGAAGCGATAGATCAGCTCGTCCGTCAGCCCCGGCGCGCGCCCGCCCACCATATAGCGCACGTGCTCCTTCGCCATTTCGTTGTCGCTCATGTCGAGGACCGGGTAGCCCTCGCTGCGCAGGCGCGCGATCAGCTCGTTCTTTTCAGCTTCGCCGCGATGCAGCGCAATGCCGGCGAAAATCTGTGCGGGCGTCGAGGCATCCGCATAGCGATAGTTGAACTCGGTGATGGCGCGGCCCTGGAGCGTGCGGATGAACCGACGGTAGCTGCCCGGCTTCTCCGGTAGCGAGACGGCCAGCAGGGCCTCGCGGTGCTCGCCGACCTCGGCGCGGTCGGCGATCGTGCGCAGGCGATCGAAGTTCAGGTTTGCGCCGCTGTTGACGGCGATGAGGCTGCCCGCATCGGCCCCCTTGCGCTCGGCGTAGATCTTCAGCCCGGCGAGACTCAGCGCGCCCGACGGCTCGGCGACCGCGCGCGTGTCATCGAAGATATCCTTGATCGCCGCGCACATGCCGTCGATATCGACCGTGATGATCTCGTCGAGCAGCGCGCTGCAGAGGCGGAAGGTCTCGACGCCTGCCCGGCGCACGGCGACGCCATCGGCGAAGAGGTCAACCTGATCGAGCGTCACGAGCTGCTTCTGCTTGAGCGCCGCCGCCATGCAGGCCGCGTCCACGGGCTCGACGCCGATGACCTTGGTCGACGGGCTCAGGAACTTGACGAACGCCGCGATACCCGACGCGAGCCCGCCGCCGCCGATCGGCACGAAGATGGCCTCGATGGGGTCGGGGTGCTGGCGCAGGATTTCGAGGCCGATCGTCCCCTGGCCGGAGATGACATCGGGATCGTCGAAGGGATGGACGAATGTCAGCGCCTCGGCCTCTTCGAGCGCGCGCGCCTTGGCATGGGCCTCGTCGAAGGCATCACCGTGCAGGACGACGTTGCCGCCCAGCCGCCGCACGGCCTCGACCTTGATGGCCGGCGTCGTGTTCGGCATGACGATGGTCGCCTTGATGCCGAGCTTCTGCGCCGCGAGCGCCACGCCCTGCGCGTGATTTCCTGCCGAAGCGCAGATCACGCCGCGCCGGCGCGCCGCCTCGGGCAGCCGCACGATCTTGTTGTAGGCGCCGCGCAGCTTGAAGGAGAAGACGGGCTGGAGGTCCTCGCGCTTCAGGCGCACCTGCCGCCCGAGCCGCTCGGAGAGGCGCGGCAGCGGGTCGAGCGGCGTTTCCGCAGCGACGTCATAGACGCGCGCGGTGAGGATGGCTTGAGCATAGTCGCTCAGCGATCGGTGTTGAGGCATTGTTCAAGGCTCGGTTCGGGCGGGCCCGAGGGCCCGGGTCGATGGCGCGCTTATAGTGCGGATGGCGCCGGAGGGGTATGGGGTTCTCAGGGAGCGGCCCAGAAAGTCCGGCGGACAGCGCCCGGCGTGGGTCCAGCATTGGACAAATGACGCAAAAGATGCAATATTGAACACGACCGCGCTGCCCATTTCGTCCGAGAGCGCCCATGCCGTCAGCCGTTGCAAAGTCCACTAGGCGGGACCGCCCGCAATGCCGCGCCCTTCAGCACAATACGCTCTCTGTCGGCATGAGGGCATTCTTCCAGATCGCCGAGAAGTGGAAGCTGTCCAACGAAGAAGCGATGGCCCTTCTGGGCTCGCCCAGCAAGTCGACCTTCCACAACTGGAAGAACGGGAATGTCAGCCATATGGCCCACAGCCATGACCTGGCGAGCCGCCTCAGTTACGTGCTCGGCATCTTCAAGGCCCTCGAGATCCTCTACCAGCGCCCCGAGATGGCCGACGCGTGGGTGCGCCAGCCCAACGCCGCCTTCGGCGGCCAGTCGGCACTGGACCGCATGTGCAGCGGCCAGATGGTCGACCTCGCCAGCGTCCGCGATTATCTCGACAGCGTGAGAGGCGGCTGGTGACGTGGCCAGGCAGCCCGATCACGTGATCGACCGCGGGCTCGTCGAGAGCATCCCGGCGCGCCGCGTGCGGTGGAAGGCCGCCTTCCGCCTGGTACCCTCACGCTTCCCGCCGATCGATATCTTCGAGCGGATCGCCGCCCCGCAGGACTGGCAGGCCCTCTATGAGCTCGAAGCCCTGACCAACCCGCGCCTGCGCCAGGAGGTTGGCGAGATCAGCCTCGTGCCGCCGGCCAGACGCGTCACAGGGCCGGGCGCCACCGTCGTCATGGCGCCCTTCACGCACGCGAGCCCCGCTCGGCCGTCGCGGTTCTCGGCCGGAGCCTATGGCCTTTACTACGCCGGCATGAAATTCGAGACCGCGCTCAGGGAGGTCGCCTTCCACATGGGCCGCTTCTATGGGGCGACGAACGACGGCCCGCACGATGAAGCCTATCGGACGTACCAGGGGCCGATCGACAGCATCCTGCATGACCTGCGGAAAGGCGATTTCGCCCGCTTCCTCGATCCCGATCCCGCGAACTACGGCCCGGCGCAGGCGCTTGGCCGGCAGCTCCGCGACGCGGGCAGCAACGGCATCGTCTATCCGAGCGTTCGCCATGCCGGGGGACAGTGCGTCGGCGCCTTCTGGCCCGATGTGGTCGGCATCCCCAGGCAGACCAAGCACATCATGCTGAAGTGGGACGGCGCGCGCGTGAGCGCCTGGTTCGACTATGAGACGGAGAAGTGGGGGAGGTTGTAGGAGACCCGCGAGCGGCTATGAAGCTGTCCGGCTGCACGTCGCACACCTCAAAGCGCCACCTTCTCTCGACAATGTGAAATTGCCGCAGTGCGCACATGGCGCGTCAGCGAAATCGTGAAAAGCCGTTTCGCCAATTCCGAGCCGGTTGATGTCGCGATAGGATTTAATAAGGCCATCGCGCTCGCACCATCCGTGGATAGACCGATGCTTGAGGTGTTGCTCGCGAGCTATCAGGTACCCCTTTGAGCAAAGCCGATAGCGGCTTGGATCATAGCCGGGTGCTTCGGCAGCCTTCTCCCAGACGCGCTGGACGCTGGCTTCGGCCCGCCGCTTGCGATCGTTGCCAGCGGTCTCATTACGTGGCCCATTCCCCGCCAGAAAGGCGGCGACTTCTGGGAGTGTAGGCTTGGCTGAACGCTCCTCGATCTGGCTCAGGCGAACCTCGGCCGCCGCTTTGCTGACCCCGAAATCCCGAGCGATGCTTTCGGCGTCCCGATAGCCCCTAACCAGCTCTGTAGGCATGAGGCCCAAGGCGGCGTGCACGTCTGCTTGCCGCTCACCCGATGAATGGGCGGCGATCACCTCAATGCGCACTGCTTTCATGGCCATGCGAAAGCGCGGCTTTCCTCGACCTGATTACGCACCATCATAAGCCCTGATGCTGCCATTCGAATCTACAGAGAATACGTGCCAGATCAGGGAGATGGGCGATGGCGCGCAACCGCATCCAGTTTCAGAAGGGCCTCTCG
>JBKBPL010000021.1:0-79931 GCA_046293075.1 Hyphomicrobiaceae bacterium | reverse complement strand
GCGCACCAAATTGGGCGTAAGCAGCCGGCCCCCATATGGGCAAGCTGGTGATTGCCCAGGTGTGCAGAAGGACTCGTGTGTCATGCGACGCATCTCACTTGCTCTCGTTGCGGTTTCGGTCATCGCGGCCGCCACGCCAGCGTTCCCGCAGCAGAGCCCGGCACCAACCGCCCCCACCGCCGAGGTCGCCATTCCGCGTGGCGTGTTCTTCCGCAGGCAGACCGAGGGGCAGATCCTCTCGAGCGACAACCTCATCGGGGCCAAGATCTACGCCCCTGACGGCAAGATCATCGCCGACATCGAGGAGCTGATCCTGACTGCCGACCTGCACGTCGAGGGCGTGGTCATTGTCACAGGCGGGTTCCTGGGTGCCGGGACGAAACGGCTCGGTTTGCGCTTCTCGGCGTTGCGCTTCGGCCCCGACGGGAAAATTACGGTGCCGGAACTGACCAAGGAAGTGATCGCCGCGCTGCCGGCCTACGAGCGCAAGGCACCGCGCAAGACATTGCTCGAGCGGGCGTCGGAGAAGGCGCGCTCGATTACCGATCGTAGCTTGGAAACTGCGAAGCCGGCCATCGATCAGGCTTCGGAGGCTGCGAAGGAAGCCTATGAGAAGGCCAAAGAGGCGACCAAGGAAGCCTACGAAAAGGCCAAGGAGGCAGTTCAGCAGCCCAAGCAATAATCTGCGGGAAAGGCAGCGCCAAGGCGCGGGCGCCGGCAAGCTTTCCGGCGCCCGCTCTGTGGAGGCAGTACCACACTAGGCCGTCCGCGCCGCCTCCATGATGGCAGCGACGCCCATGCCACCGGCCGTGCAGATCGAGATCAGGCCGCGCCCGCCGTTCTCGCCGAGCAGCTTGGCAAGCAGCGCGACGATCCGCCCGCCGGTCGCCGCGAAAGGATGGCCGACGGCAAGCGAGGAGCCCTTCACGTTCAGCTTCGCCCGATCGATCGCGCCGAGCGGGGCGTCCTTGCCGAGCCGTTCCTTGCAATATGCGGGATCCTCCCAGGCCTTCAGTGTCGCGAGCACCTGCGCTGCGAACGCTTCGTGGATCTCGTAGAAGTCGAAGGCCTGCAGGCTCAGTCCCGTGCGGTCGAGGAGCCGCGACACCGCCATGGTCGGCGCCATCAGGAGCCCCTCGCCAGCGACGAAATCGACGGCCGCCGTCTGGCCCGCCGTGAAATAGGCAAGGATGGGCAGGCCGCGCGCACGCGCCCAATCCTCCGACGCGAGCAGCACCGCCGAGGCACCATCGGTGAGCGGCGTGGAGTTGCCGGCCGTGAGCGTACCGCGCTCGGATTTCTCGAAGGCGGTTTTCAGCGAGGCCAGCCGCTCGATGCTGATATCCGGGCGCAGGTTGTTGTCGCGGAAGACCCCCGCACAGGGCACGATCAGGTCGTCGAAGTAGCCGCTGCGGTACGCTTCTGCCGCCTTGATGTGGCTTTCGTAGGCGAGCTGATCCTGGTCCTGGCGCGAGATCCTCCAGTGCTGCGCCATGAGTTCGGTGTGCTGGCCCATCGAGAGGCCGGTCCGTGGCTCGGCGACCGAGGGCGGCTGCGGCATGAGCTCGCGCGGCGCGAAGCCCTTGAAGGCCGCCGCTTTCTCCCGGAACGACCGCCCTTGCTGGACAGCCACCAGCCGCTTGGCGAGTGGCTTCGAGACGACGATCGGCGCATCAGAGGTCGTGTCGGAGCCGCAGGCAATGCCCGACTCGATCTCGCCAATCGCGATCTTGGCGGCGATCCCCATCGCGGCCTGAAGGCCGGTGCCGCAGGCCTGGATCAATGTGATGCCCGGTGTCGTCGGCGCGAGCTTGGTACCGAGAACCGCCTCGCGGGCGAGGTTCCAGTCGCGCGAATGTGAGACGACAGCGCCGCCGACCACCTCGTCGACGTGCACGCCGGCGAGACCGAAGCGCTCGACCAGGCCGCTGAGCGCTGCCGTCAGCATGTCGAGGTTGCCAAGGTCGGCATAGAGCGTGTTGGAACGGCAGAAGGGGATGCGCGTGCCGCCAATGACGGCCACCTTCCTCGTCGCTTGTTGCATGGCCCTGGTGTCCTGCTCCGCTCGTCAGCCGCTCCATCTATCCGGAATCGGCCGCCGACGCCATGACCACAAAAGGGCTCGCCGGTTGCCCATCCACCAGTGTGCCAACCGCGACGTTCGTCACCATCTGCAGCGGGCTCTCGAGCGAACTTCGCGATCGAAAGGACACCAGCAAGCCTATGTTTCTCGTGTGGATGAGATGCCGAAGGCCGCCTCCGACACCTACCGCGACGTGGCGGCGGACCTCGGAATCACCAAAGTAGGCCCGCTTTCCATGCACGGCGCCCGCCGACCGGGCGTCGGCGCCCCAAGCGTGACTCCTTTGCATCAGATCGCCAGCAAGCGACCTCCGCCGTCCCGTCGAGTCTTCCAATTTTAACCCATCTGCCGCAATAAGCATGTGTGGCGACATTGAGGCAGGCCTCTGAGGAGGCTTCAGAGGGTTGGGGTTCGCCGCTGCCACGTGGATTGGTGTCGAGGGGGCTAAGGCGAGGATCTGAGGGCGATCTTCGACCTACTTGTTCTGTGTTCAAAAACAAAAGATGCGGACACTGCGATGAACGGTGAAACGAAGGATGCTGGTGCCGGAGAACCTCTCGCACATGTCGGTTCGCTGGCGCGTGGGCTTGCCGTGGCCTTGACACTCGTCGCGCCGCTGACTGTGGCGAACGCCTCGGAAGGCAATAGCTGGATAAACAGTGCGTGGACGAACGGGGCCTTCTCGAGCGGCTATACGCCGCCTCCGACCTATGATCATTCCTTCGCGCGCCAGTGGGAATCGAACCCGCCGAAAGGCTTTCCCACGCTTTCGCCCGAAAACATCGCGGCCTTGAAAGAGGCGATCAAGCGCTACTCCGACATCGTGGCAAAGGGGGGCTGGCAGTCCCTTCCCGATGTCCAGCTCCAGCCTGGCGCCAGCGGCTCGGCCGTGACCCTTCTCCGCCAGCGCCTCGCCTTGTCCGGCGATCTTCGCGACAGCGACGACTACGGTACCTCGTTCTACGATGGTGCGCTCGAGCGGGCCGTGCGCCGCTTTCAGGCCTCAAACGGCCTGACGCCAACGGGCATTGTCGACAAGCGTACGGTTGCGGCGCTCAACGTGTCTGCAGCCGCGCGCCTGCGTCAGCTCAAGACCAATCTCGGCCGGCTCACCGAGATGACGCGCGCGCTCCCCAAGCGCTATGTCGTGGTCAATATCCCGGCCGCGCAGATCGAGGCCGTCGAGAACGACAAGGTTGTCTCACGCCATTCGGGCGTCGTCGGCAAGACCGATCGACAGACGCCCATCCTGCGCTCGCACATCCATGAGTTGAACTTCAATCCTGTCTGGCATTTGCCCCCGACCGTGATCCAGAAGGACCTGATCCCGAACGGGCGCGCCATGGCCAAGAAGGGGCAGGACGTGCTTGCGAAGTTCGGCATCGATGCCTACGGCGGCGATGGCCGCAAGCTCGACAGCACGAAGATCAACTGGAACAGTCCCGCGACGGCTGGCTTGACCTTCCGCCAGAAGCCCGGCCCCGAGAACCCGCTCGGCTTCGTGAAGATCAACTTCCACAACAGCTACTCCGTCTACATGCACGACACCCCCTCGGACCGCATGTTCGGCCGCAACTTCCGGGCTGCAAGCTCAGGCTGCGTGCGGGTGCAGGGCATCGAGCATCTCGCTACCTGGCTGATGGCCGACCAGGGCTGGGACCAGGAGCGCGTCCTTGCTCTGAAGAAGTCAGGCGAGCGACTGGACGTGCGCCTCAAGAAGCCCATGCCGCTGTACTTCGTCTACATCACGGCCTGGGCGACGGAGGACGGCGTCATCCAGTTCCGCCGTGATCTCTACCAGCGCGATGGCGTTGGCGAGACGGCCTCGGCCTACTGAGCCGCCGCGGGCTGCTTCTCGATCGCGTCCGCCCTCTTCGGCGCGCATGGGCGACAACGCGCAGTTAATCCGGCAGCGGGATGAACTCTTCCGCATCGCCGGGGACGGCGCCGAAGCGCTTGGCTCTCCAATCGGCCTTGGCAGCCTCGATGCGGTCGCGTGACGACGACACGAAGTTCCACCAGATATGCCGGGGGCCATCCATGGGCTCGCCGCCGAGCAGCATCAGACGCGCGTTGCTGAGCGCCAGGATCGAGATGCGATCCCCGGGGTGAAAGACGAGCAGCCGGCCCGCCTCGAAGCGGTCGCCGGCAATATCGATCTCCCCGGATGCAATGTAGACGGCGCGCTCATCGTAGGCCGGATCGAGCGGCAGCACGGCGCCGGGCGCCAGCACCGCCTCGGCATAGAAGCTCGGATGCGGGAACTCGACGGGCGAGCGCTGACCGTAAAGCTCGCCCATGACGAGCCGCACGCGCTTGCCCTCCCCCATGATGCGCGGCAGCTCGTCGACGCCGTGATGGGCGAAAGCGGGCGCCCCCTCTTCGTGCGACTTCGGCAAAGCCGCCCAGGCCTGGATGCCGAAAAGCTCGTGCGGCTTGGCGCGGACCTCAGGGCTCGTGCGCTCGGAATGGACGATGCCGGAGCCCGCCGTCATCAGGTTGAGCTCGCCGGCCCGGATCGGCTGTGAGGTGCCGAGGCTGTCACGGTGCCAGATCTCGCCCTGGAAGAGATAGGTCACCGTGGCGAGCCCGATATGAGGGTGGGGGCGTACGTCCATGCCCGTGCCGAGCAGGAACTCGGCCGGGCCCATCTGGTCGAAGAAAATGAACGGGCCAACCATCTGCTTGCGCGCCGACGGGAGTGCGCGGCGCACCTCGAAACCGCCGATGTCGCGGGCGCGCGGCACGATGACGTGCTCAATCGCGTCGCAGGAATAGGCGTCGCCGGGGACGGGGTCGTGGTCGGGCAGTTTGCTCATGACAGCCTCCTTGGGCACCCACCTCTCCGATCAGCATAGGCGCGCATCCGCGCATCGCAAGGCATTGAAAAAAGGCGATGGTGCACTAGTTTGACGTAGCATTGGGGCATTTCTAACATGATGGACCGTCCTGGCGCCCGCATGCTTGCGCCCCCGGAGGTGATCTTTGGACCGTCCCACGAAGGAAACCGCAACTGGGCTCATCCAGCTCAATGAGCGCACACGCGAGATCTTTCGGCAGATCGTCGAATCCTATCTCGCGACCGGCGAGCCGGTCGGCTCGCGCAATATCTCGCGCCACCTGCCCATGACTCTCTCCCCGGCATCCGTGCGCAACGTGATGTCGGACCTCGAGCATCTCGGTCTCATCTATGCGCCGCACACGTCTGCCGGCCGCCTGCCGACACAGTCGGGCCTCCGCCTCTTCGTCGACGGGCTGCTCGAGGTCGGCAACCTGACGGAGGAGGAACGCCGCCAGATCGAGGCTCAGCTCAAGGTCAAGCGGCAGCGCTCGGTCGACCAGGTGTTGGCCGAGGCCGGCGACATGATCTCGGGCCTTTCGCACTGTGCCGGCCTCGTTATCAGCGAGAAGCGTGACAGCCGGCTCAAGCACATCGAGTTCGTGCCACTCGAGCCGGGCAAGGCCCTTGTCGTCCTCGTCGGCGAGGATCAGTCGGTCGAGAACCGGGTGATCAACATTCCCCGCGGCCTGCCGCCGTCCGCGCTCGTGGAGGCAACGAACTACCTCAACGCCCACATCCGCGGCCTGAACCTCGCCGAGGCAAAGTCGACCATCGAGAACCAGCTTGCGACGGCCAAGGCAGAGCTCGACGCACTGACGAAGAAGGTGATCGAGGCCGGACTTGCGACGTGGTCGGGCTCGGCGGACGAGCGCAAGAGCCTGATCGTGCGCGGACAGGGCAACCTTCTCAAGGACCTCACCGCCATCGAGGACCTCGAGCGCATCCGCCAGCTCTTCGACGATCTCGAAGCCAAGCGCGAGCTTGTACAACTGCTCGGCCTCGCGGAGAAGGGTGACGGCGTGCACATCTTCATCGGCTCGGAGAACCAGTTGTTCTCCCTCTCGGGCTCTTCGCTGGTCGTCTCGCCCTTCCGCGATTCCTCGCGCAAGATCGTCGGGGTGCTCGGCGTCATCGGCCCGACGCGACTGAACTACGCGCGCATCATCCCGATGGTGGATTATACCGCACGCCTGATCAGCCGCACTTTGACTTGATTTTGTCGCCCCGTCGCATGATATGCGGGGTTCGGGCGCGACAGTCTGCCGGATGCTCGGACCCGGCGGATCTCGAGCATGTCAGCGCGCGCCACTGGCCCAATTCACTGGGACGAGCACGAGGACACATGAGCAACCAGACCCACGACCCCCAGGCGCCGGGGCATGGCGCCGGGGCGCCTGAGCCTGATTCCAAAGGGCCCCCCGGTACTACTGCCCAGCGCGATGCGGCCGCTGCCGAATACAGCCAGCAGGCGGGCGAGGCCGCAACGGGCCCGGAGCCATCTCAGGAGGCGGCAGCCGAGCCGTCGCGCGTGCAAGCTCTCCAGGCCGAGATTGCCGACCTCAAGGATCAGCTTTTGCGCGCCTATGCCGAGATGGACAACATCCGCAAGCGCGCGGAGCGCGAGCGCCTCGACACCCAGAAATATGCCGTGTCGAAGTTCGCCCGCGACATGCTGTCGGTCGCCGACAATCTGGAGCGGGCGCTCGCTGCCGCCCCTTCGGACACCACCGACCCGATCCTCAAGGGCCTCCTCGATGGCGTGACCGTGACCGAGCGTGGCCTGCTCGGTGTGCTCGAGCGCTACGGCATCAAGCGTATCGCCGCCGAGGGCGCCTCGTTCGACCCCCATCAGCACCAGGCCGTCATGGAGCACCAGGATCCGAGCGTGCCGAATGGCACGGTCGTGCGCGTCTTCGAGGCGGGATACATGATCGAGGATCGGGTGCTGCGCCCGGCATCGGTCGTGGTCGCCAAGGGGGGGCCCAGGCCCGAGAAAGCGGCGCCAGCCCAGGGTGCAGAGGCAACAGGAGGCGCTGCGGCCGCGCCTGAAGACGGCAATGACAACGCCGGCCATGGCGGGCCCTCCGAGCCGCCCGGCAGCGCATAAGCCTCATGCAATCTCACAGTGCAAAATTGTCACAAAGGTGTGGATTGCGGGCGTTGCAGGGCCCCAGGCGCACTCCTATATACCGTTGAGCCAAATCACCAACTCCAGGGAACCGGAGCTGCTACCCCCAAGGGTTGAACGCACGAGCGGGTGCCTGAGCGGACCCGGCCGGTTTGCCGCAACGAGAGGATTGAGAAGAAAATGGCCAAAGTCATCGGGATCGATCTCGGGACGACGAACTCCTGTGTCGCGGTCATGGAAGGCGGCACTCCCAAAGTCATCCCCAACGCCGAGGGCATGAACACTACACCGTCCATTGTCGCGTTCACGGACGATGGCGAGCGCCTCGTCGGCCTGCCGGCCAAGCGCCAGGCCGTCACCAACCCATCGAACACGCTCTTCGCGATCAAGCGCCTCATCGGCCGCCGCTTCTCCGACCCGATGGTTGAGAAGGACAAGAAGCTTGTTCCCTACAAGATCATCAGCGGCAGCAATGGCGACGCCTGGGTGGAGGCTGGTGGCAAGCAATACTCACCCTCGCAGATCTCGGCCTTCATTCTGCAGAAGATGAAGGAGACGGCCGAGGCCTATCTCGGCCAGCCGGTGACGCAGGCCGTCATCACGGTGCCTGCCTACTTCAACGACGCCCAGCGTCAGGCGACCAAGGACGCCGGCAAGATTGCCGGGCTTGAGGTGCTGCGCATCATCAACGAGCCGACGGCGGCCGCCCTCGCCTATGGCCTCGACAAGAAGAAGGATGCCAAGACGATCGCGGTCTACGACCTCGGCGGCGGCACCTTCGACGTTTCGATCCTCGAGATCGGCGACGGCGTGTTCGAAGTGAAGTCGACGAACGGCGACACGTTCCTCGGCGGCGAGGACTTCGACATGCGCCTCGTCGAGTATCTGGCGGCCGAGTTCAAGAAAGAGCACCAGATCGATCTGAAGAACGACAAGCTCGCGCTGCAGCGCCTCAAGGAGGCCGCGGAGAAGGCGAAGATCGAGCTGTCGAGCGCGCAGCAGACTGAGATCAACCTGCCCTTCATCTCCATGAGCCCGCAGACGCAGTCGCCGCTGCATCTGACGATGAAGCTCACCCGCGCCAAGCTCGAGAGCCTTGTCGAGGACCTCATCGCCAGGACGCTGCCGCCCTGCGAGCAGGCGCTCAAGGACGCGGGCCTCAAGGCGGCCGAGATCGACGAGGTCGTGCTCGTCGGCGGCATGACGCGCATGCCGCGTGTGCAGGCCGAGGTGAAGAAGCTGTTCGGCAAGGAGCCGCACAAGGGCGTCAACCCGGACGAGGTCGTCGCGATCGGCGCCGCCATCCAGGCCGGCGTGCTTAAGGGCGACGTTAAGGACGTGCTGCTGCTCGACGTGACGCCGCTCTCGCTCGGCATCGAGACGCTCGGCGGCGTGTTCACGCGCCTGATCGACCGCAATACGACCATCCCGACGAAGAAGTCGCAGGTGTTCTCGACCGCCGAGGATGGCCAGCGCGCGGTGACGATCAACGTCTACCAGGGCGAGCGCGAGATGGCGGCGGACAACAAGTTGCTCGGCCGCTTCGATCTCGACGGCATCCCCCCGGCGCCACGCGGCGTGCCGCAGATCGAGGTCACGTTCGACATCGACGCCAACGGCATCGTCCACGTCTCCGCGAAGGACAAGAAGACCAACAAGGAGCAGTCGATCCGCATCCAGGCCTCGGGCGGTCTCTCCGACGAGGAGATCAAGCGCATGGCCGAGGAGGCCGAGCGCTTCAAGGACGAGGACATGAAGCGGCGCCAGCTCGTCGAGGCGCGCAACCAGGCCGACCAGCTCAGCGCGCAGATCGAGAAGGATCTGGCCGAGCACGGCGGCAAGGTCGGTGCCGACGACAAGGCCGCGATCGAAAGCGCGCTGACGGCACTCAAGGATGCGGCCAAGGGCGATGACGTCGAGCGCATCCGCTCGGCGACCCAGGCGCTCATGCAGGCATCCATGAAGCTCGGCGAGGCGATCTACGCGGCCGACAAAGGCGCCGCCGAGACTGCCGGAAGCGACGGCCCGTCGGCCGACGGCGGCCGCTCCGGTGGCGACAACGTCGTCGATGCCGACTTCGAAGAGGTCAAGGACGACAAGAAGAAGTCCGGCTGACCTCGGAGCCGCACCATGCCGACCCCTGACCGCCGCGCTGCCGCCGAGATATCCCGCGGGATCCTCTCAGGCGGGGCACCGGCCGGCCGGTCAGGGGCGATCTCATGCCTGGAGCGATGCAATGCCCGGGGGGACTGACCCGGCGGGCAGAGATTGGATTACGTTCTCATGGCCAAGCGCGACTACTACGACGTTCTCGGCATCAAGCGCGGCGCCAGCGACGCGGAGATCAAGTCCGCCTTCCGCCGCCTCGCCAAGGAGCATCATCCCGACCGCAACCCGGGCGACAAGACTGCCGAGCAGAAGTTCAAGGAGATCAACGAGGCTTACGAGGTCCTGAAGGACGAGCAGAAGCGCGCCGCCTACGACCAGTTCGGCCACGCGGCCTTCGAGGGCGGCGGGCGCGGCCCCGGCGGCTTCGGCCCCGACTTCTCCTCCTCGATGTCCGACATCTTCGACGATCTCTTCGGGGAGTTCATGGGCGGCAGGCGCGGCGGCCGCCAGCGCACGGCGCGCGAGCGCGGCGCGGACCTGCGCTACAACATGGAGATCACGCTTGCCGAGGCCTACACCGGCAAGCAGGCGCAGATCCGCGTGCCGACCAGCGTCACGTGCGAGACGTGCTCGGGCACGGGCGCGCGTGCCGGCTCGCGTCCGAGCACCTGTCAGACCTGCGGCGGCAGCGGCAAGGTGCGCGCGAGCCAGGGCTTCTTCACCATCGAGCGCACGTGCCCGACGTGTCAGGGCCGCGGCGAGACGATCGACGACCCCTGCCCCGAGTGCCACGGCCAGGGCCGCGTCACCAAGGAGCGCACGCTCGCGGTGTCCATTCCGCCGGGCGTCGAGGACGGCACGCGCATCCGCCTTGCGGGCGAGGGCGAGGCCGGACGGCGCGGCGGCCCGACGGGCGATCTCTACATCTTTCTTTCGATCAAGCCGCACGAGTTCTTCCAGCGCGACGGCGCCGACATCTTCTGCCGCGTGCCGATCTCGATGACGACCGCGGCGCTCGGCGGCCATGTCGACGTGCCGACCGTCGACGGGAGCCGCGTGCGCATGCCCGTTCCCGCCGGCACCGAGACGGGCAAGCAGTTCCGCCTCAAGGGCAAGGGCATGCCGGTGCTGCGCTCGAAGGTGCACGGCGACATGTACATCCAGGTCGAGGTCGAGACGCCGAAGAACCTCACGCGGCGCCAGCGCGAGCTCTTGGAGGAGTTCGAGCGCGAGTCGAACAAGGAGACGAACCCTGCCTCGTCAGGCTTCTTTGCGCGGGTGAAGGAGTTCTTCGATCCGGGCAAGGGGGGGTGAGGGGGCGGCGGCCAGGCCGGCTTGCTAGCTGCTCAGGTCCACCCGATCTCGTTCCGCACAAAGGAAAAGTATTGATTGCCGGAACGACCGCTTTTGCTCTGGTACATTTGAATGGTCGGCGTCTTGATGGACCGGTCATCCTCCAAGAACGTAGCCTTAATGTGCCATCGACCCGCTGGAGCTTGGCGCAGTACATCTCGCCCTTGCCGGTCGCAACGCTAAGTCCTGGCTCCGCCGCGCCGCTTGCACGCTCGGCAGGACGGCGCTGTCCCGCGAGACCGATCCCGCATGGCTCGGAGCACGCACGCAAATCACATGTCAACGCCATGGCGCTGACGCGCTCACCGCATCAAAGCTCATCGAGACCGCGCCGACCTCAACCCGCAGCCGCCGTCGGATCGATGGTGCGCTTCACTACCGTGATGACCGTCGCGGGAAATCCGCTGATCTCGGCGTGCTTGTAGATGACGGCCTCGTCCTTCGCCAGATAGACGCAGAAGGTCTTGTTGTCCGCCGCGTAGGACGCGACCCGCTGGATGTCCGGCGCGAGCTGGGCGAGGGCCTTGTTGGACGTCTTGGCCGCTTCCCGCAGTTGCTCGCGCTCGAATATGCCGACCGAGGGGATGTCGCGCTCGATGATGAACCGTCGCATCAGTGACGCCATACACATATGCAAAGTACATTGAGTAGACACAATCAGGTCAGCAGAAGGCCACAGACTGGGACAGCCATCACGCGATCGGCGTGCCGTCATTGGCAGCCGCCCGCTCACCCCTCAATCTCACCCCGCACGATCGCTGCGCCGTCGCACATGGCCTTCATCTTCGCGTAGGCGAGGGGGCGGGGAAGGTACTTCATCCCGCAGTCGGGCGCGATGACGAGGCGCTCGGCCGGGATGTGCTTCAGCGCCGTGCGGATGCGGTCTGCAACCTCGTCCGCCGTCTCCGCCGTCGTGCGCTCGAGATCGAGCACGCCGAGGATCACGGTCTTGCTCGGCAGTGCCGCAAGGATCGAAAGATCGAGCTTCGGCTGTGCCGCCTCGATGGAGACCTGGTCCACCGTGCAGGCCTCGAGCTCGGCGAGGAACGAGTAGCCCGAGGGCTTCTCCTTCACGACATAGGCATAGCCAAAGCAGAGATGCAGCGCGGTCGTGCCCTCGACGCCCGAAAGCGCGCGGTTGATGACGGGAATGGCAAACTTGCGCGCCTCCTCGGGCCGCGCCTGTAGATAGGGCTCGTCGAGCTGCACGACATCGACGCCGACGGCCTTGAGCGCCTTGAGCTCGGCATTGACCGCATCGGCATAGGCCACCGCGAGCGCCTCGACATCGCCGTAGTGATCGTCCTGGCAGAGCGAGGTGAGCGTGAAGGGGCCCGGCACCGTCACCTTGATCGGGCGCGTCGTGATGGAGCGCAGGAACGCTGCAGCCGGCGCGAGCGTGGAGCGCTCCCACGCAATGGGGCCGGCGACACGCGGCACCTGCGAGGTGCCGCCGCGGCGGTTGGTGGCCGTGCCCGGGCGGTCGAGGTCGATACCCTTCAAGCCTGTCGCGAAGAGATTGAAGTAGCTCTCGCGACCCACCTCGCCGTCCGTGAGAATATCGACGCCCGCACGCTCCTGGTCAGCGACGACGAGGCGGGCGGCATCCTGTTGCGCTTCGATGAGCAGATCGCCACTGAAGCGCCAGACCTTCTCCATGCGCACGCGCGCCGGCTGGCTGCCGACCAGGATCTCCCTGTCGACGAGCCAGCCGGGCTGGGGATAGCTGCCGACGAGCGTCGTCGGAAGGAGCTTATGGGTCATCGGGGCCTCCGCGCGATCAGGGATCATCGGAGGCCGATCATACGCCCTGGGCGTCCGACGGCTACCCTTTCAGCGCCGCATCGATCTCGGCGATGAACGTCTCTGCCGCCGCGCGGGGATCCGCGGCCTCGGTGATCGGCCGCCCGACGACGAGGCAATCGGCGCCGGCGGCGATGGCCTTGCCCGGCGTCATCACGCGCGCCTGGTCCCCGGCAGCGCCGCCCGCGAGGCGGATGCCCGGCGTCACGATCAGCACATCCGGGCCGACTTCGCCGCGAACGATCGCCGCTTCCTGGCCCGACGCAACAATTCCGTCGACACCGGCCGCCTTGGCGAGCCGCGCGCGATGCATGACGAGATCGGCCGGCGCCATGTCCCTGATGCCTTGCTGCTCGAGGTCCGCCCGCTCGAGGTTCGTAAGCACGGTCACGGCAAGCAGCTTCAGCTTGCTCGTGCCGCGCCCGCGCACGGCGGCGGCGAGCGTCTTCGTGTCGGTGCCGTGGATGGTCAGATAGTCGAGGCCGAGGCTCGCGATGTTGGCTGCCGCCTTCGCGACCGTGTTCTCGATATCGAGCAGCTTCATGTCGAGGAAGACGGTCTTGCCCGCAGCCTTGAGCCCCTGCGCGAACTCGAGACCGCCGCCGAAAAGCAGCTCGAGGCCGACCTTGTAGCAGGTGACCGTGTCGCCAAGCGCGCTCACCAGCACGCGCGCGCGATCCACGCTCGCGACATCGAGGGCGACGAAGAGGCGTTCGCGTGCGGCGAGTTCGTGGCTCATGACTTGGCGAACTCCCCGCGCATGACGAGTGCGGCCCGCGCGAGCTTTTCCATCGTGCTCTTGTAGAGCTGCATCGAATTCTTGTCCGCGAGATGCCCGTTGTCGGCAAAAGCCGTGCTGGCGCGCGGTAGCGCGAACTGGTCGGGCAGCACGAGAGCGCCGGTGCCGATTTCCAGCGTCTGACGCAGGACGCTCAGGCCGCGGATGCCGCCGAATGCGCCCGGCGAGGCCGATCCGATCGCGAAGACGCGCGTTCTGAAAACCGCGAGCGGCGGCTCGTCCCCGTCACGGATTCGGCTCACCCAGTCGAGCGCATTCTTGAGGAGCGGCGGGATCGAGGCGTTGTACTCGGGCGAGATGATGAAGATGCCGTGGTGCACTTCGAAGAGCGCCTTGAGCTTGCGTGCGTTCTCGGGCGGGCCTTCGGCAGCCTCGAGGTCGCCGTCGTAGATGGGCATCGGATAGTCGCCGAGGTCGGCGAACGTGGAGTGGATGCCGTTCGCATTGGCGATCTCGGCACCAAGCTGCGCAAGGCGCTTGTTGTAGGAGCCGGTGCGCGTCGAGCCGGCGACGAAGAGCAGCCTCGTGGTGTGCGGCATGTGCAGGATCCATCGAACTTGCCGATGCACCCTGCCTTAGACCACTCCCGCCGCCGATGCCAGTGGGTGCGTGCGCTGAAGCTAACGCGGTGCTCGCCGATGCGCCGGCTTGATCTCCAGCACCGAGGAGTACCGAGGGGGCAACAGTTGACCGCCCCCATTAGCGCATTGGGGCGGATGTTGGCCGATGCCGCGCCGTTGCCTCGGCGACGAGACGCGACAGGAGCGGCGCCGTCGCAAGGCCCGTTACTGGCAGCCCGCGCTCCTTCTCGTAGGCGACGATTGCCGCCTTCAGTACCGGGCCATAGTCGCCGTCGGCACGGCCACCATAGAATTTGAGCGCTGCGAGGTGCTCCTGGAGCTGGCGGATCGGGTTGCCGGCGCGCAGGATCGCCGCCGTCTCGAAGTGGGCAATCTGGCCGGCGAAGACGCGCGCGTTGACCGCCGTGTTGGCGATCGTCTCGGTCTGCTGGCGGGATGTGACGCGCCCCTGCTGGGTCATCAGGCGCGACTGTACATACGTCCCCACGTTCATCGCCACCACCACTGGCCCGGCAGGCGTCTCGGCGAGAATCGGCGAGCCCGATGAGGCGCCCCCGGTATCGCAGGTGTGCAGGATAATCTCGTCGGGGCTCTCGAAATCCGGTGCGATGGTCTGCCAGGTGCTGGCGCCGAAATCGCGTGCCGCATGGCAGGGGCCGGCATAGGCCGGCGTCCAGCTCGGCAGATCGCGATGGTAGGCGATGCTGAAGAGGCGCCCGGCCTTGGCCATGGCGAGAACGTCCTCGCTCGATACCGGCTCGACCGGCAGCCCGCCATGCCGGCAGACCGGCCGTTCGAGCCGGACCAGCGCCCAATCGCGCGCCGCATCGATCGGCGGGCGCACATTGAGGCGGAACTCGCCGGTATAGATGTGCTGGGCCGCGGCGCCGACCGAGAAGCCTTCGATCCGGGCATAGTCGCGCTCGCGGCCGTAAGCGCGGGCGAAGAGGAAGTCGGCCGCGCGCAGGCGGGCGCCTTGAGGCGACGCGACGGCGACGCAATGGGCCGCCGTGGCAATGATCGCTGGGGCCACGCAGAAGGCGGAGCATACCGTCCGTGCAGGATTGTTGAAGAGCACCCCCAGACGCGCGGCCACCCCGGCAAGCCGCTCCGGCAGCGCTACGCGGTCGTCCCGCCCGAACACGGCCACGCGGTGAGCGATCCCGGCTGCGTCGGCGGCGCCTGCGCGCGGCGGGCCGGCTGCCGCCGGACCCGTCTGCAGAAGCCCGAAAATGACGGCCAAGAGCCCCAGAACGGCGCGCATCACCCATTCCCGTGTTCGGTCGGGGGCCTGCCGCCAGAGATCTCACCATGCGCCCCGCCGGCACATTACCAAAATTTCATGTCGCAGAAAGCTCACCGTAAGGCGCACCACCCTATGTCCAAAGGCACGATCTTGAGCGCTCCCGACGATATGAGAGGAAAACATGCTTAAGCTTGCGCCCGTCAAGTCCAGTGCATCGAAGCGAACGCGGGCTCTTGCCGGGGTGGCGGTCGCCGCTGCGCTCGGCGGCACCCTGGTGGCCGCGCCGCAATTCGGCGTCCTCGCCCAGCAGCGGAGCGACGCTCAGACCGTCCAGACGCCCTTCGGCCGTGCGCCGCTGAGCTTCGCCGACATCGTCGACAAGGTTAAGCCGGCGGTTGTGAGCATCCACGTCACGAACGGCAACAGGCTCGCGCGGCGTTCGCCAGCCCGGCCGGGCACCCCCAATGCGCCTGGCGGCCGGGTCCTCCCCGATCTCCCCGATGACCACCCGCTGAACGAGTTCTTCCGCAACCTGCCGCGCGAGTTCGGCAACCGTGGCGGCACGCCGAATGTGCCGACGCCACGTCCGTCGCTGGCGCAGGGCTCCGGCTTCGTGATCTCAGCCGATGGCTACGTGGTCACCAACAATCACGTGATCGACGGCGCCGACAAGATTACGGTGAGCTTCGACCGCGACAACAAGTTTGATGCCGAGCTTGTCGGCACGGATCCGCGCACCGACATTGCGCTCCTGAAGATCAAGTCGGACAAGGCCGATCGGAAGTTCGAGCATGTCCGCTTCGCCTCGAAGGAGGCTCGGGTCGGCGACTGGGTCATTGCGGTCGGCAATCCCTTCGGCCTCGGTGGTACGGTAACGGCCGGCATCGTGTCGGCATCGGGTCGCGATATCGGCTCCGGCCCCTACGACTACATCCAGATCGACGCGGCGGTGAACCGCGGCAATTCGGGCGGGCCGACGTTCAACCTCGACGGTGAGGTGATCGGCGTGAACACCGCGATCTACAGCCCTTCGGGCGGCAATGTCGGCATCGCCTTCGCGATCCCTGCCAAGACAGCCGAGGAGGTCGTCTCGCAGCTGCGCTCGAAGGGGACGGTCAGCCGCGGCTGGCTGGGCGTGAAGATCGAGAACATCAACGAGGATACGGCCGCGAGCCTTGGCCTCAGCCAGGCGCGTGGCGCATTGATCAACGAGATCACGGCTGGTGGTCCGGCTTCAGCCTCCCAGCTCCGCGCCGGCGATGCGATCGTCTCGGTGAATGGCGTCGAGATCCGTGACAGCCGCGACCTCGCTCGCAAGATTGCTGAGTTCGCGCCCGGCACGACCGTCCGCATCGAGGTGATGCGCTTTGGCAAGAGCGAGGTGATCCCGGTCAAGCTTGGCACCTTCCCGGCCAACCCCGATGTCGCGGCGCAGTCTCAGCCGGCACCGGAGCGTGAGGCGACGCCGACCCCAACAGTGACCGAGCTCGACCAGCTCGGACTCTCCCTGACGACGGCGCCGGCACGGCCCGGGGAGACGGCAGAGGGCGTCGTCATCTCTGACGTCAAGTCCGGCTCCGATGCCGCCGGCAAGGGTCTCAAGAGCGGCGACGTGATCCTCGAGGTCCAGGGCCAGAAGGTTGCGAGCGCCAGCGACGTCGAAGCCGGCGTCAAGAAGGCCAAGAGCGATGGGCGGCGTGCCGTCCTGCTCCGCGTGAAATCCGGTGACGTGCTCCGCTTCGTTGCCGTACAGCTCAAGGTCGGCTGAGAGGCTGGCCGACGGCCGACATTGACGGCGCTCCCCCACGCCACCAAAGTTGAGCCGTGAAGCAAGCGTGCCGGGTCCCCCGCCCGGCACGCTTCACTGCATCCCGAGGTCGCTGCCCCATGCGCGTGCTCGTCATCGAGGACAATCGCGAAACCGCCCAGTTCGTTCAGC
This sequence comes from Hyphomicrobiaceae bacterium, assembly GCA_046293075.1. Classification (GTDB taxonomy): domain Bacteria; phylum Pseudomonadota; class Alphaproteobacteria; order Rhizobiales; family Hyphomicrobiaceae. Next base: position 63,048 of record JBKBPL010000021.1, on the reverse strand, counting down.
GTGGGCTGCGCGAGGCGAACCACGTTGCGGAGATTGCGGAGGATGGCGAGGTGGGCCTCGCGCTCGCACGCGCCGGCGGCTACGACGTGCTCATCGTCGACCGGATGCTGCCGCACCTCGATGGCCTGACCCTTATCCAGATGCTCCGCTCCGAAGGCGACCGCACGCCGGTGCTGATCCTTTCCGCCATGAGCCACGTCGATGACCGCGTCAAAGGCCTGCGCGCGGGCGGCGACGACTACCTCACAAAACCCTTCGCGCTCGCCGAGCTGATTGCCCGCGTCGAGGTGCTCGCCCGCCGGCGCCAGCCCGAGGAGCAGGCGACCCGCTATGTCGTCGGCGATCTCGTCCTCGACCGCCTGACCCACAAGGTTACGCGCGGCGGCGAGCCCATCGTGCTGCAGCCCCGTGAGTTCCGGCTTCTTGAGTATCTCATGCGCAATGCCGGGCAGGTCGTGACGCGCACGATGCTCCTTGAGAACGTGTGGGACTATCACTTCGACCCGCAAACCAACGTCATCGACGTCCACATCTCGCGCCTGCGCGGCAAGATCGACCGCAACTTCGACCGCCCGCTCCTGCACACCGTGCGTGGGGCCGGCTACATGATGCGCGACAGCGGCGAATAGTCTGATGGACCGCGCCGCGCCACTGCCGCCCTCGGTTGCGCGTCCGTCGCGCTTCTGGCACACAGTATCGTTCCGTGCGACAGCGGTCGCAACGCTCGCCCTTGCCGCCACCGCCATTCTGGTGGTCGCCTTCATCACGCGCGCGACGAATGATGCGATGAGCCGTGCGACGATCGAGGCGCTCGATCACGAAGGCGCAGCGCTCCATCGCATCTATCTACAGGGCGGCCTCGAACGGCTCTCGCGCGCAATCGAGGCGGGTATCGCGGCCGACGAAACGCATCTCTACCGCCTGACCGACGCAACCCAGCGCATGATCGTGGGCAATCTCCTCGAGCCTCCCGTATTCCCGGCTGCTTCGCGCGGCGGCGGCACGTTCCGCTATCGCCCTCAGTCCGATGGCACAACGGAGCGGCTCGCTGCGGCGCGCGTGTTCGCGCTCGCCAATGGCCTCACGCTGATCGTTGCGCGCGATATCGAGCCGCAAAGAGCCTACCTCAGAGCAACCAACCGTACGCTCGGCCTAGGCATCGCGTTCCTGGCCCTCGTCGGGCTTGCCGCCGGCGTTGCGCTGAGCCGCCACATCCTCAAGCGTGTCGATGCCATGACGGCCGCAAGCCGCTCGATCATGGGGGGCAACCTCGCCGAGCGCTTGCCACGTACGGGCACCGACGACGAACTCGACCGCCTTGCCGCCAGCCTCAACGCCATGCTCGACCGTATCGAGCTGCTGATGGCCAGCATGAAGGAGGTCTCCGACAACATCGCGCACGACCTCAAGACACCGCTCAACCGCCTTCGCAATCGTGCCGAGGCCGCACTCGCGGACCAGCGCGGCGCCCCGGCATGGCGCGCCGGCCTCGAGCACGCGATCGAAGATGCCGACGAGCTGATGAAGACCTTCAATGCTCTTCTGCTGATCGCGCGCCTTGAGGCCGGCGCCGTTGACGACACGATGGCCTCCGTCGAGATCGGTGCCATGGTCGAGGATCTGGTCGAGCTCTACGCACCTGCCGCCGAGGAAGCGGGCCTCGATCTCGCGTGGCGCAACGAGGTGTCTGCCCCCGTGCATGTCCGCGCCAATCGTCAGCTTCTCGGGCAGGCGATCGCCAACCTGATCGAGAACGCGATCAAGTATGCAGCCCCGGCGGAGGCCACGCCCCCTGCAGGCGCGCAGTCCACCGTGTCGGTCTCGCTCGCGCTTGCGGACGGAGAAGCGCAGGTCGCAGTCTGCGATCGCGGCCCTGGCATCGCCGAAGGGGACCGGGACCGCGCCGTGCGCCGTTTCGTGCGCCTCGAAGCCAGCCGCACGAAGCCCGGAACCGGCCTCGGCCTCAGCCTCGTCGCCGCCGTGGCACGGCTTCACAATGGGACGCTCCGGCTTGAGGACAACCGGCCGGGCTTGCGCGCCGTCCTTGCGCTGCCGATGATGGCCGCCCCTGCGGCGGACAGTGCCGCAGGCGATGAGACGCGCCAGCAGAAGGATGCCTGAATGGCGGAAGGCGCAGGCCAGCTCAAGCCGCTTTGGCAGCGGATCACCGAAATGCCGCTCGCCTTCGATGCGCGCCTTGCGGCTGATCGGCTGGCGGAGCTCGATGAAGGGGCGGCTCAGCCGCTTGCGCCGATCCTCGCTGCGCCCGCCGTCCGCGATCTGCTCGCCGGCATCCTTGGTAGCTCGCCCTATCTTGCCGGCCTGATCCTGCGCGATCCGGTTCGACTGGCTCGCATCCTCTCGGTTGCCCCCGAGGTGCGCATGGCTGAGCTCGCAAGCGCGCTCGATGCCGCCATGGCGGCCGCCACGGCGCCCGTGGATGCCATGCGCATCCTTCGCCAGTACAAGGCCGAGGTGGCGCTGCTCGTGGCGCTTGCCGACCTCGGTGGCGCATGGCCGGTCATGACCGTGACGGGCGCGCTCAGCGATGCTGCCGATGCGGCAACGCGCGTCGCCGTCCGTTTCCTCTTCAATGCCGCGATCACCAAAGGCGATTGGCTCGGCACGCCCACTGCGCACCCCGAAGTGAACTCGGGGTACATCGTGCTCGGGATGGGCAAGCACGGCGCCCGCGAGCTCAACTATTCGAGCGACATCGACCTCATCGTCTTCTATGAGCCGGCGCTTGTGCAGCTGCGCGCGGGCCTTGAGCCGCTCGCCTTTTTCGTGCGGATGACGCGCGAGCTGGTCCGCCTCATGCAGGAGCGCACCGGGGACGGCTATGTCTTCCGCACGGACCTGCGCCTGCGCCCGGATCCTGGTGCGACGCAAGTCGCCATATCGACCAACGCGGCGCTCAACTATTATGAGAGCTTCGGCCAGAACTGGGAGCGCGCGGCCATGATCAAGGCCCGCGCGGTCGCCGGGGATATTGCCGCCGGCGAGGCCTTCATCAAGGAGCTCGCCCCGTTCATCTGGCGCAAGTATCTTGACTTTGCCGCGATCGCCGACATCCATGCGATGAAGCGCCAGATTCATGCCTTCAAAGGATTCGGCACGATCGGTGTTGCAGGCCACAACATCAAGGTTGGCCGCGGCGGCATCCGCGAGATCGAGTTCTTCGTCCAGACCCAGCAGCTCATTGCCGGCGGCCGACAGCCCGATCTGCGCCAGCCGGACACGCTCGGCGCGCTCGCCAATCTCAGCGCGCGCGGCTGGATCAGGCCGGAGGTGCGCGACGAGCTGACGGACAGCTATCTCTTCCTTCGCCGCATCGAGCACCGGCTGCAGATGATCGCCGATGAGCAGACGCAGACCCTCCCCGCCGATGCCGATGGTCTCCTGCGCCTCGCCCGCTTCGCGGGCTTCCCGGACTCGGCGGCCTTCTCAAGCGCTCTCGTCACCCATCTCGAGCGCGTTCAGCGCCACTACGGTGCGTTGTTCGAGGATGTGCCGGAACTCACCCGCGGCGATGCCAACATGGTGTTTGCCGGCGAGCAGGATGACCCCGGTACCGTCGAGGCGTTGGCCCGGATGGGCTACAAGCGCCCATCCGATATCATCGCCGTCGTGCGCGGCTGGCATCATGGCCGCTATCCGGCCGTACGCACCCCGCGCGCCCGCGAACTCTTGACCGAAGTGCAGCCAGCCCTGATCGAGGCTCTGGCGCGCACCAGCGATCCGGACCAGGCCTTCCTCGGCTTCGACCGCTTTCTTTCGCAGCTCCCCTCGGGCGTGCAGCTCTTTTCGCTGCTGCGCGCCAACCCGCGTCTGCTGCGCCTCGTGGCGGACATCATGGGCTCCGCGCCGCGACTGGCCCGGATCATGAGCCGCCGCCGCCGCGTGCTCGATGCCGTTCTCGATCCAGGCTTCTTCGGCAGCCTGCCCGATGCCGATGCGCTTGCCCGCCTCGTGGATGCGGAGATCGCGGCGACCACCGACTATCAGGAGGCTCTGGACCGCGCGCGCATCGTCGGCAGCGAGCAGGCCTTTCTGATCGGGGTCCGCGTGCTCTCCGGGACGATCACCGCGGCGCAGGCCGGCGGCGCCTATGCTGCGCTGGCCGAGCACCTGATTTCGGCGCTCCAACGACAGGTGGAGCGCGAGCTTGTCGCCCAGAGCGGCCACGTCGCCGGCGGGGCTGCCGCGGTCGTTGCCATGGGCAAGCTCGGCGGGCGCGAAATGACCGCCGCCTCCGATCTCGACCTCATCCTTGTCTACACGTTCGACGATGCCGTCCAGCAGTCCGACGGGCCGCGGCCGCTCGCACCGAGCCAGTATTTTGCACGACTGACCCAGCGCCTGATCTCGGCGCTCTCGTCCCCCACGGCTGAGGGGTCGCTTTACGAAGTCGACATGCGGCTCAGGCCTTCGGGACAGAAAGGGCCGGTGGCGACACAACTCTCGAGCTTCGAGTACTACCAGGAGAAGGAGGCCTGGACGTGGGAGCACATGGCGCTGACGCGCGCCCGTGTCATTTCGGGCCCACCCGACTTGCGCGCCCGCGTCGAGGCTGCCATCCGCCGCGCGCTGGTCCGGCCCCGCGACCGTGCGAAGCTCGTCGCTGATGTCCGCGATATGCGCGAACGCATCGCCAAGGAGAAGGGCACGGACGACATCTGGGAGTTGAAGCAGGTCCGCGGCGGCCTCGTCGATATCGAGTTCATCGCCCAGTTCCTTCAGCTCGCCCATGCGCACGCGCATCCCGAAGTCCTCGACCAGAACACGATCGCCGCGCTCAGGAAACTCGCCGCCGCAGGGCTGCTCAGCGCTCCCCACGCCGATGTTCTGATCCCTGCCGCCGGCCTGGTGCACAATCTGACCGAGGTGCTGCGTCTCTGCCTGGATGGGCCGTTTGAGCCGGCGAAGGCGCCGGACGGCCTCCTCGAGCTACTGACACGGGCCGGCGACGCGCCCGACTTCCCCCATTTGGAAGCGACGCTTGCCGCGACACTCGCCGAGGTTGCAGCCTTGTTCGATGTGATCATCTCGTGAACATGCGCCAATTTGATCACAAGTAGGGCGACGGATTTCTCCCGCCCAAGGCGTTCACTCCTCGAAATCAGCTCGGACTCGAGGAGTTCCCGGAATGTCCAAGAAGAAGGTCCTCATCGTCGCCGCAGTTTTGATCGTTGGCGGTGCGGCATTTGCAGTATCAGCCCCTGGTCATCGCGGGCATGGCATGGGCGGCGGCATGATTGACCGTTGGTATGACGACGAAAGCCGGCACGGCTTCGGCATGGGCCCCTTCGCCGGCCGATGGGGCCGCGAGTTGACCCGCGAAGCCTTCGACGAGAAGGTGCGCGAGCGCTTCGCCCGCTTCGACCTCAACAGCGACGGGGTCATCGACGTCGCCGAGATCGAGGCAGCCCTCGCCAAGGGCGGCAAAGATCGCGGCTCTCGTTGGCGCCGTGCCGATCGGGATGATGCCGGGACGGGCGAGACCCGCCTGGGGCGCTCCGTGACGAAATCCGAGTATCTTGATGAGGTGCGCCGCCGCTTTGCCCTTGCCGACCTCGACAGTGATGGGCGGATCACCGACGCCGACCTGCCGCCGATCATGCGTGGCCGCGACGTCCTCTCCCGCCTCTCCGGTGAGCCGTTCTCCGCCATGCGCGGCGACCGTCATGGTTTCGGGCAGGGTCCGCGCCTCGGCTTCCTGCGCGGCACCAAGGTCGACAAAGATGGCGGCATTTCACTCGACGAGGTGATCCGGGTCGCCGGCGAGCGCTTCGACCGCATGGACCGCAACAAGGACGGCACGCTCGACCGCGCAGACCGAGAGGCCCTCGCCAAGGAGATGATCGATTATCGCGTCAAGCGCGTCCTCCATCGCTTCGGCGCCACTGCCGAGGGCAAGATCACGCGCGAGCAAGCTTTCAAGGTCGCTGGCGAGATGTTCGATCGTCTCGACCGCAACAAGGATGGGAAGATCTCGCGGGACGAGCACCCGCGGGGCTGGCATCGCGGCCGCGGTCACCATGATGAGCGCGGCTGGCGTGGACGCGGCCGGGATCGCGGCGGCGAGTACGCACCCGAGCGGGAGCAGCAGAAGCTCTAGCCACAACGCTGGCGCGTCCGGCCCCCGAGGCGAACGCCGGGCGCCGAAAGCGGGCCACGAAAAGGCGAGGCACACATGCGCGCGCTGAGCTACACTCCGATGGTCGAGATGATCGTGAGGAGCCGTCGCGTGACGCGCGCGCACGATAGCGGTCCGGGGCCGGGTGGCCGGCCAGGGCCGGAGGCGGGGACGGCAGCCGAAGAGGCCGCCGTTCTCGCGCGCATTCGCAATGGCGACAGCGCCGCCTTCCGCGAGTTGATTGACCGCCACGCCGGGAGCCTTCTGGCCGTGGCCCGGCGCATGCTCAAGGTGGATGGCGATGCGGAGGATATCGTCCAGGAGGCGCTCGTGCGGGTCTGGCACCACGCCGGCACGCTCGAACTCGGCCCCGGCGGCCTGCGGCCCTGGCTGCGCCGGGTGGTCACGAACCTCTGCCTCGATCATCTGCGCCGCCATCGGCTGACCAGCGTCGTTGCAGAAGTCCCCGAGATGCCGCAGGCCGCCGGGCAGAGCCGCGGGCTCGAGGAGGCCGACCTGGCGAAACGGGTCGATGCGGCGCTCGCCGCGCTTCCCGAGCGTCAGCGCGTCGCGCTTACGCTGTTTCACTACGAGGGCTTGAGCCAGATCGAGGTGGGCGACATGCTCGGCATATCGGATGAAGCGGTCGAGTCGCTGCTGGCGCGGGCCCGGCGGGCTCTCAAGGTCGCGCTGAAGGATGAGTGGAGACAGTTGCTGCCGGACAGCGAGTAGCAAGAAGACGAGAGGCGGGGCGCGACATGTGCCCCGAATGATGATGACGAGCGAGAAGAGGCTTGCCGAACTGACGGCTTTCGAGAACGTGCTCGACACCTTTGGTGGCGATCCGGCGCGCTGGCCGGCGGAGAAGCGCGAGCGGCTCCAGAGCCTCGCCGCCACCGATACCGAAGCCGCACGGCTGCTGCGCGAAGCAAGGGCGCTTGATGCTGTCCTGGCGCATGCCGCTGGACCGCCGATCGGCGACACCCGCGCGCTCGCCGACCGCATTGCCGCGGCCGTTGCGAACACGGCCCCCGGTCAGTCCGCGCGCGCCGAGCAGCAGGCCGTGGGCACCCATCCAGCCGCGGGGGGCACCTCAGGCGTGGTCATTGCCTGGCCACGCGGCAGCGGCGAGATATCACATGCGACCGCACGGGCCGCAGCCCTTGCAGGCGCCACGCCACAGCGCGACCGCATGACAGGCGGCTGGCGGACGGCCGCGCTGCTTGCGGCCTCCCTCGTGGCCGGTGTGCTCGTCGGCGTGGCGGATCTCGTGCCGACAGACGTTGCGCAGATGGTCGCCAGCGCCACGACCGGTTCTGATGGTGCTAATCAGGCGCTCGCTTTCCTGAATGGCGAGGGTCTCCTCGAGATCATCGAGGAGGAGTTCCTATGATCCTGAGGCCGCGAGAGGCGCGGGTTGTACGGCGGGCGCCGAGATGGCTGCTGACCGTGCTCGTCGTCTCCCTGCTTCTCAACGGCCTTGTTCTCGGTGCCGTCGCCTCGCGCTGGCATGCAATGCGCGCAGGCCCGCCGCTGCTCGGTTCGTCGTCCAATGCGCAGCTTTTTGGCTTCGCCGTCACGCTGCCGCGTGAGCGACGCCGCGCGATCTGGGACTCGGTCGAAGCCGATCGAAATGCGATGCGCCCGCTGCGGGAGGCGGTGCACGCCGCCCGCGACGAGGCCCGCAAGACGCTGATCGCTGAGCCTTTCGACGCCGAAAAGTACGCCGCCGCTCAGAAGCGCCTGTTCGACGCCGAGCAGGAGATGCGCCTGCGTGCGCTGGAGGTCATCCAGGCTATCGCCAAGCAGCTGACACCTGCCGAGCGCGCCGCATTCGCCCGCTGGGAGGAAGCGGACCGCTCCAGGCGCCGCGCGTTCTGGCGCGGGATGCGCGAGGGGGATGACAGGAGGCCTCCGTGGCGAACCGAGCAGGGCCGGAACTGAGCGCTCCCCGCGCTTCCTAACGATTGGTAAAGCCCGCCACCCCGGCCCGTTCAGCGAAACTCAATCAATGCTGGCCATACTTCCCCGTTCGTGCGTCGAGGGGAGGTCAGTGGTGTCATGGCGTATGTGACCGGGCAGTTCGCGCGTCTGCGGCAGGCATGGACGGTTGGCGATACCCGCCTCGTGCTTTTGACGTTCACGGCAACCCTCTTCCTTTCAGCCGTCCTGCTCTTTTCCGTGCAGCCAATGTTCGCAAGGATGGTGCTGCCCAAGCTCGGCGGTTCGCCGTCGGTGTGGGCGGTCTCGATGTGCTTCTTCCAAGCGGTGCTGCTGGCCGGCTATTGCTACGCGCACCTGTTGAGTCGCTATCTGCGCCAGCGTCTCATCCCCATTGCCCATATGGCCGTCCTCGCCTTGGCGATGTTCACCCTGCCGATCGGTCTCGCGGATGGCCGCGCCGAGCCGCCGGTCGGCGATGCCTACGGTTGGCTGATCGTGACGCTTGCCCTCGGCGTCGGCCTCCCATTCTTTGCCGTCTCCGCCAATGCGCCGCTGCTCCAAGCTTGGTTCGCGCGCACGGGCCATCCCCACGCCGGTGACCCGTACTTCCTGTATGGCGCTTCCAACCTCGGAAGCCTCGTCGCACTCCTCGCCTATCCGACCATCATCGAACCTTTCAGCGGGCTTGCGGACCAGGCCGCACTCTGGGCGTCGGGCTTCGTGATCTTGGCGATGATGATTGCCCTCTGCGGAATGATGATGAGTGTCGCACTCGGCGCGGCTGGTGCCGGCGCCAATGCCAGAGCCGCGGACGTGCCCGCACGCCTCGACGCGCGGCAGCCGACCCTCCAGCAGCGTGCCAGCTGGGTCGCCCTTGCCTTCGTGCCTTCCGGCCTGCTCGTCGCCTTCACGAGCTACGTGACGACGGATATCGCATCAGCCCCATTCCTGTGGGTTCTGCCGCTCGCAATGTTCCTCTCGACCTTCGTTCTCGTTTTCCGCGACAAACCCTACATCCCGCACCGCTGGATGCTCTTCCTCCAGCCGGTTGCAACGCTCGCGGTCCTGCTCGGCATGTCGCTGGCAGGCAACCGCGGATGGCAGATTGCTGCCGTGGGCGGCATCGTCGCCTTTTTTGCCGCAACCATGGTGTGCCACCGCGAGCTCTTCGAGCGCCGGCCGGAGAGCCGGCATCTGACCGAGTTCTATCTGTGGATGTCCCTCGGCGGGGTGCTCGGCGGCATCTTTGCCGCGCTGGTTGCGCCGCAGATCTTCAACGCCATCTGGGAGTATCCGTTGCTCCTCGTGCTGGCCATGGCGTGCCGGCCCGGCGTCGCAGCCCGCATCGCCCGGCAAGAAATGCGCGAGATCGTCGCTATCGCCGGCCTCGCAACCGTCGCGTTCGCGCTTGTGATTTCACTCCAATTGTCGGGCGCCACCGGCAGCCGGTTGGGGCAGATTATGCTCATCGGCTTTGGCCTCCTCGCCCTTCTCCGGCGTGAAAAGCCGCACGCCCTGCTCGTCCTCACCGCTGTGGCTGCGCTCGCAATCGCGGCGCTGCCGTCTCCGATGAACCGCGGGGATGCGGAGCGCAGCTTCTTTGGCACCCATCGCGTCGCGATGACGAGCGACGGCAAGGTTCGCCTTCTCATGCACGGTACTACGTTGCATGGCGCCGACCGTCTCATTGCCGAGGACGGCTCGCTGATCGAGCGCCCGGTTCCGATGACCTACTATCACCCTCAGAGCCCGATGGCTCTAGGTGCCGAGGTGGCGCGCGCGAGCAAGTTGAAGGGCGAGCCGATCCGCGTCGGCATCGTCGGTCTCGGCACCGGCGCGATGGCCTGCAACTCGCGACCGGAGGAAGCGTGGCGCTTCTATGAGATCGATCCGGTCGTCGTGCGCATCGCCAGCGATCCGAGCCGGTTTCGCTATCTCTCGTCCTGCCGACCGAATGCTGACGTCGTCCTCGGCGATGCACGGCTTACGCTCGCGAGGGAACCGGCAGCCACGTTCGACTACCTCGTGATCGACGCCTTCTCTTCGGACGCCGTTCCGGTGCACTTGTTGACCGTCGAAGCGCTCACGCTCTATCTGCAGAAGCTTTCGCCTGACGGTCTGCTGGCACTTCACGTCTCAAATCGCCATCTTGATCTGGTCTCGGTCGCCACAGCGGTTGCCGGTGCCGTTCCGGGTGTGTACACCGCGATCGCCGTCGACCGGCCGCAAGGAAAGGGCTTTGATCGGACCAGTTCGCAGGTGGTCCTCGTGAGCAGATCGCCTGCGGTCATCGATCGCGTTCTTGCCTGGCCCTTCGCGCAGCCCGCCAAACCGCCGCTTCTCAATGCCTGGACGGATGACTACTCCGACATCTTGAGCGCGCTGTGGCTCAGGTATGGGCGCTAGGCCGTGGTGCCTGAAGTGTACGTCGAGGATTTCGAAATCATCGCGCTGTCGATGCCCCCTTGAACTGCTCCGCCCCGGAGCATGAGCATCCGCCCAAGGGGATTGCTGATGGCAAGGCCGCGACATGAGCCCGAGAGGATCGTCGCGACATTGCGGCCCGTCGCTGTGCGCCTGGCGCAAGGCACGGCACTGGCCGGTGCGGTCTGGCCGCGTGGCGTAGCGAAGGAGACGCGCAACCGCTGGAAGCGAGGACGGCGGGCTGAAGACAGATGAGGTCGGGCGGCGCCGCCCGACCTGAGCGCGGGTCAACCGGCAGAACGCACCGGCCTGATCGAGCGGCGTCCGGTTGTCGTCAACGGTTCGGGTCAACGCCTACACGGCATGGCCAGCGGATGGGCTGACGCTTGAGTCAGGGACGGCGGATTGCTTTTCGCGATGGATGAAGAACAGGTTCCGCGCATAGATCAGCACGCCGAACTGCCCGAGGATGATCACCGGGTCTAGGCGATGGATACCATATGCGAGGACGAGCAGGCCCCCGAACAGGCTGAGGTACCAGAATGTGTGCGGTACGGTCGAGCGACGGGACTTCTCCGTGACCAGCCATTGGACGAGCCAGCGGGCTGAGAACAGCGCCTGCCCCGTGAGACCGACGAAAAGCCACATCACCTCGACGGGTGAAAGTGTGGCCCACCATGAGGCTAGTTTTGCAATCACTGGCGTTCCTCGCTGAGCTGGAGGTTAGTCGGGGGCGGCACCGCCGCCGTACCGCGCTCGGCGGCAGGGGCTACCGGCAGCGTCGTGCGCCGGATCAGCCATCGCACGCCGATGAGATCATAGATGCCGATGAGCCCGCGGCCGAGGTTGGTGTACTTCGACACGCCGACGCGGCGCGGGCGGTCATTGACCGGCACATAGACAGCTTCGTAGCCGTAGGCCTGAATGAGCGCCGGCAGGTATCGGTGCATCCCAGAAAAGTACGGAAGATCGAGAAGGACATCGCGCCGGATAACCTTGATGCCGCAGCCTGTATCCGGACAGCCGTCGTTGAGGAGCCGCCTGCGCAGCCAGTTGGCGAACAGCGACGCAAAACGCTTCGAGGTGGTCGCACGCCGCGTTACCCGGATGCCGCCGACGAGGGCGACGCTCGCCTGCCCGGGGCGCTCGAGGGCAGCGAGAAGCTTGACGATATCGCGCGGGTCGTTCTGGCCGTCCCCGTCCATGGTGGCGATCAGGGGGGCGGTAGCGGTGCGCACGCCGGAGATGATCGCGGCGCTTTGGCCGGCGCGACGCGCATGGCGGACGTAGCGGAGTTGAGGTAACAGGCCGAGGAGGGCCTGAACCTCGCCGGGCGTTCCATCGTCGCTGGCGTCGTCCACGACCACGATTTCGTGCAGAACATTGTTCGGCACGCAGGCCACGGTCTCGCGGACGAGCTGGCCGATGTTGCCGGCCTCGTTGTAAGCCGGAATGACGACAGAGACAGGGGCCATCAGCGTGTCCTCTCTGTGGCAAGGCGCATCAAGGTCGCGAACGGGGCCGCGAGCGCGCGCCGTGCGCGCTGCGGGTCGCGCCAGAGTCGATGAAGACCACGTGCAACAGGCTTACGGTCAGCGCCATGAAGATGCCGGCGAACAGGACGTCGCTCAGAAAGTGCGCACCCTGCATCATCCTGACGGCGCCCGCCACGAGACCTGTCGTCAGCGCGGCAAGCAAGAGCGAGCGCCGGTATCGCGGGAACAGAAACACGAGCGCGAAGAGCGGCGCGAACATCGACGCGGCCTCACCGCACACGAAGGAACAATTGCGCTGACATTCCTGCGCCGGCAGGAGCGGCGGCGAGAAGACCTTGGTGCCACCGAGCTCAATCACGTCGCGCGGGCGCGCGCGCCCGAAATTGTCCTTGAAGATGAGATTGGTGACGACGCCGGGGCCGACGACGAGGACCGCGATCATGAACCAGCACCGTGCCTGCGCGGTTCCGAACAATTTTCGTTTGGCAATGAGCACGCCGACGCTCACGGCCAGCGTTGCGCCGACCACAAGCATGAAGAGGGCTATGAACGCCGAGCGGACCGCGTTAAGCGCTGACGCCGGGCACCAGGCCCCTGTGAGAGATCGCGCCGACGCAGGGCACAGCTCTTTCGCAAAGCCTGAGACGGTGAGATCAATCTCCGGGACGGCGACGAGGAGCGCGGCGAGCGGAATCATGAGCCCCACCGTGGCGATCATGAACGTGCGCCGGAACTTCAACTCCTGAGGTGCGTAAGGGTCGACGACGGTCATCCCTCATCTCTCCCGATAGTCGGCGAGCAACGTGAAGTGGACGGTGCGCGTGCTGTGCGCGCCGGCGCGGATCGCGCGCGCGCGCACCGGCGCGACCGTTGAGAAATGCCGCGCCGCAGATGATGTCCGGCGCGGGCTGACGAGCAGCACCGGAGCAGGTGCGGCTGCAGAGAAGGGGCGCGCCATCTCGAAATAGCTACGTGGTGCCTGGCCCTCGCGCCACGCGAGCATGGGAATAGTGATATCGCGCGCATAATAGGCAAGGGCCGCCGCGGTCTCGCGATCGTCGGTCAGGATCGATCCAACGGTCTGCCCCTTCTGGGCCGCGGCAGCGATCTCCTCGCGCACGGCTTCTGCCAGCGCACGGTTGCCGAGCGTGCGCGCGAACGGATCGCCGACGCCGATCAGCACAAAGCGTCCAGCCTGCCAGGTCATGACGGCGATGATCAAGGCAAGGGCGACATGGATGGCGAACGATGCGCGGAGCCAGCTCCAGGCGCGTTCGCGAACCATGACCGCAGTGACGAGGACAACGGCCCCGACGTACGTCGGCGCAGCCCAATTGGCATGGGCGCGCGAGATCAGTCCCTGCATCGTCACCAGCGCGAGGACGGGCACCGAGAAGGCGAGCAGCAGCTTGTCGGGCGCCGCCACGCCGGCGGGGCGCCGCAAGGCGCGCCAGACAATGGCCAGCAAGGCCGCGAACAGGATGGGGCCGAAGACGCCGAACTGCGAGAGCAGGAACTCGGCGGCCGCGCCGGGGTGAAATGGCACACCGCGCCACCCCGCGTTGTCGGCTGTGTGGGCAAATGTCACGAGGCCGTTGGCGATATTCCAGACGATGTTCGGCGTGATGAGCGCGAGGCCGCCGGCGAGTGCGAGCCACAGGTGTGGCTGGCCGAGACGGGCGCGGCGCTCGGGAGCGATAATGAAATAAACCGCCGCGCACAGGATGAAGTACGCCATCGCATACTTGGCATTGAGGCCGAGCCCAAGGGCGAGTGCAAGAAGGACCGTGTCGCGAAGCGTCGGCGCCGCCATAAGGCCGACAAACGCGAAAAGCGCTGCCGCCCATGCCGCAAGCAGGGGGACATCTGTCGAGATGATGCCACTCGAGAGCGAGACAGCGGGCAGCAGGGCATAGCCGAGACCTGCCCAGAGCGCGACCTCGCCCGAGTAGAGACGCGCGGCGATGCCGTAGACGAAGCTGGCCGTGACGAGATGAAGCAGCACGGCCGGCAGGCGGATGCAGGCCTCGCCGTCACCGCAAAGGGCTGTTGTGCCGTGAATGATCCAGGCGATGAGCGGGGGCTTGGAAAAATATCCGAGCGCGAGATCGCGCGACCACGCCCAGTATTGCGCCTCGTCCATGTAGAGATCAGTGCCATTGAGCGCGAGCGCGAAGAGCCGGAAGGCAGCGATCCCAGCGAGGAGGCCGAAGAAGATCACAACTGGCGCGGCACCGCGGATTGCATCCGCACTCTGTGGCCGACCGACCTGCGCGTTCGCGCTTTCCTGCTGCACACCCATCTCTGCATCCCCCGATGCGGTGGCAGTGCCACGATATATGTCCTGCAAGCCGCGTCTGGCGTGCCGAGACGCCGTGCTCGACGCTTATGTAACCGCTCGATAACACATAATTAACATATGGAGGACTGCGACAAGCGCGCAACGAGGGATGATCGGAGCGTTTTCGAGCCCGGCATCGTCATTGCGGCCACAGTGCATTCGCCCGCCCGGCTGGACCCGCGACGGATGGTAAACAAGCATTGGTTTCTGCCATAGTTCCAAGGAGTTCCGCGTTGACCGGTGAACACTAGTCCACAGGGGCTGTGGATGGCTTGCGGCGGGCACATGGTCGCTGGTCTGCTTTTGAGGGCCCTCGACGGGAGCGGGAGGACAGGCAGGGACAAAGCCGCCGGCCTCGCCCAGGGGCTGACCCCGAAGCCCCGGGTTGGCCAGTGATGCAGCCGCCGGGTCGCGGAGCGAAAACCCGATTCGACGCAGACGAATGTTTTCTACGGATGAAGGCGCCGCATCCGGTCACCGGGACGTGTCCGTGACCGGTCGATCTGTTCTTCCGATGCCAGCCCGCGCAGGCTCCGCGCTGCGTGTGCTGGTGGCGGCGCCTCGCCGCCAAGACACAGGCGATGTGTGGGGATCGCGCATGGGATCCGGATTCATTTCACGCCCGCACGCATGAAGCTTTGGACGAACTGGCGCTGGAACAGCAGGAAGCCGAGGAGTAGCGGGCCGGACGTCATCAGTGTGGCTGCGCAGATCACCGACCAATCGATGCCCTGATCGGACGAGGAGAAGACCTGAAGGCCCACCGTGAGCGGTCGCGCTTCGACGGAGCTGGTGATGATCAGCGGCCACAAGAAGTTGTTCCAGTGGTAGCTGACGGAGACCAGCCCGTAGGCGAGATAGACGGGCTTACCGAGTGGCACGTAGACCTTGAGTAGTGTTTGCAGGCTGCTTGCACCCTCGACGCGCGCGGCGTCATCCAACTCGCTCGGCACCTGCTTGAAGGTTTGCCGGAGCAGGAAAATCCCGAAGGCCGATGCGACATATGGCAGTGCAATTGCCGGGATGCGGTCGACAAGCCCGAGATGGCTCATCGTGCGATAGTTCTCGACCAGCAGGATGTCCGGCATGATCATGAGCTGGGCAAGAACGAGTGCAAAGACAACGCCGCGCCCGGGGAAAGCGTAACGCGCGAAAGCAAAGGCGGCGAGCGTGCACAGCACGAGCTGGCTTGCGAGCACCAGTGTGACCAGCGTGAAGGTGTTGAGAAAGTAGCGCGCGAAAGGCGCCGCATCCCACGCCCGCGCGAAGTTCTTGAGCGTCAGCGGTGCGAGCGGCTCGAACCGGGTCGAGAATTCGGGCGGATGGAAGGCGGCCCAGACGGCATAGAGCAGCGGCGCGATCCAGATAAGCGCCAGCGACCAAGCCGCCACGGTCTCCAGCGCCAGGCTGAGACCCCTTGGCTGGTAGTGGTAGCTTCCTTCACGGTGCGCGCGCGTCGCCATCGACCAGGAGCCCGTCAACGATAGTGGATGCGCCGCTCGAGGACGCCGTACTGCAGGAGGGCGAGCGCTGCGAGGGCCGCGAGCAGCACAGTCGTGAGTGCGGCCGCATAGCCCGTATCCCAGAAGCTGAAGCCGACCGTGTAGATATGGAACAGCAGCAGCGTCGTTGCATTATCGGGTCCGCCGCGCGTCAGGACGAAGATGTGATCGACCATGCGGAAGGCGTTGATGACCGCATTGACGAGCACGAACAGCGTCGTTGGCATCAATAGCGGGAACTGAACGCGGCGGAAGAAGTACCACCGCGAGGCGCCTTCGAGCGCGGCGGCTTCGGCAAGGTTCGGCGGGATGGCCTGAAGCGCGGCGAGGTAGAAGATCATGAAGAAGCCGGCCTCCTTCCACACCGCGACAACGGTGACGGCGGCCAGGGCCGTGTCCTGCGCCCCGAGCCAGTTGCGCGCGCTGCCACCGAATGCGCCGCGCACCTGCTCCAGCAGTCCGATCTCCGGCGTGTAGAAGAACAGCCAAATGTTGGCGACGGCGATCATCGGCAGCACGGTCGGCGTGAAGAAGGCCATGCGCACGAAGGTCCGGCCGGGAAAGCGGTCGTTGACCCAGACGGCCATCAGAAGAGCAAGCGCGATCGAGGTCGGAATGGTGCCGAGCGCGAACCACAGATTGTTGGTGAGCGCCTGCCAGAAGACCGGATCGCCCAGCATCTGATGATAGTTGTCCGGGCCGACGAACACGGAAGGCCGGCGGGCTCGGGGCGTCGAGAAGAAGCTGTCGACGATGGTTGCGAACGCGGGCCAGTGCGTAAAGAGCGCGAGCAGGGCCATCGCCGGCAAGAGGAGCAGCCAGGCGTGGATCCAGCCTCGCGTCCGCTGACTGATCATCGTGCTTCGGCTCACACACAGAAGGGCCAGCGCAGCACCTTGTGGCGCTACGCTGGCATGAAGCCCGCCGGCCGTCAGGCGCGCTGATACGGCTTCAGGAGCCGGTCGGCCTCGACCTGGGCATCCTTGAGCGCCTGCTTCGGCGTCTTGGTGCCCGTGAGCGCGGCCTGGAGGCCATCGTTGAGCGCCTTCGTGACGCGCTGGTTGTCATACGTGGACAGCTCAGCCACAGCGTACGGGAGCTGATCGCGCGCGACGAGGGCCTGCGGGAAGCCGTCCGTGTATTTCTTCAGGATCGGCGTCTCGAACGAGTCGGGGCGCACGGCCACATACCCGGTGTCGACGCACCACTGCGCTGCGCGCTCGGCGCTCGTGAGCCAGCGGGCGAATCTGAACGCGGCCTCCTGCTGCGCGCGCGGAGCCTTGCTGGAGATGTAGAAGTTGCCGCCACCGGTCGGGCTGCCGCGGCGCTTGCCGGCCGGCAGCATGGCGACGCCGAACGGGAACTTGGCGTTGTTGCGCACGTTCGTCAGGTTGCCCGTGGTGGTCCACATCATTGCGCACTTGCGGTCGAAGAAGGCCTTCGGCGTGGTGCCCCATTCGACGATGCCCGTCGGGTGCACCTTGTGCTTCTGGGAGAGATCGACCCAATACTGCAGCGCCTCGATCACCTCCGGCGCATCATAGGCGGTCTTGTTGCCTTCCTGATTGGCGAGTATCGCGCCGGCCTGGGTCGAGAAGCCCTGGAATAGCCAGTACGGGAAGCCTGATGAGGGCACTTGCAGGCCCCACTGGGTGACATTGCCCGAGCCGTCGCGCTTCGTGAGCTTCTGCGCGTACTCGACCTGCTCGGCCCACGTGGCCGGCGCCTTGTCCGGATCGAGCCCCGCCTCCCTGAACAGCTCCTTGTTCCAGTAGAGAACGACGGTGGAGCGCTGGAACGGGATGCCCCAAGTCTTGCCGCCGGTCTGGCTGTTCAGCATGAAGGCCGGGAAGAAGCTCTGCAGCCACTTCTTGTCGTCCTCGGTCGTGATGAACTCGTCGATCGGGACGACCGCGCCTTCGTCGATCAGCGTGAACATATCCGTCGACAGCAGAACCGACGTGGCGGGCGGCGTGCCGGCCTTGTGCGCAGTGAGCGCCTTGACGATCGTCTCCTGGTAGGTGCCGGCGTAGATCGGCTTGACCTTGATGCCCGGCGTCTCCGCCTCGAAGTCCTGTGCGAGCTTGTCGATCAGCTTGGTGATCGGACCGCCGACCGCGACGGGGAAGAAGAATGAGAACTCGGCAGACGCCTGAGCCCGCAGGATCGATGGCATCGCCAGGAAGGAACCGGCTGCCAGCGCCGATCCCTTGATGAACTGTCGTCTGTGCATGTCGCTGCCCTCCTGTTGCTCATGGCCACACAGGCGTGTCCTCTAGCTCATGGAGTGCGACGTCCCGATGACAGATCGAACCAATGTGTCGCCGCCGGATCCCAGACGAGCGATACGCTCTCTCCGATATGACGCGCCGCCTTCCCCGCGGCTCGCGCAATGATCGTCTTCACGCCGATGCGCGTCTCGATGAGACTGTCCGCGCCGAGATACTCGATCGCCGTGATCGTGGCCTCTATGCCGGCCTCGGCGAGCCTGATCGCTTCGGGACGCACGCCAATGGCCAGTCCATCGGGCGGCCGGCCGTCGGGCACCGCTGAGAGCAGCCATGGCGGCGGGTCGCCAAGATCGACCAGAGGCACAACGTTCATCGGTGGCGTGCCGATGAACCGGGCAGCAAAGATGCTGGCGGGCGTGTCGTAGAGGGCCGCTGGCGCGGCATCCTGCTCGATGCGCCCGCGGTTCATGAGTACGACCTGATCGGACATGGTCATCGCTTCGAGCTGGTCGTGCGTCACGTAGATCATCGTGATGCCGAGCTTCTGCTGCAGCTCGCGGATCTCGCGGCGCATCTCGACGCGAAGCTGCGCGTCGAGATTGGAGAGCGGCTCGTCCATCAGGCAGATCGGCGTCTCGGCGACGATCGCACGGCCGAGTGCGGTGCGCTGCTGCTGGCCGCCTGAGAGCTGGGCGGGCTTGCGATCGAGCAGCGTCTTGAGGCCCAGCATATCGGCGGCTCTCGCCAGCCGGGCCTTCTGCTCTGCAGCCGGCACCTTGCGCACCTTGAGGCCGAAGAGGATGTTCTCGGCGACGGTCAGATGCGGGAACAGCGCGTAGGACTGGAAAACCATAGCGACGTTGCGCTTGGCCGGCGGCAGCGCGGTGACATCCCGTCCGCCGATGTGAATGGTGCCGGACGTCGGCTGATCCAGGCCGGCGACGAGGCGAAGGGTGGTCGACTTGCCGCAGCCGGATGGGCCGAGCAGGGCGACGAAGCGGCCCTGACGTACCGTGAAGCTGGCGTCATTGACGGCGGGATCGCCGCCCCAGGTCTTGGTGACCCCACTCAGCCGGACGTCCGCCACGTCACCCGCCGTGCTTCGCCAGGAATGCCTCGACGGGCAGGTGGCGGAAATCCTCAAGGGCGCCGCGCAGCCGGTCGTGGCTCCAGTTCCACCATTGCAGAGCCTGAAGGCGCGCTGCGATGGCGCCTTCGAACCTCGGCCGCACGATACGGGCCGGCGTGCCGGCGACGATGCTGTAGGGGGGAACATCCTTCGTCACGACGGCGCCTGCAGCAACGACGGCGCCATCGCCGACGGAGCGGCCGGGCAGGATGATCGCGCCGTGCCCGATCCAGACATCATGCCCGATCGAGACGGGATGCGCGCGCCGCCAGTCGAAGAAGGCGGCTTCGTCCTCCGCATCCTCGAAATAGGCGCTGGCGCGATAGGTGAAGTGGCTCTGCGACGCCCGCCACATCGGATGATTGCCGGGATTGATGCGGACCATCGCGGCAATCGAGCAGAACTTGCCGATGGTGGTGTAGATGATATTGCAGTCGTTCACGACGTAGCTGTAGTCGTCGAGTGTCGTTTCGACGATCGAAGTCCGTGCCCCGATCTCGGTATACCGACCAAGCCGGCAGTCTCGAACGGTCGCAGAACTGTGGATCAACGGCTCAAGGCCAAGTTTCTTCACGGCCCCCTCACCGTTCCGACCTGGAACCCGCGCACCCGCAGGGTCCAGGTAGTCCACTGTGGCACCGACGGCGATGCGCCTCCTCGCCGATGCTTCGCCGAGCGCAAGGCTTCAGATCATGCCTTCGCCGCTTTTCCGGGTCCGACTAGCAGCACGCTATGACGGCTGCGTGACAGACCGGCCTGCCGCCGGAGGTCCATTTCCTCCTGCTTTGATCAAGGGTGGGTCTTTGTGCGTCGGGCGGCTTCAGCGGCCGCCTCTGGCCGGTCTCCCGGCTGGCCGATCCGCGCCTGCAGCACCGAGCAGCTCGGCGACGCGGCGCGCGAGTGCGATCAGCCGCGGCGCGAGGTCGGTCTCGATCAGGCGGGGTGGCAGCGTCGAGGCGAGGCCACCGATATTGAAGGCGAGAACGCCGTAGGGCGAGTGCACTTCGAGCGGCACGCCCAATGAATGGATCTCGGGGACCCAGTCGCCGAGCGATGTGCAGTAGCCGCGCTCGGCGACATCGCGAATGGCCTGCTCGATGCCGCGCCGCACCTTCGGCCAAGCTGCAGGATCACGGCGCCGGATCTCGTCGAGCAGGGGCTTGCGCTCATCCTCGCTCACGGCCGCGAGGTAGGCACGGCCGACGCTGGTCGTCGCGAGCGGGATCCGGTCGCCGATGTCGAGACCAAGCCCCAGCGCACCAGGGCTGCGCCGGAACTCCAGGTAGATCATGTTGAGCCCGTCGCGGGCGCACAGCGCAACGCTCGCGCCGGCATAGTCTGCGAGGTTCTGCATGAGCGGTCGCGCGACCTGGCGCACATCAAATTTGGACAGCGAGGCATAGCCGAGCGCGAGCGCGCCCGGGCCCAGCCGATAGCGACCGCTCGATGCGTCGTAGGTGAGGTAGCCGAGCCGGCTCAGCGTGTATGAGAGCCGCGATATGGTCGCCTTCGAAAGCGCCGTACCGCGCGCGAGCTCGCCATTCGACAGCGTCTCTTGCGCCGACGAAAACATCCGTAGCACCCGCAGCCCGCGCTCGAGGGCGGCGACGAACTGGCGGTCGTCGGTTGGCAGATCGTCCACATCCCGAACCAGCTCGATTGTGCGACTGCGCCCCATGGCGGACCTCTCCCTGATTTTTTTTCAGCATTTGAGCAGCGCGGCACACGTCCCGCAAGTCAAAATATATATTCCGCAATGCGGCTCACGCGCCGCGCATCAGCACCTTCCTCCGCGCTGTGCAACCGGGCAAGCAGGAGGCCGCGTTGCGAAACATGCCGCACCGAAGGCCGGCGTGCGGCCCGTGAGGGGAGCTATCGAGGCTCTTGCGGCCGCGTCTGCTTCAGGCGAGCCCGGCCGCGCGCAGCGCGCGGAAATGCTCGATCGTCCGACGAACGCCTTCTTGAAGGGGCGTCAGAGGGCGCGGTCCGATGACGTGCTCAAGAGCTGCAACATCAAAGCCCGACGTCGGCGAGAGCCGCTTCGGTCCCTCTGCGCGCACATCCGCTTCGGGTACGCTCGCACGAATGGCAGCGATGATATCGGCCGTGCTCTCCACGACATCCGTCATGTCCGCGAGATGCGCGCCGTTCCACTCGGCTTCCACGGTGCGCACGAACATCTCGGCGATGTCATCGGCGAACTGGAAGCAGGTCGCGGTCGTCCATGGGACTTTGTAGCTGGTGGCGAGCGCGGCGGCGCGCATGGCGCTGGTCACGGCAGATGTCTCTCCCTGATCGCGCCCGACGCCATAGACCACATGCGGTCTCAGGCCGAACGAGGCCACGCCATAGTCCTCGGCGTAGAGGCGCGCGATCTCCTCGTCCGCACGCTTGTAGACGCCGTAGAGATTGGCGGGTGCATTCGCAGGGCCGCGCGGCTTGGCCGCCACCGAGCTCGTATAGACGACACGGGCACCGATGCTGCGTGCTGCGTCCAGCACGCCGACGTGCCCCACGACGTTGACCTTCGCGCCTGCGATCGGATTGGCGCGGCAGGCGGGGATCTGAAGGGCTGCCAGGTGCACGATCGTGCCGGGGGCATATTGTTCCGCAATGCGGGACATTGTGCCTTCGGTCGTCAGGTCTGCGAGCTCCCAAACGATATCGCTCGGTGCGGGCCCCCGCATCACCTGGCGCAGCCGCGTCTCGTCGCGCATCATATCGACGGCTACCACCGAATGGCCCCGCGCGAGAAGTTTCGGCAATATCCAAGCGGCCAGAAAGCCCGACGCGCCAGTGATCACGACGGGTCTATTGCGGCTTGTCATACATGACCTCATGTGCCATCTCGCATCTCGACGTGGGTCGTATCCCACCTAGGCGCGCCGCAGATCAATTATTCTGCATATCGAAACAATATTCCCCGTCACACTGGATCGGAGGCTTCCGGCGCATGGTCAAGACCAACGAGCTCGTCGTCAACGCCCTGATCGAAGGTGGCATCACGCACGCCTTCACACTCCCCGGGCTCGGCATCACGTGGTCGCTGCCGGCCTTCAAGGCACAAGAGAAGAAACTCAACGTCGTCCTTGCGCGCTCCGAGTGGATTGCCTCGGTGATGGCGCAGACGGCCGGGCGCCTGCTGCGGCGGCCCTCCGTGCTCATGGGCCAGGGTCCGTGGATCACGACGATCGGCGGCATGGGCATTCTCGAGGCGCACTTCTCGGGCTCGCCGATGGTGATCCTGACCGAGACATCGGACTACGACGGCTATGGCCAGATGGGCGTCTATCAGACCATGACCGGCGACTATGCCGGTGCAGACGCCATGGCCTCGCTGAAGCCGATCACCAAGTACTGCACGTATGCGACGGCGCCGCAGGAAGCTGTCTATGGTGTGCAGATGGCCATCAAGCACGCGAGCCTGCCGCGGATGGGGCCCGCGGCCGTCATCATGAAGACGCCGATGATCCGCGCCGAGGCGCCGGCCGACATGAAACCCGTGCTCTATCCATCGGCCGGCTATCACCGCTACACGGCGCCCCGGCCCGATGCCGCCGCCGTGCGCACGCTCGCGGAACTGCTCACGCGCGCCGAGCGGCCGGTGATCATCGCCGGTAATGGCGTGACGATGACCCAGTCAGGTCAAGCGTTGCAGGACCTCGCGCTCGCCAACGGCATCGCGGTGGCAACGAGCTACAATGGCAAGGGCGTAATTGCGGAGACGGCACCAATCGCCGTCGGTATGCTGGGCACGTGGGGCCACGCTTGCGCCAACCGCGCGGTGGCCGCAGCCGACCTCGTCGTCATGCTCGGCGCCAGCATGGGGCCCGACTACACGCGCTTCCGCGATCCCGCCATGATCCGTCCCGGCGAGCAGGCGCTCGTGCAGGTGGACATCGATCCGCGCAATGCGGGCTGGGTCTATCCGGTCGATCATGCCGTCACGGGCGATGTCGCCGACGTGCTCGCGGAGCTTGCCGGGTTCGATCTCGGCGCAGCGAAGAAGCCCGCGCGGCTTGCGCATATTGCGGCGCTCCGTGAGAAATGGAGCTTCGATCGCCTTCCAGCTGCCAAGGCGGCACAGGGGAGCGTCCACCATGCCGACATCATCAGCGCGATGCAGTCCTTCATTGGCAGGGACGACCTGATCGCGCTCGATGCCGGCGCCAACCGCATCTGGGCCACATTCGGTCTCAGGAGCACCCATCCGCACCAGTTCGTCGTTGCCGGCGGCACGGGTGCCATGGGTTGGGGCGCGCCGGCCGCCGCGGCAGCCAAGCTCGTGCTGCCGGGGCGCCGCGTGACCTGCCTTGCGGGCGACGGCGGCTTTATGATGACCCTGCAGACGATCACGACCTGCGTGCAGCAGAACCTGGACGTGGTGTTCATCGTCGACAACAACGCCGGCCTCGGCATGGTGCGGGACAACCTCGGGGCCAACCGCATTGCCGTCGATTTCGCCGACTGCGACTTTGCCAAGATCTCGGAAGGCCTCGGCGGGCGCGGCATGACCGTGACCCATCCGGGCGAGGTTCGCGATGCCCTCGAGGAAGCCCATCGCATGAAGGGGCCGGTGGTCATCGACGTAAAGGTCGATCCCGAGGCGAGCCATAAGGAGGCATCGGACCATGCGCCGATTTGAGAACCGTTCGGCCTTGGTCACGGCCGCAGCGGGTGGTCTCGGCCTCGGCGTGGCACAGCGCCTCGCGCGCGAGGGGGCCCGCGTCGTGATCTGGGATCGCGATGCGGCGCTGCTCGCGGACGTGCTCAGGGCGGCGGCCACCGCCGGCCTCGACATCACGGGCCGCGCGCTCGACATGATGAACAAACGCGCCATTGAGCACGCCGTCGCCGATATGATCGGCAGCCATGGGCGCATCGACATTCTCGTGAACAACATCGGCGGCTCGCTGCACGTACCCTTTCGCTTCCTTGAGCAGTCGGACGACGACTGGCAGCGGGTGATGGACATCAATGTGAAGACATGCGTGTGGGCGACACGCGCCGTCATTCCGCACATGCAGAAGGCGCGCTACGGCCGCATCATCAACATGGGCTCCAAGGCCGGGCGCTTCGGCTCGCTGTTTGCGGGAACGCCCTACGTCGCGGCCAAGGGCGCGATGCAGGCCTTCACGCTCCAGATCGCGCAGGAGTTCGGGCCCGACGGCATCACCTGCAACACGGTGTGTCCGGGCGCCATTCTGACGCCGCGGGTCGAGGCGTTTCTCAACGAGCGTCACACGCCCGAAGAGCGCGCCCGCGTGCTCGCGTCCATCCCGGTGCGCCGCCAGGGCCGCGTCGAGGATGTCGCTGCCGCGATCGCCTACTTGACGTCCGAGGAGGCGGGCTTCGTGACCGGGGCGACGCTCGATGTCAACGGCGGCCAGGCCATGTCGATTTGATCCTGCCGCCGTTATCCGACCTTTGACCCATACTGCACTGCGGCGGCTTCAGGTGTGACATAGCCGTCCGCTACGTCGGCTTCGATTGCGGCGGCATCGCGCTTTGCCGGATCGCCGTAGCCGCCGCCGCCCGCCGTCACCAGACGGAACACATCGCCCTTCGCGATCGCCGTGCCGGCGACCTTCGACGGCAGCCGCTCGACGGTGCCATCCGCGCGCTTGAGCTCGGCGAACCCAGCCGCTCCCGGCGCGCCGCCCGCGAGGCCATAAGGCCGCGTCTTGAAGCGATCGAAATTGCACGCGAGCGTGCCGGCCGGCGCGTCGACGCGGAAGGCGCGGATGAGGCCGCAGCCGCCGCGCCGCTCGCCAGCGCCACCCGAGTCCGGCACAAGCCGGTAGGTCTCGAACGTCACGGGATAGGTACTCTCGAGCATCTCCACGGGCGCATTCGCAATGTTGTGGAGGCCGCAGGAGAAGCCATTGGCCCCATCGCTTTCCGGATGCGCGCCCCAGCCGCCGCAGGTCAGATCGAAGTAGACCTGCCGCCGCCCGTCGGCATGAAAGAGGTTGGTCGCATAGGCGTAGCTCACGCCGTAGTATGCCGCCGGCACGCGGCCGGGAATGGCCTCGGCGAAGGCGCCCATAACGGCGTTGACGACCCGGTGGCCGATGGCCATGCGGTTGGCGACCGGCGCCGGCGCGCGCGCCGTCACGCACAGGCCGTCGGGCGCGACGATCTGCACGGGCTCATAGCAGCCCGCATTGGCCGGAATCTCGCTGCCGATGGCCATCAGGATGCCGCAGAAGACGCCGGAGCTGGACATATTGCGCGTGCAGTTCACCGGGCCCTTGGCTTGTGGCGAAGAGCCCGAGAGATCGACTTCGAGTGTGTCGCCGCGCACTTGAAGCTTCACCGCGATACGCAATGGCGTGTCGACATCGATACCGTCATCGTCAACGAAATCCTCGAAGCCGTACGTGCCGTCCGGGATGCTGCGGATCATGGCCCGCATGGCCATCTCGGACTGGCGGCGGATGCCGCGGCAGGCTTCAGCGAGCCGGTCCGCGCCGTAGCGGCGCGTGATGCGGTGGAGCCCCTTCACGCCGATGTCGAGTGCGGCGAGCTGCGAGGCGAAGTCGCCGCCGACGTTGGCCGGCTCACGCGTGTTGCGCAGCAGGAGCTGGATGACCTCCTTGTTGCGCCGGCCGGCGTCGTCGAGCCGCATCGGCGGAATGCGAAAGCCTTCCTGATAGATCTCGGTGGCGGCGGCGTAGTAGCTCCCCGGGGCACCGCCGCCGACGTCGAGATGGTGCACGAGCACGCCCGCAATGCCGACGAGACGACCGTCGACGAACGCCGGCTTGAAGGTCAGGATGTCATTGAGGTGCTGCCCGCCTGAGTAGGGATCGTTGGTGATGATGATGTCCCCCTCGCGCCATCCGTCGAGTGGGATGTGATCGCGCAGGATGTCGTCGAGGCAGCTCGACATCGAGTTGAGGTGCACCGGGATGCAGGTTGCCTGGGCGACGCTCTTGCCCTCGGCATCGAAGATGCATGTCGAGTAGTCGAGCAGGTCGCGCACGACGCTCGAGCGGCTCGTGCGCCAGATGGTGACGCCCATCTCCTCGGCGGCGGCGACGAGCGCATTGCGGATGACCTCGAGCTGAACGACATCGAGCGGTTTCATGGCTTCTCGGCGCCCCCCGCGCGCTTCATGGCGACAAGATCCCCGGTCGGCGCCGCGGCAAGCTCCCATCCGGGTGGAATGAAGTGCGTCGCGTGCGCTTCCTCGATGATCGCAGGGCCGGCGATGTTCACGTCGGCCGCGAGCTTCACGCGCTCATAAACGGCGGCCTCATGCCAGCGGCCGGCGGCATAGACGGAGCGCCGGCCCTTGGGCGCGGTCGCGCCGGCGAAGGTAAAGGCGTGCTCGGCGGGCTTCCTCAGCCGGCCTGTCGCCGCGAGGCGCACGGCGACGATATCCGGTATCACGTGCGGCTCGGCGTGTGCGTACTGCGTCTGGTGGATTTCGTGGAAAAGCGCGACGGCCCGGGCAAGCGATGCTTCGAGCTCGGTCCGGAACGTGCCGGGGGGCCCCGACGGCCATTCGAGCGGCACCTGGATCTCGTAGGCTTGGCCGGGATAGCGCATGTCGAGCGCGATCGGCAGAATTTGGTCCAGCGGTGCAATGCCATCGGCCGCGAGCCGCTCCGCGCCCGTGCGGCGCAGGTCGCCGCAGATATCTTGGAGGATGGGAACGGCCGCCGCATCGGCCTTCATGAGGCGCGCCTGCGCCAGCGCGTGCACGACATCCGAGTAGAGCATGCCCCAGGCGCTGAGCGTTCCCGGATTGCGCGGGAAGACGACGCGGCCGATGCCGATCTCATCTGCGGTGTCGCAGGCATGAAGTCCGCTTGCTCCGCCGAACGAAAGCAGCGTGAAGTCCTCGGGATCGAGCCCCTTCTCGAAGAGCGAGCGGCGGATGGCGCCGGCCATGTGGGACACCGCAACCTGTAGGATGCCCTCGGCCGCAGCTTCAGGAGAAAGAGCGAGCCGCTCCGCGATGCGCCCTGCCACGGCCGCGCGTGCCGCCTCGGCATCGAGCCGCATGGCGCCGCCCAGGAAGAACTGCGGATCAATACGGCCCAGCACGACATTGGCGTCGGTTACGGTCGGCTCGATGCCGCCGCGGCCGTAGCACGCCGGTCCTGGCTTTGCGCCGGCACTCTCCGGTCCGACACGCAGGCGGCCGCTCGCCTCGACGCGCGCAATGGAGCCGCCACCCGAGCCGATGGTGCGGATCTCAATCATGGGGAGGCGCACGGGCAGGCTGTCAACCGTGCCTTCCGTGACGAGGCGGGTGCGCCCGTCGCTGATGATCGAAACGTCGTAGCTCGTGCCGCCCATGTCGACAGCGACGATGTCAGGGATGTTGAGGCGCGCAGCGATCGTCTCGGCTGCCAGGGCGCCGCCGCTCGGTCCCGAGAGGAGAAGGCGTGCCGGCAGCAGGGCCGCGGTCTCGGGACTCATCACACCGCCATTCGACTGCACGAGGTAGACAGGCGCCTCGAAGCCGGCGGCTTTCAGTCGTGCCCGCAGGCGCTCGAGATAGCGGCGCACGACCGGCATGAGCAGCGCATTGAGCACCGTCGTCGATGA
The DNA here is from genome assembly GCA_046293075.1 of Hyphomicrobiaceae bacterium. GTDB lineage: Bacteria > Pseudomonadota > Alphaproteobacteria > Rhizobiales > Hyphomicrobiaceae. The sequence continues at coordinate 35,277 of JBKBPL010000021.1, read as the reverse complement.
GCGCTCGAACTCCCGGATCTCGGGGCTCACCTCGTGGGAGAGCGAGACGTCGAGATCCGGGACGTGGCCGGCCAGCAGCGCGCCAATGCGCTTTTCGTGCGCTGCGTTGGCAAAGGCATGGAGGAGGCACACGGCGGCGCATTGGATGCCGGCGGCCTTGAGCTTTTCCGCGATGCGCAGGATCTCGGCTTCATCGAGGGGCGTCTCGATCGCGCCCGTGGCGAGCGTCCGCTCCCTGATGCCGAGACGCCATGCGCGCGGGACGAGCACCACCCGCGGTTCGGCCTTGCTCGCATAGACCTGCCGGCGGAAATGGCGGCCGATCTCAAGCACATCCTCGAAGCCGGCGGTCGTGATCAGCGCGCCCGTCGGCAGCCGCCGCTGCAGCACCGCATTGGTTGCGATCGTCGTGCCGTGCAGGAGCGCCGAGATATCACTGATCCTGAAGCCGACGCGCTCTCCAGCGAGGCGCAGGCCGGTGATCAGGCCTTCGGAGGGATCATCGGGCGTGGTCGGTGTCTTGAGGGCGAAGGTCTGCCCGCTGGTCTCATCCAGGATCTGGATGTCGGTAAATGTGCCGCCAATGTCGACGGCGATGCGCACGGGGCGGGACGATGCTGTGGGCTGCATCTGCGGCTCAAGACCTCGATTGGGCTGACGCCGCCATCGCGGCCTGCGCCATTCTGCCGGAAACCCTTCGCGCGAGGCAATATGCCTCCCGGCCAAGGCCCGGCCGCGCACGTCCAGAATGTGGAACGATAAAGGCCGGTTCGCCTCATCGTCGGCGCATTAAGACCCGCCTTTTGTCCCAAAGAGCGGCTTAGAGTGGATGCACGTCGATTCGTCATTGTCCCGTTCGTCTCAGGGTTCGTCTCCGGGGCCGAATCGGCGATGATGGACAGAGGCATCCGATCACGGGCGGACAGCGCACTTGGGCATGAGGCTCGGCAAAATCTCTCTTCTGGTCCTCGGTGTCGCAGCTAGTTTCACCGGCGCGGGAGGGACAATTGGGCTCGAGCGGCTTGGCGTGCTTCGCCCGTCGCATGGATCCGTGCAGAGCGCCGCGAGCGTGTCGTCCGATGCGCCCATTCCAAGCCCGCAGATGCCTGCCGGCGTCGATCGGTTTGCCTATGTTTCGCTTGACGTCGGTGAGCTGCGCTTGCTGCTGCCGAGCGAAGCAACCGTCGCGCCGCTTAAGACGCTCCGTGATGAGGTCCCCTCGCCTTGGTCGACGGAGACGCGGGCCGAGCGCGTGATCCCGCTTCTTGTGGAGCCGCCCCGGCTCGCCGTCCGGCCGCCGCGCGTTTCGGCCTGGTCGCCGCCGAAGGTCAGCGCGCCGCTGCGCGACTATAGGCTGGCACGGCGGCTTGCCGAGATTTCACCGGGGGCGAACCGGCGCCTCGAGGCCAAGTTCGCCGCGGCCAAGGTCCCATGGCCACCCGCCGAGATCACTCTGATCGCGATCAAGGACGAGAAAACCCTGGAATTGCACGCCCGCCCGGCAGGGGGCGAATGGAAACGCGTGCATCGCTACCCCGTGCTCGCCGCGAGTGGGAAGGCGGGGCCCAAGCTCCAGCAGGGCGATAAGCAGGTGCCGGAGGGCATCTACGACATCACGTTTCTGAACCCGGCGAGCCGCTATCATGTGTCGTTGCGCGTGAACTATCCCAATGCTTTCGATCGCCAGATGGCCGCGAAGGATAAGCGCAGGAACCTTGGCGGTGACATCATGATCCATGGCAAGGCCGTGTCGGCGGGCTGCCTCGCTGTTGGCGACGAGGCAGCGGAGGAGCTCTTCGTGCTCGCGGCCAATATTGGTCTTCCCAACGTAAAGCTTGTCATCGCGCCGACGGACTTCCGCCGGCATGGCCTGCCACCGGCCGATCCGGCCCAGCCCAACTGGCTGCCGGGTCTCTACACGCAGGTTGCCGCGGCCATGTCGCCCTTCAAGGTGCCGCCGAGCCCGAGCCTGATCTCCTCGTTCTTCGGCAACTGAGCGCTGAAAAGGGACCGCGCGCCGCGCTGCGACGGATCCTTGCAGGGCCACCGTGCCCGGCCCCCAGGCAGCGCTACTTTCGAGCGATGCCAGATCTGCGGATCGACTTTGGTGACGGGGCCGGGTTGAGCGTTTCGATGCCTTCGGCGCAAGCCGTTTCATCGAAGCGCTTCAAGGCGGCCTCGGCGGCATTCTGAACATAGGCCGTGAGACTGCGCGCGGCCAGCTCGCCGTCGCGGCGCTCGATCGCATCCATCACGACCGCGAACTCGCGCGCGCTCTCTTCGAGCCGCCCCGGCACCGATATGGCGAGGACGCGCACGATGCTGATGCGCGCGGTCAGCTTGCGCAACATGTCGCCGATCAGCTCATGATCGACGACATCCATCATGTGCTCGGTGAAGCGCTTGGTGAGCGCAACGATGCGCGGCACATCCCGCGCCGAGCGGGCGCGGCGCAGGTCTTCGTAGATGCGACGAAGCGCAGCGATCTCCGCGTCGCTCGCCACGTCGGCGAAGCGGCGCACGAGTGCGGCTTCGAGCAGGGCACGCACCTCGTAGATCTCGGCGACCTGCTTGCGCGTGATGCGGGTCACCACCGGCCCGCGCCGAGGCTCGACCTGGATGAGGTGCTCGGCTTCGAGATGGCGCAGGGCCTCGCGGATCGAAGTCCGGCTGACGCCCATCCGTTCGCACAGCTCGCGCTCAATCAGCCGGTCGCCGGGCCTGAAGTGCCCGCCAATGATGGCATTGCGGAGCCGCTCAAGCACCTGGTCGCGGCGCAGGGGCGGAAGCTCTGTAAGGCGCAGTATATCCCCGGTCATTCAATCCTCCGGAGCGACCAGCCTGGTTGCCCGCCAAGGGCGGCGGCGGATCGCTCGGCTGCAAGCATGTTTTGCGGCGCACAAAATGGCGCCGCACACTGCCAAAACATTCAACGCGGCTCAAGTTGACATGCCTGCATCTACCACGTTGCCATCTCGTCTGCCGTCATACGGGATCGGATCATCAGGCCCGGAAGGCCGAGCATGGCCATTGGCGGTGCGAAGGTTGCGGTGACGACAAGGCGCGGGCGGTCGCCCGGTCGGGCGCCGTTCCGATACCCCCGCCTCGCGCCCGCGCCGCGGCGCTCCTCAGCAGCCGGCGCAGCCGGAAATCAACGCGTGGGTTGGTCTTACTTCTGATGGACATAGGTGCCTGGAGCGTCTGCTATCGGGATGAGCCCTTTGTGCGGGGCGCCCATCTCGGGTGGCTGGACACGCTCCTTCGTCGAGAGCGCGGCGAGCCAGTCCGCCCACGCCTCCCACCAGGAGCCATTCCGAAACTCGGCGGCGACCAGCCACTCCTCAGGGCTCAGGCAGAGATCATCGCTGCGCTTAAAGGCAATGCGGAAGCGGCGGTGCGGCCGTCCGGGCTCACTGACGATGCCGGCATTGTGCCCACCACTGGTGAGGACGAACGTGACGTCGGTGTCGGACAGCGCGTGGATCTTGAAGACGGAGTGCCACGGTGCAACGTGATCCCGCTCCGTGCCGACCGCGAACATCGGCACGCGAATGTTCTGGATCGCGGCTGGCCGGCCCTCGACCATCAGGCGCCCGGCGGCCAGCTCATTGTCGAGATAGAGGCGGCGAAGATACTCGGCGTGCATCCGGTAGGGCATGCGTGTCGCGTCCGCGTTCCACGCCATGAGGTCGATCATGGGGGTGCGCTCGCCCATGAGATACTCGCGCACCAGCCGCGACCAGATGAGGTCGTTTGTGCGCAGGAGCTGGAATGCCCCGGCCATCTGGTCCGACGACAGGTACCCGCGGTTCCACATCATGCTCTCGAGGAGATGCATCTGGCTGTGGTCGATGAAGAGCGCAAGCTCCCCGGGCTCGGTGAAATCGGTCTGTGCTGCAAGCAGGGTCAAGCTCGCCAGTCGCTCATCGTCGGCGCGCGCCATGGCCGCCGCCGCAATCGACAGGAGCGTGCCGCCGAGACAGTAGCCCGTTGCATGAACCTTGCGGTTCGGAACGATGGCGTTGACCGCCCCGAGTGCGGCCATCACGCCCATGCGCCGGTAATCGTCCATGGTGAGATCGCGGTCGGCAGCGGTCGGATTGCGCCAGGATATGCAAAAGACCGTGTGGCCTTGCGCGACGAGGTAGCGGATCAGGGAATTGTGCGGCGAGAGATCGAGTATGTAATACTTCATGATCCAGGCCGGCACGATCAACACTGGTTCAGCAAAGACCGTCTCAGTGGTCGGCGTGTACTGGATCAGCTCGATCAGGTGATTGCGGTACACGACCTTGCCGGGCGTGACCGCGACATCCCTGCCGACGACGAAATTCTCAGTGCCGACTGGCGGGCGGCCGCTCATAAGCCGACTGACGTCCTCAAGCCAGTGCTGGAAGCCCTGGAGAATGTTCGCGCCGCCAGTCTCAAGGGTCTTGTCGAACACCTCGGGGTTGGTGAGCGGCAGGTTGGACGGAGAAAAGACGTCGAGTATCTGTCGGGTGCCGAACGAGATGACTTCCTGGTGATGGGGCGTGACGCCCGGCACGTCATGGGTGACGTTGTGCCACCACTGCTGCGTGAGAAGGAATGCCTGCGCCCAGTAGCTGAAGGGCGGCGTCTTCCATCCTTCGGCGCGGAACCGGTAGTCCCCCGGCAACGGCTCGATGCAGGGTGGCGTGTCGGCGCTGGTGCACGTCGAGACGATGTGGGACAGCAAGCGCGTTGTCTTGCGCGAGGCCTTGTCCAGCAGCTCGAGCCGCTTGCCGGGGGCTGATGACAGATGGAGCCACCAGTCGAAAAGAGCCAGCGTTATGGCCGCCGGCGAGATCCCGCCGGTCAATTGCGCGGTGAGCGCCTCACGGGTCCGGTCAAAGGCGCGGAAGGCCTCGTTCCCAGCGTCTGGGTCAGCGCTCGGAGGCATGGGGACAGCGGTGCTCTTCGCGGGCACGCGCATCTCGATGTTCATCTGGGGCGGCTTCCTTCAGGGGCCATCAGTGACGGCCTTCATTGCAGCGACAGCGCCTCCATGACATCGATGGTCGCCCGCGTCGCTGCTTTCAGCCTCATCGTCGACTGCAGCTAGCCGCTACGGTGATGGATCGTCGTTGATGCGCATCAAGGCGGATGGGCGCGGCGGTTCCAGGGCTGCCTCATGCGGGATCCGGGGCGGCGCGCGCATCGAGGAGAGGTCAGTCAAGACCTTCAGCTCTATGAATATTCTTCGTGACGTGATGATCTGTGTGCAGGAGCCTGGCGTAGCGCGGCCGCCGCTCGGCCCTATCGAATGACGCCGGCACGGAAATTTGCCGGCCCCAACGATTGACTAACGCATTCCCGGTAGTTACCTGCATGCTAAGGCTGGTGCGCACGCCGACCGCAGGGGGCGTTCCCGGACGATGGCCCCAGGTTCGTGACCAGGGCGCCCAAGGAGATATGTGATCATGGCCATCTCATCGCACGCCGCGCCGAGCGGACGCATCGAGGCTTACGATCCCATTTGGCAGGCCATACGCGCCGAGGCGGAGGCCGTCATGACTGCTGAGCGGGCGCTCGGCGGGTTCGTCTATGCAACCATCCTCAGCCACGAGCGTCTTGAGGATTCGATCTGCCATCGTCTGGCTCAGCGCCTCAATCACGCCGACGTGGACGCCGGCCTCATCGGGCAGATCTTCGATGATGTCCTCAGGGCGCGCCCTGAGATCGGCCACTGCTTCCGGGCCGACCTCGCGGCCGTGTACGACCGCGACCCTGCCTGCCACCGCTATATCGAGCCGCTGCTCTACTTCAAGGGCTTCCACGCCCTGGTCACGCACCGCTTCGCTCATGCGCTGTGGGTGGAGGGACGGCAGGACTTCGCGCTTTACCTGCAGAGCCAGAGCTCACGCATCTTCGGCGTCGACATTCATCCGGCGGCGCGGATCGGCAAGGGCCTGATGTTTGACCACGCCACTGGCATCGTCGTCGGCGAGACCGCCGTCATCGGCGACCACTGCTCGCTGCTGCACGGCGTGACGCTCGGCGGCAGCGGCAAGGAGACGGGTGACCGCCATCCGAAGATCGGCGACAATGTGATGATCGGCGCCGGCGCGAAGGTGCTCGGCAACATCTCAATCGGAAATTGCTGCCGCGTGGCGGCCGGAAGCGTCGTGCTGCAGGACGTGCCGCCGCAGTCGACCGTCGCCGGCGTCCCGGCCAGGATCGTCGGCCCGGCAGGATGCCCCGAGCCTGCGCGCAGTATGGATCAGCGTCTGCAGCCGGGTGACTGCGGCTGCTGACGGCGGAAATGAGCGAGCGGCGCGGGCTGGACGTGCTCGCCGGCGAAGGAGTGAGGCATGGCGGGAACGAGGGGCGCGGCCAAGGCCAGCGCGCTGACCAAGGGCGAACTTCAGAAGCTTCAGGCCCACCTTCGCAAGTTGTTCGGCAACAAGACGATCGAACTGCGCGCCCGCCAGCGTGCCGCCGATGCTGCCGAGTTCTACGTCGGTGAGGAGTTTGTGGGCGTCGTCTCCAAAGAGCTCGAGGAAGGTGAGACGTCCTACCAGCTCAGCATTTCGATTCTTGACTTCGATCTCGAAGAAGACGCCTGACGGCACGGCCGGAGCCTGCGATGCCTATTTACAAGCTTGGCGATCATGCCGTCACGCTGCCCGCGCCCGGCCGCTACTGGATCGCGCCGACCGCAGTCGTCATCGGTCAGGTTGCGATCGAGGAGGACGTCGGCATCTGGTTCGGCGCTGTGATCCGCGGAGACAATGAGCCGATCCGCATCGGTGCCCGCTCGAACATCCAGGAGAACTGCGTACTCCATGTGGATCCCGGCTTTCCCATGGTCATCGAGGAGGAGTGCACGATCGGCCACACGGCCATGCTCCATGGCTGCCACATCGGTCGCGGCGCGCTGATCGGCATCGGGGCGATCGTGCTCAACGGTGCGCGCATTGGGGCTGGCGCCATGATCGGCGCGGGTGCGCTCATTCCGGAAGGCAAGGTCATCCCGCCGAACAGCGTCGTCTTCGGTACGCCCGGCAAGGTCGCGCGCGAGGTGACGGCGGCCGACCGCGAGCGCGTGGATGCAGGTGTTCGCGACTATATGGCCCGGTGGAGGCGCTATGCCGCGACCTTCAAGCCGCAGGCGTGAGGTGCCGGGGTCTTAGCGGCGCGCGCGGTCATTGCGCACGCCAGCCAGCAGATCGGGCGTGCGGCTGTCGCGGCTGTCGAGGGATACCCAGATCTTCGGATTGATGTACGACTGGCGCATGATGAATGTATAGCCCGTCGCATGCCAAGGCTTCACCTCGTCCACCTTGTTGTCCAGGATGAAGTCGCCCTTGGCGGTCCGTGCCGTCAGAATGGCGTGGCCCTCCCCCTTTTCGTCGCGCACCACCGTCATCAGGAGGGCGCTCGCCGGCCAGCCGCGCTGCATCAGGACCTGTCGCTTGAGCAGCGCGTAGTCCTCGCAGTCGCCGCGGCTCATGGGGATGGTCCAGTATTCGGCCACGCCGTAGATTTCCTGGTCCGTTGCAGGCTCGATCAGCCGATTGACCGCCCGGTTCACGTGGTCGAGTTCTTCGCGCCGCGCGTCCGTCAGCTCGAGCCGCGTGTCCTCGAACGGTCCCTGCCGGCATTCGGCGGGATGCCGCTCGCAGAAGCTCACGAAGCCGAACGGTGGCAGCGTCGGGCCATAGACGCGCATGAAAGGGGACGTGCGGGGCTCTGGCGCCTGGCGATATGCGTGGCTGTTGCCGCTGCCGACCGCCGTCAGCAGCACGCCGCACAAAGCCACCAACACAAATCTCGACGCCGGCAACATGACCTCGAAACTCCCCTCAGATCGTAGACCAGACTAGCAGCGAGACGTTAGGCGACCTCCAAACCGACGCGGCGCATTTGAGGTAATTGCTGCGCGCAATTGCCTCAAATTGAGACCAATTCGCCAACGCTTTGCGAACCAGTGCCATGGCACGGGATCGCGGCAACATTCCACACGGGGTCCTAGTCGAAGTGGTTGCGGAGAGCGGCCGGGTTCTGGATGTCCCTGAACCTGACGCCGATCCCCTTGCTGTGGTGACGGACCACCACTGCACGCAGCTTGCCGAGGACGATCTCTTGACCGATCGGTGGGCGCGCCTCGGTGCCGATCGATGCACCAGAGATGGATACGTCGAGCACGCGACATGGGATGACGATCCCCTCGTCGAGCTTCAGCATCGATTCCTTGTTGTTGGGCACAATGCGTTCATGCCGGCGCTCGTCCTCGCCCGTGAGTTCGTTGCGGTTGATGAGCCACGTGAGCTGGGCGACGAGCTTCTCGCGCTTGTGCTGGGTTGCGACGAGCTGGATCGCAAAACCGCCGTCGAAAAGCCGTACGACGTTACCCTCAAGGCCGCCGAGCTGGTCGAAATAGGCAACGATGCGCTCCCCCACCTCAACCTCGACGGGCGCCATGATGGCGGCGCCACCCGCCGAGACATCGTGCAGCTTGCAGGGATACTCCTGCTTGTTCGCGCGCATGAACCGGCCAAGCAGCGTCAGAGCCACGCGCTTGTACCGGCGGCGGTCCGCTGGCGCGCGGCTGATAATGGTGCCGCTCTGGGCTGTGGTGGATGCGGGCTGGAGCGACATGGAGATCCTTATTGCCTTCATGACAGCGGCGAGTTCAGCAAGCGGCAGGCCGCGTCGAACCTGGCGAATGCGCCAATCCCGCAACTCGGCGCTGATTATCGGAACGGTGATTTAATGATGTGCTAACCGCACGCCATTTTGACACGCAGTCCCGTTAACCCGTTTGTGATCGACCGGGCGTGCGGGGCCTTTTTGACGCCCCGTTCTGCTGGCGGTATTTTGCTTCCATGAAGAAAGAGTTGAACAGCAGGTTTCGGACCTCGCCGCTGGCTTGCGGCGTGGCGGTTGGGCTCGCCGTCGCCTGGGGTGGGTTGCTGCATGGGGCGAGCGCGCAGCAGCCTCTGCGGCCTGCGGATCCGCCGCTCGCACCGCAAGAGATGCCGCAGGCCGGGCCGCCGACATCCGCGGATGGCGATGCGAAGATGAACCGGCTGACGGACCGCCTCCCGACGACTGCCGATGAGAAATCAAAGATCCTGTCCGACCTCTACGCCCATCTCGCAACAGCCGACTCGCCTGATGCGGCCAAGAAGATCCAGGCGACCATCGAGCGATTGTGGAGCTTTTCGGGGAGCGATACCGTCAATCTGCTCATGCAGCGCGCGTCGAAGGCGCTAGGCGCCAAGGACTATGACCTGGCCCTGAAGTTCCTTGATTACGTCGTGCAGATCGCCCCGGACTACGCCGAGGGTTTCAATCGGCGCGCCTACATCCACTTCTCGCGCAACGACATGGCGTCGGCTGTCGGCGATCTGAGACGTGCGCTGGCCCTTGAGCCGAACCATTTCCGCGCGCTCGACGGCCTTGCTCAGATCTGGCGCCAGACCGGCAATGCCAAGGGGGCACTCAGCGTCGTCAAGCAGCTTCTCGAAATACACCCCCACTGGGAAGGGGCTGCCCGAATGGCCGAGGAACTCGCCCGCGAGGTCGAGGGCCAAGGCATCTGATGCGCGCCGGTTCGAGAGGGCGGCGACGCGCTCAGAAGAGCCTGTTGGGGAAGTAGCGCAACACCAGCTCCTCGTAGCGGCCATTCCGCCGGAGACGCTCCAAAGTCCGGTTGATCATACGCTTGAGTTCGATGTCCTGCCGCGGCACCGTGATCGCGAGACCGTCGCCGAAGAATTTCGGCTCGAAGAACGGGCCGCCCTTGAGTTCACAGCAGTCCTGTGACAGCGAGCCGTTGACCCAGAAGACCAGCCCGATGCCGTCGCCGAAGACAAGGTCGGCGCGCCCCTGCCGGACAGCCTCGCGGGCCTGCTCGACGGTCTCGGTGGTCTCGATCGCGCTCTCACGGAAGAAGGTCCGCAGATAGGCCTCGTGCGGGCTGCCACGGGCCACGGCAATGCGCCGGCGCTCGAGCTGCTCGGGCGAAATCGCTTGGCGCGGGCCGCCGCGCCGACCGGCAAACCAGGCGGTGGTGTAGAAATAGCGATCCGTAACGTCGAAATCCTTGAGCAGAGACGGCGTGATCCGCTGTGCGGCGATCACGGCATCGGCTTCGCCTCGGCGTAGAGCCGGCAGAAGCTCGTTCCAAGGCAGCGCGCGGATATCGCATTGCGTGCCGAGCTCCATGCAGATGGCACGGGCGAGATCAACGTCGAAGCCCGTGAGCACACCGTCCTCGTCGTAGTAGTGGAACGGTGGAAATTCACTATCGGTCAGGAAACGTATGGCGAAGCGGCGTGCGCCGGCGCCTGACGTCGGCCGTGGCGGCGCGATATCCGGCACCTCGGCCTGGGTGGCGGCCGGTGCCTGGGCGTGCGCCCAAGGAGCAAGCACGGACGGGCCAATGATCAGTATTGCGCTCGTCAGTGCAGTAATTATTATCGCATTCAACACAATGCGTCCTCGTTTTGCGGCGCCGGGGGCCGGAGCTCAGCCCATTCCCCGCCTCCCAATGGGGCGCGCGAACTATGTTCACCGGCGTGCGCCACCCCCGCAGGTGGCGCCAGCGTGGCGTGACCGCTGCCATGGACGATACCAATGCCCAGTTCGTATCTCGCCGCCGCCGGCGCCCCGTACGACGGGAATCGTATCGCCAACGCAGCATTCTAGCGCGCCTCAGAGAGGCAAGACAGCGCATCGACAGGCTGCGCGCGATGCCCGCTGCGGCGCCGGAAAGCGAATATGCCTTTCTCGTGGGCCGCGCAATCGATGCGGCGACCCTTGCCCGGGCCGAGCGCATTGCGGCCGAATGGGCGGTTCTCCCGCACGAGGTCATGATCGCGCTCGGCTGGATCGATGAGCAGGCGTATGTGGAAGCCTTGGGCGCGACGCTCGGCATTGACTGGCTCGGGCGCTCACCCGCACGGGCGCGGCGGCCGGTCGAGGTGGTGATCGGCGCGTATGCCATGCGGCCGAGTGCCATCCGCAAGGCGGTCTCCCTCGTTCCCCCTGGCCAGCACCCGGTCCTCGCGACCCGCCGTGAGGTCGATGCCATCCACTTGGCGGGCGTGGAGGCGGCACTGATCGATCACGCCATTGAAGGCCTGTGGCGGACCAATCCCGCGGCATCGGCGCTCTATGGCGCCGACACCTGGCAGGCCCTGGGAGCTGCCACGTTCGCCGGCCTGTTCCTTGGGAGCATGGCTGTCGCCCCGGAGACCGTCGGGCCTCTCGTCATGGCGCTCCTGACCCTGCCCTTTCTATGCATGGTGCTGATACGCTCGGCAGCGGTTGTCGAACTGCTCCGTCGGCGGCCTCCCGAGGCCGCGAAAGCGCTCCGGACCGTGCCCGATGCCGTGCTGCCGCGCTACAGCGCGCTGGTCCCCCTCTATCGCGAGGCCGATATCCTGCCCGACCTCGTCGATGCCATGGCGGGCCTCGACTATCCTTCGGCCAAGCTTGAGGTTCTGCTGGTCCTGGAGGCCGAAGATGCGGAGACACGCGCGGCGGTCGCCCGTCTCGACCTGCCCGGGAACATCCGGCCGGTCGTCGTGCCTGGGAAGGGACCGCGCACCAAGCCCAAGGCCCTGAACTACGCACTTGAGCTTGTTCGCAGCCCATTTGTTGTCGTCTACGACGCCGAGGACATACCGGAGCCCGACCAACTCCGCCGCGCCCTCGCTGCATTTGCCGAGGGCGGCCCCGATGTCGCCTGCGTGCAGGCCCGGCTCGGGATCCACAACACGCGGCAGGGGTGGCTGCCGCGACAGTTTGCGCTGGAGTATGCCTCCCTCTTCGACGGCCAGCTCCCGTCGCTGGAGCGCCTGGGTTTGCCGATCCCGCTCGGCGGCACGTCCAATCATTTTCGCGTCGACCGCCTGAAGGAGGTCGGCGGCTGGGATCCCTACAACGTGACGGAGGACGCCGACCTCGGCTTCCGTCTTGCGCGCGGCGGCTATCGCACGTGCACGATTGCCTCGACGACATGGGAGGAAGCGCCGATCCGGCTGTCGAGCTGGATTGCGCAGCGCACGCGCTGGCTCAAGGGATGGATGCAGACCTATCTCGTGCACACACGGCGCGGCGCGGGCAGCCGTCGAGCCCTCGGCTGGCGGCCGTGGCTCGGACTGCACATGCTGATCGGCGGGATGCTGCTTTCAGCGCTCGTTCATCCGGTCGTGCTGCTCACTCTGGGCTGGCTGGCGCTCTCGGGGGATCTGCTCGCGCCGGCGACGAGCGGCACGGAGCGCGCACTCATCTGGATCGGCCTGATCAATTTCGGGCTCGGTTATGTGAGCGCCATGCTGGCCGCGGCCATAGCCGCCTGGCAGCGCGGCTGGCGCTGGCTGTCGCTCGAAGCCGTGCTGATGCCGATCTACTGGCTGCTGATCTCGTTCGCGAGCTATCGCGCGCTGCTGCAGCTCATGAGGTCGCCGCATCTGTGGGAAAAAACAGCGCACGGGCATTCGCGCACGCGCAACCATCCCGGCTGAATGCACGGCTTCGCCGGCCATCACGCGCTGCCATCCTCCTCGCCCCCAATCACGGCTGTGGGGAGAGAGGCGTGACCGGACTATCCCAACGTGATCTTGTCCACCTCGGCCATGTCCTCGGGGGTGAGCTGCCATTCGGCGGCCTTCACATTGGCCTCGACCTGGGCCGGTGTCGTCGCGCCTGCAATGACGCTGGTCACCGGCGCCTTGCAGGCGAGCCAGCTGAAGGCGAGCTCCAGAAGCGTGTGCCCGCGCGCCTTGGCGAAGGCTTCGAGCTTCTCGACTTTGGCCCAGTTGGCCTCATTCAGGTACTTGTCGGCCCACCGCTTGGCCTGCGAGAGGCGGCCGTCCGCCGGCATGTTGTTGCGCGCGTACTTGCCGCTCAGAAGCCCGCTCGCGAGCGGGAAGAACGGGAGGAGCCCGAGCCCGTAGTGTTCCATGGCCGCGGAGAGCTGCGGCTCGACAACATTGCGGACGATGAGGCTGTACTCGTCCTGGCACGAGATGAATGCCGTGGTATTGCGTGCACGCGCGATCTCCTGCGATTTCGCGACCTGCCACGCCGGCATGTTCGAGCAGCCGACATAGCGGACCTTGCCCTGGTGCACGAGGTCGTCGAGCGTCGCCAGTGTCTCCTCCAGCGGCGTCAGCGGATCGGGTTTGTGGTACTGGTAGAGGTCGATCCAGTCTGTCTTCAGGCGCTTCAGGCTCTCCTCGACGGCGCTCAAGACATAGCGGCGGGAAGCCCCGCGCTGGCGGCCGAAGTCGTCCATTTCCCAGCCGAACTTGGTTGCCAGCACGATGTCCTTGCGGTGCGCGCCCAGCACCTCGCCGAGAATTGTCTCCGAGCCGCCGCGATTGCCGTACATGTCGGCCGTGTCGAACAGCGTGATGCCGGAGTCGAGCGCCTTGTGAATGACCTTGCGCGAGGCCTCAAGGTCGAGCTTGGCTCCAAAGTTGTTGCAGCCGAGACCGACCACGGAGACCCGCAGGCCCGAAGGCCCGAGATTGCGTTCCTGCATTGCCGTTTCTCCCTAGAGCATCAGGTGTCGATCATGCCGGCGATGGTGAAGCCGCCATCGGCCGCATAAACGTGCCCAGTGACGAAGCTCGCATCGTCCGACGCCAGGAAGGCCGCAACGGCCGCGATCTCACCGGGCTCGCCGAGGCGGGCAAGCGGCATGCGCGTGCGGACGTAGTCGGAGGGCTTTCCTCCTGGGTTGGCGCCGGTCCGCGTCGGTCCTGGGGCGACGGCATTGACGTTGATGCCGTGGGGCGCGAGCTCCATGGCCATCGACTGGGTCAGGTTGATGATGCCGGCCTTGCTGGCGCCATAGGCCGCCCGCCCGATGCCGCCAAAGATGCCGGAGTTCGAGGCGACCGTGACAATGCGGCCTCCGCCGCCCTGCGTGACCATCTGGCGGGCGGCGGCCTGGGCGCAGATGAATGTGCCGTAAAGGTTGGTATCGATCACGCGGCGCCAGAGATCATCCGTCATCTCCAGAAAGGGTTCGCGATCCATCAGGCCGGCGTTGCACACGAGGATGTCGAGGCCGCCGAAATGGCCGACGGCCTGGCGCACGGCATCTGCAACATCATCCCGCTTGCGCACATCCATGGCGCAGGGCTGAGCCTTCCCGCCCCCTTCGCGAATGGCTTGCACCGTATCCTCGGCGCGCTCGGCTCTGATGTCCGCGACGAGCACACGGACGCCTTCTGCCGCCAGCCGCTGCGCAATCGCCGCGCCAATGCCGCTGCCGGCTCCCGTGACGATTGCCGATTTTCCGTTCAAGCCTCGCATGGTCGCTTCCTTCCCCTTTTCGTGCAGGTTGCGACGGGCCGCCCGCTCTGCCAAGAGCTATTCGCACCTCAAAACCGCAGAGGACCCCAGTATGAGCCGCACCTCACGCGTCCCGCTCGACTATCTCCCCGCTGCCGAAAGCTTCCATGACCCCCTGCGGGCTGACGCCAGCCATCCGGACCGGGCGCGGGCAGTGGTCATCCCCTTTGGGCTCGAAGCCTCGGTCAGCTACGGCAGCGGCACCGCCGCGGGGCCGTCGGCCATTCTGGCGGCCAGCCACCAGCTCGAGCTTTTCGATGATGAGCTGAGACGTGAGGCCTGTCTCGACTATGGCATTGCCGCGATCCGTGAGCCAGCAATCGCCAAGCCGCTTGAGGCGGCCCTGGCCCAGCTTTCCGGCATTGTCGAGCAGGTGCTGGAAGAGGGGCGGTTCCCGCTTGTCCTCGGTGGCGAGCATTCGCTTACGGCCGGTGCGATCAATCCGTTTGCCGCGAGCTTCAGGGATCTCGTCGTTTTGCAGTTCGACGCGCACGCGGACCTGCGCGATGGCTACCTCGGCGAGAAGTACTCGCACGCGGCCGCCATGCGGCGCGTCCTCGATCACGCGCATGTGGAACTCGTCTCGGTCGGCATCCGCGCGATCTCGCAGGAGGAAGCGGACTTCGCCGATGCCCATCCCGACCGCGTGCATATCTTCTGGGGCAAGGACCAGGCGCGCTGGGATATCGAAGCGATCGCCACGCATCTGCGCGGCCGCCCGGTCTATGTCACGTTCGACATCGACGGTCTTGACGGCGCGGTCATGCCGGCGACCGGGACGCCAACGCCGGGCGGTCTCTCTTATCTCCAGGCGCTCGCGATCCTGAAGCGCGTGGCGGAAGTCGGCACCATCGTCGGAGCAGACGTCGTTGAACTTGCGCCCATTCCGGGCTTTCACATCTACGACTACACGGCTGCCGCGCTCGCCTACAAGATCATGTCCTATGCCCTTTCGGGCACGGCCCCGCGCTGAAATCAGCTGCCGATAGTGGCCTTGAGGCGCTCCATGGCCGTCGGGTCGGTGGCGAAGCGGTACTGCGCGAAGCCGACGGTGATCAGGATCATGACGCCGTTGAACGCGAGCGTCGGTCCGAGGCCGAAGTGCTCGGCGATGGCGCCTGTCATGAGGTTGCCGAGGGGCGCCATGCCGATGAAGCACATGACGTAGATGCCGATCACGCGTCCGCGCCACGCCTCATCGACCGACTGCTGCAATATCGTATTGGTGGAGGCAGAGGTCATGAGGATCGCGCTTCCGAGCAGCGCGATCAGGAACATGGAGAGCGCGAGGCTGCGCGATTGGCTGAACGCAATGAGCGCGAGGGCTACGGCGAACGGGGCGGGCCGCACGAGGAGAAGCTGCACGCGCGTGCTGCGCTGCATGGCGAGGAGAATAGCCGTGAACAGGGCCCCGACACCGGCGGAGCTCATGAGCAATCCGACTGTCGAGGCGTCACCTTTGAAGAAGGCGACGGCGATCGATGGCATGATGTGCTGGTAGGGGAGCGCGAAGACGGCGAGCGCGGTTACCGTAGGTAGGAGGTAGCGGGCTGCCGGGTGGCTCCAGAGATAGGCGACGGTCTCCGTAAGCGCGATGCCCTTGCGGCCTTCTTTGGGCATCGGCACAGGATCGGGGAGCCGCATGGCAACAAGCGCGACGATAATGGCGGCAAAGCTGATCGAGTTGAGGGCGAAGCACCAGCTCTCGGGCACTCTGAGCAACAGCACGCCTGCAATCGTGGGACCCAGCATGCGCCCCACGTTGAACATCATGGAATTGACGCCGATTGCGCTCGGCAGGAGGGCCCGATCCTCGACGATGGCCGAAAGCAATGACTGGCGGGCAGGGGTCTCGAAGGCCGTTGCGATGCCGATCAGCAATGCCGTTCCGAGATAGATCCGCACGTCGCCGACACCAAGCGCCGCCATCAGCGCAAGAAGGCCCGCGAGCCCGGCCAGCACGATGTTGACGACGATGAGCAAGCGCACGCGACGGACCCGGTCCGAAAGCGCACCCGCAAATGGCGACACGATCAGGAATGGGATCTGGGACAGGAAACCCGTGAGGCCGAGGAGGAGCACGGAGCCCGAGAGCCGGTAGATCAGCCAGGAGAGCGCGATCTGCTGGATCCAGCCGCCGACGATCGATATGGCCTGACCGAGTGCGAAAAGGCGGAAGCGCGGCTTCGAGAGCGCTGGCGGCAGGAATGAGGCCATTGCCACCATCAGTTCAATCGTCCTGGCTTGCGATGGGTGCTGGTGGAAGGAGGCTCGGGCAGGGATCAGGTCAGCGTGCGGACAACCAAGTACGCACCCTTCACAATGATTGCAGACCGGCCGAGAGGCGGCCGCGGCTCACGTGAGCTCATGTCTGTGTCGCCAGCCGCTCGTGCGGACATTCGCTGCGGGCAGCCGGACCTTGAAGCAGGCGCCGAGAACCTTGCCGCCTTCAGTGCGGTTCTCGGCCCAGATCTGTCCGCCGTGGACACTGATGATCTCGCGCGAGATGGAGAGGCCGAGACCGGAGTTCTTGCCCTGGGTGCGGTCGCTTTGCGGACGGTCCGAATAGAAGCGCTCGAAGATCTTGTCGATGCTCTCGGGCGGGATGCCAGGGCCCTCGTCACTGACAGAGATCTCGACTCCCTCGCGCAGCGCTTCCGCGCGCACTGTCACGGTGCCCCCTGGTGGCGAGAAGGACAAGGCGTTGTCGAGAAGATTCGTGACCACGCGGCCGAGATTGGTCTCATGGCCATTGACGATGAATGCGCGGGAGCGTGCCGGGGCATCCTCGATATCGAGCACGATGTGGTGCTGCCCGTCCTCAATGGTCGCACTGAACGTGTCGACGACCGAACGAAGGATGACGCGAACGTCGACCGGCGCTGTCTTCTGAAGCGCGAGCTCGGCATCGAGCCGTGACGTGTTGGCGACGTCCGTGATGAGGCGATTGAGGCGCTTGAGTTCGCCGAGCACTTGCTCGACGACCTGCTCGCGTTGCTCGGGGGTGCGCGCATAATGCAGCGACTGGGCCATGACCTGGGCTGCGGTCAACGGATTCTTCAGCTCGTGCGCGACGTCGGCGGCGAACTTCTCGCTCGATTCGATGCGGCGATACAGCGAGCGGGTCATGCTGTGCACGGCATTGGAGAGCTGCCCCACTTCATCCTGGCGATTGCCGAAGTCGGGAAGCTGGGTGTGCGCGTGAATGCTGCGGCTCACGCGCTCCGCCCCTTCCGAGAGGCGGCGCATCGGCCCCGCGATCGTCCGCGCCAGAAGCATCGAGGCGAACAACGACGCCGCCAGCGCCAGCAGCACCAGCATCGCCATGGCGGAACGCTCGCTCGCGATGATCTCGTCGATCTCCCCCGGCCGCGTCGAGAGCAGCAGCGCGCCGAGGATCGCATTGCGACGCTGGATCGGCACGGCGAGCGAGACGATCTTCTCCTGGTCGTCGGTCAGCAGCAACATCGGGGGGAGTGCCGCACCCCTCAGCGCCTGGCGCACTTCCGGATAGCTCGTGCCGCTCGCGTTGCGCCCGATCTCGCGATAGATCGGCAGGTCCGAACGGTCGAAGAAGCTCGAAAGCCGGGTCCAGAAGTTCTTCACCTTGACCCGCTCGGCGGGCTTTGACTCCTCCGCAGATGGCGCGCGCACTTCCCCCGGTTCGAGCGGCAGAGGGAGGCTGAAGTCTTCGAGCTCGCTCGAATCGACAATCAGCTTGCCATTGCGGTCATAGATGCGCGCTCGTGTGTTGTGGGTCGGGTGGATCAGGCGCCTCAGCACCGGGATGACGCGCTCGTGGCGCAAAGACAGCTCCATGGCCGCGAAGCCGTCGTCGCGGAAGGGCACGCGCACTCCGTCGAGCTCCGGCAGCCGCTCCGGATCGAAGGACAGCCGCCCCTCGCGCTCGACGAGAGCGCTCGAGGCGATCGCCGAGGCAATGATCTCGCCCTGGATCTTGAGGCTCTCGTACTTCGCCGTGATCAGCCAGGCGTGCTGCTGACTGAGCCAGACCATGCCGCCGACGAGCACCATGAGCCCGAGCAGGTTCGCGAGCACGATCCGTCGCGCGAGTGTGGCGAAGAGCTTGCGCAGCGGTCCGTGAGCGTCGAGAAACCGCCAGATCTCGACGATCCGCTGCCAAGCGGCCGCGAGCCAGGGCGCGCGCAGGCCCCGCTTGGCGATGCCACCGGCGTCGTCGGCCGAGGCCGGGATCTGCCAGATGCGGTCGCCATCGAGTGCCATGCTCAGTTCCCTCGCTCTCGCGGCCATCGGTCTGGCGCGCCCGCCATGGGCCTGTCGGGAGGCCGCCCGGCGGCATGGGATCCTGCTCAGTTCGCGCTACGCTTCGGGTGCAGAGTGCCGGGCGCAGACTGCGGTGGCGTACGGCTGGGGGCGATTTGACGGCACGTGCCCTGATGCCAGCAACATCGCGTTACCCGCTTTGAACGCCAGATTCGTCAGGTCTCCTTGAAGCGATAACCCACTCCGTAAAGCGTTTCAATCACATCGAAATCGTCATCAACCTGCTTGAACTTCTTCCGCAGCCGCTTGATGTGGCTGTCGATCGTGCGGTCGTCCACATAGACTTGATCGTCATAGGCAGCGTCCATCAGGGCGTCGCGCGTCTTGACCACGCCGGGGCGCGTTGCGAGCGCCTGCAGGATCAGGAATTCGGTGACCGTCAGTGTGACTGGGCGGTTGTCCCAGTGGCAGGTGTGACGCTCGGGATCGAGGCGCAGCTTGCCCCGCTCGAGAATGCGGGCCGCCTCGGTCGGTGCGGCCGAGCCGTCCTTGGCCTGGGCGCGGCGCAAGACCGCCTTCACCCGCTCGACCACGAGCCGCTGTGAGAACGGCTTGGCAATATAGTCGTCGGCGCCCATCTTGAGGCCGAAGAGCTCGTCGATTTCCTCGTCTTTGGAGGTGAGGAAGATGACCGGCATATCGGATTGCTGGCGCACGCGCCGCAGGAGCTCCATCCCGTCCATGCGCGGCATCTTGATGTCGAAAATGCCGAGATCGGCGGGCTCTTCCGTCAGGGCCTCGAGGGCTGCCGCGCCGTCGGGATAGGTCCGAACCTTATAGCCCTCGGCCTCGAGCGCCATGCGCAGCGCAGTGAGAATGTTGCGCTCGTCGTCAACGAGCGCGATGGTGCTCTTTTCTTTCATTGCCTCGACATCCTGGCTGTGGACGCACGCTTCGGAGCCTCTATGGCTTCAGCATGGGCGAATTGTGACGGCACGGAGCGTCGCGCCTTGAATTTGAACGGCAAATGAATATGCCCCGGCAGCGATCGTTCGCCAAGGCTAGCACGGACCGGTGACATCTGTGGCGGACTTTTGCACAGACTGTCCTCGGGGCTCGCCTCGGGACGATGCGCGGACCACGCGGCGTTTCGCGCGCGCCGTCGCATCCACGCATATCCCAATGATGTCAAATATCAAAGTTTGATTCTCGCGCATTGAGGGTCGGCGGCGCGGGGAGATGAGGCGCCGGTCCTGCGGCCGTCTGCCGCGCCTGCATCGAGGGCATTTTTCATGAGCCCACGTGAGGGCTTGGCGCCGGGCCTGCCATCCGGTTGAATGCACCCCACAATTCTGCGGCCCCACGCCGGGACAACCGCGCCCCTCCCCGTTCAGGAAACGTCTCGCATGACCGCTACCAGCTTCGACCTCATCATCATCGGCGCCGGCCCGGGAGGCTATGTGGCCGCCATTCGTGCGGCCCAGCTCGGCTTCAAGGTTGCGATCGTCGAGCGGGAGCATATGGGTGGCATCTGCCTCAACTGGGGATGTATTCCTGCGAAGGCCCTGCTGCGCTCGGCCGAGATCTACCACTACGGGACACACGCCAAGGACTATGGCCTCAAGCTCGAAGGAACGATCACGCCGGACACACTTGGTATCGTCCAGCGATCGAGGGACGTGGCGAAACGGCTCAACGGCGGCATCGGCTTCCTCATGAAGAAGAACAAGGTGTCGGTCATCTGGGGCGAGGCCACGATCGAGCGACCGGGGCGCATCCAGGTGGCCGCCCCGAAGAAGGCGGCGATGCAGCCACAGATTCCGCCGCCGTCCGGGACGCTCGGGGCCGGCACCTATGATGCCAAGCATATCATCGTCGCGACCGGCGCGCGGCCCCGCGTCCTCCCTGGTCTCGAGCCGGACGGCAAGCAGGTGTGGACCTATTTCGAGGCCATGGTGCCGCAGACCATGCCGAAGTCGCTGCTCGTCGTCGGCTCGGGCGCCATCGGCATCGAGTTCGCCTCCTTCTATCGCACCTTGGGCAGCGAGGTCACCGTCGTCGAGGTGCTGCCGCAGATCCTGCCCGTCGAGGACGCCGAGATCGCGGCCCATGCGCGCAAGCGTTTTGAGCGGCAGGGCATGAAGATCATGACCAGCGCGAAGGTGGTCGCGCTCGAGAAAAAAAGCGACAAGGTGACCGCGACCATCGAGGACGACAAGGGCACGCGCACGACGGGCGAGTTCGAGAAGGTCATCTCGGCCGTCGGTGTCGTCGGCAATGTCGACGGTCTTGGCCTCGAGAAGCTCGGCGTGAAGATCGAGCGCGGCACGATTGTCACCGATGGGTTTGGTCGGACGAACATTGCAGGCATCTACGCGATCGGCGATGTCGCCGGCCCGCCCATGCTCGCACACAAGGCGGAGCACGAGGGCGTGATCTGCGTCGAGACAATCAAGGGCCTTCACACGCACGCCATGGATAAGCTGCAGATTCCCGGCTGCACGTATTGCCATCCGCAGGTTGCAAGTGTCGGGCTCACGGAAGCCAGGGCCAAGGAGCAGGGCCGCGAGATCAAGGTTGGCCGCTTTCCCTTTGCCGGCAACGGCAAGGCCATTGCGCTCGGAGAGCCGGACGGCCTCGTCAAGACGATCTTCGATGCCAAGACCGGCCAGCTCATCGGCGCGCATATGGTCGGTGCCGAGGTGACCGAGCTGATCCAGGGTTTCGTCATCGCCATGGGACTCGAGACGACGGAGGAAGAGCTCATCCACACCGTATTCCCGCACCCCACGCTCTCGGAGATGATGCACGAGAGCGTGATGGATGCTTTCGGTCGGGTCATTCACGTCTAGGGGACGCCTTGTGATGCTGAAGCTCTACTACGCACCGCGCACCTGCGCGCTGGCCTCGTATATCGCGCTGGAGGAGGCCGGGGCCGAGTACGAGGCGATCCGCGTCGACTTCAAGGCCAACCAGCAGCAATCGCCGGAGTATCTTGCGATCAATCCCAAGGGGCGCGTGCCGGCGCTCGTGACCGATCGCGGCGTCATCACCGAGACGCCGGCGATCCTCGCCTACATTGCTGCAACGCATCCGGCGAGCGGTCTCGCGCCGCTCGACGATCCTTTCGCATTTGCGGAGGTTCAGGCCTTCAACAGCTATCTGTGCTCGACGGTTCATGTCGGCCACGCGCACGGCATCCGCGGTTACCGTTGGGCGGACGATCCGGCGGCCCTCGAGGCCATGAAGGCAAAGGTCCAGCAGAACATGACCGACTATTTCGATGTCATCGAGCGCCGCATGTTTCGCGGGCCCTGGGTCATGGGCGAGAGCTATTCCATTGCGGATCCCTACCTCTTCACGGTGGCCGGCTGGCTCAAGCAGGACAAGGTCGAGATTGCGCAGTTCCCGCGGGTCGCCGATCACTTCAAGCGCATGGAGGCGCGGCCCGCCGTCGCAAAGGTCGTGGCCGCGGTGCAGGGCGGAGCCTGAGGGCGCGCAGGCTGTGGCCAGCGACACGTGGGAGGATGAATGACCTGGTCGATCATCGCCCGGGACGCTGCAAGCGACCGGATCGGCGTAGCCGTGGCGACATGCAACTTTGCCGTGGGCGCGCGCGTGCCCCACGTGAGGACGGGGGTTGGCGCGGTGTGCACGCAGGCGCTCGTCAATCCGTTCTTCGGCCCGCGGGGGCTCGCGCTGCTGACGGCCGGCGGCTCGGCCGAGGATGTGGTGCGGATGCTCATGATGGCCGACGAAGGGCGCGACCATCGCCAGGTGCACGTCATGGATCGCAAGGGCCGCTTCGCCGCGGCGACCGGTGCCGCCTGCGTCGGGTGGTGCGGCCACCTCATCCGGGCGACGCTCTCGGTGGCTGGCAACATGCTTGCGGGCCCCCAGGTGATCGAGGCGACCGCTGACGCCTTTGAGGCGGCGCTGGACGTTCCCCTCCCCGAGCGGCTCGTGCGGGCCATGCAGGCCGGGGAGGCCGCCGGCGGCGACAAGCGGGGGCGCCAGTCGGCGGCGCTTCTTGTCCACGACGCTGAGGATTTCGCCATGCTCGATCTCCGCGTCGATGATCACGCCGATCCGCTGGGCGAGCTCGCCCGGCTGGAGAAGGTCTCCCGCGAGCGCGCCATTCACGCGCGCCGCTTTGGACCAACACGCGATAACCCGGCAGGGCTCGTCGATCGCGCGGCCCTCGAGGTCGCGATCCAGCGCTCGGTCGATGAGGGCTATCGCTGACTACCCGCGCATCCTTCCGCGCCAGCCGCCCGCCAGTACGAGTCCGGCAATGGCCACACACACGGCGGCCATGGCGAAGGCCGCACGATAGCCGAGCCACGTGATGACAATGCCAGCGACCGGCGGCGTCACGACATACGTTGCGAACACGAAGAACGTCGCGCCGGCAGTGGCCTCGCTGGCGCGCTCCGGCGCGAGGCCCGCGACCTCGGCCATGAAGAGCCCATTCCAGGTTGCGACCGAGAGGCCTGAGAAGGCTGCAACGGCAACCAGCGCCGTTATCGACCAGCCGCTGCCCACTGATGCGATGGCCAGTCCCGAGGCTGCGGAGAGGGCCGAAAGAGCGCACAGCACTGGCCGCGGCGAGCCAAGGGCATCGGCGACAAAGCCGTAGACGACACGGCCCGCGACGCTCAGCGCCTGGTTCAGCGCGAAGAGCAGGCCCGCGAGCTTGAGGTCATAGCCGAGGCCGTTGGCGAGGAACGTCACGAAGAAGGCATTGAGCACGCCCTGCACGGCGGCAAAGCCGATGCTGCCGAGCGCGATGAGGCGGAGCCCCGGTATGGTGGCGAGGGTCAGAAATGGCTGGCGCAGGTTCGAGAGCGCGAACAGCCGGGCGAGCCGGAACTGCGTGCGCGGGCGGCTCTCATTGAACTGGCGTGGGGCGCGCAGGAGGACGCTGCTGGCCGCGAGCAGAAGGATGACGAAGACGGCGAGCGCACTCCGCCAGCCGTAGTGCGCCGCGAGCGCGCTTCCTGCAACGCCGGCGATGACGCCGCCGAGCGGGACACCTGTCTGGCGCAGCGAGAAGATGCGATTGCGCTTCTCCGGTGGTGTGTTGTCGGCCAGGATCTGGCTGCCGGCCGGGGTCGTCGTCGCATAGGCAAAGCCGATCAGGATGGCGCCAGGTATCATGAGGATGTAGGCGCCGGTCATGACCAGGCCAGCGCCTGCGCAAGCGATCAGCGTGGCGGCCATGAGCGCCTTGATCGGGCCGAGCGGGACTGTGAAGGCCGAATTGGCCATGTAGAGCCAGACAGAGCCGAGCCCGGCGGCGCCGCTGACCCATCCGAAAGCGGCGGGCGGCATCCCGGCCGTCGCCATCATCATCGGCGCCAGCACGGCGAGCGAGAGCGCAAGCGTGGATGAGCCGACGAGCGTGATCAGGGCAATGTTGAACGCCGCCAGCGTGGCGTAGCGCGGCGCGCCCTCGGGCGGCGGTCGGGGGCGGCCGTCGTTCACGTTGCGGGCGCCCTCTTTGCATAGACTTCGGGGTTGACGACGTGGATGGGGCGCTCGCCCCGCGAGACGGCCACGATGGAGCGCAATGCCGTGGCCGCGATGTCGTGGAAGCACTCGTCAGTCCAGCAGAGCGCGTGCGGGGTGATGAGGACGTTCTCGAGGCTCAGCAGCGGATTGTCGGGCTCGATGGGCTCGTGCTCCGTGACGTCAAGGGCGGCACCGGCGATCAGCCGGCGCCGCAGCGCGTCGATGAGGGCCTTCTCGTCCACGATGGGGCCACGCCCCACATTCAGGAAATAGGCTGCCGGCTTCATCAGAGCGAAGCGGCGGGCATCGATCAGGTGGTGTGTCTCACTGTTGAGGAGGCAGCACACGACAACGTAGTCCGCCTCCGCCATCAGCATATCGATCGGCACGATCGCGGCGCCGAGCGCAGCGATCCGCGCGGGGTCCGCATAGGGGTCGGCAACGATCATGCGGCCGAAGAACGGCCGCGCCAGTGCAAGGATCTCCTGGCCGATGCCGCCGCCGCCGACGAGGCCGAGCGTGCGCCCGGTGAGACCCTGGCCCATGTAGCTCGTGCGATCGTTCCAGCGCCCGGAGCGCACGAGCCGATCCTTCTCGATCAGACGGCCCGCGAGGGCGAACAGCAGCGTCAGCGTGGCCACGGCCACAGGACGGCGCACCGCGATCGGCGTGTTCGTGAGCACGATCCCTTTTGCAGTGAGCGCGGGGATGTCGACGCTGTCGTAACCCACGCCATTGCGGGCGATGATCTTCACGCGGCAGTCAGCGCGGCCGACGCTCTCGGCGGTGACCCGGGGAAGATTGACGTGCAATCCGTCGTAGCGTGCCGCGACGTCAGGCGTGATCACGTCAAGGGCCTCGGGGATCCACTCCCATTCGATGGCCGGATTGGCGCTGAGCTCATCCAGCGCACGCGCCCCGAAGCAGGGCCCGCCCGTCGCATCGAGCAGATCGCGGGTTATGCCGACCTTGAATGTCATCGCGCTTCTCCCACGCCCGAGAGGATACCGCGCACGCCGGCCTCGAGCAGCGCCTGGTCGGGACCTGCGGCCAGCATGTTGAAGCCGAGCTTCTTGTACTGGCGCGCCCAATCGGCACTGGCCGCCATGAAGCCGAGACCCTTCTTGTGCTTTCGGCCCGCGGCCACGATCCGCTCGACGGCCTTCACGTAGGTCGGATTGTCGAACTGGCCCGGAATGCCAAGGAAGTTCGTGAGATCGAAATGACCGACCCAGAGCACGTCGATCCCGTCGACAGCGGCGACCGCCTCGACCTGGTCGAGGCCGCGCTCGGTCTCGATCTGAGCGATGACCAGAGTCCGCGCATCCGCCGTGCGCATCTTGGCCTTTGGATCACCGCCGGCGTAGTCGTCGTGGGCGAAGCCGAATGCGGCGCCACGCCGGCCACGCGGCGGATAGTGCGTGGCCTCGACGATCGCGCGCGCCTGCGCCTCGCCCTCCACCATCGGAACCATCACGCCGTGACAGCCGATATCGAGCGCGCGGGCGAGGAAGTGGTACTCGCCGCGCGGCACCCGGGCCATTGGCGCGATCGGCAACCCGCGGCAGAAAGCGATCTGCGCTTTGAGTGTCTCGAGCGATGTCCCGGTGTGTTCCATGTCATAGATGACGTACTCGGCGCCGGCGTGAACGAGGAGCTGCGGTATGCCGGGGGCGAGTAGCTCGAACATCATGCTGCCGAGCACGGTATCGCCGGCGAGTACGCGCTGGCGCAGGGACTTGCGGGGCATGTCGTGGTGTCCTCCCATGATGGCGCGCTGGCCACGATTCACAATTATTGTTCCGTTGGCGATGACGCGCGAGGCTGGTCCTCAGGATGCCGCCCGCAGGGCCTGCCGGAAGCGAATGCGGTTGGCGGCATTGTCGAGCGAGAGCTTGTCTTTTGGCGGATCGGCGGTCGATACTTTCACGAGGACGAAGCAGGGGCCGCTGCTCTCGCGCAGCATTTGCGCCCCGGCCGCGAGCTGGTCGTCGCGCTCGATCGTCATGGTCGAGCCGATGCCGGCGCCGATCGCCATGCGCTCGAGATCAACGCCGAGGCTCGTGTGACTCCTCTGGTAGCCGGTCTCGCCGTAGTGACCGTTGTCGACGCACAGGATGGAGAGATTGGCGGGCTGCAAGGCGCCCACCGTTGCGAGCGCGCTGACGTTCATCAGCAACTCGCCGTCCCCCGTCGCGACGAGGACGCGCCGCCGGGGCTGGGCCAGGGCCAGGCCGAGGCCCATCGAGAGCGCGGCCCCCATTGCGCCGCCGAGGGCGAACAGGTTGTCACCATCGTTCGTGATCGCCGCCAGCTCGTAGGCGGTTCCGGCGAGGCCGGCGATGATGAGGAAGTCGGCGGGATGGCGAACGAGGGCGGGTACGGCATGGTTGCGGTCGAGGGGCATGGGGGCGTGGCTCTCCCGGAAAGCATGGCGGGCGGGCCGCCGGTCGTGGTGGACCGCGGCCTCTTCTATTTACGATTGCGCCAACGCGCACCGGCGGGCAAGCTGTGCCCGCACGCACGCCCATGCAGAGGCGGCGCGGCTCCCAGCCGGGGCACGCCGCGCAAAGGTCGCTTGATCTTTATCAAGCGCGACTGCCGATAGTAGGGCATAAACTACAAAAAAGGCGCGTGCGAGTCCGCTGGGAGGGAGCCGTCTCGGATGACGGAACAAACTTTGCTTGAGCGCTCTGTTGAACCACCTGCGCTCTCTCGGTCGGCCATTGCCATTCGCAGCGTGCCGTTCGATGCGCCGTGGGCCTGGCTCGCCGCGGGGTGGAATGACATGTGGCGCGTGCCGCACATTTCGCTCGTCTACGGGGCCGCTTTCGCAATTGCCGCTGGGGGGCTCATTTTGGGGCTGACCTTTGCCCGCTGGCAGGCGCTGGTGCCGGCCCTTGCCGGCGGCTTCCTGCTGGTCGGTCCACTGATGGCCGTCGGTCTTTACGAAACGAGCCGGCGGCTCGAAACCGGCGAGCCCATCGAACTCGGCGATGTTGCGACTGCGGGCCTTCGCGCCAAGGGGCAGCTTGGCTTCTTCGGCGTCGGCCTCATGGTGATCTTCCTGGTCTGGCTCGAGCTGGCATTCGTCCTGCTCGTGCTGTTCCTCGGCGGGGCTGGCCTGCCACCACCCTCCGAGTTTGTCGCCCGCCTGCTCTTCACGCCGGCCGGGCTCGGACTGCTGATCGTCGGCTCAATTGTCGGCGGCTTCCTGGCCGCGACCGTGTATGCCATCTCGGCGGTCGCCGTGCCGTTGCTGCTTGTGCAACGGATCGACGCGATTTCAGCGGCCGCGACGAGCCTCGCCGTCATGCGCCACAATCCCAAGCCCATGCTGCTCTGGGCAGGTCTCATCGGCGGCTTCATGGCGCTTGGCTGCGTGACGCTTTTCCTCGGGCTCGTGCTTCTCTTCCCGCTCATCGGCCACGCAACGTGGCACGCCTATCGCGCCACGGTCGCCGTGGAGGCGCCCCCGCCCGGCAGCGGGTCCGCGGCTTGACCTGCGCGCGCCAATCGCGCAAGTGTGAGCCGCCGCGGGCTCCCGAGCCGTCTGCCAAGCGGCATCCGGCCCCGTAGCTCAGCAGGATAGAGCATCAGATTCCTAATCTGAGGGTCGCAGGTTCGAATCCTGCCGGGGTCGCCAGGGAAATCAATTACTTATCCTTGTTTAATTAAGAAGACTTGCAGAACATGCGACTTCCGTTAGCGCTGTCCGCGCGACTGGCGTGTGCCGAGCATTACCAATGTCCCAGCGCATCCCGGTTGGCGGACACGGTCCAGCCACGGTTGGCCGGTGCGAGCGCTGAGCGCCTGCCGGCCTGGCGCGCGGCCCTCGATAAGTACCCGCTGCCGGCGCTCGGTCGAGAGCGACCACATGCGTGCCTATCGCGCCGCCGTCGGCGCCTGCCGCGCGGTGCTGCCCGTGAGGCGAGACTCAATTCTCATCGAGGCCGCACCCCGAGCGCCCACCTGAGCGCGGCGCCGGCAGGTGCAGGCCGATCCCGGCCCCGTAGAGCTCCACGAGGATCGCGCCGCGCTCGATCTGCGTCTTGAGCCTGTCGTGATCGGCCTTGCGCTGCGCGTCGCGCTACGACAAGCCATCGCGAGGCGCCCGCTGAATTGTCCCGCTCTCAATCGCCGCGATGCCGACGCAGCCTAGACGAGCGCTTCCGCCACGCGCGTCATTTCCGCCCCCAAGTATGTGCGCATGCGCTCGTCCAGAACCAGCGATTTGAAATCCTGCACCTGCGTCACCGTCCCTCCGGCGACGAGCAGAAAGCGCTCGGCGATCTCGTTGAGGATCTCCAGGTGATAGCCGGCAGTCGGATGAAGGCAGAGAAAGACCAAGCGGCCTTCCGCGCGGAGTCTGCGGAAGAAGTCGAGCATGAAGCCGATGTAGCCGTCCTGCGTGTTGAATTGCGGCTCGTCGAAGAGGTGTACGACCGGGCGGGCGACCGGCGATGGTGCGAGTAGGATCGAGGGTATCAGCTTGCGGAAGCGGCGCACCTGGTAGGACTGGTGATAATGTATGGCGAGGCGGTCGCGCTCGGCGTACTTGACGCGGTGGATGTCGGTGCCCGCGACCAGCACGCGACCGCGCGTGGGCACATTGGAGCCGGTCATCATCTCGAAGAGAGTCGTCTTGCCGGCACCATTGGGCCCGACGACACCGACGATGCCGGGGGCATCGATCGTGAGATCCGCCTCGAGCTTGAAGGTCTGCTGGCGTGCAATGAGGCCTCGTCTGTAGACCTTGCACAGGCCCTCGAGGGAGATCAGCGGGACGCGGCCGCTCGCTGACATGATCAAACTCCAAGCAGGCGTTGGCGAAGCGCGCGATCTTCGCGTAGCGTTTCGGCATCGCCGGACCAGGCGACGGTGCCGCGATCGAGAACGAGGGCGCGATCCGCGACCGACAGCGCGATCTCCGCGTTCTGCTCGACGACGAGTGCCGCGATGCCCTCGGACTTGAGCCGGCGCACGGTCGCAAGGACGTCCGACACGACCTTCGGCGCGAGGCCTTGGCTCGGCTCGTCGAACAGGACGAGGCCGGGTGACCCGAGCAGTGCGCGCGCGATCGACACCATCTGCATCTCGCCACCCGAAAGGTTTTCGGCCTCGCGGTGCATGAGATACTCGAGGGGCGAGAAGATGGAGAACGCCTCGCTGATCGTCCAGGCGCGGAACGGCGTCTTCTTGATCGCGATCCGGAGATTTTTCGCGACCGTAAGGGTCGGACAGAGGCGCCGGTCATCGGGCACCCAGCAGATGCCGGCGCGCGCGATCTCGTGAGTTGGTGCGCGCGTGATGTCGCCATCGTTGAAGCGGATCGTGCCGCGACGCGGGCGCGTCAGGCCAAGGATGGAGCGCAGCGTCGTCGTCTTGCCGGCCCCGTTGGCGCCGAGCAGCGCCAGCACCTCGCCCTTCGCGACGCCGAGCGACACGCCATAGAGCGCCTGGGTCTCGCCATAGAAGGTGTCAATGCCCTGCACTTCGAGGATCATTCGAAGCTCCCGAGATTCGAGCGCTTCACCCACGGGTTCTCCCGAAGCTCACGCGGCGTACCGCGTGCAATGACCTGCCCCCAGTGAATGACCGAGATGCGGTCGGCGAGCGAGAAGAGAAAGCGCATGTCGTGTTCGACCGCCACAATCGTAAGCTTGCCCTTGAGGCCCCTGATCAGCTCGGCGAGTCGCCGCGTGCCATCCGTACCGAGGCCCGACGTCGGCTCATCGAGGCAAAGAACGCGGGGGCGCTGCGCCAGAGCGACCGCGATCTCGAGCGCGCGCCGCTCGCCATAGGGCAGGAGCTTCGCAGAGACATCGGCCTTGGCGGCTAGTCCAACGGCTCCGAGAACCGCATCGGCCTCATCGGCCAAGGACGCATCGCCTGCTGCGGCGCGGCGCATGTCGAAGCCCCGGAGGCGAAAGGCTGGCAACGCCACCATGACGTTCTCCCGCGCGGTGAAATCATCGAAGAGCGTCATGATCTGGAACGAGCGGGCAATGCCTTTGCGGGCAATGGCGTGCGGACCAAGGCCGGCGATGTCTGCGCCGTCGAGGCGGATGCGGCCGCGGTTCGGCTTGACGCGCCCCGTAAGCGTGTTGAAGAAGGTCGTCTTGCCGGCGCCGTTCGGCCCCATGATCCCGTGCAGTTCTCCTTCGATGACGGAGAGCGTGATCTCTTCGAGGACAACGCGGTCCCCGAAACGGACATGAACGCCTTCGGCCTCGATGAGCGCCATCATCCGCTCCGCCGGGCAGAGCTCAGGACATTGGGGGCGGCGCTGCGCGCCTTCCAACGCTCCATGAGAAGTTGGGCGCCTCCGGCAATGCCTTCTGGCCGGAAGAGGACCAGCAGCACGAACATCGTGCCGAAGTACAGCATCCAGGCATTGGTCATGGCGCCGATCACGTCGCGCGCGATCAGGAACACGATGACGCCAACGATGGGGCCCCAGAAGCTGACGAGGCCACCGCCGACGAGCGTCATCATGACGACGAGGCCCGACTGTGCCAGATTCATCACGTCCGGGAACGCCGAGCGCTGCGCCATTGCGAACAGGCCGCCGGCGAAGCCGGAGATGCCGGCAGAGATGATGATGATGCTCAGCTTGTAGAGCCAGACGTTGTAGCCGAGGTGTGCGGTGCGCACCTCGCTCTGGCGGATTGCGGAGAGAATGCGCCCATAGGGCGAGTTGACGAGCCGCCATAGCAGCACGACGATGACGACGAAAGCGGCCAGCACGAAATAATAGAGCGTCTCGTTCTCCGTGATGTCGAAGGACGTGATGCCGAGTGGCACGGGCAGCCGCGCGATATTGAGAAGACCGTCCTCGCCACCCGTGACGCTGTGCCATTTGACCGATATGGTCCAGAAAATCTGACCGAAGGCGATGGTCATCAGCGCGAAATAGATGCCACGCCGGTGTGCGATGAAAATCCCGACGAGGAAGCCGGCGAACGCGCCGGCGAGCGTCGCACCTGCAAGACAGAGCCACAGGTTCGCGCCAATATTGAACTGCGTGAGGCCGAAGGCATACGCGCCGACACCGAAAAATGCGCCGTGACCGAATGACGGCAAGCCCGACGCGCCAAGAACGAGATTGAAGGCGAGTGCATAGATCGACCAGATCAGGATCTCGACGCCGATATAGGGATAGAGTCCGATCGCGTTGATCCACAGGGGTACCGTGGCGAGCACCAGCCATGCGCCGAGCATCGTCGGTGTGATCAGGCGGGCGTCGCTCGACGAGCCGGTCATGATCCCTCTCAAGCCTCCAGCAGGCTCTTCTTGCCGAATAGGCCGCGTGCCCGGAAGGCCACGACCGCTACGAGCAGCAGGTACATCGAGAGCAGCGACCACTCCGAGGCGTAGGCGCCCGAGACTCCGACCGCGAGCCCGACCAGCAGGCTTGCAATCACCGCGCCCCAGAAGCTGCCGACACCCCCGAGGACGATAATGAGGAACGCCGGCACGACGGCGTCGACGCCCATGTGGGGGCGGATCCCCCAAATCGGCGCGACAACGATGCCTGCGAACGCGGCCAGCATGGTGCCGAGCACGAACACCCCGAGGCGCAGCCGCGACAGGTTCACCCCGAGCGCCCGCACCATCTCACTGTCGTGAGCTCCGGCCTTAATCATGGCGCCATAGGGCGTCTTCTCGATGAACAGCCAGACAAGGCCGATCGCAATTGCCGCCATGCCGGCCGCGTAGAAGCGATACGTGGACCAGATCAGATCCTGGAAGATGAAGGCGCCGCTCATGCCGGCGGGCACCGGCAGCACGTGATCGCGCGTCCCCCAGGTGAGACGAATGACCTCCTCCAGCACCAGCGCGACGCCGAACGTCAGCAGCAGACCATAGAGCGGATCCTTGCCATAGGTGCGGCGCATGCACAGTTCGACCCCGATGCCAACGATGCCGGCAAGGCATGGCGCAACGATCAGCGCGATTGCGTAGCGCCAGCCGAGCGGAAGCTGCAGCCAGAACCCGGCAAGGTCGGGCGGAAGGGGCGGATTGGTGCCCGTCAGAACCAGCGCGAAGTAGGCCCCGAGCGCGAACAGCGATCCGTGTGCCAGGTTGATTTGCTCCATCAGACCGATGATCAGCATGAAGCCAAGAGCGATCAGCGCGAGAAGCAGCCCGAGCACCAGGCCATTCAGCAAATGAGGAAGAAGATTGAACACGCGGCCGCTCTCGACTAAGTGCGCCGATCAGCACAGAGCTTTCGAATTTTGTATCATGCCGCGCCCGGAAAGAAGGACAAGTGCAACTGTCCGGGCCAAGCTGGCACGGCCAGCCCTTAGCGCAGGTATGGTGCGCATCGTGCCGGTTTCGCGTGCAGTGGTAAGGCGGCGATGCCGCCCGCCACCACCGTGTCATGCATCAACCGACGGCACCTTGTCGTAGGGGACGAGTTTGCACTTCGTCGGTGCGACATCGTCGATCACTTCTTTCGGGGCGGCCCAGCTCAGGATCTCGAAGTGGTCCGTGTCGTCGACGGGCTTCGCATTCTTGCGCGCCAGATAGACTGTCTGCTGGACCTGATGCGTCTCGGCGTCGATATAGGCGTCGTGGTGCTGCATGCGGTCCCTGGCCGACATCCTGTGGCCTTCGAGTGCCTTGATGATCGCAATGTTGTTGGTCGAGCCGGCCCGCTCCATGGCGCGGAAGAGTTCCTGCGTTGCCATATAACCATTGTACGATACATTGCCCGGCACCGGGATTGGCCCCCCCTTATTGGCGGCCTGCCACTTCTTCACGAACTCGGCGACGCCAGGCAGGTCGAGTTTGTGGTACCAGGTCGTACCGAATACGCCGAAGAGGCTTTGCGGCGCTCCCCACACATCCGGCCAGTCCTGCTGATTGTTGATCCAGGCCGGACCGCCTGCCTGGTCGAGCTTGAGCTGTGTGATCTGCTCGCGCAGCGCCTTGTTGTCGTCGCCTGCGATGGCCGTGCCGACGACCTGGGGTTTGATCTGCTGGATCTTGAGCAGGTAGGAGGTGAAATCACGTGTGTTCTGTGGCACCAGCAGGTTGTCGATGATGCGGCCGCCGGCGGCCTCAACCAGCCTCTTGGTCGCCGCTGCGGTTGAATGGCCCCACACGTAGTCGTTCGTGAGCAGGAGCCAGTTCTTGCCGATGGATTTCACGGCATTGGCAACGGCGGCTTTGGAGAAGTTCGTACCGTTGCCGTCCCACACGAACTTGATGCGGCTGCAGTTCTCACCCGCCTCGCTCGGTGCCGAGGAGTTGGTGTTGAGGTAGATGGTGCCATACTTGTTGGCGACCTGCGTGATCGCATTGGCAACGCCCGAGTGCAGCGCGCCGATCAGGATCGGACAATCCTCGCGCGTAATGAAGCGCTCCGCGACGCGCGTGCCGGTGGCGGGGCTTGATTCCGTGTCGGCTGTGACCCACTCGATCTTGCGTCCCAGCACACCGCCTTTGGCATTCCATTCGTCGATGACCATGCGGATGCCGCGGTGGTCATCCTGCCCGCTGTTGCCGAACTGGCCGCTGGCGTCGTTCGTGAGGCCGAGCTTGATCGGCTTCTTGCCTTGCGCGAAGGCACGGTTGTTGTGCCAGGGACCGTAGAAGACACCGACGCCTGCCAGGGACGCCGTCATCAGGCTGCCCTTGAGAACCGAACGCCGGGACGGGCCAAGCCGGGCTTTGCCGTTCTTTTTCATCGTCTCCTCCACTCAGCTACGGCTGCTCGCACGTTTGACGGCAGCTCTTCCCTGATGCATAGAATAATCATTCCATCAGGCTTGTGAAGTGAAATAAACGAATCTCGAGCGAAAACCCGGGAGCGCACGTGAGAAAGGCCGCCAAGCCCACGAGACTGCGAACGAAATCAGCCAAGCTCAGCGCCTATGACGCGCTGCGCGAGGAGATCGCGCACCGCTATCCGGGCCTCTCCGACCGGCTACGGCTGATCGCCGAGTTTGCCCTCGACCATCCGACCGACATGGCGCTCGGCACCGTTGCCGAGGTCGCCGCACGGGCCAAGGTGCAGCCTTCGGCGATCGTGCGCTTCGCACGCGCCATGGGCTACGGCGGCTTCACCGAGCTGCAGCAGGTCTTCCGCTCGCGCCTCGTCGCCGGCATCGCGCCGAGCTATCGCGAACGGATCGATGGATTGCGTCGCGACGGCCGCTTTCGTGACAGCAATAGTGCGCACGAGCTTCTGTCGCGGTTTGCTTCCGAGGGCACCGTGTCGCTGGAGAATCTTCAGGAGAGCGTCCGTGAGGCCGACCTCGCACGCGCGATCGATCTGATGGGCCACGCGCACACCATCTATGTGCTCGGCCTCGGCGGATCCTACCCCGTCGCGGCACATCTCACCTATGTCCTGCGTCGCCTCGGTCGGCGCACCGTCGTCCTCGATGGGCTCGGCAATGTGCTTGCCGATCACATTCTGACAGCGACGCGCAACGACGCCGCGATCACGATCAGCTTCCGGCCTTACAATCCGGAGACCGTCCGGCTCGTCCCAGAGTTTCATGCCCGCGGCGTGCCGACCATCGCGGTGACCGACAGTCTTCTCAGTCCGATCGTGAATGGCGCCGATGTCGTCTTTGAGATTCCGGATATGCCGGAGGCCGTCCTGCGGACGATGGTCGCGCCCATGTGCCTCGTGCAGACACTCGCCGTGGGACTGACCATAGCCATGCATTGATTTGGCGCGCCTGCGCTGCAGCAGCCAAGGCGACCGTTCGGTCACGGTAGCCGAGGGCCGGCGCAGTGAAGACGTCCCAATGGCAGCCATGCGAAAGGCGATCGATCATGGGCCCCCCAGCCCTGCTGATGGCGCCGCGACCAGCGCGCCGCGGAGTTCGCGCGCGCACGTCAGCCCTTCAACAGGTCCTGCTGAGCGTACGCATTGCAGGCCATTCTGGAGATACGCTCCCGATCAGGCGCTCAAAAAGGGCAAACTTCCGATCTGCATAGTCCTTTGCGACTGCACCTTGTGGCGGCAGCCTGTCGTGTGCCTGCGCACACCATTTCTCTGCCACCTTGCTGTCCGTCTCTCCATAGATAAACCTGCTTACGCACCATAGTCCGCCATCTTGAGCCACCAGTAGGGTTGCGGTTTCGTGGCTACGGCGGCGCGGGCGAGGGCGGGGATCATTGCGGCGAGATCGAAGCGATGATTGAAGCGCC
>JBKBPL010000020.1:0-81209 GCA_046293075.1 Hyphomicrobiaceae bacterium | reverse complement strand
GCGCTTCAATCATCGCTTCGATCTCGCCGCAATGATCCCCGCCCTCGCCCGCGCCGCCGTAGTCACGAAACCGCAACCCTACTGGTGGCTCAAGATGGCGGACTATGGTGCGTAATCAGGTTCCTCGATGGTTGAGCCACAAATGCGAAAGCTCATGAAAGATCGTAAAGCGCGTGCGCGGGTGGCCCGCCTCCAATCGCCGCATTGCGCTCTCACTCAAGGTCATCCTTGGAGGAGCGAACTCGACGAAGGCTTCAGCTTGGGCATCATATTCTGCCATTTCAGCATCAGAAATGACCGTCACGACAAGGCCAAACAGCGCCGGACTTGGGGCCTTTGAAGCCCTCATGAGAGCAGCATGCACATCCGGGCATTTGTCGCCGTCTGAAATGGCGAGAGCCCGACGCATCGAAATGGACGATGCGTCGAGCTGAGAGTCACTGCGGGGATCAGCAGGAAAATCGTTCTGCATCTTCGTATCTCCAGCCGGCGCTCCCCTCCGCACGCCAGCACGTTTGTCGCCTCAAATCACGAGCACCCACTCGTGCTGCCGCACGTGTCGCACTTGAGGCAGGTGCCGTTGCGCACGAGTGTGAAGTTCCCGCACTCGCGGCAATCCTCGCCCTCATAGCCCTTGA
Organism: Hyphomicrobiaceae bacterium; assembly: GCA_046293075.1. Classification (GTDB taxonomy): domain Bacteria; phylum Pseudomonadota; class Alphaproteobacteria; order Rhizobiales; family Hyphomicrobiaceae. The sequence continues at coordinate 80,571 of JBKBPL010000020.1, read as the reverse complement.
GGCGCGCCTCCGTGCGGCGGTCCATCTCGCTCTCCACCCGCAGCGCGAGCGAGCCTTCCGTGACGTGCGTCACCGTCTCGACCGTGCGCGCCTTGTAGAGCGCCGTCGCACCACTGCCGGCAAAGGCCGTCGCCACGTCCTTCTGCAGGGAGCCGACCGCCGTCGCCGGCTCGGCCCGCGCCATCTTCGTCACGTTCGCAACCGGCACGCCGCGCAACAGGCCCTTGCTGACGAAGCGCGCGGGCGGCGGAGCGATCGGCGCCTCGGCCTCATCCTCCAGCGCCTCGTCGGAGGCGCCGAGCCCCGTCGCGCCGATGATCTGGGTCGGATCGACGTGGGCGAGGTCGTGCCGCTCGAGATAGGACACGGCCAGCTCGCGGAAGATGTAGTCGAGGATCGAGGTCGCGTTCTTGATGGCCTCGTTGCCCTGCACGAGACCGGCCGGCTCGAAGCGCGTGAACGTGAAGGCGTCCACGTACTCTTCGAGCGGCACGCCGTACTGCAGGCCGAGCGAGATCGCGATGGCGAAGTTGTTCATCAGGCTGCGGAAGGCGGCGCCCTCCTTGTGCATGTCGATGAAGATCTCGCCGAGGCGGCCGTCGTTGTACTCGCCGGTGCGCAGGTACACCTTGTGCCCGCCGACCGAGGCCTTCTGCGTGTAGCCCTTGCGCCGCGCCGGGAGCTTCTCGCGCTCGCGCGCCCGCTCCACGATCCGCTCGACAATGCGCTCGGCCGCGACCGCCGCGCGCTGCTGCGCAGGGCGATCGGCCGTCAGCTCGGCGGCCACGTCCTCCGCTTCCTCGGGATCGTCGGCAAGGATCTGCGCGTTCAAGGGCTGCGAGAGCTTCGAGCCGTCGCGATAGAGCGCGTTGGCCTTGAGCGCGAGCTTCCACGACAGCTTGTAGGCCTCCTTGCAGTCCTCGACCGTCGCGTCGTTCGGCATGTTGATCGTCTTCGAGATCGCGCCCGAGATGAACGGCTGGCTCGCCGCCATCATGCGGATGTGGCTCTCGGCCGAAAGGAAGCGCTTGCCGATGCGCCCGCACGGGTTGGCGCAGTCGAAAACCGGCAGGTGCTCGGGCTTCAGGTACGGCGCGCCCTCGACCGTCATCGTGCCGCAGACGTGGTTGTTTGCGGCCTCGATGTCCTTCTTCGAGAAGCCGAGGAAGGCAAGCAGATCGAACGTCGGATCGAGCAGCTTCTCAGCCGGCACCTTCAGCGCATTCTTGAGGAAGTCCTCGCCGAGCGTGAAGCGGTTGAACGCGAACTTGATGTCGAAGGCGGTCTTGAGCGCGCCCTCGAGCGTCTCCAGCGCCTCGTCGGTGAAGCCCTTGGCGCGCAGCGTCGTGTGGTTGATGCCCGGCGCCTGCTTCAGCGAGCCATGGCCGACGGCGTAGGCCTCGATCTCGGCAATCTCGGCCTCGGAATAGCCGAGCGTGCGCAGCGCCTCCGGCACGGACTGGTTGATGATCTTGAAGTAGCCGCCGCCGGCAAGCTTCTTGAACTTGACCAGCGCGAAGTCCGGCTCGATGCCCGTCGTGTCGCAGTCCATGACAAGACCGATCGTGCCGGTCGGCGCCACCACCGTCGCCTGCGCATTGCGATAGCCGTGCACCTCGCCAAGCTCCAGCGCCCGGTCCCACGCACGGCGCGCCGCCCCCGAGAGATTGCGATCCTTGAGCGCGGCATGATCGAGCGGCACGGGGTCGGTGCTGAGCTGCTCGTAGCCGCCGGCCGCGCCGTGCGCCGCACGGCGATGGTTGCGGATGACGCGCAGCATATCGCCGGCATTGGGCTCGAAGCCGGGGAAAGGCCCAAGCTCCGCCGCCATCTCGGCGCTGGTCGCATAGGCGACGCCGGTCATGATCGCCGAGATGGCCCCGCAGATCGCGCGGCCCTCGGCGCTGTCATAGGGAATGCCAGATGCCATGAGCAGGCCGCCGATGTTGGCGAAGCCGAGGCCGAGTGTGCGGTAGCGGTAGGAAAGCTCCGCAATCTGGCGAGAGGGGAACTGCGCCATCATCACCGAGATCTCGAGCACGATTGTCCAGAGGCGGCAGCAGTGCTCGTAGGCCGCGACGTCGAATGCGCCGTCCGCCTTGCGGAAGCGCATCAGGTTCAGCGACGCGAGATTGCACGCGGTGTCGTCAAGGAACATGTACTCCGAGCACGGGTTCGACGCGCGGATCGGGCCCGACTTCGGGCAGGTGTGCCAGTCGTTGATCGTGGTGTGGAACTGGATACCTGGATCGGCCGAGGCCCAGGCCGCATAGCCGATCTTCTCCCACAAATCGCGGGCCTTGACCGTCTTCATGGTCTTGCCCGTGAGGCGCGCGGTCAGCGCCCACTCACGATCCTCGTCCACGGCCTTCAGGAACTCGTCGCTGACGCGGACCGAGTTGTTGGAGTTCTGGCCCGAGACGGTCAGATAGGCTTCGGAGTCCCAGTCGGTGTCGTAGGTCGCAAAGTCGAGATCCTTGTAGCCCTGGCGCGCGAACTGGATGACGCGCAGGATGTAGTTCTGCGGCACAGAATCGCGCTTGGCATCACGGATCGCACGCTTCAGCGCCGGATTCTTGAGCGGATCGAAGCAGGCGTCGCCATCGGCCTCGCAGTTCACGCACGCGGCCATCACCGCTTTCAAGCGCTTCTGGCAGATCTTCGAGCCGGTCACGAGCGCCGCGACCTTCTGCTCTTCCTGCACCTTCCAGTCGATATAGGCTTCTATGTCGGGATGATCGACATCGACGACCACCATCTTCGCCGCGCGGCGCGTCGTGCCACCCGACTTGATCGCGCCCGCCGCGCGGTCGCCGATCTTGAGGAAGCTCATGAGGCCTGAGGACTTGCCGCCGCCGGAGAGCTTCTCGTTCTCGGCGCGCAGCAGCGAGAAGTTGGAACCGGTGCCGGAGCCGTACTTGAAGAGGCGCGCCTCGCGCACCCAGAGGTCCATGATCCCGTTCTCGTTGACGAGATCGTCCTCGACGGACTGGATGAAGCAGGCGTGTGGCTGCGGGTGCTCGTAGGCCGAGGTCGACTGCGTGAGCCGGCCGGTCTGCCAGTCGACGTAGAAGTGGCCCTGGCCCGGCCCGTCGATGCCGTAGGCCCAGTGCAGGCCGGTGTTGAACCACTGCGGGCTGTTCGGCGCGCCCATCTGATTCGCCAGCATGTAGCAGTGCTCATCGAAGAAGGCGCGCGCGTCCTCCTCGGTCGTGAAGTAGCCGCCCTTCCAGCCCCAATAGGTCCAGGTGCCGGCAAGGCGCTCGAAGACCTGGCGGGCGTCGGTCTCGCCGCCCGTGCGCTCGTTCTCCGGCAGATCTGCCAGCGCCCGCTCATCGGGGACGGAGCGCCACAGCCACGACGGCACGCTGCTCTCTTCCACCTTGCGCAGCTTCTTCGGCACGCCAGCCTTGCGGAAATACTTCTGCGCCAGGATGTCGGCCGCGACCTGGCTCCAGTGCTCGGGCACGCTGAATTCTTCGAGACGGAAGACGATCGAGCCGTCGGGGTTCCTGATCTCGGAGGTCGCCTTGCGGAAGGCAATGCGCTCGTAGGGTGATTTTCCGGCTTCCGTGAAGGCGCGTGCGATTTTCATGTGCCCTGCTGCTCGTTCTTGGGCACTGCAGAGCCGACAAGGGTACGCGCTACAAAACCCGGTAGCGTCTCGTCAGTGCGATTGTGTTTTGATGTCCCTCAGTCCGGCGGTGCCCCCACGACCGGACGACGCCACTCACTTGACGCTACGCGCGCAGACGCGCCCTGCCGCGAGCCATGGACTCGCGTGCTCATCACGCTCACCGTTCGGAAACGCGTCTCCTGCTCCGCCTGATGCGAAGCCCCTCAGCTCCCCCGCCGACGGGGCCCGCATCCGGGCTCCGCATCGGCTGTCATCAATCTCGGTGATTCGTAGGCATTCGTCACGAGCTATTGGGGTTGCTTATGCGCCCCGCCACTACATCTAGTGCGCCTGCACATCCGGTGGAGAAGCTGTGTGTCGGCCAGTTGACAACCAGCTCGCCCCCGGCGCGCCTCACAGAAATTGGACGCACGGCAGTGCGGCGGACCCCTTCAATTTGCGGCCGATTTGCGGCAGCGGCCGATCGCCGGCCAGGAACGGCGCCCCATCAAGGATGCTGTCAAGCCTGTTGAGGGGGCACGTGCAGAGAGACTGCCGGCGACGATTTCGACCTACGAGAGCTCGACGTGCCCTGCATATCTGGCTGCGCATCTGTGGCGGTGCTGCATCAGCGCAGAAGGCATCCCCGCGCCGGTAGCGCAACCTGTGAACGGCACCGCCTCAGAATGTCTCAACTCGCGATACGGGCAGCCGGCTCAGCCGCGCTCCCAATCGCGCTTGGCCTGCGCGGCCCTCACGAACTGCGATACCCGCCCGATCTCCATCGGATGGATCAGGCGCGCGGTCTTCTCGTTCTCGATATTGCGCATGCCCCTGGACGCCGTACGATAGCTGGGCCCGCTGTGGCCCTTGCCCGAAGCGCGCTTGAGTTGCAGCGCCTTCCTCATAAAGCGCACCTGCTCTGGCACCGCCGCAAGCCGTGCGCGCCGCTCCTTCTCGTTGTTGAGGCGCTTCAAGGCCCCGGCCAGCACCGCTGCCTTGTGCTTGGTGCCGCTATTGTCGCGCGCCGGGGCCGCGCCGGGGCGCTCGGCCTTGCCGCGCATCTCGCGGCGCTGGCGGTTCGCGATATCGCGGGCGCGCTTGCGCTTCTCGCGCACCTGCCGGGTGAGATCGGCAAGCTCGGCATCGGAAAGGTCCAGGATGAGCGGGATGTGCGTCTTCACGACCATCTCCAGCTCATCATCACTCAGCGCGCGAACTTCATCGCGCATGGGCACAGCCATCGTTGCTCCTCCCTTGCCGCCCCTTGCCCGGGGCCCGGTTTGCTCCATCTCAAATGGGGCCTTCGCCCTTGGGTGTATGTGAGGGTGTGGCGCGGAGCTTTCAACCGCCGCAGGGCTCCGCCCGCGCCGCAGATCGGGCCACGGCACTTTCGGGTCGGCCCTTTTCCGGCGCCGGACTAACCCCATATGAACAGTGCGGCGCCGAACCTGGGCCGCACAAGCGTTGCACACTCATTCTTTCGATGACGGCGCTTCCACCGGGCCCATTGGGGGCGGCGGGAGCGCGCCGAGGAGGACCGATGAACTTCGAGATCTACACTGATCGCGCCAAGGGTTTTGTTCAGTCCGCACAGGCACTTGCGCTGCGAGAAGGGCACCAGCAGTTCAGCCCCGAGCACCTTCTCAAGGTGCTGCTCGATGACGACCAGGGCCTAGCATCCGGGCTGATCACGCAGGCCGGCGGGCAGCCCCGCGCCGCCCTCCAGGCGACCGAGCGCGCCCTCGCCCAGCGCCCCAAGGTTTCCGGCGGCGGCGCCGGCCAGCTTTATCTCGCCCCTGAGCTCGCGCGCGTCTTCGACCAGGCCGAGAAGATCGCCGAGAAGGCGGGCGACAAGTACGTGACCGCCGAGCGGCTCCTGCTCGCCATCCTGGTCGAGGGCTCGAGCGCGGCTGCCAAGATCCTCAAGGATGCAGGCGTCACCGCCCAATCCCTCAACGCCGCCATCAACGCCATCCGCAAGGGCCGCACCGCCGACACGGCATCGGCCGAGGAAGGCTATGACGCCCTGAAGCGCTACGCCCGCGACCTCACGGCTGCCGCCGCCGAAGGCAAGATCGACCCCGTCATCGGGCGCGACGAGGAGATCCGTCGCACGATCCAGGTGCTCTCGCGCCGGACCAAGAACAACCCCGTGCTCATCGGCGAACCGGGCGTCGGCAAGACCGCGATTGCGGAAGGCCTTGCCCAGCGCATCGTCAAGGGCGACGTGCCCGAGAGCCTCAAGGACAAGAAGCTGCTCGCGCTCGACATGGGCGCGCTCATTGCCGGGGCCAAGTACCGCGGCGAGTTCGAGGAGCGGCTGAAGTCCGTCCTGCAGGAGGTGACCGCCTCTGACGGCGGCATCATTCTCTTCATTGACGAGCTGCACACCATCGTCGGCGCCGGCAAGACTGAGGGCTCGATGGATGCCGGCAACCTGCTGAAGCCGGCGCTTGCGCGCGGTGAGCTGCACTGCGTCGGCGCAACCACGCTCGACGAGTACCGCAAGCACATCGAGAAGGATGCCGCTCTCGCCCGCCGCTTCCAGCCCGTGTTCATCAGCGAGCCGACGGTCGAGGACACCATCTCGATCCTGCGCGGCCTCAAAGAGAAGTATGAGATGCACCACGGCGTGCGCATCACCGATAGCGCGCTCGTCGCCGCAGCCACGCTCTCGAACCGCTACATCACCGACCGCTTCCTCCCCGACAAGGCCATCGACCTCGTCGACGAGGCGAGTTCGCGCCTGAAGATGGAGATCGACTCCAAGCCCGAGGAGCTCGACGCCATCGACCGCGATCTCATGCAGATGAAGATCGAGCGCGAGGCGCTCCGCAAGGAGACGGACGAGGCCTCCAAGGACCGGCTCGCCAAGCTCGACAAGGCGATCGCCGATCTCGAGGCGCAGTCGGCAGAGCTCACCCGCCGCTGGGAGAACGAGAAGGCGAAGCTCGGCTCGGCCCAGAAGGTCAAGGAGGAGCTGGAGCAGCGCCGTGTCGAGCTGGAGCAGGCGATCCGCCGCAGCGACTATGCCCGCGCGGGCGAGCTGCAGCACGCCATCATTCCTAAGCTGACCCAGCAGCTGAAGGAGCTGGAAAGCAAGGACGGCACGCAGGCCGACCAAGTCATGGTCGAGGAGGCGGTGACGCCAGACCACATTGCCAGCGTCGTCTCGCGCTGGACCGGCGTGCCCGTCGACAAGATGCTTGAGGGCGAAAAGGATAAACTGCTCCGCATGGAGCAGGAGCTGGCCAAGCGCGTGATCGGCCAGGAAGAGGCGGTCGCGGCCGTCTCGACGGCGGTTCGCCGCGCGCGCGCCGGCCTTCAGGACCCGAACCGGCCGATTGGCTCGTTCATGTTCCTCGGCCCAACCGGCGTCGGCAAGACGGAGCTCACCAAGGCGCTCGCGGCCTTCCTGTTCGACGACGAGCAGGCCATGGTCCGCATCGACATGTCCGAGTACATGGAGAAGCACTCCGTGGCCCGCCTCATCGGCGCGCCTCCGGGTTATGTCGGCTATGAGGAGGGCGGCGCGCTCACCGAGGCCGTGCGCCGCCGTCCCTACCAGGTCGTGCTCTTCGACGAGATCGAGAAGGCGCACCCGGACGTCTTCAACGTGCTTCTGCAGGTGCTCGATGACGGCCGCCTGACCGATGGCCAGGGCCGCACCGTGGACTTCAAGAACACGTTGATCATCATGACGTCGAACATCGGCGCGGAGTATCTCGTCTCCCAGAAGGAGGGCGAGGACACCGACGCGGTGCGCGAGTACGTGCTTGCCGAGGTGAAGCTCAAGTTCCGGCCGGAGTTCCTGAACCGGATCGACGAGATCATCCTGTTCCACCGCCTCAAGCGCGAGCAGATGAGCAAGATCGTCGACATCCAGCTCGGGCGGCTCTCCAAGCTGCTGGCCGATCGCAACATCACGATCGACCTCGACGAGCAGGCGCGGACTTGGCTCGCCAATCGCGGCTATGACCCGGCCTATGGCGCGCGGCCGCTGAAGCGGGTGATCCAGAAGTTCGTGCAGGACCCGCTCGCGGAAGCGATCCTGGCCGGGCGCGTCAAAGACGGCGAGATCGTCTCGCTCACCGTCCGCAACGGTGATCTCGTGCTGATCGACGCTGCGCAGCGCAAGGCGGCGTAATCATCCCCTCTCCCCGCCCTGGCGGGGAGAGGGGAAAATCGTCTCTCACCTCCCCTTCGACACGTGCAGCTCGGGCACGCGCTTGGCCCAGGGCATGGCCCGCTCGAGCGCCGCGCCAAGAGCGATGATCACGTGCTCCTCGGCTGGCCGGCCGGCGAGCTGCACGCCGATCGGCACGCCCGTCGAATGCATGGCGAGCGGCAGCGACAGCCCCGGCGTGCCCATGATGTTGTGCGGGACCGTGTACTGGCACGGCTCCTTGAAGAGCTGCTCGACAAGGCTCAAGGCATCGACGCCCGGCTTGCTCAGGTGATATTTTCCCCAGGGCTCCGAGACCCGCGCCGTCGTCGGCGACAGCCACACGTCATGGTCGGCATAGAAGCGTGCGAGCTTGCGGCGTGCGCTGTTGATCTCGCTCATCGCCGAAAAGAAGCGCGCCGGCGTGATGCTCTTCGCGAACTCATAGACTGAAAGGATCACCGGCTCCAGCGTATCCGGCCCGACTTTCTGCCCGGTCCGCTTGGCATAGCCATCTAACCGCACATCAAAGCCAAAGAAAAAGATATCGTTGATATGGTGCAGCGTCGCGATCCCGCCGAAGTCGGCCTCGGCAATATCGACATGATGCCCCATGCCCTCGAGCACCTTGCCCGTCTCCTTAACCGCCTGCGCGACTTCGGGATCGACCGGAACACCGAACAGCTCGGTCAGCACGATGCCGATCCTGAGGCGTGGGCTCGGCGCATTCACGAACGACGCATAAGACTGGCTCGGCCGCGGGATCACGAACGGATCGCCGATCTGCGGCTTCGACACCCAATCGAGCATCGTCGCGGCATCGCGCACCGTCTTCGCCTGGATGTGGTTGACTGAAAAGCCGAGCCCACCCTCATCCACGACCGGACCGATCGATACGCGCCCGCGCGACGGCTTCAAGCCCACGCCGCCGCACCAGCTCGCCGGGATGCGGATCGAGCCGCCGATGTCCGACCCGTGTGCAATCGGCACGATGCCGCTCGTCACTGCTGCCTGGGCGCCCCCCGATGAACCGCCTGCCGAGTAGCCCTTCTTCCACGGGTTCGACGTGTTACCGAACATCACACTCTCGGTCGTCGCCGACATCGAGTACTCGGGTGCTGCCGAGCGTCCGAGGATGTTGACCCCCGCCGCCTTGAGCTGGTCGACGAAATACGTGCTTGCCGGGACGGTCATGCCGCGGCAGAGGCGCGAGCCGAACTCACAGAGCCGGCCTTTCTCGTGGCCGAACACGTCCTTGATCAGGAACGGGACGCCGCGGAACGGCCCGGCCCCAAGCGTGCTCTCGTCGAGACCGTCGATGCGGTCGGCATAGGTCTCGACGACGGCCTTGATCTCTCCGTTGACGGCCTCGATGGCGGCAGCCGCGGTCCGCGCCAGCTCCTTGGGCGTCACGTCCCCTTTGGCAACAAGCTCGCCAAGGCCGAGACCATCATAGGATGCATATTCATCGAGCTTCATCTGAGGACGCTCCGTCGCCAGCAGGGTGGATCCATGCCGACAAGGCTATGCCCATCAGACTGAGTTGTAAAAGTGAAAGGGAAACCCGACTTGCCGGGGCACCCAGGGGCACCCCGCTAGTGTCCCGATCGCGAAGTTCGTCACCATCTGCAGCGGGCTCTCGAACGAACTTCGCGATCGAAAGGACACAAGCAAGCCTAAGTTTCTAGTGTGGTTCAGATTCCGAAGTCCGCCTCCGACACCGACCGCGCAGTGGTGGCGGACTTGGGAATCTGAACCACACTAGGCGCGGGCGCTCAGAACGATGTCGGCGCCATCGCGGAGCACTTCGAGCCGCATCCGGCACTGCTGCGCGAGCCGGCAGGTATAGTACGTCTGCACGGTGAGGGCGTCGATGGGCGGCATATTCTGCCCGGTCAGGAACTCGATGAGATGCGTGGGCGGGCGCGCTCCCTGACCGCGGCAGCGCACCGCGAACGCCGGATGGTCAGGCCGTTGGTCGATCATCACGGTGATCTCGCCGCCCCTGAGCAGCGCCGAAAGCGCGAGCGAGACGAGGTTGAGGAGCAGCTTGACCTTGTCCTTGGCCATGTAGCCGGCAGGGCCCTGCCACACGAGCGTATGCTTGCCGCCCTTGCTCACATACTCGCGGGCAATTTCCTCTGTCATCCGCAGATCGATCGCATCGCCCGCTGATCCCGCCGCGCCATAGGCAAAGCGCGCGAACTTCAGCCGCGCGGAGGCCTGGCTCGTGACATTGCGGATCATATCGAGCGCATAATCGCGCGCCTCGGGATCGTCCTCCTCGTCCAGAATCTCGAGGCCATTGTTGATGGCCCCTACCGGATTGATCACATCGTGACAGACTTTGCTGGCGATCAGCGCCGCAAGCTCCATGTCGTTCGGAAATGCGGGCTGGCTCATGGTCTCTGGCTCGCTGAGGGTGTCGCGCAGACGCCAGGGCCGGCTCAAGCGAATGCTACGCGAGCGCAACCGGGCGACCGCTTGCGAATTCAATCCCTGATCTGATACACGCCCGTGAGATTCGCGCCAAGTGTGGACTGGAGATGCTCGGCAATTGACAGAACTCTGGTGCAATATCGCCGCATCTTGTGCCGAATCGCTCGCTGCGCGGGCTGCACAGCATCGAATCGCCGCAATCCATAAGTGGCGACTCATCAGGGGAAGCAATGCCGGCCATGGATCACGCGCGACTTGCGTCCGCTCTGCTGCCGGCCGTCCTGGCCGCCGGCGCCATCGAGATGCGCTACTACCGCACCGGCGTTGCCGTCGAGACCAAGGCCGACGAAAGCCCGGTGACGATCGCCGACCACGAGGCTGAGGCCGCGCTCGTCGCCGCCATTGCGGCGGCCGCGCCGGGCGTGCCCATCGTCGCGGAGGAAGCGGTCGCGGCCGGACGCGTGCCGGCGCTCGGCACCGAGTTCTTCCTCGTCGATCCGCTCGACGGCACGCGCGAGTTCATCAACCAGCGCGGCGAGTTCACCGTCAACATCGCGCTCGTCCAAAATGGCGCACCGGTGTTCGGCATTGTCTACGGGCCTGCCTGCGACGAACTGTATGTCACGCTGGCAACCGACGTCGCCGCCATGGCCCGCGTAGCGCCGCGCGAAGGCCCCATCACGCTCGACGACATCGGCCTCGCGCCGATCCGCACGCGCACACCCGACCCGAACGCGCTCGTCGCCCTCGTCAGCCGCTCCCACGCCACGCCTGAGACCGAGACTTTCCTCGCGCGCTTCGCCATCGCCTCGCGGACCAGCGCCGGCTCATCGCTCAAGTTCTGCCGTATCGCGCGCGGCGAAGCCGACATCTACCCGCGCCTCGGCCCGACCAAGGCATGGGACACTGCAGCGGGCCATGCCGTGCTTTCGGCAGCGGGCGGCAGCGTCACCACCCTCGATGGTCAGCCGCTCCGTTACGGCAACACGCCCGCCACCCTCAGCAATCCCCACTTCGTCGCCTGGGGGACACCGCACCCGATCCCGCCGCGCGCTTAATCCCACTTGCGCTCCCAGCCGAGCCAGTCGGCAATACCGCGTCCCATGATGAGCGGCAGGTCCGCAGCCGGAATCCAGCTCTGGTGCTCGGTGAAGGCCGTGACGCACGCGCGCCACATGCACGGCATGCGCGTGATGTCCGTGCCCCAGAACATGCGGCGCGGTCCGAAGGCGTCGTAGATGGTCCTATAGCGCGGCGTGAGGCTCTTGAACGGGTAGCCATCGCTCACGTATTGCGGTCCGCCCGTCACCTTCACCGCCACATTGGGATAGCGCGCGAGCGCGAGCACGTCCGGCATCGTTACGAACGCCGCGTCATCGACATTGAGCCGCCGCACGCCGAAATGATCGACAATAAGCTTGAGGCCCGGATGGCGCTCGGCGATCCGGCCCACGAGCGGCAGGAAGTCGCCCGCGAGCAGCGCAATCGGAATGCCGAGACGCTCGGCCGCCGGCCACAGCCAGTCCATCGTGCCGTCGTGCGGCCAGGACTTCATGTGCGGCTTCAGGAACGTGTAGCGCAGCCCGCGCATGCCGGGCTGCTCGAGCCAGGTCTCGATCAGCGGACGCTTGTCCGGCTCGTCGAGCGGTATGCGCCCCAGAATTGCGAAGCGTTCGGGATGCGCCTGCGCGGCCGCTATGGCGAGCTCGTTCGAATGCGGATCCCAGCTCGGTGGATGAATAATGGCGCCGGTCACGCCGGCCGCGTCCATGTCGGCGAGTGCCTCATCCATCAGATAGGGCGTCGTACGGTGCGGCGGCACGACCGTGCCCTCGGACCAGAGATGGATCTGCGCGTCGATGATCTGCACGGGCGTCCTCCGGCAAGCGCTGCGACAGCGCCAGTATTGCGCCCCTTCTCGCTACAGCCAAATGCGCGCCGTGCAGTGCACCCGAGAATGCTGACGCTGCAGTGAACCTTCCCGCACTTTCCCGCGACACATGAGCAACCGGGCCCGCTGGCCAAGCCCAGCCGTCACCGGGCAGCAAATCTCGACAGGAGGAGGAACAATGAGCTCTCGCACTCTCAAAGCGTCCCTGGCATTTGCCGCGCTCATCGCCGCGATGCCGATGCTGGCGGCTCCCGCAGCCGCAAAGACCTGCAAGCCCTACAGCGTCTCTGCCACAGGCGAGAAGAAGCTCACGAACCTCGCGGCCCGCGTGAGCGCGCGCTGGCACTGGCACCGCAAGGTCCTCAACAACGAGGGCTTCGTGTGGTCCACGTACATGATGGCTGCGAACAAGTCCTACCAGTGCAGCCGTTCGGGCGTGAAGTGGAAGTGCACCGCAAGAGCCCGGCCCTGCAAGGCCTGATCCGAGCTCAGCGAATCAAGACCCGTAACAATCTCAAGGAGACAGCCATGTTCAACCAGCGCCGATTCCGACTGACGTCCTCAGCGCTCGCCGCGGTCCTCTGCGTCGCCGCGACGCTCACCGCAACGGCCGCATCGCGTGCCAGTGTCGCCATCTCGGCGGATCGCCAGATGCTCAGCAGATCGTTTGTGGAGCAGGAGATCCTGCGCCAAGCCAAAGCGCAGGGCGTCAGGCTCAGCCCGGCCGAAGCCCGCAGCGCCGCCGATCAGGCCATGAACGACCTGACCGGCAAGGGCCCCGGTCCGCAGAAGCTGATCATCCACTTGAAGTTCAAGAAGTTCACGATCTGCATTTCAACCGGCGCGGACAAGGGCTACTGCAAGGGCGGCGGCCGCAGCGCGAACAATTAGCGCCCGCAGGTTCCGCCGCGATGAGAACGCGACGGCGCCAGCCTAAGGCCCGGACGAACGCCCGCCGACGGCTTCGCTCGGGCCTCGCTGCTTCTGCGCGGCACTCAGGCCACGCCGTGCATGGCCTCGGCGAGGAAGGTAACGGCATACGGCACAAGTGAGCGCGCTACCTCGACGCGGAAGGCTTCCCCACCCGTGCGCCAGAGCACGATCTCGACCTTGGCGAGAATGGTGCGCGTGCACATGCCGACAGGGAATGCCGTGCGATCGAGATCGAGCGGGCAACCGGCGTTGAGCAGGGCGTCCGCGTGCGGGCCGGTCACGACAAGACCAATCTGGCGGTGACCGACGTCGACAAGTGAAGCTGCCCTGCCATTGAGCGGCCCGGACAGCGAGGCGGCGATGGCCGGCCCGTCGGCTTCCGCCGCCAGCAGCAGCCATTCATCAGGACCAAGCCACAGCGCGGCCCGGTCTCCTTGCGCCTGTGCGCGCATCGGCGTCGTGGGCAGCTCGACACCAAAGGCCGCGGCGGGGAGCTCAGGACATCCGCGGTAGACGAACCGCGCCGCGGGGCTGGCATCCAGGACCGCAGCAATCCCCTCACGAGACGGCAAGGCCAGTCCGTCGAACGCGGAGCGGCGCGCGGCGATGCGATCAGCCATGGAGCCGCTCTCCCTTTGGATCGAGGAACACCGGCGCGACCACCTCGACGGCCACATCACCGCCCGGCATCGGCACATTGAGCTTGGTGCCGATCCGTGCGCGCCCGTCAGCGACCAGCGCCAGCGCGATCGATCGGCCAAGTGCCGCGCTCCAGTAGGCCGACGAGACATGGCCAAGGGCCGGCGTACCAGCGGGCGGGCGCGCCTCCTCAGTAACCTGGGCACCTTCCTCGAGCACCACCTTGGGGTCCGCGGTCAACAGCCCGACGAGTTGCTTGCGGCCGCCGCGCACCATATCCGGCCGCGAAAGCGAGCGCAGGCCGACGAAGTCGCGCTTGCTCCTGCCGATGGCCCAACCGAGACCGACGTCATCCGGCGTCACCGTCCCATCAGTCTCCTGCCCGACGATGATGAACCCCTTCTCCGCGCGCAGAACATGCATCGTCTCGGTGCCGTAGGCGCAGCCATCGTGCTTTCGAACCTCGCGCCACGCAGCCTCCCAGACGTCGGCGCCAAAATCTGCAGGCACGTTGATCTCGAAGCCGAGTTCGCCGGTGAAGCTCACGCGGAAGATGCGCGCCTCGACGCCGCACACGCGTGCCGTCCTGAGGCTCATATGCGGGAAGGCAACCGCATCAAGTTCGGGGCCATCGACGAGTGGCGCCAGAACGTCCCGCGCCCGCGGCCCCTGCACGGCAATCACGGCCCACTGCTCGGTCGTCGAGGTAAGCCAGACCTTAAGATCGGGGAACTCGGTCTGTGCGTAGTCCTCCATCATATGCAGCACGCGCGCCGCGCCACCCGTGGTCGTGGTCACATGAAAGCGGTCCGGCGCCAGGCGGCCGATCACACCGTCGTCAATGATGAACCCCGCTTCGTTCAGCAGCACGCCATAGCGGCACCACCCGACGCCCAGCTTCTCAAACGAATTGACGTAGATCCGATCGAGGAATGCCGCCGCATCAGGACCGACGACCTCAATCTTGCCGAGCGTCGAGGCATCGAACATGCCGACCGTGCTGCGCACCGTCCGACACTCCCGCGCAACCGCGGCGGCCATGTCCTCGCTGCCCCGAGGGAAGTAGCGCGCCCGTTTCCAGGCGCCGACGTCCTCGAATACAGCGCCGGCCGCCTGCGCCCAGCCGTCGCACGGGGTCCGTCGCACAGGATCGAAGAGATTGCCGCGGCTTGTGCCCGCAATCGTGCCGAAGCTCACGGGCGTATAGGGCTGGCGGAATGTCGTGAGGCCGACCGCAGGTATCGGCTTGTCGAGATGATCCGCGACGATGGCGAGAGCGTTGAGATTTGATGTCTTGCCCTGATCAGTCGCCATGCCGGTCGTGGTGTAGCGCTTGACGTGCTCGATTGCGCGGAAGCCCTCGCGCACCGCGAGCTTCAGGTCGCGCACCGTCACGTCGTGCTGGAAGTCGACGAAGGCTTTGCTCTCGCGAATGCCGCGACTTGCGGTGCCGACGATGCCGCGGAACGCCGTCAGATCGTTCCTGACCGTGAACGTTCGGCCCCGTGCCTCTCTGCCGACCGCCGCGGCGCCGGCGGCAAAACCATCCTCGAGCGCCGCCGCGATGCCGAACACGCCGCGACAGGCCCCCGCCGAGCGCTGCGCCTGGCCCGGCGCGCCTGCAGCCGGAAGGAAGGCCTGCGCCGTCTCATCCCATGCGACTTTGCCGCGAGACTGGGAGAAAAGATGCACCGATGGCGTCCAGCCCCCAGCCATCGCCACGTGATCGCACGGCACCCACGACCCGCTCGTCACGCGACCTTCGGGTCCGATGCGCCCGATCTGTACCGCCGTTACCCGCTGGCGTCCGCCCGTCGCGATGACCGTTGCGCCGAGCTCGAGCTCGATCCCCGCGGCCCGAACAGCATCGGACATGGCGCCGCTGGCATCTGGTCGCGGATCGACGACCATTGCCACCTCGATGCCGGCGCGCTTGAGATCGAGGGCCGCGGCATAGCCACTGGTGCACGCCGCCAGCACGACGGCGCGCCAGCCCGGCCGCACGCCATAGCGATTGACATAGGTCCGCGCGGCGTCCGCCAGCATGATGCCGGGACGGTCGTTATCCGGGAACACGATCGGTCGCTCGATCGCGCCGGTCGCCAGCACGACCTCCTTCGCGCGCACCTGCCACAGCCGCTCGCGCGGCGCCTCCCGGCCGGGCTCGGCGAGGTGATCGGTGAGCCGCTGCGCCAGCCCGATAAAGTTCTGCGCGAAATAGCCGAAGGCCTGCGTGCGCGGGAGCAGCGTCACACGGGGCGCCGACGCGAGCGTGCGCACGGCCTCGGTAAGCCACGTCGCGGCGGGGACGCCGTCGATCTCGACCGCCCACTCGCTCAACAGTGCGCCGCCAAGCTCGGCCTGCTCATCACATAGGATCACGCGCGCGCCCGCCTCGGCAGCAGCCAGCGCCGCGGCAAGTCCTGCTGGGCCCGCACCAACCACCAATACGTCACAGTGCACGAAGCGGTTCGCATAGCGATCGGGGTCAGGCTGCAGGGGCGCCTTGCCGAGCCCCGCCGCGCGGCGGATGAGCGGCTCATAAATCTCGCGCCATGCCCTGTTCGAGCCAAAGAGGCGCGGCCCCATGAACGTCTTGTAGTAGAAGCCCGCCGCGAGCAGTGGCGAGAAGAGGCTGTTGACCGCGCCAAAGTCATAGGCGAGCGAGGGCCAGCGGTTCTGGCTCTCGGCGGCAAGACCATCATAAAGCTCGACCTGCGTTGCGCGCAGGTTTGGCGTGATCCGTCCGCTGCCGCGATTGATGGTGACGAGCGCATTGGGCTCCTCGGCGCCGGCCGAAAGGATGCCGCGCGGCCGATGATACTTGTAGGAGCGGCCAATTAGATGCACGCCATTGGCGAGCAGCGCCGAAGCCAGCGTGTCGCCCGCGACGCCCTGATAAGACCGGCCGTCAAATGTGAAGGACAGCGGCGCCTTGCGATCGATGCGACCGCCACCGTTCGTGCGATGGAGACCGACCATCAGCGACCGTCCTCGGCAGGCGTATCGAGATCAGGCCGTGGCGTTCCAGCCGCATAGGTCTTCAAGATCTGATCGGTCACTGTGTCGCGCAGCGCATTGAAGAAGCGGCCGCAGCCATGAATGTGCCGCCAGCGTTCGGCGTGCAGCCCTTTTGGATTGGTGCGCATGTAGAGAAAGGCCGCCCATTCGTCGTCACCGACCGCCGCGGGCTCCGCTGGGCGCGCGATATGGGCCTCCCCGCCATAGCGGAATTCCAGCTCGGGACGCGCCATCCGGCAGTACGGGCAGGTGATGAGCAGCATGACGTCCTCAGTGCGCGACGGCGGCTGCGGCCGCTTCGTCGATCAGGCGGCCGGTTTTGAAGCGATCGAGGGCGAAGGGCGCCGCAACCGGGTGCGCCTCGTCGCGCGCCATGGTGGCCGCGAACACGTAGGCCGAGCCGGGTGTTGCCTTGAAGCCGCCCGTGCCCCAGCCGCAGTTGACGAACAGCCCCGGCACCGGCGTCCGGCCAATGATCGGCGAGCGGTCCGGCGTGACATCGACGATGCCGCCCCAGTTGCGCATCATCGTGAGGCGCCGGAAGGTTGGAAAGAGATCGCAAATCGCGTCGAGCGTATGGGCGGTGACGTGCAGGCCGCCCGTCTGGCTGTAGGAGGTATAGGCATCGGTGCCGGCGCCGATGACGAGCTCGCCCTTGTCCGACTGGGAGACATAGGCGTGGACCGTATTCGACATGACGACACAGGGCAGAACAGGCTTCACCGGCTCGGAGACGAGCGCCTGCAGCGGATAGCTCTCCAGCGGCATCCTGACGCCCGCCATGCCCATGAGCACCGATGTGTGCCCCGCGGCGACGACGCCAACCTTCTTCGTCTTGATCGCGCCGCGCGTCGTCTCGATTCCCTCGACGGCGCCGCTGGCGTCGCGGCGGATCGCCGTCACCTCCGCATTCTCGATGATATCGACGCCGAGCGCACTTGCGGCGCGCGCATAACCCCAGGCCACGGCATCGTGCCGCGCCGTCCCCCCGCGCCGCTGCAGCGCCGCGCCGAGCACAGGGTATCGCAACTTCGGCGAGATCTCGAGCGGTGGACAGAAGGCCTTCGCTTCCTCGGGTGTGAGCCACTCGTTGTCGATGCCGGCGAGGCGATTTGCGTGCACGTGTCGCTTGAAGACGTGGATGTCATGTACCGTGTGCGCGAGCATCATCACACCGCGCGGCGAGTACATGACGTTATAATTCAGCTCGTCCGACAGCGTTTCCCAGAGCTTGACCGACAGCTCGTAGATCGCCTCGGACTCCTCCCAGAGGTAGTTCGAACGGATGATCGTCGTGTTGCGGCCGGTGTTGCCGCCACCGAGCCAGCCCTTCTCGACGACTGCGACGTTTCGTAGCCCGTGCTCCTTGGCGAGATAGTAGGCCGTGCCGAGGCCATGCCCGCCGCCACCGATGATTACCGCGTCGTAGGCTGCCTTGGGCTCCGGCGTGCGCCATTGCACCGGCCAGCGCGCATGACCGCCAAGCGCGTGCCGCGCCAGAGAGAACAGCGAAAAGCGCATTGAAGCCCCACATACCTCCGTGGCGCACCGTGTCAGTCGCCGTATTTGCCGCCACGCCCCGCCCCGCCCGCGAACCGCGCCGCGCCGGCCTGTCCTTCGGCGGCGACCGCCGCAATGCCGTGCGCGAACTCGGCGCGCATGGCGTGCTCGAAGGGCAGTTCCCACTGACGGTAAACCGACGCCCGATCGAGGTTCATGCACATTTGCGGAAACTCGGCAAGCTGGTGCGCGAGCGCTTCGGCGGCGGCACGGGCCTCACCCTTGGCGACGACGCGGTTCGCGAGCCCCATGCGGAGCGCCTCATCGGCACCGACCGGCCGGCCGGTCAGAATCATGTCGAGCGCGTGGCTCTGCCCGATGAGGCGCGGCAGACGCACGGTGCCACCGTCGATCAGCGGTACGCCCCAGCGCCGGCAGTAGACGCCGAACACCGCATCGGCCTCGACGACGCGCAGGTCGCACCAGATGGCAAGCTCCAGCCCGCCCGCAACGGCATGGCCAGCAACCGCCGCAATCACCGGCTTCGACAACTTGAGGCGCGAGGGGCCCATCGGCCCGTCTCCGTCCAGGCTGTATCGCTTTTTCCGCTCGCCCGACGCGATCGCCTTGAGATCGGCACCGGCGCAGAACGCGCCACCCGCGCCCCACAGCACCGCCACCCGCTGCGCCGGGTCAGCATCGAAGCTGCGGAATGCTTCTGCCAGCGCCTCGGCCGTCTCGTTGTCGACAGCGTTGCGCACCTCGGGCCGATTGATAATGACCGTGGTGACGGGGCCGTCCTGCTCGACGCGGACCTTCGGTGTCATGGGGCGTCCTCCATTGTGCAGACGTGTTGAGCGCGCCATGCAATGGCGGATCACGCGGCGAGACTTTTCTTCTCATTCACCAGCGACTATAGCTCGGATCAGAACGTGCATAGCGGGGAGGCTGGCGATCTCGCAACCGGGAGCACAAGGCGCGAGGTCGCGGGCAGTGGGGACTTCGGCAAGTGCGATCTTGGACCCTTGGGGGTGCGCGAGCTTGTGCTCGGCCGCCGCGCGATGATGTCGACTGCCTTGTAAAGATTGGCTTTTCGCGCTTGTCCCTGATGCGAACGCCGCGCGGAAGGCGGCGGGCCGACGAGGCGACCATCCCCGCCCGAGGGTTGAATATTCAAAGGATCGAATATACTGAAGTAATCGATCCACCCAGCGATGATCACCAGAGCGAAGGAAGAGCACGGCCGTGCAGGATCGCGCGACAGCCAAGACATCCGATGCCCCAATGCGCAACCGGCCGGCCGATCAGGATGCGCATGGCGTCGTCCTCAGCGAGAACCCCGCCGACCGGATCGAGGCCACGACCTGCTACATGTGCGCCTGTCGCTGCGGGATCAAAGTCTATCTTAAGGACGGCAAAGTCCGCTACATCGAGGGCAACCGCGATCACCCGGTGAACAAGGGCGTGCTGTGCGGCAAAGGCTCGGCCGGCATCATGCAGCACTATTCGCCGGCGCGCCTCAAGGCGCCGCTGCTCCGCGTCGGCCCGCGCGGGTCTGGGGCGTTCAAGGAGATTTCCTGGGAAGAGGCGCTCCAGACGGCGACCGGCTGGCTCGCCAAGGTCCGCGCCGACGACCCGAAGAAGCTCGCGTTCTTCACGGGCCGCGATCAGTCGCAGTCGCTCACCGGCTGGTGGGCCATCAAGTTTGGCACGCCGAACTACGCCGCGCATGGTGGCTTCTGCTCGGTGAACATGGCGGCCGCCGGGCTCTACACCTTCGGCGGCTCGTTCTGGGAGTTCGGCGAGCCCGACTGGGAGCACACGAAGTACTTCATGCTCTTTGGCGTCGCCGAGGATCACAGCTCGAACCCGATCAAGATCGGCCTCGGCAAGCTCAAGGCGCGCGGCGCCAAGATCGTCTCGATCAACCCGGTGCGCACCGGCTACAACGCCATTGCCGATGAATGGGTCGGCATCCGCCCCGGCACGGACGGCGCCTTTGTTGGCGCGCTCATCCACGAGCTCTTGCGCACCCAGCGCATCGATATCGACTATCTCGTGCGCTACACGAACGCCCCCTGGCTCGTCATCGAGGCACCGGGCGCCGCCGACCACGGCCTCTTCGTGCGCGACGAGAAGGGCAATGCGCTCGCGTTCGACAAACGCCTTGGCACGCTTGCGCCCGCGGAGGGGGCCGACCTCGTCCCGCAACTGTCCGGCCCGGTAAAGCTGCCGGACGGCCGCACGGCCATCCCGGTCTTCCAAAAAATTGCCGAGCGCTATCTCACGGACGCGTATTCGCCGGAGCGCGCCGAGGCCGAATGCGGCGTGCCCGCCGCCACGATCCGGCGCATCGCCGACGAGCTTGCCACCATCGCCTTCGAGCAGTCGATCACGCTCGACATTCCCTGGACGGACATCCATGGGCGCCGTCACGACAAGATGGTCGGTCGCCCGGTCGCCATGCACGCCATGCGCGGGATCTCCGCCCACTCGAACGGCTTTCAGACCTGCCGCCTCATTCACCTCCTGCAGATCCTGCTCGGCTCGATCGATTGCCCCGGTGGCTTCCGCTACAAGCCGCCCTATCCGAAAGAGATTGCCCCGCGCATCAAGCCCACCGGCAAGCCCGGTCAGGTCAAGGCCGGTGAGCCGCTGCCCGGTCCGCACCTCGGCTTCCCAACGGGACCCGGCGACCTGCTGATCGACGAGGCCGGCAGGCCGCAGCGCATCGACAAGGCCTATAGCTGGGACGCGCCGCTCGCTGCCCACGGCCTCATGCACATGGTCATCACCAATGCGGCGCTTGGCGATCCCTACCCCATCGACACCCTGTTCATGTACATGGCGAACATGAGCTGGAACTCGGCGATGAACATCGGCGACACATTGCGCTACCTGACGGAGAAGAACCCCGACACCGGCGAGTACAAGATCCCCCGCATCATCTACTCGGATGCCTACTACTCCGAGATGGTGCCCTATGCCGACCTCATCCTGCCCGACACCACCTATCTCGAGCGATGGGACTGCATCTCGCTTCTCGATCGGCCAATCTCCGAGCCGGACGCCGCCTGCGACGCCATCCGCCATCCCGTCGTCGAACCCGACCGCGATGTGCGCGGCTTCCAGTCGGTGCTTCTGGATCTCGGCGCGCGCCTCAAGTTGCCCGGCCTCGTCAAGGACGACGGCTCACCACAGTTCCCCGGCGGTTATGCTGACTATCTCGTCAACCACGAGCGTGCGCCGGGCATCGGG
The DNA here is from genome assembly GCA_046293075.1 of Hyphomicrobiaceae bacterium. Taxonomy (GTDB): domain Bacteria; phylum Pseudomonadota; class Alphaproteobacteria; order Rhizobiales; family Hyphomicrobiaceae. The sequence continues at coordinate 59,106 of JBKBPL010000020.1, read as the reverse complement.
CCGCTTGCCGGATGGCGCGGCAACGGGGAAAGCTTCGGCAAAGGCGCGCCCAATCCCGACCAGCTCAAGCGCTACATCGCCAACGGCGGCTTCCACGCACATCACCTCGCGCCGAGCCAGCGCTACTTCAAGCACGCCAACAAGGAGTACCTCGACTGGGCGGCTTCGGTCGGCTTCCGCGCTGCCGACGCGAGAATGACCTTCCAGCTCTATTGCGAGCCGCTGCAGGCCTTCCGTCTCGCCGCGGAAGGGCACGGCCCCGTGCAGCCACCCGAGAGCCACCGCGCGCGCATTGCCAAATACTTCGACCCGCTGCCGTTCTGGTATCAGCCCTTCGAGGGCACGATGGTCGATACGGAGAAGTTCCCCATGCACGCGATCACGCAGCGGCCCATGCCGATGTACCACTCATGGGGCTCGCAGAATGCATGGCTGAGGCAGATCCACAGCCTGAACTTCCTCTACATGAGCCGCACGCGCGGCAAGGAACTCGGCATTGCCGACAGCGACTGGGTGTGGATCAGCAGTTATCTCGGCCGCGTGCGCTGTCAGGTGCGTCTCATGGACGGCGTCAACGACGATACCGCCTGGACCTGGAACGCAATCGGCAAGCGTGGCGGCGCCTGGGGCCTTTCAAAGGATGCCCCGGAAGCGACCCGCGGTTTCCTGCTCAACCATCTCATCTCCGAACTGCTCCCGCCCAATGGCGGCGGTTACCGCTACTCGAACTCGGACCCGATCACCGGGCAGGCCGCGTGGTACGACCTGCGCGTCAACATCGAGAAGGCCGCGCCCGAGCCAGGCGAGCAGAGCCATCCGCGCTTCGAGCCCTTCGGCGACCCGCTCGGGCGCCGGCAGCCTGACAGCATTTCTTTCGGCGCTGATTTCAGAAGAGTGCGCCGATGACCTGCCTGCCAACGCATACCGAGCGCAAGCTCGGCCTCGTCATCGACCTTGATACGTGCGTCGGTTGCCATGGCTGCGCGACGAGCTGCAAGGAGTGGAACACGGGCGGATATTCGGCCCCCCTCTCGGACATCGATCCCTACGGCACCGATCCGGACGGCGCCTGGCTCAACCGCATTCATGGCTACGAGGTCGGCGACGGCACGGAAAGCCGCACCGTCCACTTCCCGCGCTCCTGCCTGCACTGCGAGACGCCCGACTGCGTCACCGTCTGCCCCACCGGCGCGTCCTTCAAGCGCGCCGAGGATGGCATTGTCCTCGTCGATCCGGACCTTTGCATTGGCTGCAAGCTCTGCTCATGGGCGTGCCCCTATGGCGCGCGAGAGTACGATCCAAGCCATGGCGTGATGAAGAAGTGCACGCTCTGCGTCGATCGCATCTATAATGAGCATCTCGCGCCGGAGGATCGCGTGCCGGCCTGCGTGCGCGCCTGCCCGACGGGCGCACGCCACTTCGGGGATCTCGGCGACCCCGACAGCAGGGTTTCCCGGCTGGTCGCCGAACGTGGCGGCTTCGATCTGCTGGGCGCCTTCGGCTACAAGCCGGTCAACAAGTACCTGCCGCCGCGTTCGCGGCGCGACGCGCGCAGCGGGCCCGCGGACAACACGCCTCAGAAACAAGACATCGCGGCCCCGACGGCCGCGATCGAAAGCCTGTTCTCCTGGGTCGATCGCGTCCTCTCGCGATAGACCGCGCCCACCTTCGGCACGGATCGTCGATGCATCCCGCCTACTCGGTCATCCTCTTCACCACCGCGTCCGGCGCCGGCTACGGCCTGCTCGTCTGGCTTGCGGTACTGTCCGCGCTCGGTGTTCTGCCGGCCGACCGCTGGTTCGGCTTCACGGGTCTCGCCCTTTCGCTCGGACTGATAACCGTCGGCCTGCTCTCGTCAACGTTTCATCTCGGCCACCCGGAGCGCGCCTGGCGCGCGTTCACGCAGTGGCGCAGCTCATGGCTCTCGCGGGAGGGGGTCGCGGCGGTCGCGGCATACGTGCCCGCCGGGCTCTTTGGCATCGGCTGGGTCTTTCTCGAGCGCACAGACGGCCTCTTCGCGCTCTCCGGTCTGCTGGCCGCGGCGCTGGCGCTCGTGACGGTCTATTGCACAGGCATGATCTATGCCTCGCTCAAGACCGTCCGGCAGTGGCACCAGCCGCTGGTGCCCTGGGTGTACATCCTGCTCGCCCTGATGACAGGTGCCCTCCTCATGCTGGCACATATCCACGCTTTCGGCATGGAAGCTCCGTGGTTCTCGCTCATTTCAGCGGCACTGGCCGGCCTCGCGCTCCTCTTGAAGCAGCGCTACTGGGCGACAATCGACACCGCAAAGAAGACCTGGACGATCGGCGATGCCACCGGCCTCGGCAAGCACGGCCAGGTTCGCGTACTCGACCTGCCGCACACACAGGCCAACTTCGTCATGCGCGAGATGGGCTACGCCGTCGCGCGTCAGCACGCGATGAGGCTGCGGGGCATGGTGCGCGTGCTGGCCTTTCTGGTGCCCGGGGCGCTGTGTCTCATCACCATCGCGCCGAGCGCGCCGCTCGCCATGGCGGCAGCGCTCCTCGCCGTCATCGCGGCAACGATCGGCATCGTCATCGAGCGCTGGCTTTTCTTCGCCGAGGCCGAGCATGTTTCCATGCTCTACTATGGGCGGCCAGCCGCATAGGCCTCACGCCAAGCCCCTCAGGGTTGCAGCGCGTCCGTCGTCACAGCGCGACGTCGACATCGCGTTGGCGATCTTGGATCCGCCCCTGGCACGGGCGAGCGCAGGAACCGGACCGCGGCGGCGGGATCGAGGCCCAGTGCGGGCTCAGCGGCCATAGTATGCCCGATACCAGGCGACCAATTTGGCGACACCCTCCGCCAGGGAGGTCGTCGGTGCGTAGCCGACAGCCCTTGTCAGCTCGGAAACATCGGCAAACGTATCCGGCACATCCCCGGGCTGGAGCGGGAGCAGCTCCCTGATGGCCGTCTTGCCGAGCGCCCTCTCGATGGCCGCTATGAAATCCGCGAGCCGGACCGGTGCGCTGTTGCCGATGTTGTAGATGCGGAACGGCGCATTCGAGGTCGCGGGATCAGGATTGGCGCTCTTCCAGTTCGGCGCCGGCTGCGCAGGCTGGTCCGACGTGCGGATGACGCCTTCGGTCACGTCGTCGATGTACGTGAAGTCGCGGCTGTGATCGCCAAAGTTGTAGACTTGGATCGCTCGCCCCTCGTCGATCGCGCGCGTGAACAGGATCGGCGCCATGTCCGGCCGCCCCCAGGGGCCGTAGACGGTAAAGAAGCGAAGCCCCGTCGTCGGTAACCTGAAGAGGTGGCTGTAGGCGTGCGCCATGAGCTCATTGGCACGCTTGGTCGCAGCATAGAGCTGGAGCGGATGATCCGCACACTCGTGCTCGGAGAACGGCATCCGCGTACTGGCGCCATAGACACTTGATGTCGAGGCATAGGTGAGATGTGGCGTTCCTGAGTGCCGGCAGGCCTCTAGGATGTTCACAAACGCCACAAGGTTGCTCTGCACGTAATCGTGCGGATGCGTCAGGCTGTGACGGACGCCCGCCTGCGCCGCCAGGTGGATGACACGGTCGAAGCGATGGCTGGCAAAGCACCGATTGACGGCGGCCGCATCAGCCAGATCGGCACGGATGAAAGCCCAGGCACTGTTCGCGCCGCCCGCCGCCCGATCGAGGATCGCGAGCCGCGCCTCCTTAAGCGCCGGGTCGTAATAGTCATTGAGCGAATCGATACCGACGACCGTATCGCCGCGCTCAAGCAAGCGCTTCGCGACATGGAAGCCGATGAATCCTGCCGCACCAGTAACGAGGATTTTCATGCACTTACGATATCACATGAAGAAGTGACGGCACATATCCCTGCCACTCGCCACATCGAGCTCTGCTGCGTGAGGCGGCGGGGCGGTCCCTGCGGGATCGGACCGAACAGCCCGCAGCATCCTTGAAGGACAGGCGACGCCGCGCAAACGCAGCCCCGCTCGCGGCGTCGCAGTACCGATCTTGGACTGAGACCGCTGCCGACACAGCCCCCTCCTAAGACGATGACAACAGCCGATCGAAGTAGGCAATCGTATGCCGCAAACCCTCGCGCAGCGGCACCGTCGGCCGCCAGTCGAGCAACCGCTCGGCACGCGAGATGTCCGGGCGGCGCTGCTTGGGATCATCCTGCGGAAGCGCGAGGAACGACAGCTTCGACTTCGTGCCGGTCATCTCAATCGTGAGCTCGGCGAGCTCACGGATCGAGAATTCTACGGGATTGCCGAGGTTGATGGGGCCCGTGACCTCCGCCGGGCTTTCCATAAGCCGGACGAAACCTTCGATCAGGTCGTCGACATAGCAGAATGAGCGTGTCTGGCTGCCGTCCCCGTAGATCGTGATCGGCGCGCCGCGCAGCGCCTGGACGATGAAATTCGAGACGACGCGGCCATCGCTGGGGTGCATGCGCGGCCCGTACGTATTGAAGATCCGCGCCACCTTGATCTCCATGCGATGCTGGCGATGGTAGTCGAAGAACAGGGTCTCGGCGCAGCGCTTGCCTTCATCGTAGCAGGACCGCGGCCCAATCGGGTTCACGTTGCCCCAATAGTCCTCGCTCTGAGGATGGACTGAGGGGTCCCCATAGACTTCCGACGTCGATGCCTGGAACACTCGGCACTTGAGGCGCTTTGCTAATCCCAGCATGTTGATCGCGCCGTGCACGCTCGTCTTCGTGGTCTGTACGGGGTCGTGCTGATAGTGGATCGGGGAGGCAGGGCACGCGAGATTGTAGATCTCGTCGACCTCGACATAGAGTGGGAACGTGATGTCGTGCCGCATCAGCTCGAAACGCGGATGCGCGAGCAGATGCTCGATGTTCTGCTTGGTGCCCGTAAAGAAATTGTCGAGGCAGATGACGTCATGCCCATCGGCGAGCAGCCGATCGCAGAGGTGCGAGCCGAGAAATCCGGCGCCGCCGGTGACCAGCACTGTCTTACGGGACGATCGGGACTGGGGGTTGCCGTCAGTTCGTGCGGAAGCGCGCGCCTGCAAGATCACTCTCCGTTAGCCTAGCTCATGCCGGGGCGACCAAGCTACCGTACCTCCGCTGAACAATCCCCCCGAATTTTGCAGACGCCGCAATACAATAAGACAAGAATTGGCTGATCTGGCGCCATCTGTGGGCGCCGCCCGAGCACGCCCCCTGTGCCGTGCCGGCTGGGTGGCGCCTGAATGAGTGTTCCAATCGAATTTCAGACGGATTGATAAGTGATTACGAGTACACCTTGACTGTTATGATCAAGGCACCTACCGAAGTTATTGATGATTTTGGCACGATCAGATGCGGGGAGGCATTTTCGATAGTTCAATTTTGGTTTGACGGAGCTTTTCCATGTTGCGCCCCAATGGCCAAGGCCCTCGCGACGTCGACCCGGCAACCTGGGAAGCGGAAACGTCGAAACCGCTGCCGCTGTCGGCTGCCGAGCCCGACGCCAACCGCCCGACCCCATCATCAGTGTCGCCGCCTAATGCTGCAGGGCCGTTTTGTCCGCCGGTGCCTCAAGCCCTCGACGCGGCAAGGAGCGGCATGTCGATCATTGGCAAGGATCTCACGATCCTCGGGCAAGGTGTTCGCATCGTTTCCAAGGGCCCAATCAGAGTTGATGGCGTTGTCCAGGGCGATGTCCTCGGCACCGAAGTCATTGTCGGGCACATCGGAAAGGTCGGGGGCGGCGTGAGTGCAAGGACTGTCACCGTGTTCGGGTCAATCCAGGGAACGATACGCGGCGCGAGGGTTCTGCTCGAGGCCGGCGCCAAGGTCGAAGGTGATGTTCACCATCAGACGCTGAGCGTTCACGAGGGGGCTCAGTTCGAAGGGCGGGTGCGCCGTGCCCGCGACCTCCCTGAGCTAGGCCCCGACGCCACGGACAGCCCGACGCCCAACTGATCAGAGGGCGCCTTGTGCCCGCAGGCGGCCTTCGCGGATGATGTCCGTGGTCGATCCCACCTTGCGCTGTCATGCTGCGGCAGGCCACCACTGTTGCCTCGGTCCCAGGTAGCAGCGCCGAGGGTTCCCTGGTTGACCTTGACGGCAAAGATGATGCACTGATGATATATCAGTGCGACATCGCGACGGAGCGAGGAACGATGATCACGGAACGCCAAAAACAATTCCGGGCGCAGTACCGCAACCGGATCATGGGCTTCTATGACGGCTATCTGCACATTGCGATCATCTACGCGATGGGCGCTGCGGCCTTCTACATCTACCTCCAGCACATCCACGCGCCGACTTGGCTCGAGCTGGTTGCGATTCCGGTTACGTTCCTCTTCACGAACATCTTCGAGTGGTTCGTGCACAAGTACGTCATGCACAGGCCGATCAACATCAAAGGCCTGCGCTCGGTCTACGAGCGACACACGCTCAACCACCACCAGTTCTTCACTGACGAGGAAATGCGCTTCCGCGATCACAAGGACTGGCGCGTCACCGTCTTTCCCCCGTACGCCCTCGTGGTTTTCATCCTGATGTCGATCCCGGGCGGCCTGCTCCTCGGGCATCTGCTCTCACCCAACGTCGGCTGGCTCTTCATGTGCACGACGACGGGCATGTATCTCATCTATGAGTTCATGCACTTCTGCTGCCATGTCGACGAGAACTGGTTCGTGCGCAACTGCCCGTTCGTCAATACGCTGCGCCGCCATCACACCGCCCATCACAACGCGCGGCTGATGATGGAGGTGAACATGAACCTCACCTTCCCGATTGCGGACTGGCTCTTCGGAACGTCGGACCTCAAGCGCGGCCTCCTCGGCCATCTCTTCAATGGCTATGACACGACGCACCTCAAGAAGGATCTGAGGGGAACGCCGAAGCGGCCCGACGAAGCGGCCGCGGCAGTCATGGGCAACTACTGAGCAAGCGACGGCCCAAGCCATGCCAAACGATGTCAAAGCGATCGTTTCAGTGGTGACGTTGCTCGCCGCGCTGGCCTTCGCCTATTGGGAGGCGGCAGTGGCCCAGGCAGTGCCGGCGTGGTTCATCATCGGCTTTGCGGCGTTCGCCGTCGTCGCGATGTGGATCTTCCCCGAAGCCGGCGTAAAGAAGGGCGATATGCCCAAGAAGCAGTGACGCTTCCAGCGCAGGCCCGCAGCGTAGCCGCCCCGCGAGTTGTGCTTGGCTCTATCACGAAGCCGGGCATATTCTTGGTGAGGGACCGGGGATATCGGGCGCGGGAGGTCTGAGCTGACGCCATGACGAGCGCATTGCCGACGGCGAAGTCCGAGCAAGTTGCAGCAGCCAGAGCGGAAACCCTTACCGAGCAGGCGTATATCCGGCTCGAGGAGATGATCGTCACGCTGCAGCTTGCACCCGGCGCCGTTCTTTCCGAACAGGCCCTCGCGACCGAGCTCGGCATTGGCCGCACCCCCGTACGGGAGGCCCTGCAACGCTTGGCGCACGAGGGTCTCGTGCTGGTGCTGCCACGCAAGGCGATCATCGTCACGGACACGGACCCGCGGCGCCAACTTCTTGTCCTTGAGGTCCGCCGCGAGCTTGAGCGCCTGCTGGCACGCACCGGCGCGGAGCGCGCTTCCGACGCGGAGCGAGCGCGCTTCCTCGCCATCGCCGATGGCATGGGCGCCGCCGCCGCCGCCAACGACGACATCGCCTTCATGCGGCTGGACCGCGAGATGAACGGGCTGCTGACCCAAGCCGCCCACAACGAGTACGCCTCGCGCTCGATGCGCTTCCTCAACGGCCATTCGCGGCGTTTCTGGTACCTGCACTACAAGGAGGCGGCCGACCTGCCGAAATGCGCGCGGCTCCATGCGGACGAGGCGCGCGCCATCGCCAATGGGGACGGGGAAAGCGCCATGGCCGCCGCTGACGGGCTCCTCGATTATGTTGAGAGCTTTACCCGCGCGACCGTCAGCATCCGACGCTAGCCGCGTGGCCACGACGCCGCCGCCACCGCGCCCAAAAGTCTCTCCTGTGACAGCATTTTCTTGACGGCAGCCAAGTCCTGCGGCCGGGTCGCGCACTCGCAGCCTCATCATTTCGTGAATTGACATTGCGCCCTGGTCAATTAATTTCCATCCGGTCGGATATAAATCCGAGGCCCCCGAATGGGACGCACAAGAACGATCGACCGCATGGCCCTGTTGGATGCCGCCGAGCGCGTGGTTGCACGCGACGGCGCCGTTCGGCTGACGCTCGATGCCGTCGCCGCCGAGGCCGGCATCAGCAAGGCCAGCGTGCTTTACGATTACAAGACCAAGCAGGCGCTCATAAAGGCGGTGATCGAGCGCCGGGTGGCGTCCGAGGCGCAACGGATGCGTTCCTTCATCGATCAGGAGGGGAATAAGCCGGACGCGGCAATCCTCGGGCTGATTGCAGCCCTGCAACACGGAAAGCTCGAACTTGATCGGGACGTTGCTCTTGATCTTGCTGTCGCACTCAATCAGCATAATGATCTTCGCGGCGCGATTCGGGAGCCCTTCAAGGCGTTCCTCCACGAGGTCGAAGCGACATCTCCTGAGCCCAGCCGGGCGAGGGTCGTCTTTCTTGCACTCGAGGGGCTGAAACTCGTCGAAGCCTTCGGCTTCTATCGATGGCCCGATCAGGAGCGTGAACAACTCCTCGCCGATATGCGCGCCCTTCTGCGCCCCGACGCGCCAGGCGCACCCGAGCCACACTAACGCAGTCTGCCGGCCTGAGTGCCGCTTTCGTCTCATCCTCTAGGAAGCTCGCCATGTCATCGCATGTGATGTCCAGGATAGCGGCCGCCTTGCTGGGCGCAGCCGTGATGCTCACCGCTGCCGGCACGCCGCACAACGCGGGGGCGCAGATGCCACCGAACATACCGGTGCCGGTCAGTGTGCTCGCCGTCGCGCCCGAGGACGTGCCCATACTGAACGAGCTGCCCGGGCGCATCGCGCCGACACGCATCGCGGAGGTGCGTCCGCGCGTCTCCGGCATCGTCGTCGCGCGCGTGTTCGAGCAGGGCAGCCTCGTCAAGCAGGGCGAGGTCCTCTATCGGATCGACCCGGCACCCTTCAAAGTGCAGGTGGACAGTGCGCGCGCCACGCTCCAACGCGCCGAGGCCGCTCAGCTCCAGGCGCGTCAGAATGCCGATCGGCAGACGGCACTGCGCCAGCGCGACATCACCAGTGCCCAGCAGTACGAGACAGCCGCCGCCGTCCTGGCACAGGCCGATGCCGACGTGGCGGCAGCAAAGGCCGGGCTCGCGGCTGCAGAGCTAAACCTGCAGTACTCGGAGGTGCGCGCACCGATCAGCGGCCGCATCGGCCGGGCGCTCATTACGGAAGGCGCGCTCGTCGGGACCTCGGCGGCGGACATACTTGCGACCATCCAGCAGCTTGATCCGGTGTACGCCGACTTCACCCAGTCCGCGAACGAGCTTCTCCATCTCCGGCGCGCCCTGAAGGCCGGCGAGGTTGCGAGCAACATGCCCGATGAAGCGCCCGTGCGCCTCAACTTCGACGACGGTTCTCCCTACCAGCATACGGGGCGGCTGCTGTTCTCGGAGGCCGCCGTCGACGCCCTGACGGGCCAGGTTACACTGCGCGGCGAATTTCCCAACCCTGAAGGCGATCTTCTGCCCGGCATGTACGTCCGCGTCATCATCCAGCAGGGCGTGCAGCGCAATGTCCTTGCCGTTCCACAGCAGGCTGTCCAGCGCGACGGCAGCGGCCGCGCGCTGCTCTATGTCGTCAAGGACGGCAAGACGGCCGAACTGCGAGCGGTAACAACAGGACGGATCGTGGGCGATCGCTGGGTGATTGAGAACGGCCTCCAGGCAGGCGAGCAGGTCATCGTCGAAGGTTTCCAGAAACTGCGTCCGGGCGCCCCCGTCGTGCCTCAGCCCTGGAAAGCCGCATCAAACGGCGGCGCCGCCAAGAATTAGACGGCGCGAACGCAGCGCGCATCAACAATCAAGACACCGAGAGCCATGCCGAGCTTCTTCATCAACCGCCCCGTCTTTGCCTGGGTGGTCGCCATCTTCATCATGATCGCTGGCGCGATTACCATCCCGCTGCTGCCGGTTGCGCAGTACCCGACGGTGGCACCGCCGCAGATCTCCGTGCAGACCAATTTCCCGGGCGCCTCGCCCGAAGACATGTACCAGAGTGTCACGCGACCGATCGAGGAGGAACTCAACGGCGTTCCCGGACTCATTTACTTCGAGTCGACTTCCGATTCTTCAGGCCGCATTCAACTCACGGCGACATTCGCACCCGGCACGCGCGTCGGCGAGGCACAGGTCGAGGTGCAGAACCGCATTCGCCGCGTTGAATCGCGCTTGCCTCAGGCCGTCGTCCAGCAGGGGCTGCGCGTCGAGCAGGCCGGCACCGGCTTCCTTCTCGTCATCGCGTTGAGGTCGACCGACGGGCGGCTCGATGCGATCGGCCTTGGCGACTATTCGAACCGCAATGTCATGGGTGAGATCCGGCGCATTCCGGGGGTGGGCAGCGCGACGCTTTTCGCCACGCAGCGCTCCATGCGCATCTGGATGGACCCGGACAGGATGCTCGGTCTGCGTCTCACAGCCGACGACATCCTGACCGCGATCCGGGCGCAGAATGCCCAGGTTGCGGCCGGCGCCATCGGCGCACAGCCAAATCCGATCACGCAGCAGATCTCCGCGACGGTTCTTGTTCAGGGTCAGCTCACGTCGCCCGAGGAATTCGGCTCGATCGTACTGCGCGCCAATCCCGACGGCTCGTCCGTACGCCTGCGCGACGTCGCCCGTGTCGAGATCGGCGGCGAGAGCTATGCCTTCTCAACCCGCCTTAACCGCCAGCCCACCGCGGCCATCGGCGTTCAGCTCTCGCCCACCGGCAACGCGCTCGCAACCTCCACCGCCATCCACGCCAAGATGGATGAGCTCGCGCGGTTCTTCCCGCCCGGCATCGAATACAGCATTCCCTACGACACCTCGCCGTTCGTCAAGGTGTCGATCGAGAAGGTGCTCCATACGCTCGCGGAAGCGATGCTCCTCGTCTTCCTCGTGATGTTTCTGTTCCTGCAGAGCTTCCGTTATACGATCATTCCGACGATCGTCGTGCCGATCGCTCTGCTTGGCACCTGCGCCGTGCTCTATGCCGCAGGCTTTTCGATCAACGTGCTGACGATGTTCGCCATGGTGCTCGCCATCGGCATCCTCGTCGACGACGCCATTGTCGTCATCGAAAATGTCGAGCGCATCATGTCCGAGGAAGGACTGCCGCCGCGCGAGGCAACGCGCAAGGCCATGGGCCAGATCACCGGCGCGATCGTCGGCATAACCCTGGTGCTCACCGCAGTCTTCGTGCCGATGGCCTTCTTTCCGGGCGCGGTCGGGATCATCTATCAGCAATTCAGCCTGACCATGGTCGTCTCGATCTTGTTCTCTGGCTTCCTGGCCCTGTCGCTGACGCCGGCACTCTGCGCAACGTTCCTCAAGCCCATTCCGCAGGGACATCATGAGAAGGGCGGGTTCTTCGGCTGGTTCAATCGCGGCTTTACCCGGACCTCGAGGGGCTACAGCGGCGCGGTCAGCCGCATCGTGCGCCGTCCGGGACGCTTCATGGTCATCTACCTGGCGCTGCTCGCCGGCCTCGGTTGGGCCTATGTCCGGCTGCCGACGGCATTCCTTCCCAACGAGGACCAGGGCTACCTGATCGTCGATATCCAGACACCGCCGGAAGCGAGCGCCAACCGGACACTCGAGGTGATCCGCCAGATCGAGGATGCCTTCCTTGCGGAGAAGGCCGTCGATCGGGTCATCGCGATCTCGGGCTTCAGCTTCTCGGGCGCCGGGCAGAATGCCGCGCTGGCGTTCGTCACGCTCAAGGACTGGAGCATGCGCGGCCCCGAAGACTCCGCGCATGCCATTGCCATGCGGGCCAACGGCAAGCTCATGCAAATCCGTGACGCCCTCTCCTTTGCGCTGTCCCCGCCGCCGATACAGGGCCTTGGCACGACCAGCGGCTTCTCGTTCCGCCTGCAGGACCGCGGCGGCCTCGGGCAGGCCCAACTTGCCGCGGCGCGCAATCAGCTCATGGCGGCCGCCGCGACCAGCCCGAAGCTCGCGGGCCTGCGTGTGGAGGGCCTGCCCGATTCAGCCCAGGTCATGCTCGTCATCGACCGCGAAAAGGCGAACACCTTCGGCGTGACGTTCGCAGAAATCAACTCGACGATCACCGCCAATCTCGGCTCCACGTACGTGAACGACTTTCCCAATGCCGGAAGAATGCAGCGCGTTACCGTTCAGGCAGAGGAGGGCCAGCGCATGCAGACGCCGGATCTGCTCAAGCTGAACGTGCGCAATGCCGCCGGCGGCATGGTGCCGCTCTCGGCCTTCGCGCGCATTGAATGGGCGAAGGGACCTTCGCAGGTCGTCGGCTACAACGGCTATCCTGCCGTGCGGATCGGCGGTCAAGCCGCACCCGGTCATTCGTCCGGCGAAGCGATCCAAGAGATGCAGCGGCTTGCAGCGAGCCTGCCAACCGGCTTCGGCTACGAGTGGACGGGCCAGTCGCTGCAAGAGATTCAGTCCGGATCACAAGCACCCTACCTGATCGGCCTCAGCGTCCTGTTCGTGTTTCTGCTGCTGGCGGCGCTCTATGAAAGCTGGTCCGTTCCCCTCGCGGTCATGCTCGTCGTGCCGCTCGGCGTGATCGGCTCTGTCCTCGCCGTTACGCTGCGTGGCATGCCGAACGACGTCTATTTCATGGTCGGCCTGATCGCGATCATCGGATTGTCCGCAAAGAACGCCATCCTCATCGTCGAGTTCGCCAAGGACCTGCACGCGGCAGGCAAGTCGGTGATCGACGCCACGGTCGAGGCCGCGCAGCTCCGCTTTCGCCCCATTCTCATGACGTCGCTCGCCTTCACGCTGGGCGTCGTTCCACTGGCCCGCGCCGTTGGCGCGAGCGCGGCGAGCCAGAACGCGATCGGCACGGGCGTGCTCGGCGGCATGATTTCCGCGACAGTCCTGGCGATCATCTTCGTGCCGGTGTTCTACGTCTTCGTCATGCGCATGTTCGGTGCACGCAAGGAGCCGACGCGCACCGATGACACCATTGCCCCGGCAAGCGAAGGTACACACGCCTAGCCTCCCAGAAGAGAGGCTCCGTTCGGCCTCTCTTCGCAGGGGCCTTACTCGGCCGCCTTGGCTGGCGGGCGCAGGCGCGGAATGACCTCGCCTGCGAACAGCTCCAGCGACGCCTTGGCTTTTTCGCTCCCATACCAGGGCGGATAGTGCAGCATCAGCGACGTGAGGCCCGTCTTCGCCTTGAGTTCCTCGATGCGCGCTATGACCGTGTCCGGCGAGCCGTGGATGATGGTCGAGCGTGCCAATGTGTCATACTCGAGCGCCATCGCGACCGAGTCCTTACCCTGCGCGACCTGCCCGAGGTAGCCCGACTGGTGCCCGCCGAAGAAGTGCCTCAGATGGCGAAGCAGTCCTTCCTCGCTGTCCTTCTTGGCCTGCGCATCACTCTCTGCAACATAAACCCAGCGGGCGATGTCGATCTGGCCGAATGCGGGATTGGCGCGGGCCTCCGCGCTCGCTTCAGCCAGCTTCGCACGGTAATGCGCGACCTGCTTCGACAGCGTATCGAAGGGCGTCAGCGTCGAGAGCATGAGGCCGAAACCGAGCTTGCCGGCAGTTCCGATCGAGCGGTCGGTCGCGCCTGCAAGATATAGCGGCGGGTAAGGCTTCTGCAGCGGCTGCGGGAGCAGCTCGTAGTCGCCCGCGACGATGGCGGTGAAGTACTTGCCCCTGCGATTGGTCTTACCGGTGCGGAACAGATCGAGCATCAGCGCCAGCGCCTCGTCCTGCATGTCGCGCCGCGCGTCGAAGTCGAGACCGAACCCGTCGAACTCGTACTTGCGGTAGCCCGAGCCGAGGCCAAGCGCCACGCGGCCGCCACTCAAGATGTCGACGAAGTTGGCGTTTTCAACGACGCGCACAGGATTGGCGAGCGGCAGCGTGACGACCGCCATGCCGAGCCGGATCCGCTTCGTCAGTCCGGCGAGGTAGCCCGCGTAGACCCAAACATCCGGCATGATCCCATACTCGGTCGAGAAGTGATGCTCGGCGAGCCAGGCATAGTCGAAACCGAGGCGGTCGGCGGTGACGATCTCGTCGGTGACCCGGGCATGAACCGCCTGATGCGGATAGGGCTCCCGGTCCTTGTGCGGATGGGAGGTGAACAGGATCCCGAATTCCATATCTTTGTCTCTCCCTAGATTTCTTCCGTTTACGATGCATCTGTCGTCAATACGGCTTTACAGTGCCAGCAAGCCGCATCGCCGGCCAGGGAGCGCAGAACCTGTCTGCCATGTCGATCATGGGCGCCGGAGAGGCATTCGGCAGAGCATCCCCGAGACAGACGAGGGCGGTCGGGACCTCGCCAGCGTAGCGGCTCGACACGGACCGCGGGCGAATTTCGAATGGCAAAGCGGTGGCCCCGAGGTCCGAGGGAGCGCTATAGTTCTGAGCGATGACCGCCGGACGGCTGCGCGACCGGACCGGGGCACATAAATGCATACGCGCTGTCAGGAGGTTCGCTCATGGCCGTTGCCGAAGCCGAAATCAGGAAGCCCATTCCGTTCGACACCAAGCATCTCGACAAGCTGTTGGATGATGCCGGCATCGACGTGCTGGTCGCCACGTCAAAGCACAATGTGCAGTATCTGCTCGGGGGCTATCGCTTCTTCTTCTTCGATACCATGGAGGCGGCGGGTACGACACGCTACCTGCCCGCGATCGTCTACCAGAAAGGCAAGCCCGAGAACGCGGCCTATATCGGCTGCACCATGGAGAACTTCGAGCGCGAGCTCGGCAAGTTCTGGCAGCCGACCTTGAAGCTCGGCACGACGGGCACCAAGGCGACCATGCGTGAGGTTGTCGAGCACATCAACAAGCTCGGTCCTGTGCGCCGCATCGGGGTCGAGTCTGCTTTTCTGCCGGCCGACGCTGAGGCTGTGCTGCGTCGCGGCGTCGCGAATGCCGACCTGGTGGATGCCGTCTTCCCGCTCGAGCGGCTGCGTGCCAAGAAGACGCCGGAGGAGATCGGCTACCTGCGCGAGGCTTCAGAACGCGTGGTCGATGCCATGCTGGCCACCTTCCGCAAGCATTGCATGCCGGGCGCGAGGAAGCTCGACGTCGTCGAGGCGCTGCGCCGCGAGGAGGTCAATCGCGGCCTCGTCTTCGACTATTGCCTGATGACTGCCGGCACGAGCCTCAACCGTGCCCCATCGGAGCAGCGGCTCGCCGACGGCGATATCATCTCGCTCGACTCGGGCGGCAACTACAAAGGCTACATCGGCGACCTTTGCCGCATGGGCGTCGTTGGCGGTAAGGTGGACGCGGCGTACGAGGACCTGCTTGCCTTCGTCGACGAGGTGCAGCAGGCCGTGCGCAAGCCGATCCGGGCAGGCGCGCGCGGCGGCGACATCGCGGCGGTGGCGGAGCGGATGCTTGATGCCTCGCCGCACCGCAAATACGCGCACTTCATGGCGCACGGCATGGGCCTCGTGACCCATGAGGCGCCGCGCCTGCAGGACCTCCCGCGCATGTCCTACGAGGGCTATGACAAGGAGTGCCCGCTGGAGGCCGGCTACGTCATCTCCATCGAGACGACGCTCGCCCATCCGACACGCGGCTTCGTCAAACTCGAGGATACGATCCTCGTGACCGACAACGGCTACGAGGCGCTCGGCGACGGGGGACGGGGCTACAACGCGGCCGGCGTCTGACGCCACTCAGCCCAGCACGACCATCGAGTCGGGCGGGAGACCAAGGAGGACCCGCCCGATCGTGATGAAGTTGGCCGGGCGGCCCTGGAGCTGCTGCGAGGCGGAGTACGCATCGCGCAGCCGCCGCTCGAACGGATTGACGGGAAAGATCGCGGTCTGCCCCGCGGCGCGGTAGGCATCGGTCGCGATCGCAACGCCCTGGTTAATGGCGTACGTGGTCGCGAGCTTCAGGTTGGCGCGCTCGATCAGCGGGAGTTCCCGCGTCACGCGCGTCTTCTCCCAGATCTCGTCAAGCGTTGCATGAAGATAAGCGCGGGCGGCTCTGAGCCGTGCTTCGAGCTGGGCGAGGTCGGACTGGAACACCTGGCTTTCCATAAGCGACGACGGCGCGCCGCGCGGTGTCTTGGTCCGGGCGAGCGCGGCAAGATCATTGACCATGCCCTGAGCAATGCCAAGCATCAGGGCGCTGAATGCGGCAGCGTAGGCCGCGGTCCCCGGGAAGATGAAAAGTGTACCGCACGCCACCAGCTCCGCGGGCGCCTCGCGGTCGACTGTCTCGTCCTCGGGTACGAACAGGTCCTGGACCTCGTACGTGTAGCTTGCCGTCCCACGCAGGCCGAGCGTGTACCACATGTCGTCGATGCGGGCCTTCGACACGTCGAAGAGTGCGGTCCGGTCGACTTGCCGGCCATCGGCGCGCTTGCGTGGCGTGCCATCTGCCTCGAAGACGTAGCTGTGGCCGCCGAGCAGCGTCGCGTTCGCGCAGCCGCTCGCAAACGTCCACTTTCCTGTGACGCGGTAGCCGCCATCCACGGCGACAGCCTTGCCCTGGATGCCGGCCCCCCACGCGAGCACCGCATCCGCCGGGCCGAAAAGGCGGTGCGCGGCCTCGGGCTTCAGGAATGCCGCCGCCATCGCGCACCCTGCTGCCTGCCCCAGGCACCACGCCGTGCTGGCGTCGGCCCGCGCAATGATCTCGATCACCTCGGCGAGCGTCTTGAGATGCAGCTCGTCGCCGCCGATCGAGCGCGGCAGCAGGAGGCGGAACAGGCGTGCTTCGTGCAGTGCAGCAACGATGTCGGACGGCAGCGCGCGGGCCTCTTCGATCCTGTCGCCGGCCGCGCGCAGCGTCTCGACGATACCGCGCGCGCGTGCGACGGCATCCGCTGGTGGCACTCCCGGTGTTGTCAGCTCCTCCTGCCATTCCCTGTGAGTGGCCATTTGCGACAGTCCTCCCCGGCGTGCACCTTTTTCTTTTTTGTACTGTACCCAGCCGAGCTTGTCTCTTGCCGGCATCGGCCTCCAAACGATCCGAGCAAGGGCTGCACCGTGCAGGGCAGAGATAAACGCCTCGGTCGACCGGCCCATTTGAGCCGTGTCCACGACTCCATGCGAAGACTGCAAATGGCCCGGCTCGAAGCCCACTCCCGGGCTCACTTCAGGAATGCAGGCCGCTCGCGCCGCCGCGTGCATGTGGCGCCGCTCCTGACGCGACGGGCAAAACGCTCAGTCAACTGAAGCCGCTTGCCTTTCGAGCATCATGCCTCAACTATGAGCCTATCTCCGCATGCGCGTGCCGCCTATACTTTGGGCACCGCTAGAAGTGTCCGGATCGCGCGCCGCGAGATTGCACGTCGCAACTGGTCGCATGAATGGGAGATTGTTATGGAAAGGCGATTTCTGACGGGATGCTGCCTCGTCGCGCTGACGAGCGCCGCATGGTTCGGAGCGGTTGCAACCGCTTCTCCCGCAACAGCCCAGGGCACGCTCAGGATCGCCATGACGGCGACCGATGTCCCAACGACGACGGGCGTCCCCAACAACGGCTTCGAGGGCGTGCGCTTCATGGGCTACACTGCCTTTGACGCGCTGGTGAACTGGGATCTGAGCAGGGCCGACAAGCCGGCCGACATCACGCCAGGCCTCGCCGAGAGCTGGGCGCAGGACAAGGCCGATCCCAAGAAGTGGACCTTCAAGTTGCGCCAGGGCGTGAAGTTCCATGATGGCACGCCATTCAATGCCGACGCGGTCGTCTGGAACCTCGACCGCACCTTCAAGAAGGAAGCGAAGCAATTCGATCCGCAGGGGTCGGCGATCAATCGCGGCCGCCCGACCTACATCGCCGAGGGTGGCTATCGCAAGGTCGACGACTACACCATCGAGTTCACCACGACGCGTCCGATCTCCTATTTTCCCTACGTGCTCACGACGATCTTCTACGTGAGCCCGACGGCTTTCGAGAAGGCGGGGAACTGGGCCGAGTTCGCCAAGGCACCGATCGGCACCGGCCCATTCATTGCCAAGAACTTCAAGCCGCGCATCAGCATCGATCTTGAAAGGAACAAGGACTACTGGGACAAGAACCGCATTCCCAAGGTCGACAAGGTCGTTCTCTTCCCGATGCCGGAAGCAAACACCCGCCTCGCCGCGCTGCGCTCCGGCCAGGTCGATTGGATCGAGGTGCCCCCGCCCGATTCCATCGCGGGTCTCAAAAGCGCTGGCTTCGAGGTTGTCACGAACAGCTACCCGCACGTCTGGCCGTGGGTGCTCAATATCGCCAAGGCGGACTCGCCCTTCCGGGACGTGAAGGTACGCCAAGCCATCAACTACTGCGTCGATCGCGATGGCCTCGTGACGCTGCTGAACGGCACCGCCGAGCCCTCGGTCGGCTTCTTCAAGAAGAGCGATCCGCGCTTCGGCAGCCCGAAGAACGCCTACAAGTTCGATCCCGCCACGGCCAAGAAGCTGCTGGCAGAAGCGGGCTACGGTCCCGACAAGCCGGTCAAGGCGAAAGTCATGATCTCGACCTCCGGCTCGGGGCAGATGCTGCCGCTGGCGATGAACGAGTTCCTGCAGCAGTCCATGAAGCAGTGCGGCTTCGATATAAGTTTTGAAGTCGTGGAGTGGGGCACGGTCCTCGTCGCCTTCCGCAACGAGCCGACGGCGCCGCAGGCGGCCAATTCGGACGCCCTCAATATCAGCCTCGTCTCGTCCGACGTGTCCATGGTCGTGCGCTGGTTCTACGGCGAGAACAGCACCCCCAAAGGCTCAAACTGGGGTCATTGGAAGAACCCGACCTTCGATGGTCTACTCGCCAAGATGGAAAGCGCGCCGAACCAGGAAGAGTTCACGAAGGCGATCACAGCCATGCACGAGATCCTCGTCGACGATGCGCCGTGGGTGTGGATCGTCCACGACGGAAACCCGCGCGCCATGACGAAGCGGGTGCAGGGCTTTGTCAGCGCTCAGAGCTGGTTCCAGGACCTGACGCGCGTGTCGATCAAATAGCGGCTGGTGTTCGCGAGGCTCTGATACGCCCCTTTCCCCGACCCGAGGTGGAAAGGGGCGACCCTGCTTGCCGCACGAGGATCTCGACTCATGTGGTTCTTCATTGCGCGCCGGATTCTTTACGCCGTACCCATCCTGCTCGGCGTATCGATGGTGGTCTTCATTCTCATGAAGATGGTGCCGGGCGACGCGGCCGACATCATGATCCCGCCTGAGGCCTCGAAGGAGGTTGCGGATATGATCCGTGCCCGCTTCGGCCTCGACCAGCCTGTCCATATCCAGTACCTGCGCTGGATCCAGGCCATGGCCACGGGCGATCTCGGCACGTCAATCTTCACGAACCAGCCCGTCGCCAGCGAGCTCTTCGGCGCTCTCGCCAACACCATGAAGATCGCACTGCCTGCGGTCTTCCTCGGCTTCTCGCTCGGCGTGCTGCTCGGAGCGCTTGCCGCCTACTTCAGCGGCAGCGTGCTGGACAAGCTCTTCTCGAGCATCGCGATCACCGGTGTGAGCCTGCCGCACTACTGGGTCGGCATGGTCCTTGTGGCAATCTTCGCCGTCTCTCTCAACGCGCTGCCCGGCCAGGGCATGGGGCCCGACGGCTTTCCCTCGACATGGGAGCACATCAAGCATCTCATTCTTCCGGTGATCACGCTCTCGCTCATCCCAATGGGCGTCATCAGCCGACTTGTGCGCGCCAACGTGCTCGAGATCCGCTCGATGGAGTTCGTTTCGGCGCTCCAGGCCAAGGGCCTCAAGGGCCCGCGCGTGCTCCTTCACATCATGAAGAACGCCGCTCCATCTGCGCTGGCGCTCATGGGCCTCCAGTTTGGCTATCTGCTCGGCGGCTCAATCCTCGTCGAGACGGTGTTCAACTGGCCGGGCTCCGGCAGCCTGCTGAACCTGGCGATCTTCCGGCGCGACATCCCGGTCCTTTCCGCTACGATCCTGGTGCTCGCCACCATCTTCGTTGTCATCAACATCGTGGTCGACGTGCTTCAGGCGCTGATCGACCCGCGTATCCGGCGCTGAGGCCATGAGTGCCCAAGACACGATTGTCGTCCCCACCGCCGACGCTGTGCGGCGCGCCGAGGCCGGCAAGGGATACTGGACGCGCGTGCGCGAGCGCCTGCTCGCCGACCGCATCACGCTCACGGTCATCGTGCTCCTTGCGTGCATCGTCATCATGGCCGTTGCCGCGCCGCTGTTCGCGACTCACGATCCCCTGGCGAGCTCCGTGCTCGCGCGCCTCAAGTCGCCCGGCTACAACGGCCACTGGCTCGGCACCGACGAGGTCGGGCGGGATCTCTACAGCCGCATCCTCTACGGCGGGCGCCTGTCGCTGCTCTGTGGTGTCGCTCCCGTCGCGTTGGCGCTCCTCGTCGGCGGCAGCCTCGGCCTGCTCGCCGGCTACAGCGGCGGGATCGTCAACAGCCTGATCATGCGCAGCATGGATGTTCTCTATGCCTTTCCTTCGATCCTGCTGGCCATCGCCATCTGCGGGATGCTCGGTTCCGGACTCGGGAACACCATCCTCGCGCTCACGATCACGTTCATCCCGCCGATCGTGCGCATCTCCGAGACCGTGACGACGCAGGTGCGTTCTGCCGAGTTCGTCGAGGCGGCGCGGGCGAGCGGTGCGCGTCCTCACTCGATCATCCGCTTCCACATCCTCAACAACGTGCTGGGGCCTATCCTCGTCTACGCGACGTCGCTGATCTCGATCGCCATCATCCTGGCGGCCGGACTGAGCTTCCTCGGCCTCGGCGTCACGCCGCCCGATGCCGAATGGGGTCTGATGCTGAACAACCTCCGCCAGGCCATCTGGGTCAACCCGCTGGTAGCAGCCCTCCCGGGCGCGATGATCTTCATCACATCGATGTGCTTCAACCTGATGAGCGACGGGCTGCGCACTGCAATGGACGTACGCATATGAGAGCCATCACATGAACGCCGATGTCCTGCTCGAGGTGCACGCGCTGAGACGCTATTTCCCCATCCGCGGTGGGCTTCTCCAGCGCCAGATCGCGACCGTGCAGGCTGTCGATGACATCTCGTTCGCGGTGCGGCGCGGCGAGACACTCGGCATCGTCGGAGAATCGGGCTGCGGCAAGTCGACGACCGCACGCCTTCTGATCCACCTTCTTGAGCCCGATTCCGGCACCATCACACTCGACGGCCGCGCGATCGGCGACGCGAGCGGTCTCACCGCGCGCGAATTCCGACGCCAGGTGCAGATGGTGTTCCAGGACAGCTATTCCTCGCTCAATCCCCGCTGCACCATCGAGGATACGATCGCCTACGGCCCGACGGTGCACGGGGTATCGTGGCCCGACGCCCGCAAGCGGGCACGTGCACTGCTCGACAAGGTTGGGCTCGAGCCTGCGCTCTTTGCGATGCGCTATCCCCACGAGCTCTCCGGCGGCCAGCGTCAGCGCGTCAACATCGCCCGCGCGCTCGCGCTTGAGCCGCGCCTTGTCGTCCTCGACGAGCCAGTCTCGGCCCTGGACAAGTCCGTCGAGGCTCAGGTGCTGAACCTGCTCGTGGATCTGAAGCGCGAACTTGCGCTCACCTACGTCTTCATCTCGCATGACCTCAACGTCGTGCAGTACATCAGCGACCGCGTGCTCGTGATGTATCTTGGCAAGATCGTCGAGATCGGACCGGTAGAGAGCATCTACGGCGCTCCCCGCCATCCCTACACGCGGGCGCTTCTTGGCGCGATGCCATCCATGGATCCGGACAACCGCGGCAAGCAGGCGACCTTGACCGGCGACCCGCCAAACCCGATCAATCCGCCCGCGGGCTGCCGCTTCCACACGCGCTGCGCCCACGCCGAAGCCTGCTGCGCCGCGCGGGAGCCGAAGCTCGCGGCCGGCGCAGCCTCCGGCGAGCACCTCGCCGCCTGCCATATGCTGATGCCCGGCTCGGGTCATAGCGCCGCGCCGGCATTGGCGGCCTGAAGGAGACGATCGGCATGACTGTCGCCGCTATCGTGAACAAGCAGCCGGCCTCGAGTGAGCGTGCAGAGCCGCTCGTGCGCGTCGAGAACCTCACCGTCCGCTTCACCACCCGCGACGCAGCGATAGACGCCGTGAACGGCGTGAGCTTCACGCTCGACGCGGGCGAGGTGCTTTGCATTCTCGGCGAGTCCGGCTCCGGCAAGAGCGTAACCCTGCGCGCCATGATGCGCCTGTTGCCGCCCCAGCGGACGACGATCGCGGGACAGGTCGTCGTCGGTGGCAGGGACATTCTCGGGCTCGACGGCGCCGCGCTCAGTGACCTGCGCGGCGGCGAGGTCGCGATGATCTTCCAGGAGCCGATGACCTCATTCGATCCCGTCTTTACCATCGGCACGCAGATCATCGAGACGGTCAGGCGTCACGACGGCCTGTCAGAGAGCGATGCACGAAAGCGTGCCCTCGAGCTGCTTGAAATGGTGCAGATCCCCTCGCCGGCGCGACGGCTCGACAACTACCCGCATGAGATGTCGGGCGGCATGCGCCAGCGCGCGATGATCGCGCTTGCGCTCTCCTGCCGCCCGCGCCTCCTGCTTGCCGACGAGCCGACCACTGCGCTCGACGCTACCGTGCAGATACAGATCCTCCAGCTCCTCCATCGCCTCCAGCGCGAGCTCGGCATGGCCGTTCTGTTCGTCACCCACGATGTCGGAGTCGCTGTCGAGATCTCGGACCGCGTCGCCGTTATGTACGCTGGCCGCTTCGTCGAGACGGGCCCGCTGCGCGCCGTCATCCGCGAACCGCAGCATCCCTACACCAAGGGGCTGCTCGCCTCGACCGTCAGCGGCGCCATGCGCGGCAAGCGCCTCGAGGCGATCCCCGGCTCGCCAGTGAACCTCGCCGCGCTGCCGCCGGGATGCGCCTTCGCGCCGCGCTGCGGCTACGCTGAAGCTGCCTGCACCGCCGCACCGCCGCAGGAGACGTCGATTGCGCCGACACGCATGGTCCGCTGCATCAGGGCGACGCCACGCTGAGCACGGGGGCTGCAACAGTGGGCTTTCCAACCGAGGCAGTGCCTATTGCTGTGCAAGACAGTACGCGGCGCCATCATTTCTAGAAAGCCGATGCGACGGCGTCGCGGAGCGGCCGCGACTTCCTGTTAGTAGAAGACAAGCTCAGCCCAGGGCTCAGTTTCATGCGCGGCGCGGAAGAAGCGGCGCATAGAAAGCAACAATGCCACCGAATGCGGCCACCCAGGCACCTGCCGCGAGGAGCAGCATCAGCTCCCGCAGCACGTCGAAACCGGCGATGATCGCCGGAACACAGCCGTAGATGAGCTCGTGCACATGCCATTCGACGGGAGCGAATGCGCTCGGGAGCACCAGAGATCCACGCAGCATGGGCAGCCACAGCGCGACCGCCACAACCGCCCAAAGCGCGCCGAACAGGAGGAACAGACGAAATCCATAACTCAGCGGAGCTGAACCTTCGAAGGCGCCATGCTGAGCGGCGCTCGTCGCCAAGGACGCCTCCTATGGCGCCTCGAGCGCCGGCAGCCGCTCACCCTTGGCGAGCACCAGGCCGCGATACGTGCCGATACCGAGCTCCAGGCTCTCGGCGATCATGCGCGCACGCTCGATGAAATAGGCGGCCGCCGCTGGCGGGCAGACATCGTGCGCAGTTCCGGCGAAGAGCCCCAGCCAGCGGTCGAAATGCGAGGCATCAATCGGCAGTGGTGCGTGGGCCTGCATCGGGCGGCCATGATAGCGGCCGGTCATGAGCGTCACCGACGACCAGAAGGCGCACATGCGCTCAAGGTGCGGGCCCCAGTCGGCGATGCGTGAAGTGAAGATCGGCCCGAGCACCTCGTCGGACCTGATGCGGTCGTAGAACGTATGAACCAGTTTCCGGATGATGTCCTCGTCGATGCCGGTGCGCGCTCGGACCTCTGCAGCGAACGCCGCGCGCCGCGCCAGGGCCTCTCGGGCATCGTGCGATTCCGTGCTCATGGCCTCCTCGAATAGGGATTCAAGATGCCTATTTATTGATGTATATTCGGCATCCGCAATACCTATTCGATCGGAGCGACCATGCGCCTCACCGCTTTCACCGACTATGGCCTCAGAGCCCTGATGCGCCTCGCCGGTGAGCCGGACCGGATGTTCACGACCGATGAGATCGCCGATGAGTTTGCCATCTCCAGCAACCACCTGACCAAGATCGTGCGGGAGCTTGCCGACGCGGGCTTCATCTCAACGCATCGCGGAGCAGGTGGCGGCTTCCGTCTGGCTCGGCCTGCGGATGCGATATCACTCGGTGATGTCGTGCGCCACCTCGAGGACCGTCAGGCTTTGGTCGAATGCTTTCGCGCTGATGGTGGCGACTGTGTTCTGACGCCGCGCTGCCGCCTCAAGAGCCGGCTGGCCGCCGCGCGCAGGGCCTTCATCGCCGAACTCGAGAAATCGAGTCTCGCCGGCTGCGCCTACCCAGCGCCACGTGGCCCCAGGACCCCGCCTTCCCCGCCTGCCCGCAAGAAGTCAGCGCGTGCGCGGGCGTCGTCAAAAGCAACGGAGTGAGCACACATTGCCTGCACGCGCGCTCTGGCTGATCCTCGGGCTCGTGTCGACCGGTTGCGGCATTGCGGGCGCTGTGCTGCCGCTCGTGCCGACGACGCCGTTCCTGCTGCTGGCGGCGTTCGCCTTCGCGCGATCCTCACCGCGCCTTCATGACTGGCTCGTCACGCATCCCCGCCTCGGTCCCCCAATCAACGACTGGCGTGCGCATGGGGCCATCAGCCGGCGGGCCAAGATGATGGCGCTGCTCGTTATGATCGCGACGCTGGCACTCAGCATCGCCATGGACCTTCCTGGAGCCATCCTGCTTGTGCAAGGGATCGCGATGGCTGGCGCCGCAACATTCATTCTTACGCGCCCGGATCGACCGCAGGCGCCCGACTGAAGGCCTATGCCGCCGGCGACCCAATACGCGCGCCCGAGCGCGGGCGGCGTCCGTTGCTCCGGCCGTCTATCTCGAAACCAAACCTGCTGATCAGCGCCTCATCGTCGTCCGGCAGGTCGGCGAGGCGATGCTCGACGGCAAGCTCGCCCGCAAAGGCGCGCCAGCCATCGTTATTGCCGCGCGGCACAGCGACGAGAACCGGCACCTCCCGCTCGATGGCAGCCACGATCAGGGGCCGGAGGCCGCCCCCCTCGCTCTCCGTCTTGCCGAACTTGTTGACCAGCAGCAGGTCCGGCTCGTCATCAAGGGCCACACGCGCGCGCACCATGGCGTTGAGCAGCGCATCGACGTCGAGGCGGCAGCCTCGTGCGCCGGCTCCGCGATCCTCTGAGATCGGCGTGACGATACCGCTCGCCAGTTCCTCCAGGACCATGTCGCAGCGGGACTGGCCGGGTCGCCATTCCTCGCGCTGCCGCAGGCCGGCGAGCCTGCACGCCTTTGCCCGCAGAAGAGCCACAATCCTGTCCATCAGCGGCGTGATGCGCTCGCCTTCGTCATAGATGATGGCGACGATCGGTGCTGGCGACGTCAGGCGGGGCATGGTCTCATCCTTGTGTACTCGCCTTGGCGGTCGGCCCCGCCCCTTCGACAGACGCGCCGCACGACGACGGCGACGGGTCGGGCACATGGATCGCGGAGAACACATCCATGGCCTGACGGCGCATCGCACTCACGGGCTCCACGGGATCGCGGACCCGCTGATCGATGGACGGCAACGCATCCCGCTCCGCAATCGAGGAGAGGTGTGGTCCAAGATCGCGCAGCAGGCCGTCGTGTATAGCATAAATCCAGCCGTGTACATGTAGGGGCTGCCCGCGCGCCCAGGCACTCTCGACGATCGGCGTCGCCGCCACGCGCCGGACCTGCATCTCGATATTGATTTCGCAAAGCCGATTGAGGCGCGCCGTGTCATCCGGGATCGCGTTTATGAGGCATCGATGCTTGTGGTACATCATGGTCAGCGGCTGCAGCCAGTGATCGAGCATGGAGCCCCGCTCCTTGGCCAGGGCCTGCTGCACGCCACCGCAGCCGTAGTGGCCGCAGACGATCACGTGCTCCACTTTGAGGTGCTCCACAGCGAACTCAAGCACCGACAGGATATTCATGTCGCTCGTGTGGACCATGTTGGCAATGTTGCGGTGAACGAAGACCTGGCCGGGATCCATGCCAAGAATGTCATTCGCCGGCACGCGGCTGTCCGAGCAACCGAGCCAGAGATAGCGTGGTGCCTGCTGCTCAGCCATGCGACGGAAGAAGCCGGGATCGTCCCGCGTCTTTTGGTGCGCCCAGGCCACGTTCTGGTCGAAGAGATGGTCAAGTGTACGCGACATCGCTCAGCCGCCCGTCATGCTGTGGCCTCAAGCCGAGTTCCCGTCAAACGCGCTGCCGCCACAGGTACACCCTGCATATGGTGGTGAAGCCAAATCTGCGGTGTCGGCCTTGAGCGCCCACTGCAGCATCTGCTTGAGCGCAGCGCGCGCCGGATCGTCACTGCGCTCCATGGCAGCCATGAGCCCGAGCCAGTCCTCGTCACTGGCGAGCGAGGCAAATCGCTGCGCCGCATTGGCGACATACTCGCCCGGGGTTTCTGCGAAACGCTCGCCCATCGCCTCCACCTTGGAGAAGAGGACGATGTCGCCGAGCGCTTCCAGCGCTTCAGCCGCGTCGTCCGCGAAGGACAGACAAGCCATCAGCAAGCCAAGGTGCATGGCAACTTTTCCTATTGCACGAGCGGCGTGGCGCTGGCATCAAGAGCGATGCCGGTGATCTCGGCGCGCCCGGCGAGGATGGCGATGTACTGACGTATGGCGACGCGGTGCACCTTCTCGTCGAGCCAGGCTGCAATACGGGCCCTTACCATCTCGAACGGCAGCTCACGCCCCTCAATCCGGCGATCCAGCACCACGACGTGGAACCCGTAGCGGCTCTCGATCGGCGCCGGCGCGATTTCGCCGGTCGGCAGAGACGCGAGCGCCTGCTCAAATTCCGGCACCGTCTGACCCGGGCCGATCTGTCCGAGGTTGCCACCGGTTCGGCTCGAGGGGCAGGCCGACTCTGCCCGCGCGATGTCGCCGAACGCGGAAGGCTCCCGGCGCAAGGCCGTGATGATCGCGTCGGCGCGTTGCCGGGCCGCCTGCCGGGCCTCGACATGACCCGGCGGCGCCGCCAGCAGGATGTGCCGCACCTCGTAGAGATCCGGCGTGCGAAAGCGCGATCGGTTCATGTCGTAGTATCGCCGGCATGCCGCCTCGTCCGCTTGCGGCGTTACGACCTCGCGCGCGACGAGCGCCCGCATCAGCGCTTCCTCCTCGGTCTCGCGCCATCCTTCGGCATCCTCGATCGGCTCGGGAACTAGGCCGACGCGCCGAGCCTCCTGCAGCAAGAGCTCGCGCACGACCAGCGCGCGCGCGGCCGCCGCCCACGCCTCGATCGGCTTGGAGGCCGGATGGTTCTGCGTCTCTCGCGCGATCGCGGCCCGCGAGATGACGACGCCATTGACACTCACGGTCTTCTGTTTGGCGGTGATGACCGGCTTGATGGCGCACCCCCGCGGTGAGGCCCCAATGCTCATCGCCATCACTCCGCGGGTTCGACGGACCGCGCCGTGCCGCCCGCCGAGAGCGGCCGGCGCGTGCGCACGACCTGATAGCCGCGCCTGCCGAGATACCAGACGGGCGCCGACCAGATGTGCACGAGACGCGAGAATGGGAAGACCAGGAAGATCGTCATCCCGAGGACGAGATGCGCAAGGAACGGCCATTCGAGGCCCTGCAGGGCCTTGGCATCGATCGGCTGCAGCGTCACGATGCCCTGTGCCCAGTGCGAGAGGACAAGCATCGCCGAGCCGTCACGATGGCCGAGCGAGAAGGGCAGCGTCAGCAAGCCCAGGGTGAGCTGAACCCACAGGAGGATGAGAACCGCGAGATCCATCACCGTGGAGGTCTGGCGGATCCGCACGTCGAACAGCCGCCGGTGCAGCAGCAGGGTCAGACCAATGAAACAGATCACGCCGGCAATCCCGCCTGCGACCACCGCCAGGAGCTGCTTCTGCTCGACCGTCATCACGAGCGTGTAGACGGATGTCGGCGTCAGCAGACCGACCGCATGGCCGAAGAACAGGAAAAGAATGCCGAAGTGAAAGAGGTTCGAGCCCCAGAAGAGCTGGCGCTTGCGCAGCATCTGACTGGAGCCGGCGCGCCACGTGTAGGGCTCGCGATCGAAACGGATGAGGCTCCCGACAAGGAACGTCGTCAGGCAGACATAGGGGTACCAGACGAAAAGAATGTGGAACAGGGTATCGCGCATGGCCGCTCTCCTTAAGCGCGGGACGACGGCGAGGTGGTGATGATGGTGCGTGGGCCGGTGCCCATGGCGGGCTCGAGTCCCGGCGCCGGCCGGCGCGCCTGGCGCAGTTTCGCCGCGAGACTGTCGATGCCGCAGTCGCCCTTGGCGGTGCCGGGTCCGAAGGTGACTTCCTCCTCCTCCCACGCCGCATCGAGCGCTGCGAGGTCATCGGGCTCGGGATCTGGCTCGGCGCGCAGCGCTGCGAGCGCAGCCTCATCAAGCCTCGCGCGCGACAGGGCGACCAGCGCCGCGAACACCGCCGCGTAGGGCGAGCCGCGCTTCGCCAAGCGCTCCTTCAGCGCTGCCAGCACATGACCGGGCTGGGCGATCAGGTCAATAGCTTCGGCCGGCGTCCGGGTCGCAGCGTATTCGAGGAACAGCGGCAGGAAATCGGGGAGCTCGCGCGCCGTCGGGGTATAGCCGCCGTCCTCATAGAGCTTGATGAGGTCGACCATGGCTTGGCCGCGCTCGCGGCTCTCGCCATGCACGTGCTCGAAGAGGTGCAGCGACAGTGAGCGCGTGCGGTCGAACAGCAGGATGTAGCGCTCCTGAGCATCGAAGAGATCACGCCCGGCGATGTCGTCGATGAGCGCCTCGACGGCCGCGAGATGTTCTGGCGGCAGGACGGCCTCCTTGGCGAGAACCGCCTTCAGCTCAGGCCCGGCTGCGATGAGATCGTCGCTCGGATAGGTGAGCAGGGCGGAAAGGACCTTCAGCGTCTTCATGGCTCAGGCCTCCACCTTCGGACGATCGTTCTTGAGCTTGACGCCGCCGAAGAGGTTGACCCTCTTGTCGCTCGGCAGGCAGCCGTCGCCGAAGCTGAAGCCGCACTGGCCGCGCAACTCGTAGGCGTCCTCGGTGACTTCGCGGTGGGTCGTCGGGATGACGAAGCGGTCCTCGTAGTTGGCGATCGCCATCACGTGATACATCTCCTCGATCTGCAGCCCGGTAAGCCCGACCTTCTTCGCGACGGCCTCGTCGATCACGCCGTCGATCGTCTTGGCCCGCATGTAGGCGCGCATCGCGAGCATGCGCTCGAGCCCGGTTGCAATCGGGCTCTCGTCGCCGGCCGTGAGCAGGTTCGCGAGATACCTGAGCGGAATGCGCAGGGAACGAACATCCGGCATGGCGCCGTCCGTCCCCATCTTGCCGGCCTCGGCCGCTGCCGTGATCGGCGACAGCGGCGGCACGTACCAGACCATGGGCAGCGTGCGGTACTCGGGATGCAGCGGGAAGGCGACCTTCCACTCCATGGCCATCTTCCAGACGGGTGAGGCGCGTGCGGCATCGAGCCAGGCGTCCGGCACGCCATCCGCCCGTGCCTGTGCGATGACGGCCGGGTCGCTGGGATTGAGGAAGATCTTGAGCTGCGCCTCGTACAGGTCCTGCTCGCCGGGCACGCTCGCGGCGGCCTCTATGCGATCAGCATCGTAGAGGACCACGCCGAGATAGCGGATGCGGCCGACACAGGTCTCCGAGCACACGGTCGGCTGGCCGGCCTCGATGCGGGGATAGCAGAAGATGCACTTCTCGCTCTTTCCGCTCGACCAGTTGAAGTAGATCTTCTTGTATGGGCAGCCCGAGACGCACATGCGCCAGCCGCGACACTTGTCCTGATCGATGAGGACGATACCGTCTTCCTCGCGCTTGTAGATGGCGCCGGAGGGGCAAGCGGCAACACACGCCGGATTGAGACAGTGCTCGCAAAGCCGCGGCAGGTACATCATGAAGGTATTCTCGAACTGGCCGTAGATCTCCTTCTGGACGCCTTCGAAGTTGACGTCCGCCGAGCGCTTCGAGAACTCGCCGCCGAGGATCTCCTCCCAGTTCGGCCCCCACTCGATCTTCTCCATGCGCTCGCCGGTGATCAGCGAGCGCGGGCGCGCCGTCGGGAAGGCCTGCAGCTCCGGCGCCTTCTGGAGGTGCTCGTAGTCGAAGGTGAAGGGCTCGTAGTAGTCGTCGATCTCGGGAAGATCGGGATTGGCGAAGATGTTGGCGAGGATGCGCCACTTGCCGCCAATCTTCGGCTCAATGCGGCCATTGGCCTTGCGCGTCCAGCCGCCCTTCCAGCGGTTCTGGTTCTCCCACTCCTTGGGATAGCCGATACCCGGCTTGGTCTCGACGTTATTGAACCACGCGTACTCCATGCCTTCGCGGCTGGTCCACACGTTCTTGCAGGTGACCGAGCATGTGTGGCAGCCGATGCACTTGTCGAGGTTGAGCACCATCGCGATTTGTGCGCGCACTTTCATTTTTCGGGCTCTCCTTATTCAGCGGCCTCAACGGCAGGTGCCGCGCCTTGCCGCGGACGCTCCAGCCAGTCGACATTGCGGAGTTTGCGGACGATCACGAACTCATCGCGGTTCGTGCCGATCGTGCCGTAGTAGTTGAAGCCATAGGC
The DNA here is from genome assembly GCA_046293075.1 of Hyphomicrobiaceae bacterium. GTDB lineage: Bacteria > Pseudomonadota > Alphaproteobacteria > Rhizobiales > Hyphomicrobiaceae. The sequence continues at coordinate 28,365 of JBKBPL010000020.1, read as the reverse complement.
GAGCTGGGCGTAGCCGCCGATCATGTGCGTCGGCTTGAGAACCGCGCGTGTTACCGAGTTGTGGATGCCGCCGCGCTGCCCCGTGATCTCGGAGCCGGGCACATTCACGATCTTCTCCTGTGCGTGGTACATGAAGAGCGTGCCCTCCTTCATCCGCTGCGAGACGACCGCACGGGCAACGAGCGCGCCGTTGGCGTTGTAGGCCTCGACCCAGTCGTTATCGACGATCCCGGCCTTGCGCGCGTCCACCTCGCTGAGCCACACGATTGGCCCGCCGCGCGAGAGCGTGAGCATCAGCAGGTTGTCGGTGTAGGTTGAGTGAATGCCCCACTTCTGGTGCGGCGTGATGAAATTGAGGACGACTTCCTTCTCGCCATTCGGCTTGATGCCCCGTACGGGTTTGATCGTGCGGAGATCGACAGGCGGGCGATACACGCAGAAGCCTTCACCGAACGCCCGCATCCACAGATGATCCTGGTAGAGCTGCTGGCGCCCCGTCAGTGTGCGCCAGGGAATGAGCTCGTGCACGTTGGTGTAGCCGGCGTTGTAGCAGACCTTCTCGCTCTCGAGCCCGGACCAGGTCGGCGCGGAGATGATCTTGCGCGGCTGTGCGACCACATCGCGGAAGCGGATCTTCTCGTCCTCCTTGGGCGTAGCAAGGTGCGCGTGCTTGCGGCCCGTCGTCTTCGACAGCGCCTCCCAGGATTTCACCGCCACCTCGCCGTTGGTCTCCGGCGCCAGCATCAGCAGCACCTCTGCGGCGTCGATGTCACTGTCGATGCGCGCCATGCCCTTGGTCGGGCCTTCCTCCGTCACCACGCCATTGAGGTGCTTGAGGTGCTCGACCTCATGCGCGGTCTGCCAGGCAATGCCCTTGATGCCGTTGCCGACCTTCTCCATGAGCGGACCGAGTGCCGTGAAGCGCTTGTAGAGGTTCGGATAGTCGCGCTCGACGACCGTCACCATCGGCATGGTTTTGCCAGGGACCGGCGCGCACTCGCCCTTCCTCCAGTCCTTGGGATCGAACGCCTGAGCGATCTCGCCGGGGCTGTCGTGCATGATCGGCGTCAGGACGACGTCCTTCTCGACACCCAGAACTTCCGGCGCCACCTTGGAGAAGGCCTTGGCGATGGCCTTGTAGATCTCCCAGTCAGACTTTGCTTCCCACGCAGGGTCCACCGCGCCTGTGAGCGGATGAATGAAGGGGTGCATGTCGGAGGTGTTAAGGTCGTTCTTCTCGTACCAGGTGGCCGTGGGCAGCACGATGTCGGAGTAGACGCAGGTCGTCGACATCCGGAAGTCGAGCGTCACGAGCAGGTCGAGCTTGCCGCGCGGCGCCTCGTCATGCCAGCGGACTTCCTTGGGCTTGTCACGTCCCTCCGCACCAAGGTCCTTGCCGAGCACGCCGTGGGATGTACCCAGCAGGTGCTTTAGGAAGTACTCGTGTCCCTTCCCCGAGGAGCCGAGCAGGTTGGAGCGCCAGACGAAGAGATTGCGGGGAAAATTTCTTGGGTCGTCGGGGTCCTCCCAGGCAAAGGAGAGCTCGCCCGATTTGAGCGCGCGGGCGACGTAGTCCTTGGGCTCGAGCGCCACATCGGCTGCCTGCTTGGCAAGAGCAAGCGAGTTCTGCGTGAGCGTCGGGTAGGCCGGCAGCCACCCCATGCGGGCCGCACGGATGTTGTAGTCGATGATCGCGCCATCCCACGGCCCAGCGGGCGCGGTCGGCGAGAGGATGTCCGCCGTGTGCAGCGTCTCATAGCGCCACTGATCCGTATGCGTGTAGAAGAATGACGTCGAGTTCTGCTGACGCGGCGGCCTTCCCCAGTCGAGGGCAAAGGCCAGCGGCGCCCAGCCCGCCTGCGGTCGCAGCTTCTCCTGGCCGACGTAGTGGGACCAGCCGCCGCCCGACTGGCCGACGCACCCACACATAACGAGCATATTGATCACGCCGCGGTAGTTCATATCCGCGTGGTACCAATGGTTCATCGCGGCCCCGATGATGACCATCGAGCGGCCATTGGTCTTCTCGGCGTTGGTCGCGAACTCGCGCGCCACCTGGATGATCTTGTCGCGCGAGACGCCGGTGATGCGCTCGGCCCAGGCCGGCGTGTAGGGCGTGTCCTCGTCGTACGACCTGGCGACGTTCTCGCCGCCGAAGCCCCTGTCGACGCCGTAGTTGGCCATGAAGAGGTCGTGCACCGTCGCGACGAGTGCTTCGCCATCGACCAACGCCAGCTTCTTCACTGGCACGCGCCGGTTCAGCACGCTGGCATGATCCGTGTGGGTAAAGTGCTCGTTCTCGATATTGCCGAAATAGGGGAACGCGACGTCGGCAAACTCATCCTTGATGTCGGCGAGTGAGAGGCGCAGCATCGTTGCCCGACCGCCGGCCTCCTTCTCCTCGATGTTCCATTTTCCGGTCTCGCCCCAGCGGAAACCAATGGAGCCGTTCGGCACCACGACGCCGCCGGACGTCTCATCGAAGGCCACAGTCTTCCACTCGGGATTGTTGGCCTCGCCGAGGCTCTGCGCGAAGTCGCTCGCGCGCAGGAAGCGATCGGGCACCAGCTGCCCGTCCTGGCGTACCAGTTTCACCAGCATGGGCATATCAGTGTACCGGCGCACGTAGTCTCGGAAATATTTCGCCTGCCGCTCGACGTGATACTCCCTGAGGATCACGTGCCCCATGGCCATGGCGAGGGCTGCGTCCGTGCCCTGCTTCACCGAGAGCCAGATGTCGCCGAACTTCGAGGCTTCCGAGTAGTCCGGGCAAATCACGGCGCTCTTGGTCCCGCGATAGCGCGCCTCGGTGTAGAAGTGCGCATCCGGTGTGCGGGTCTGCGGGACATTGGAGCCCCACAGAATGATGAAGCCGGCGTTGTACCAGTCGGCGCTCTCGGGGACGTCGGTCTGCTCGCCCCAGGTCTGCGGTGAGGCCGGGGGGAGATCGCAGTACCAGTCGTAGAAGGACATGCACACGCCACCAAGCAGCGACAGGTAGCGCGATCCGGCCGCGTAGGACACCATCGACATGGCGGGGATCGGTGAGAACCCGATGACGCGATCGGGGCCATAGGTCTTCGCCGTATAGGCATTCGCGGCACCGATGATCTCAGTGATCTCATCCCACTTGGCGCGCACGAAACCGCCGTGGCCGCGCACGGAAATATAATCCTGACGCTTCTTCGGGTCCTCGACGATGCTCTTCCAGGCGGCGACGGGCGGCATCGTCTTGCGCGCTGTGCGCCAATGGCGGAGCAGACGCGAGCGGATCAGCGGATACTTCACGCGATTGCCGGAATAGAGGTACCAGCTGTAGCTCGCCCCGCGCGAACAGCCGCGCGGCTCGTGGTTCGGCAGATCCGGCCGCGTGCGCGGGTAGTCGGTCTGCTGGGTCTCCCAGGTGACGATGCCGCCCTTGACGTAGATCTTCCACGAGCAGGAACCGGTGCAGTTGGCGCCGTGCGTCGAGCGCACGATCTTGTCGTGCTGCCAGCGCTGGCGGTAGCTCTCCTCCCAGCCGCGATCCTCGTTCGTCGTCACACCGTGGCCGTTGGCGAACGGCTCGGAGACTTTCTTGAAGAAGGTCAGGCGGTCGATGAAGTGACTCATTGAATGCGTCTCCCATGAGTAGGGCGGGTCGTTCAGCAGGGGTTGGCGGCGTTGCGGCGGGCGTACATCCACCAGTTCATCGCAACGTTCAAAGCGAAGAAGACGGCGAGCCCATAGAACACAGGCGTGGCCACCTTGAATGTCGCAAACGACCAGGCGAACAGCATGCCGAAGATGAAGGGGCCGTACGCGGCGATCGCGGCGGTGAAGCCGATGACGCCGCCGCCCTGGCGCGGCTCGAACAGCATCGGCATCTGCTTGAATGTCGAGGCATTGCCGACGCCCGCGAAGAAGAACAGCGCCAGCATCGCGGCGACGAACACCGGGAAGCTCGCCAGCGTCGTCGGCTGTGTGTTGAGCGCGACGAGAACGGCACACACCACCATGCCGATGCCCGCCCAATGCGTGATGCGTGCGCCGCCGATCTTGTCGCATAGGGGGCCGGCAAGCACGCGCGATGCGGAGCCAACGAGCGGACCCCAGAACGCGTAGGCGAGTGGATCGGGCGCACCTTCGAAGCCACCGTACACCTGGCGGATGAGCAGCGGGAAGGTCGCAGAAAGGCCGGAGAAGCCGCCGAACGTCATGATATAGAGCGACGTCATCGACCAGGTGTGCTTCGACTTGAAGATGTCGAACTGCTCGCGGAAGTTTGCCTTGATGGGCACCGAGCTCAGGAGCAGCCAGGCGGTGATGCCGAACGCGGCGACGAACGGGATCATGATGGCAGGCGCATTCTGCAGCCAGATCTGGCTCTGCTTGCCGGCCTGGGTCATGGTTTGCGGTTCACCCATGAATCCCATGCCGCCGAGCAGCGCGAAACCTATGATCCACGGCGTCACGAACTGCACGACCGAGACACCGAAATTGCCGATGCCGGCCTGGATGGCGAGCGCAGTCCCCTGCAGACGCTTGGGAAAGAACATGCTGGTCGAGGGCATGAAGGAGGAGAAGTTGCCACCCCCAAGGCCTGCGAGGAAGGCGAGCAGCATCAGTACCCAGTAGGGCGTCGTGGGATCCTGCACCGCGTAGAACCAGCCGATCAGCGGGATCAGCAGCGACAGCGTCGACAGACTGACCACGTGCCGCGTGCCGTAGATCGGCGTCAGGAACATGTGCACGAGGCGCAGCGAGCCGCCGGCCAGGCCCGGCATTGCGGCGAGCCAGAAGAGCTCTGTCGGCGTGAACTTGAATCCGATCTGGGGAAGCCGGACGACCAGCGCCGAGACCAGAAACCAGACGATGAAGGCCATCATCAGGTTGGCTGTGGTGATCCACAGCGTGCGCCAAGCGAGCTGCTTGCCGCCGCTCTCCCAGAAGGCGTGGTCTTCCGGCTCCCATTTCTCCACCCAGGTCGAGCTGAGCTTCTGCCCGAGGGCCTGATTTTGCGAGGTCATTTGCGAACTCTCCTTTGGAGCCGTTCCAGTTGTTGCTTCAGGCCGGAACACCGCGGCCGCGCGCCGTTGAAGGGGTCTCTGCCGGCCGTGCGGGCAGAACGGGCCCAAGTATGTCGGCAGCGGGAAGGTCCTTGGGACCGGCACGCTCGGGCGCCTCGATGCGCTCCATGCGCAGGATCGCGGCGTGCATCCACAAGAGGCTCACGGCGACGATGACGAACAGCAGCATGAAGCAGCTGGTCCACACGCCGACGAGGTCGTTCATGGCGCCGAAGGCGATGGGCAGGACGAACCCACCGAGGCCACCGATCAGACCGACCACCCCGCCGACCGAGCCGACATGGTTCGGGTAGTAGACGGGGATGTGCTTGTAGACGGCCGCCTTGCCGAGGCTCATGAAAAAGCCGAGCGCGAAGGTGAGCATCGTGAAGGGAATGAACCCCAGCGCGATCGTGAACTCGATCGGCCCGCGGATGCCGCTCACCACGTACGTCGTCGCCGGGTAGGAGAGGAAGAAGCAGCAGACTGTCGAGCCGATGAAGGTCCAGTACATGACGCGCCGGGCGCCGTACTTATCCGAGAGCGTGCCGCCGAGGATGCGGAAGATGGAGCCCGGCACCGAGTAGAGCGCGCCGAGGAAGCCCGCCGTCACGATGTCGAGCCCGTACACGCCGACGTAATAGCGCGGCAGCCACAGGGCGAGGGCGACGAAGCCGCCGAAGACGAAGAAGTAGTAGAGCGAGAAGCGCCACACCTGGATGTTCTTGAGCGGCACCAGCATGGCCGACATGGGCTCCGGCTTGAGACCAGCCTTCTTGCGCGCCTCGAGCTGGGGATCATCCTTGGTCCACACCCAGAACACGACGGCCATCACGAGAAGCGCCAATGCCCAGATGTTGGCGACGGCCTGCCAGCCGTAGGCCACCATCACGAAGGGGGCGAGGAACTTGGTCACGGCCGCCCCGACATTGCCGGCACCGAAGATGCCAAGCGCCGTTCCCTGCTTCTCCTTCGGGAACCACCGTGACACGTAGGCGATGCCCACGGCGAAGGACCCGCCGGCGATGCCCACGCCGAGCGCCGCGATGAGGAACGTCGTGTAGTCGTAGGCGAAGGTGAGGAGCCACGTGGCGAGGGCGGCCGATACCATCACCGCCGTGTAGACGATGCGGCCGCCATATTGGTCGGTCCACACACCGAGCACGAGGCGGATCAGCGAGCCCGTGAGGATGGGGGTACCGATCAGCAGGCCGAACTGCGTGTCGCTGAGGTTCAGGTCCTTTTTGATCTGGACGCCGATGATGGAGAAGATCGTCCACACCGCGAAGCAAACGGTGAAGGCGATGGTGGAGAGCCAGAGCGCCCGACTCTGGTCGGACGGACTGACGGCGACAGTTCTCGACATGCTTGCCCCCTGCTGCTTGAGCCCTCGGCTTCTGCAGGAGGCGATGCTGAGTACAGGCTGCGCGCCGGGATTTGACCTTCATCAACGCCCGCTGCGGCGCGCAAATTTGCAAGAAGACGGACCATGAATGTCAATCGTGCACGGGCCGATATCAGGCGAATTGGCATCGATAGTCCATCTTTCACATGATCAAAATCAATTGCTGGCTTGTGCCTCGATGCTAGGTTGGGGGCACGCGAAGGAGATTGGCCATGCGCAGCGAAGAGATCGAGGAGATGCGGCGACTGCCGCTGTTTGCCGACGTCGATCCCGCTCAGACCGATGCGCTTTTGCGCGTGTCATTCCTGCAGCGCTTCCCCGCTGCCGTGGAGCTGGCGCGTGAGGGCGACCCGGCGGACTTCCTGCACGTGGTGGTCGACGGTCAGGTGGAGGTCTTCTCGGCCTACCGGGACCGGGAAACGACCGTATCCGTGCTCGGGCCTGGCCACAGCTTCATCGTCGCCGCCGTGGTCCTCGATCGGGTCTATCTCAAGTCAGCGCGAACCTTGTCGCCGGCCCGCGTCCTGCTGATCCCTGCTGATGCCGTGCGCCGCGCCTTCGCCGTCGACGCGGCCTTCGCGCGCGCGCTCGCGGTGGAACTGGCCTATGCCTATCGCGGCCTCGTCAAGGAGCTGAAGAACCAGAAACTCCGGTCGAGCCTTGAAAGGCTGGCCAACTGGTTGCTGGCGCAGAACGCGGAGACAGGAGCCAAGGGGCGCTTCACGCTGCCGTTCGAGAAGAAGGTTCTGGCATCTCGCCTGGGCATGGCGCCGGAGGTCCTCTCCCGCTCGTTCGCATCCCTGGTACCCTACAAGGTCATCGTGCGCGGACCGGAGGTTGAGATCAAAGACATCGAGGCCCTGCGCATATTGGCCAAGCCGAAGGCCACCATTGACGATCCGAGGATCTGAGCGGCGTGGCTTAGAGCTTGCGGTTTTGCGCCCCCCCCCCGGTGCCACTCGACGTTGGCGATGACCGCCGGGCTGAAGGGGCAGGAGCCTTGGCGCGGCGGATGATACCGATCGGCCCCCAATCGATCCCCGCTCCGGGACGCAGGCTGGCCGCAGCAAGCAGACCAGTGGCGGTCGGCGCCCCATGGTCCACCCCTCGCGCGCCTGCCGATGCCACGAGCGCCACGCCTCTCGCCGCCGCATTGCAAATCATTTGCAATTGCGCTATATGCGTATTGCAAATCGTTCGCAATTGCGCCTCAGGACCGGGGCGCATCAAGAATCAGTGAAGAGCAACGCGGCGCGGAAAAATGCTGACGACTGATCGGGGGTGGCGCCAGTGCCTGGCGAAGGTGGTCGGAGCACTGCTCGGCGCCGCACTATTCATGATGTCCGACGGGTCCCCTGCCGTGGCCCAGAAGAAGCTCAATGTCGTCGCGACGACCGGCATGATCGCCGACGCGGTCAAGCAGGTCGGCGGCGATCGCGTGCAGGTCAAGGCGCTTATGGGGCCAGGGGTCGATCCGCACACCTACCGGCAGACCCGCTCGGATATTGTCGCCATGACGAAGGCCGACGCCGTATTCTGGCACGGCCTGTATCTCGAGGCGCAGCTTGAAGACTTCCTCAGGGACCTCGCCAAGCGCAAGCCAGTGGTCGCACTCGCTGAGGCGCTCCCAAAGGACAAGCTGCTCGGCAGTGACGACTATCCGGGCCGCCGCGATCCGCACGTATGGATGGATCCGCGCCTGTGGAAGGGTGTTGTCGAAGCGGCCCGTGACCAGCTCATCAGGCTCGATCCGGGCGGCGAGGCCATCTTCAAGGCCTCTGCGGCGAGACACCTCGCGGAGATCGACGCCCTGGCCACGTATGCTGACAAGGCTTTCGCATCGGTGCCGGAAGCCTCCCGCGTGCTGATCACGGCCCACGATGCTTTCAAGTACTTCGGCCGCGCCTATGGCTATGAGGTGCTCGGCATTCAGGGCATCTCGACCGAAAGCGAAGCCGGGCTCAAGCAGATCGAGCATCTGGTCGATGTGATCGTGACCAGGAAGATCAGGGCCATCTTCGTTGAGTCTTCGGTTTCGGACCGCAATGTCAAAGCGCTCATCGAGGGCGCTGCCGCGAAGGACCACAAGGTCGTCATCGGTGGCGAGCTGTTCTCGGATGCCATGGGCGCACCGGGCACCTATGAGGGCACCTACATCGGCATGATGGACCATAACGCCACGGTGATCACGCGCGCACTCGGCGGAGAGGCCCCGGCAAAGGGCCTCAACAACCGCCTGGCTGGGACCTGATGACGATGACCGAGGCCGCCCCACATCTTGTCGTCCGCGATGGCCGTACGATCGCCCCTGACCACACGGCGAGCCCACTCGCGATCTCGGGACTCACCGTCTCCTATGGCGAGAAACCGGTTCTCTTCTCCGTGGACTTCGTGACGCCGGCGGGCAGCATGGTCGCGATCGTCGGACCGAATGGTGCCGGCAAGTCGACCCTCATCAAGGCGGCACTCGGCATCGTGCCGCGCATCAGCGGCGAGATCACCGCTTTCGGCCGCCCCTATGCGGAGGTGCGCCACCGCATTGCCTATGTCCCGCAACGCGCGAGCGTGGACTGGGACTTCCCGGCAACCGCGCTCGATGTGGTGATCATGGGCCTCTATCGCGACATCGGCTTCCTGCGCTTCGCCGGCCGACGGCATCGGCAGAAGGCCAAGGAATGTCTCGAGCGGGTCGGCATGGCCGCTCTTGCGCACCGTCAGATCGGGCAGCTCTCCGGCGGCCAGCAGCAACGCGTGTTCCTCGCACGCGCATTGGCCCAGGAGGCCGATCTCTATGTCATGGACGAGCCGTTCGCCGGGGTCGACGCGGCGACCGAGCGGGCCATCGTTGCGGTGCTCAAGGCGCTGAACGCTGGGGGCCGGACGATCATCTGCGTCCATCACGATCTCTCGACCGTGCGCGATTACTTTGATCACGTGCTGCTGCTCAATGTCCGAAAGATCGCGTCCGGTCCTGTCGCGACGACCTTCACTGCCGAGAACCTGCAGGCCACCTACGGTGGCCGGCTGGCCGCCACGCAGGTCGAGGCCCTCGCCCGCGCTGCCCCGGCGCCAGCCACTACGCACTAGCGCACGCTCATGGACGCTTTCCTTGCCGCATTGCTGCTTCAGGCCGGCTACAACACCGCGCTGGTCACCGTCGGTGCGGCGCTGCTCGGCGCGAGCGCCGGCGCCATCGGCACGTTTGTGCTGCTGCGCAAGCGATCGCTCGTCAGCGACGCCATCAGCCACGCGACCCTCCCCGGCCTCGGGCTTGCCTTCATCGTGATGGCCCTCGCTACAGGCGACGGACGCTGGATCGCCGGCCTCATGATCGGCGCAGCCACGACCGCCGGCCTCGGCCTCATCTTGGTCGAATGGATAAGCCGACGGACGCGCCTTACTGAGGATGCCGCGATCGGCTCGGTGCTCGCCGTGTTCTTCGGCTTCGGGATTGTCCTTCTCACCGTCATCCAATCGATGGAAACCGGCCGGCAGGCGGGCATCTCCGGCTATCTCGTCGGCTCGACGGCGGGGATGCTGCGCAGTGAGGCCGAGACGATCGCCGTCGCGGCACTGCTCTCCGGACTGGCCATCTTCACCCTGCGCCGCCGCTTCACGCTCGTCTGCTTCGACCAGGAGTACGCAGCCGTCCGCGGCATCGGCGTCCGGGCGACGGATCTCGCCATGATGGGCCTCCTGCTGGCGATTACGGTGATCGGCCTCAAGGTCGCCGGTCTCGTCCTGATCGTCGCGCTGACCATCATACCGCCGGTGGCCGCTCGCTTCTGGACGGACCGGCCGGAGCCGATGGTCGTCATCGCCTCCGCACTTGGTGCGGCGGCCGCCTATCTCGGCGCCGTCATTTCCTCCCTCGATCACGGCCTCCCGACGGGGGCCCTGATCGTGCTCGTGGCATTCGCGCTGTTCGTTGTCTCGCTGCTGCTCTCGCCGCGCCGCGGGCTGCTGGCTGGTGCCGTGAAGCGGCGCTCGTTCCAGGTTCAGGTGCACGAGCGGCAGGGCCTGATGGCACTCGCACGCGGCGAGGCCATCCATGATTCGTTCACGCTCAAGGTGCTGAGGCGCAAGGGCTTCATCCGCGCGGACGGCGTTGCCACGCTCGCCGGCCGCGGCGCGGCAGCAGAAGTCATGCGCGACGAGGCACGCTGGTCACTCTATCGCCAGCTCTTCCCTGACGACGCCGAAAACGCAGCGCATCGGGGCGTCACGCCCATCGCCGAGGCTCTCCCGGCTGACATCCTTGCCGAGTTGGACCGGCATCTTATGCCGCACAAGGTCGCGCCATGAGCAACGAATTTGTCCAGCTCTCGCTGACGCCGCTCATCATCGGCACGCTCGCCTCGATCACTTGCGCCCTCGTCGGCAACTTTCTTGTCCTGCGTCGCCAGAGCCTGGTCGGCGACGCCGTGGCGCATGTGGCGCTCCCTGGCATCGTTGGTGCGTTTCTGGTCACGGGGACCGTGGCCGCCGGCCCGATGCTGATCGGCGCCGCGATCGCCGCCATCATCGCCGTGCTGCTCATTGAGCTGATCCGCAAGATCGGCAATGTGGAGCCCGGCGCGGCCATGGGCGTTGTCTTCACCACCATGTTCGCCGCTGGCGTGTTGCTTCTCGAGCGGACGGACACGAGCAGGGTGCACCTCGATGTCGAGCACGCGCTCTATGGCAATCTCGAAAGCCTGATCTGGCTTGCGGGCGAGAGCTGGGCATCGCTGATCGATCCGGCTGCGCTTGCCGAGCTCCCGCCCCAGCTCCCGCGCCTCGCGATCGTTCTGCTCGCGGTTGCGGCCTTCATCGTTGTCTTCTGGAAGGAGCTGGTCATCGGCACATTTGATGCGGCCTTCGCCGAGAGCATCGGCGCGCGGCCAGCCGCCGTGAGCTACGCCCTCGTCGTGATGGTCGCGGTTGCCGCCGTCGCCGCCTTCGATGCCGTCGGCTCGATCATCGTCATCGCCATGTTCATCTGCCCGCCCGCGGCCGCGCGCCTGATGACGGATCGCATGGGGCCGCAGATCGTCTGGAGCGTCGCCTTCGCCGTCCTTTCGGCGGTGCTCGGCTACGTCCTCGCCGGCTACGGACCGCTATGGCTCGGCGCGCACTCGAGCGTCAGCGCTGCCGGCATGATTGCGACGGTGTCGGGAATCATCCTTTTGTTGTGCTGCCTGCTCGGACCACGGCGCCGCGGCACGAAGGTGGCCGCGAGCCGCGCCTAGACGCGCTTCGGCGCATCCGTCGCTGGCGGGTCGCGGTCGAGCACCATCTTCATCCGCTCCAAATCGACGGCAATCCCAATGCCGGCGCGCGATCTGGAGCTTCTGGCCAATCGCAAGTGCTGAGCCGCCCAGCCCCGCGCCATGGCCTCGCGCATCTCGGCTTGCGCGAGATTGACGAGGCGCATCGGCACGCTGAGAAATTGCGAAAAAGAATTGGGGCCACCGGCGTTGCCGGAGGCCCCTCTTTTCCGTTCGCTACACCGAGCTAGCGATCGCGGAAGTCCCCGAGCAAAGGCGTGATGCGGCGCAGCGCGACGCGCCGGTTCTGTCGCTCGGGGGCTTGCGTTTGGATCTTCAAATACTGCTCGCCGTAGCCCTGCGTGACGAGGTTCTCGATCGGCACGCCGAACTCGTAGACGAGGATGTCGGCGACCGCTTCCGCGCGACGATCCGAGAGCGTCAGGTTATCCTCGTCTGAGCCGACGGCATCAGTATGCCCCTCGATCAGGAAGACCTCGGCCTCGTTGCGCTCGAGCATCCGCAGGATAATGCGCGCGAGACGCGCGAGCTTCGGGTACTGATCGGGCGCCACCTCGAACGAGCCAAACTCGAAATTGATCGTATCGAGGTCAATGCGGCGCATGTAGTCGCGGAGCGAGGCGCTGTAGCGGATTTCGTCGAGCGAATAGCCGCGCTCGAGCCGGCCCAGCGGCGGGGCCGACAGCGCCTCATAGAGATCATCGTCGGAGGCATCCTCGTACTCCACGATGTACTTGCTGAGCGGTATCGTGATCGGCGGCGGTGCCAGGGCCAAGCCAATGCCGATCCCGAGCGCGCCGATGCCGATCCCGATGCCGATATCGCGGTAGAAGCGGCGATTGTCGATCAGCACGATCTCGCGCCCGCTGCGGTCACGCCGCCAGCGCCGCAGAATGCGGCCATTGCGATCGACCTCGGTGTAGACGCGGGTGCCGTCAGGGCGCTCGAACCACGTTTCGCGCCGGCCATCGCTCAGATCGCGCGTCCGCGCGTTCGGGTTATAGCGCTGGAAGGCGCGGCCCTCGTCGCGGCGGATGACGATCCGGTCCTTCTCGCGGATGATGACGCGGTTCCCCGGCTCCTCGATCACGCGCCGACCATCCTCGACCCGCTCTACACGTCCCCGCTTCACCTCATCGAGGCGCTTCGGCCCTGACCATTGCAGCCGCTCCCTTGGCCTGTCGCCATCCCTGCGCGCCGGCTCGCCGGCGCCAAAGCGCGGTGGCTCGGTGGAGCGCCCGTCACGCAATGGCTCGCGTTCCGGCGGCTGGCCAATGCGGCCACGGTCCGGAGAGGTGCCGAAGCGATCCCGGGACGATGGCTCCTGTTGGACCGGGCGTGCCGGCTCCGGACCGCGCCGGCGCAGACGATCGTCCTCCTGGCGCTCCCGGTCGCCCGGAGGCATGACTTGACGCTGCTGTGGCGGCTCGCCCCTCTGCCCGACCGGCGGCGGTGCCGTGCGGCCGAGTTCCGGGCGCGGCGGCTGAGGCGGCATCAGTTGGGGCGGTGGCTGTGGGGCCGCACGACGCGGCTGATCCAGCGGCGGGCTCGGCGCGGCGCGATCACGACGCTCGCGCTCGTCACGTCCGGGCAGGCTGCGATGCTCGGGCTGCACAGAGCGCGGCGCCTCGGGCCGCTGCGGCGCCGCGCGGTCCGCCGGCCGCTGCTGAGGCTGCTCTTGGCGTTGCCGCTCGCGCTTGCGGCGCTCCTGCTCCTCGTTCTCGCGATTGTCACGGTCCCTTTCTTGGGAGCGCTGCGCCTTCGCGTCGGGCACGGCCGGGCTGCCGGCGAGGCCAATCCAGCTTGTACCCGCCAAGGCAAGCATCATCGCCAGCGGCAGTAGTTTCGATCCATTCGTACGTCGAGTCATGGCCTTTTCGCCTTCCAAGTGCGCCGACCTTCGCAACACCGAATGTTCCTTGCGACCGGTATCCGGCGTTCCGCGGCTACGGGCAAAAAATGTCGGAGGCATGGCTTTTCGATGTCCGGGGCCCCGACCTCGCCGCCTCCCCAAGAAAAACACCTCCGACGGCAGCGCGTTCCCGCCTATGCAGACGCCGCAGCCTGACGGAGCACGATTGCTGTTTGACGTAATGCGGTTCCGCGAACACGATCGCGGCTGAACAATCGTTCAGGGGAGGCGCAGCCATGGGCAGGACCAAGTTCGGCATTTTTAGCTTGAGCCAGGTTCCGGACCTCACACGCGTCGTCGAGGCCTTTGACGAGGACCTCGGCTTCTTCGAGCTTGCCGAGCAGCTCGGCTACGACAGCGTCTGGATTGCCGAGCACCTCTTCTCGACCTACGGCCTCGTCACCTCGACCCAGGTCTATGCGGCCGCGATCGCCCAGCGTACGAAGCGCATCCGCATCGGCATGGCCGTCTGTGCGATCCCGTTCAATCATCCCCTGCGGACGGCCTCGGACTATGCGCTCGTCGATGTCCTCTCCCATGGGCGGCTCGACTTCGGAGTCGGTCGGGCCTACCAGCCGCACGAGTTCGTCGGCCTCGGCCTGCCGATGGACCAGAGCCGCGCGATGCTCGCGGAAGGCGTCGACATCGTGCTCAAGGCGTGGACCCAGGAAAAGCTCGCGTACAATGGCACGTACTGGACCGTCCCGGGGCCCGTGGAAGTACTTCCGAAGCCCGTGCAGAAGCCACATCCACCCGTCTATCAGGCGACGATCAGCCCGGAGAGCTTCGAGCAGGCCGCACGCGGTGGATTCAATCTTCAGATGGCCTCGCCGTTCACGTACCGCACCTACCGCGAGGCATGGATGGATGAACTCGAAAAGAGCTGCCGGCACTATGAGGTCATCTGCCGCGAGCTCGGCCGGGACCCCGCGAAGGCTGAACGCATGATCCTGGTGCCGTTCTTTGTCCACGAGGACGCCGCCAAGGCGCGCGAGATCTACAAGCCACACGTCGAGTGGTTCTACGCCAAGGTCACCGCCAACCAGCTGGCCGGCGCACCGCAGGCGGGCGAGGTCAAGGGCTATGAGCTGACAATGCGCGAGGGCAAGCGCACGCGCGAGATGGGCTATCTCGCCTTCGACAAGCTCGTCGAGTACGGCGCCTGCATCGCCGACGAGCCGGCGACCTGCATTGCCAAGCTCAAGGAGATGAAGCGCCGCTTTGGCATTACCGAGTTCGCACTCTGGCTCAATATCGGCGGCATCGACAAAGCCCATGTCGAGCGCGCCATGAAGCTCCTCGCGGAGGAGGTCATGCCGTACGTCTAGGCACTTCGCAGCTCCCTACCGGCCAGCGACACTCATGCCGTAAACGTAGAAGGCGGCAACGATGACCAGGGCCGGCACGATGGCGATGTGTGTGAACTCAAGCACGCCAACCAGCCACCGCCGGGCCGCGACCACTGGATTGATGCGAAGCACCGTGATCGCGATCATGACGCTCACCATCATGTAGTCGAAGACGAAGATGCGGTCCGAGAGCGTCGCCGTATCCGAATCGAGCTTCGGCAGCGAGATGTACAGCGCGACGGCCGAGAGCAGGGCGGTCACCTGAATCGCCACGATCGAATCGAAGCGGGTCATGGGAATGAAGATCGAGAGATAGGCAATGCCCAGGATGAAGCCCAGCGGGACGACCACGCGGAGGAAGTAGTCGGTCGTCTCCCGCCGCATCTGCCAGACGAAGCTCGCCTTGTAGAAGGGCGCGACGCTCGGCTCGTGTGTATAGGAATCGACGACGGGCACGAAGTCCTCGTCATAGCCGACGTAGTGCGCGATGGGGCCCCAGTTCTCGGTGATCACCCGCGCGTCACGCAAAGACAGGGGAGGTGGCTGGACGATGAAGGCGCTGTCGCTCCGCCGCGGCTGCACATCGATAGAGAAGCTCTGCGTGTCGAAGGGGAATGTTTCGAGCCGCGGTTCAAACAGGAACCGTCCGACGACCTTGTAGACCTTCATCGAGGCCGGATAGATGCGGTCGCTGGCGCCCCCGTGCAGGGCCTCGATCGTGATCTGCCGCCCATGCGTACGGGGATCGATGTAGGCATTGGCGAAATCAATGTCCGCGACATCGATCACCGCATTGTTGTGCAGCGACAGATAGAATTCCGCGAAGAAGGTCTTCTCGTTGTCATCGACGTGGTGCGCCTTGACGAGATCGATGTCCATATAGAGCGTCTGGATCCGCCTGAAGGTGCCGTCGCGTGCGCGGCGGAACTGAACGGGGGCGAGTTGCAGGCGGCCGAGGCCGCGCGGAAGAATGATGATGAACGGTGACCGGGCGGCGGTGCGCGTCGTCGGGTCGAAGGACCAGTTCTCAAACGTGCCCCTGAAAGCGCCGCGGCCGACGGCATAGGCCGTCGTGATACGCGACACGGCGGCCGCACGCAGCGTCTCGATGTCGGCGCTGCGGTCGGCGCCCCTCAAGACGCCCGCGATCAGCGCGAGCATGTCGGCGAAGCGGGCTCCGGTCGCGATCGCGCGCATATTGGCCGGATCGAAGGGGTCACGGATGCCACGGATTTCCGGCCGCTCGACACATTCGCCGTTCGCCCAGCCGGGCGCCTGCCCGTTCTTGCGCCCCTCGAAGATCCAGGGATTGGAAGGAGACAGCACAGCGAGTTTGCGCAGGCGAACGTTGTAGAGCTCGGGCAGGTTGTCCCAGGCGAGCTGATAGAGCGGACTTGGATAGGCCATCGCCACCGCCGGCGGAAGCGCATCGATGCGCCCGCTGACAAAAAGCGCAGGCGTCACACCGGCCGTCTTGAGGGCCTCGATCACGTCTTTGGCCGACCGCGAGCCGACCGCGAGATAGATGATGTCGGGCTGGCGCTGGGCGAGATCGGCAACGATCCCAGCCAGCTCGCGCGCATCGGGCTTGCCGTCAACGATGCGGATGCGATGGTCGCCGCTGAGATTGTCATCCCCGAGCAGATTGATGAGGCTGTCGCGCAGCGCCTCGCTGAAGACGACACCTGACGCGCCGATGAACGCTGGTCGCTTGAAACCCATGTGGCGCGTGAAGGCCGCCATCACGGGCGCCCGCTCTTCGTCCTGCGAGGCACGCGTCGTAAAGACATTCGGATGACCTGAGAAGATGCCGCTGACCGAGATGTCCGAGAGGAACGGGATGCCGCTTCGGCGTATGTCATCGCCGAGCGCATCGAACACCGCTTTGGCCCGTGTGGAATTTCCGAGCCCGATCATGCCGATCATGTTCCGGTCGGCCAGCACAGTGCGCATGTTGGCGATCGCCTTCGCGCTGTCGCGGCCGTCGTCGAAGATCTTGATCGCGATCGGCCGGCCGGCGATGCCGCCACGCTGATTGATGCGCGCCTGCTCGTCGGCCGCGAGGCGGCGCACGGCAGCGAGGTCCCCAGGATCATGGCAGAGATCCTCGCGCGGCGGGCTGACGAACAGCGCGATGTGATATGGTGGCCCCTGCGCGGCCTCGGCCTCCTTGAGGGCCGCGGCCGGATTAGCGGAGCCGGCGAAAAGGATGGCTGCGGCAAGCGCCAGAAGCGCTCTATGCCAGCATCCCGCCCAACGCCGCGCAGAACAAGCACGCATTCCGGCAACAGCCCCACCCATGTCGCCACTCACCTCTCGCGGCGTGAGCGACGGTCGACGACGCGCGACAACCGCTCAGGACCAGAACAAGAAACGACCGAAGATTCTCTGCCCGCCGAAAGGCAGGCAGCCACGCTGGCGACGCGCCTGATCAACGCGCGCACAACGCGCCCCAACGCAATTTAACCCAGGAATGGCCAGCCGCCACAGATGAGGTGAGCTTGACGATCTTCCACGCTCCCCAGTGGTGCCGCGACGCGACAGCAGCGTTTGAACCGGCATTTGGTTCAGCATAAGGTCGTCCGGTTGCCCGTCGGCCGATCGGGGTTCCGGGCGTTTTTCTTGCAATGGGAGCTATATGGGCCGATGTCGAGCGAGATGAATGGGGCTGAAAGCCTCGTACGGACACTGATTGCCGGCGACGTGACGGTCTGCTTCACCAATCCGGGCACGTCGGAAATGCACTTCGTCGCGGCGCTCGACAAGGTGCCGGGAATGCGCTGCGTCCTCGGCCTCTTCGAGGGCGTCGTGACGGGCGCCGCCGACGGCTACTACCGGATGCTCGACAAGCCCGCTTCGACGCTGCTGCATCTCGGCCCGGGTCTCGCCAATGGGCTTGCCAACCTCCACAACGCCAAGAAGGCGAACTCCGGCATCGTCAACATCGTCGGCGAGCACGCGACCTACCACATCGCCCATGACGCGCCGCTCACATCGGATATCGAAGGTGTGGCGCGGCCAATGTCACATTGGGTCAAGACCTCGCCGAGTTCGGCCGGCATTGCCGCCGATGGTGCGCGCGCCATCGAAGCCGCGCGGCAGACGCCAGGCCAGATCGCAACGCTCATCCTGCCGGCGGACACCGCCTGGGGTCCGGCCGATGGCATCGCCGAGACTGGCCCGCGCATAGCACCACCCAAGGTCTCGCACGACGCGGTCAAGGCGGCGGCCGAGCTGCTGCGCAGGAGCCCCAAGGCCACCCTGCTGATGGGCGGAGCCGCACTGCGCGAGCGCCCCCTCGCACTCGCCGGACGCATCGCGGCCAAGACCGGCTGCGGCATTCTCACCGAGGGCGCCAACACGCGCCTCGAACGCGGCGCCGGCCGCGTCCAGGTCAACCGCATTCCCTATGTCGTCGATCAGGCGCTGCGCGTGATGGCAGGCGCCGGCAACCTCGTGCTCGTCGGCGCGCGCGAGCCCGTTGCGTTCTTCGCCTACCCGAACAAGCCGAGCCTGCTCATGCCGAAGGAGGCGCGCTCGACGAAGCTCGCGGGCGTTGAGGAGGACATGGAAGCCGCGCTTGAGGCGCTCGCCATCGAGCTTGACGCGCTGGACACACCGCCGGCCGGCATCGCGGCGCCGCGCCGCCCGGCGCTGCCAACGGGCCCCATTACGCCGGCGGCCATCGCGTCGATCCTCGGTGCAAAGATCCCCGAGAACGCGATCGTCGTCGACGAGAGCGTGACCACGGGCCGCGAGTTCTTCCCCGAGACCGCGGGTGCCCCGCCACATAGCTGGATCAACAACCGTGGCGGCTCGATCGGTTATGGCCTTCCTGTCGCGGTCGGTGCGGCCATTGCCTGCCCGGACCGCAAGGTCATCGCGCTCGAAGGCGACGGCAGCGCGATGTATACGATCCAGGCGCTGTGGACGATGGCACGCGAGAGCCTCGACGTCACCGTGCTCGTCTTCGCCAACGGCACGTACAATATCCTGCGCGGCGAGTTGACCAACGTCGGCGTCCGGAACCCCGGTCCGCGGGCCGTGAACATGCTCTCGCTAGGCAATCCCAGCATCGATTGGGTCGCCATGGCGCGCAGCATGGGCGTGGACGCCTCGCGCGCCGCCGACTGCGCGCAGCTCGCCAGGGCGCTCGACGCCGGCCTGGCTTCGCAGGGGCCGTACCTGATTGAGGTCGCACTCTGAGGCGCTGTCGGAGCCGCGTCCGGCCGCCCCGAGACATCGCGGGCGGCCGCCGCTCTTGCGGGAGCAGGATTTCGCCGGCCGGCGCCATGCGCGCATGAGTTTCCAGAGCCGAGCCGACGCAAAATTACCAGCTTCCTCAGTCATCTCTTAGAATGATTTTTCGTTTTTATTTCTTTCACAGCCTACAGTTAGCATGATTTTCCATTATGCTGCATCGCGCAATCAACGGAGCGCGCAATGCAGAAACACGAAGTGGCCCGCCCTCATCCGGCGCGCGCCGCAGACGACAAGGTCCTGGAGATCTGCTTCCGTCTGGCCCCTGCGCGCAAACCAGGCATGAGGCCGCAAGGGGCGGCGTCTATGGGATACCGGGCGACCTGACATGAACTTCCAGCAGCTGCGGATCATCCGCGAAACCGTGCGGCGGAACTATAACCTGACCGAAGTCGCCGGCGCGCTCTACACCTCGCAGTCCGGCGTCAGCAAGCATATTCGCGATCTCGAGGGCGAACTGGGCGTCGAGTTGTTCATCCGACGCGGAAAGCGCCTTCTTGGGCTCACCGAGCCCGGCAAGGAGCTCGCCGTAATCGTCGACCGGCTGCTTGTCGATGCAGCCAACATCAAGAGGCTCGGCCAGCAATATGCGGAGCGCAACGAAGGCAAGCTGACGATCGCCACGACCCACACGCAAGCGCGGTACGCCCTGACCGCGGTCGTGAAGGAATTCGTCAGGGCATTCCCGAAGGTTCACCTCGCGCTCCACCAGGGCAGCCCATCTGAAATCGCCGACATGCTGCTTAGCGGCCAGGCAGAGATCGGCATTGCGACGGAAACACTGGCAAGCACGCCCCAGCTCGCGACGTTCCCCTACTACGCTTGGCATCACGGCGTGGTCATACCCGAAGGACATGAGTTGGCGCGCGCCGGCGCGCTCACGCTTGAACTCCTCGCCGAGTATCCAATCATCACGTACCACGAAGGCTTTGCCGGTCGCGGCAACATCGACAGGGCCTTCCACGATGCCGGCCTGTCTCCCGACGTGGTGATGTCGGCCATGGATGCCGACGTATTGAAGACCTACGTCGGTCTTGGGCTCGGCGTTGGGATCATCGCCGCGATGGCCTTTGATGCCAAACGCGATGCGCCGCTGCGGCTGTTGCCGGCGAATGACCTCTTCCAGCCTAACACCACATGGATCGCAGTTCGCCAGGGCAGCTATTTGCGCCGCTATGCCTATCGCTTCATCGAGCTCTGCTCGCCAACTCTCACTGAAGCAAGGATCCGCAAGAGCGCGGCACCGCCAGCCGAAGTCGTTACCGCAAAATGAAGACGTGGATCACCCGGGCACCATGACGGCTCTCACGAACTGTATTGAGGGGTGTTCGGTGAAGCGATGGCAAAAGTCTCCGCCATAGAGCGGTAAATACGCGACAGCTTTTATTCAATCTTAGGACCTCGGCCGATAGCCTCCATGATCGAGGCGCCGCGCCCCGAAGGGAAGAGCGCGCGATCGCCCTGGGGACCCGGCATGAGTATCATCTCCTGCATTCTCACCGAGCATGACCTCCGTCTGGTCCTCCTGGCAGCTCTTGTCGTCGTCAGTGGCGGCTGGGTGGCCTTTGGGCTCTTCCAGCGGGCTGGTGAAAAGCTCGGCATGGAACGCTACGGCTGGACGTTCCTTGCTGCGGTCGCGGCCGGCGCATCCGTCTGGTGCACCCACTTCATTGCCATCCTGGCCTTTGACGTCCGCGCGCCCATCACCTTCGACCCGCTGCTGACGTTGGCCTCCCTCATTGTTGTGATTGCCGGGTGCGGCGCGGGCTTTCATGTTGCGCTTTGGGACCGGCGCGCACCATTTGTCGTGGCGGGCGGTGCGCTTGTCGGTCTCGCCATCGCTGCCATGCACTACACAGGCATGATGGCCTACCGTGTCGACGGCCTCGTCGAGTGGAGTGCCGGCTACGTGATCGCGTCGGTCGCGATGTCGGTCGCCTTCGGGGCGCTGGCGGTTGATCAGGCTGTGCGCCGCCCCTGGCCGTTCTCGCACCACCTGGCGCTTGGGTCCTTCGTTCTCGCCGTCGTCAGCCTCCACTTCACCGGCATGACGGCCCTTACCGTCACCCCCCTCGTAACCGGCGCAAAGATTGCCGATCCTGACGTTCTCGCACTGATGGCCATCGCCGTCGCCGGCGTGAGCCTCATCATCGTCGGCACAGGGGTCGCCACCTACGTCATCGATACCAAGGCAACCGAGGGCATGACCGAGCGCCTCCAGCACATGGCGCACAACGATGCCCTGACCGGTCTTCCCAATCGCGCGGGTTTCACAGAGCATCTCCGGCGCGAACTGGCGCGCGCCAAAGCGGATGGATGCCGTGTGGCCGTCGTCGGCCTCGATCTCGACCGCTTCAAGGAGATCAATGATCTGCGTGGTCTGGAAGCCGGTGATGCCGCCCTGAAGATCATCAGCCAAAGACTGAGCCAGCTGCGGCAGGATGGGGAGTTTGTCGCGCGCGCCGGCGGGGACGAGTTTGCGGCTGTCAAACGCTTCAATGCGCAGGGCGATCTCCTCGACTTCATCGCGCGGCTGGAAAGCGCCCTATTCGCCCCCATCCGGATCGGCGACTTCGAGATTGTGACGGGCGCCAGCCTCGGCGTTGCCGTCTACCCGGATGACGGCGACACGCAGGAGCGGCTGGTGAACAACGCCGACCTCGCCATGTATCGCGCGATCGCCGACGTTACGCGAAGCACCTGCTTCTATGAGGCGCGCATGGACGAGGCCTCGCGCGCGCGGCACACGCTTGCCCAGGACCTTCGCCGCGCCGTCGAGCTCAATCAGCTCGAGCTGCACTACCAGGTGCAGACGTCCATTGCGACCGGCGAGATCTGCGGCTATGAGGCCCTGCTGCGCTGGAAACATCCCGAGCGCGGCATGGTGCCGCCTTCGGAATTCATACCGATCGCTGAAGAAACAGGGGCGATCCTCGCGATCGGCGAATGGGTGCTGAGGACGGCGTGCCGCGAAGCAGCGAGCTGGAGCACCCCGCACAAGATCGCCGTCAATCTTTCGCCCGTCCAGTTCGCCCACGCCGATCTCGCACGGCTCGTCCACGAGGTCCTGCTCCAGACGGATCTCTCACCGAGCCGCCTCGAGCTTGAGCTGACCGAGTCGACGATCATCGCTGACAAGGCGCGCACGCTGCACATCCTGCGTCAGCTCAAGGCGCTCGGCGTCACGATCGCGATCGACGATTTCGGAACGGGCTACTCCTCGCTCGCGACCTTGCGCGATTTCCCCTTCGACAAGATCAAGCTCGATCGCTCGTTCATGAATGAGGTCGAGCACAACCAGCAAGCCAAGGCCGTCGTGCGCGCCGTGCTGAGTCTCGGCAAGACCCTTGAGATCAAAGTCCTCGCGGAAGGCGTGGAAACGAATCAGCAGCTTGTCATCCTGCGCAGCGAGGGGTGCGATGAGGCGCAGGGCTACCTGCTCGGCAGGCCGCAACCAATGGTGAAGCTCGTGCACAGCGCGCGCGAGATCGCAAGTGGCGACGTGGCGGAGGCTGTCCAGAGCGCGCTGAAGCCGACCAGACGGCGGAAGGCCCGCTGAGGGCCGGCGCGGCGCCCGCACGTCGTCGTCAGACTGCGGCGTCGCTGAGGTACATGTCCATGGGGCGGACGACGCTGCCCGCCATCATCGGCAGGCAGCCCGTCGGAGGATCCTGGCGAAAGACGGCGCCGCAGTCCTGCGCGGTCGCGATGAACCGATCGAGATGGCGCATCGCGCCAGTCGGCAGATCGTGCAGGACGATCAGCGTCTCTTCCTGTGCAAAGCACTGCTCGAGCGCGCGCGCCACCCATCCTTCGGGGTCACGCCAGTCTTCAGGAATGGCATTCCACAGTACGATCGTATAGCCATGCGCCGCGAGGTGATCGCGCGCTTCGCAATTGAGCAGGCGCCTGTCGAGCAGGCCACCACCGCCGTAGGGGCGGAAGAAACGGCGCTCGTGGGCGAGACTGCCGATCAGCGCTTCGGTGCGTGCAATCTCGTCTGCCGCCGCGCCTTTCCCGGTCATCAGGCCAAGCGGCACAGCGTGATGGAAGGTATGATTGCCGATCCAGTGCCCTTCGTCGTGGGCGCGCTCGGCGAGCGCGCGATGCTCGACCAGCTTCCGGCCGAGCACGAAGAACGTCGCCTTGAGGTCGTGCCGTCTCAATGTTTCGAGCACCTGCGGCGTTACCTCGGGCTCGGGTCCGTTGTCGAATGAGAGTGTGACTGTCGGCTTATTCGGCACCACCACCTCTCAAATGCCGCACTGGACGACCCAAGTGGCTCAACCTTCAGAACCGGGCGCCGCGATTGTAGCTGCCAACGAGCTGGTTGTAGTCCCTCGTGAGGCGCGCCGGCGAGCCCTCGACCATCCAGGCACCGCCGCCGGTATCGAGGAGCATCTTCTCGCCTTGACTGTAGGGCACCTTGTCGCGAACGCGACGCATGAGTTGCTTTGCCGTGGTGAGGAATGACTTCGCCGTGCTGATGAAGCTCGAACCGATCTTAGCGTCCTTGTTGGCCTCCGCGTATGCTTCCGTTGCCTTGAGGATGGCCTCGTAATCTTCGAGCGCCTTGGCAATGGCCTTGCTGTCCGGCGGAGAGGCCGTCTGCGCCCGCATGAGCCGCTTGGCGCTGAGCATCACTGCCTCGACGTGATAGCGGTCCTTGATGCCCTCGGTCCGCTCGATCTCGGCGATCCGCTGGGCTGCCATCGCGTCCTGGAGCTCGTCGATCCCCGCACGCAGCCTCTGGTCAGCCTGCGCAAAGGCATCCCAGGCCGCCACGAGACGCGGATGCAAGGCCCGGCCCTTGGCCATCTTGTCGTCCTTGTAGTTCTGCTGCGTGTAGTAGTCGTCGGCCTCTTTCAGTAGCCCCTCGAGAAGGCCGACGGCCTCCGCGTAGTTCGACGCGGCGGTCTCAAGCTCGGCGTCGCGCGGCTCGAGGGCATTCGCCTTTTCGACATTCCTCTTGCAACCGGACGTGTCGTAGATGGTGTAGAGGCCGTAGATGATCCGCTCCTTGCCGGTCGGCCCGTTCTTGCCGACCCAGCTGAAGTAGCGCTGACGCGAGGCGTATGACCGCTCAGAAAGACGGTTGATGCACCCGATGTAGGCGTTGAGCTTTTCGGTGAGCGAGGGGGTCTGTGCCGCAGCGGAGCCCGCGCCCGGCAGTGAAAGCAAGGCGGCCGCGCCAATGGCCAGAACAAGCCGGCGAGCAGATCTCAATGGTCACTCTCCCAATGCAAGCCAACAATCCGGGCACAGCCGAGAAACGCTTGCAATCCTAACCTGCAGAGCACCGTCTTTTGAAGCCGCTGTCAGCCGCATGGTTTCTCGCTCCCTTTACCTGAAGAACAGCTCCACAGGCCAGAGCACAGCTGATGGAACGTAAGTCACCAGCAGCAGAACTGCGATCAAGACGGCCACGAAGTAGACGTTCACCCGCGTGACCGCCCACACATCTGCCCTGGCGATCGAACAGGCGGTGATCAAAACGCTGGCCACCGGTGGCGTCTGCTGGCCGATGGCGAGATTGAGCGTTACGATGAGACCAAAATGGACGAGATCGATGCCGGCCTGCTTCACGATCGGCAGAACAACCGGCACGACCAGGATGATGGCCGCGGCCCCGTGCAGAAAAAAGCCTAGCACGAAGAACAGCAGGTTCAGCATGGCCAGGATTAGGACCTTTTCGTTGGTGATCCCGGCAATCCACGCAGCGAGCTGTTGCGGCAGACGCGCTTCCGTCAGGTAGGCGCCGAGCATGGCGGACGTGGCCACGAGCAGCATCACGACCGCCGTCTGCACCGCCCCCTCGATCATAGCCGAGCGTAGAAGCCGCAGATCCAGCTCGCGATAAACGAACGCACCGATGAACAAGGCCGTGAGAACGGCCAGACCAGCCGCCTCGGTCGGCGAAACAAGACCGCCAAAGATACCGCCAAGAATGATCACTGGCAGCGTGAGCGCCCAAGCGGCGTCCTTGAATGTCACCCAAAGGCGACGGAGCTGAAATACTTCCTCGGCAGGGAAATTGAGCCGCACGGCGAACCAATAGCAGAGCCCCATCATCAGCGCGCCACCGATGAGGCCCGGCACGATGCCGGCGACGAAGAGCTGCACAACCGACGTGTCTGCGAGTGCCGCATAGAGAATCATCGGGATTGAGGGTGGAATTATGATCGCCAGAGACGCCGAGGATGAGGTCACTGCAGCCGTGAACTCGGGTGTGTAGCCCTTCTTCTTCATCGAGGGGATCAGTATCGACCCCAAGGCGGCGACGTCGGCCACAGCCGATCCCGAGATCTCGGCAAAGAAGAGCGAAGCGGCGACATTGACCATCGCCAGACCACCGCGGATGAAGCCGATGAGCGCCGAAGCGAACGCTATGAGGCGCCGCGAGATGCCCGACGTATTCATGATCGCGCCGGCGAGCACGAACAGCGGAATGGCGATCAGCGGAAATCCGGTTGCCCCGCCGTAGAACGTGATCATGCTGCCGAGCAAGGCATCGGAGCCGCCCGCAAGGACGATCGCGACGAGCGCCACCACGCCAAGCGCCACCGCGATCGGCACGTTGATGGCGATGAGCGCCAGCAGCCCGAGCAGCATCAGAAGTGTCGTCATTGTGCCGCGCGCTCCTTGCCTTCGTCTGTGGCATCAGGCACGTGCTGCTCGAATGGCACAGCGCCGGTGGCCGCCTCACGCAGCCGCTCCGGCAGAACCAGGAGCTCGGCGAGCACGAACAGGACGGCGCCGATTGGCACGACTGACTGGGTGAATGAGATGGGCACCCAGCGCAGGCTCGTCAGATAGTCTCCCTGGAGGAGAGCGATGACCCGAAATCCGTACCAGGCGGCGACCAGGAAGAAGGCCACGACGATCAGGGAAGCGAGGAGCGTGATCGGCAAGCGGATGGCGGGAGGGAGAGCCGAGACGAGATTGGGGAAGCCGAGATGCGCCCGCTTCAGGGCAGCAAGCGCGGCGCCATAGTACGTGATCCAGGCGAGCAGGACCCCCGCGACCTCGTCGTACCAGGTCAAAGGCGCGTTGGCAGCGCGCAGGACGACTGCCACGATCACCAACAGCGCCAGAACGGCCATGAGCCCAATCGACACGACTTCCAACGCGCGCTCGAGGCACGTGCGCAGTCTGATCATCGCGAGGGGTCTCCGCTCTGTGGGACGGGAAGCGGGGGGCGCTGCTTGAATACACCATCAGCGCCAAGAAAGCGGACGCGCGGCTCGCTTGCTGGCGCGTGTCCGCTGTGGGCTCAGCATCCCTTGGCGAGGCTCAGTGCTTGCTCGATCAGCTCCTTGCCGCCCGGCACCTGGCTTGCGAAGAGCTCGTAGACGGGCTTGCTCGCCGCCACGAAGGCATCTCGGTCCGCGACGTTGAACTGCATGCCGGCATCGAGGAGCTTTTTCTTCGTTGCCTCATCAAGCTTCCCCGCCTCCGCGTAGGTCCAGGGCTGGACCTCCCTTGCCGCCTTCATGATGGCATCCTGTACCTCCTTGGGCCAGGAATTGAAACGCCTGAGGCTCGCGGTGGGGAAGCTCGGCGTGTACACGTGATTGGTCTCGGAAAGATACCTCTGCACCTCCTGGAACTTCCCCGCATCGATGTTCGAGTACGGGTTCTCCTGACCGTCCATGACACCTGTCTGCAAGGCCACGAAAACCTCGGAGAACGCCATGGGTGAAGGTGATGCGCCGTAGGTTTCGAACATCTTGATGCGCCAAGTGCCACGCGGCGTCCTGAGCTTGATCCCCTTCAGATCCTCCGGCTTCACAATCGGCCGTTTGGAGTTCGTGATCTGGCGGAAGCCATTCTCCCACACGCCGATCAGCTTGTAGCCGAGCGGCTCGAGCTTCGGCGCAAGCTTCGGCCAGACAATCTTGTCGGCGATGCAGGTCATGTGTGCCCGATCCTTGACGAGATAGGGCAGGTCGAACAGACCGAACTCCGGGACGACGGTCGACATGATCGTGGAGGGCTGCGACATGTCGAGGGTGCCGAGCTTCAGTTTCTGCAGCATCTCCTGGTCGTTGCCGAGCTGGCTCGATCCGAAAAGCTCCACCTTGGCCTTGCCGCCCGAGTAGGACGTTGCGCGCTTGGCGAACTCGTCCGCCGACGTGAACTGCATATTGCCCGGCGGGCTCGTGGTGCCGATCTTGAGGTCGAGTGTCTGTGCGTAAGCGTGGCCAGTCAGCAGGGCCGCGAGCCCTGCAGCCAGCATCGTCGTCTTGCGGAGCATCCTGCTAACCTCCCAGATGGCTTTTTGTTGATCGCGCCGTGCCGCGGAGCAGCACGAAATCGCGCGTGGGCGTCCACCGTTTGGCGTGGCCCCGGCCACCGGCGGATGCGCATCTTCACTATCAGATATTTCAGTCAACGCGCGCAATAGGCGGCGCATGGCCTTCTGGCTGCGCCGCCATCAGGCCAATCCACACCGAAATGTCGCACGCGCGCCGCGAACATCTTGTCTCCCCAAACGAGCCGTTAGATGTCTGAGCGTGCGATTCGTTCTGCTGCGTAACGTCGCCTCTGAAACCATCCGGGAAAGGTGCGCCATGAGCATTTCGTCGGTCCTTCGCGCGGCGCTGATCGCGCTGGTCGCCATCGTCGGGATGTCGCGCCCGAGCCATGCCGATAGCGGCTCGGTGACGCTCACGATCTACAAGGCCGGCTGGATCATTGGCGGGTCCGGCGGCAGCGGCACGCTCTACTTCCGCGGCCGGAGCTACCCGCTCTCCGTCGGCGGCATCGATTACGGTCTCGTGTTCGGCGGCTCGAAGACCGTACTGCGCGGCCGCGTGAGCAACATCCGGCGGCCGTCGGATGTCGCCGGCGTCTATGGCGCGGCTGGTGCGGGGCTCGCCGTGGGCCACGGCGCCCGGGCGATCATCCTCACCAATCAGAAAGGCGCCGTGCTGGAGCTGTCCGGGCACCAGGTCGGGCTCATGGCGAATGCCGATCTGAGCGGGCTGGCCATAACGCTGAAGTAGGCTCGGAGCGCCGGCGCGGGCCGGCGCAAGAAGGGCAACGCAGGTGGCGTTGCGGCTTCAGCAAGTGGCGGTTGTGTCAGGTTAAATTGGTCGGAGCGGCGAGATTCGAACTC